>JBFLXH010000044.1:0-20109 GCA_040757295.1 Bacillota bacterium | reverse complement strand
TACGGGGTTGTGGATATGCGCAGTTATGGATTTTGATGGATAACTCTAAAGAGTTATCCACAAACTCCACAACTGCTTGGACAACGCTTTGCGTTGCCCACATACCCACAACCCGGGCTACGGCTTAAAAGATGACAATAATACAAGGAATAATCTTTATTAATTTTTCAAGGATCAAAAAGAGCAACCTCCGAACTGGAAATTTACGTCCAGATCGGCTGCTGCTCATAGTATACAAGGAGGTAAAAGCATGCACAATTGGGAGAACCTGACCATGGATCCGGCAGCAGGCCAGATGCTGGAAAAGGCCAGGGCCGACGGGGTGACCACCGTCTTCGACCGCTATGCAGCCCAGCAGCCCCAGTGCCGTATAGGCCTGTCAGGCCTCTGCTGCCGCCTCTGCGTCCAGGGCCCCTGCCGCATTAACCCCTCCGGAAAAGCCCAAAAGGGGATCTGCGGCGCATCCGCCGACCAGATTGTGGCCCGCTACCTGCTGCGGGGTGTGGCCAGCGGCGCGGCCTGTCATGTGGATCACTCCTATGAGGCGGTGGAAGCGCTGTATCTGGCCAGCCAAGGCAAGATTCCCTACGAGATCAGGGATACGGACAAGCTGAAGGCGGTGGCCGGTAAACTGGGTATTGCCACCGAAGGAAAGTCGGCTCAGAACATGGCCCGGGAGGTGGCGGAAACGGCCTTTGGCGACTTTGCCAGCCACAACCCCCATCCCATGCGCTGGCTGACCGCCACCGCCCCGGCCGAACGGGTGGAGACCTGGCGCAAGCTTGGCATTCTGCCCCGCAACCCCGACCGGGAAGTGCGGGAAGCCCTGCACCAAACCGCCAACGGCGGCGACGCCGACCCGGTCAACATGCTGCTGGCCGCAGGCAAGCTGGGTTTGGTAGACGGTTATGCCGGGCTGCACCTTGGCACCGACATGCAGGACATCCTTTTCGGCACACCCCAGCCGGTCCAGACCGAGGCCAACCTGGGCGTTTTGAAGGAGGATCACGTAAACATCGTGGTCCACGGCCACATACCCCTATTGTCCATCAAAGTGGTGGAATGGGCGGGCAAACTGGAGCACGAGGCCAAAGCCCTTGGCGCGAAGGGCATCCAGGTGGCAGGCATCTGCTGCTCCGGCAACGAGGTGTTGATGCGCCACGGCGTCCCTTCCGCCGGCAACTACCTGCAGCAGGAACTGGCCATTGTAACGGGGGCGGTTGATGCCATGGTGGTGGACATCCAGTGCATTATGCCTTCCCTGGCGGATGTAGCCGCCTGCTACCACACCAAGATCATCACCACCCTGCCCACTATGAAAATGCCCGGGGCGGAACACGTCCCCTTCTCCCTGGCCACCGCCGACGAGGATGCCCAGCGCATTGTGCGCCTGGCGCTGGCAGCCTATCAGCGGCGCAATCCCGCCCTGGTGAACATTCCCGCTGTCAGCAGCCTGATGTGGGGCGGTTTCAGCGTGGAAGCCATCTTAGCGGCCCTGGGGACGGTAAACCGGGAAGACCCGTTAAAGCCCCTGGTGGACCATATGGCGAGCGGCCAGATCCTGGGGGCGGTGGCTACCGTTGGCTGTAACAGCGTCAAGGTTCCCCAGGACCGCAACCATGTGGAATTGGTGAAAACCCTGCTGGCCGAAAACGTGCTGGTTGTTGCCACCGGCTGTTCGGCGCACGCCCTGGCCAAGGCCGGTCTGATGACGCCCGCAGCCACGGAAAAATACGCCGGCAGCGGCCTGAAGGCGGTATTGACCGCGGTGGGACAGGCAGCCGGACTGGGTGGGCCGCTGCCGCCGGTCCTGCATATGGGCAGCTGTGTGGACAATTCCCGCGTCGAGGTGCTGCTGTCTGCCCTGGCGCAATACCTGAAAGTACGGATTCAAGACCTGCCCGTGGCCGCCTCGGCGCCGGAACTCCAGCACGAAAAAGCCCTGTCTATCGGCACCTGGGCAGTCATGCTGGGAGTTTTTACCCATGTAGGTGTGATGCTGCCGGTAGGCGGCAGTCCCCTGGTAACCCATATACTCACCGCCGATCTGGAAAAACTGGTGGGCGGCAAGTTTCTGGTGGAGACCAACCCCCATAGGGCCGCCCAGGCCATCCTGGACCATATCCGGGCCAAGCGTAAAGGTCTTGGCCTGGAAGAGGCTGCGGCCGGCGCCTTTTAAACAATTCAGGTGCGAGCCCGGGGGCGCATGCTCCCGGGCTATTTGATCTGATCCAGTTTAACTCCGGTATAGTAATGGGTGAGGATGTCCAGGTAGGACTTGCCCTTTTTGGCCATGCCGTTGGCGCCGTACTGGCTCATGCCCACCCCGTGGCCGTAGCCGGTGGACACAAAAACCACCCGATCGGGACTTGCCTGGCACAGGTGATAAGTCAAATTACCAATTACCTCTTTATTAAAATGGATGGGATTTGGAGCGGGAGAGTGGCGGAACCTGAAAATGCTCAAGGGATTTATCCTAAATTATATCCTACCACAAAGACATTGATTATTCCAAACCCACTTCTCCCCGGGAAACCACCTGGCGCCGGTTCATTACCCAACGGCTAACAGCCAAAATGTTTTGACCCGGGCAGGAAAATTATCAAGTGAGGCAGAATAAGTGTTTAATTGGCAAACTTGATGAACATTGGCCGATTGGCCGCACACTCGTGACTTTAGTCATGAGTTAGGCCAATTTTTTAACAACTAAATTTAGTTGTAAAAAAACCACCCCCATCTAACCAAACAAACGTTTCACTTCTGCGGCGACATATATTATAATATAAGCAGAGGTGAAAGCTATGCCAGTCAACAAAGGACGTGGTTACGTATATTATTTGCGCTACCATATAGTCTTCTGTACCAAATGCCGCCACAAGGTAATCGAAGGTCCGGTAGAAACCAGGTTAAAAGAGATGTTTCAGTCACTGGCAAAGTTCCATAAATTCGAGATCGTTACGATGGAAGTAATGCCGGACCACGTACATCTTTTGGTGGACTGCACTCCGCAACACTACATTCCCGACATACTGAAAGCCATCAAAGGCAATACCGCGCGGTTTTTGTTCAAAGAGTTTCCCGGTCTCAAGAAGAAGCTGTGGGGCGGGCACCTCTGGAACCCATCGTACTTTGTGGCCAGCGTCGGTGAAAACACCGAAGAAGCAGTCAAAAAGTACATTGAGTCGCAAAAAGAAGGTGGGGAATATGTGAAAAATGCGGGACGAAGAGCGCCATGCTGACCCTTTCGGATCGTGAGTGGCAATGCCCGGAATGCGGAGCGATCCATGACCGGGACTTAAACGCAGCAAAAAACATTTTAGCCGAAGGGAAACGGATATTAGCTGGTTAGTTAAGATGAACCGCAGGGACTGCGGGGATGGCCTGTTGGAGGCCCGGTAAGACCTTCCACAAGGGGGCACGGCCCGATGAAGCAGGAATCAATGAAGCGCTATTGTCCGGGGTTCCAGAATCCCGCGACTTAAGTCGTGGAGAGGTTCAAGAACGGAGGTTTAATCATGTCAACCAAGACCATAGCCCGTATGGGCCTATTTATCGCGTTGAGCGTGGTGGGAGCCTTTATCAAAATACCAAGCCCCACCGGCACCGTGGCGCTGGATTCTGCTCCCGGCTTTTTTGCCGCCGCCGCTTTTGGCGGAGGTGAAGCAGCTCTGATTATCGCCCTAGGCCACCTGGTATCCTCGGGTATTGTGGGGTTCCCGCTAACCCTTCCAATTCACCTCTTGATCGCCGGGCAAATGGCCGCCTTCGCTTACCTGTTCGGCTTCCTGGTGCGAAAGACCACCGGCTATGTGGCGGTACCTGTAACCACTTTGGCTAACGGTGTGCTGGCGCCGCTCTCTATGGTACCCATCTTTGGCTGGCCTTTCTTTGTAGGGATGGTCATACCCCTGCTGGTCGGCTCTCTGGTGAATATCCTGCTGGCTTTCCTGGTATACAGGACAATGGCCAAGGCCGGTGGCAAAATTGCTGCTTAATAAGCAAGTCAGGGACCTGACGCTGGTAGAAATTGAGGGCACAACCCTGGTCATCGCCTGCGATTCCGCCGGTGCCATCGGTCCCAAGCCCATGGATCGGCTACCCGTCTCGGGGGAGCTGGTGGGAAAACTTACCGCCGCCGTACCCTTGATGGAAGTGATGGCCAGCGGGGCAACCCCGGTTACTGTGATCAATACCCTAAGCGTGGAGATGCATCCCACCGGGGCAGGAATAATTATGGGTATCCGGCAGGCAGTCGCCGCAGCCGGTCTCCCCCTCTCTATTCTAAACGGCAGTACCGAGGAAAACATGTCCACCCAACAAACGGGGGTTGGCGTAACGGTGATCGGCATAGCCAAGCCCAGCCAACTAAGACTGGGCTCCTCCCGGCCCGGCGACCTGGTCTATTGCCTGGGGAAACCCCTGGTGGGGCAGGAGGTTTTAGATTTTCCGGACCAGACCGCCGGGATTGACACCGTACGGTCAGTCCTCAACCTGCCCGGGGTTCACGAAATTCTGCCCGTGGGCTCCAAGGGAATCGGCTATGAGCTGGAGCAATTGGCGGGCACAGCAGGACTAAATTATGAACTGCTGGAGACCGCTCATACTATGGACCTGCAGAAATCCGCCGGTCCCGCCACCTGCCTGCTGGTAAGCGTGGTGAACAACAGCCAGTCCTCCTTGGAGGGGCTCCTGGTTCCGGCAACCCCGCTGGCTAGGCTGCTCCGTAAGCCTCGGAGCGTCTAATGCTAATATAAAAACCCCGTCTTCTGTTTAGAGGACGGGGTTATTTCCGCTAAAGCCTACCTAAAACAGATAGGCCCTATTTAGGGTGAGGCGGCAGCCAGTTCAAACCGGAACTCCACTCCTTCCGGGTTGTTAATCACCCCGTAACCGTTTTGATCCAGTTCTTGAATAGCCCTTACGATGGAAAGTCCCAGCCCGGTACCGCCATAAGCCCTGGCCCGTGCCTTATCTCCTTTATAAAAACTGGTCCAGATTTTGTCTATAATGAGCAAGGCCACTAATTATTCTAGGGAAAAGGGTTCGCTCCAACCGGAAATTACCCGACTCCATCTGGGATCAATCCAATAGGTCCAACACCAGTCTATTCATCATGGCGGTTTCATCGATGATCACATCACAATTTTATAGGTGGATAAAATTTCCCCAGTTCTTTGTTAGAAGCATAAATTATCTGATGGTAAGCTTATGCTTCTAATTTTTTATGGTATTGGATTGAATTAATCAGTTTCTGTGAGTACTTTTGCACTAGAGGGATAGTTTACCTGGGATTATTTAATCATGATCCACAATTAATGACTAAACTTCCTTCTAACCAAACTCTTTTTGTTACTGTTGATGCTTTGAACCATATTGTTGAAGCTTCGACCAGTAAAGCTGCAAGCCCTTTTTCGATTCTTTTAGCCAAAGAGACGGTACGCCTTATTTCCCGGTACTTGCCGCAGGCCTTAGCGCATCCCGAGGATTTAACTGCACGGTATTACCTGCTCTATGCTTCACTAATTGCAGGGATCTCATTTGATAATGGATTGCTTCATTTCACACATGCCTTGGAGCATCCATTGAGTGCAGTTAAACCCGAATTGGCCCACGGCCTAGGGTTAGGTATGATATTGCCTGCAGTAATTAAGCAAATTTACCCGGCAACCGCAGAAGTTTTAGCTGATATCTTATCACCTATTGTTGGAGGTTTACAGGGGCTGCCAAGTGAAGCGGAAAAAGCATCCAAAGGGGTAGAGCAATGGCTGTACTCTGTAGGGATAACCTCCAAATTAGCAGATGAAGGGTTTAAAAAGGAAGATGTTAAAAAATTAACAGATTTGGCCTTTAATACTCCTAGTTTGGATTTATTATTGAGCCTGGCTCCTGTTACTGCAGATAAAGCTACTGTTGAAGCTATTTATAATGATTCATTTTAAGTGAAAAGAGGGGAAAGTAAATAGATATAGAACGATATTTGCCTCACGCTTCAAGATGACCTCCTCGGCTTCCACGTCTCCCGAAACACTGTAGAATAGACCTGCGCTTTCCTGTTTCAGCCTTTCAAGCGCTGCCCTGGCATCTGGTTCACATGCAAACTCAAGGATTGACAGCAGTGAACCGGCGCCCTGGTTGGGGTCCACCCCTTCGGCGGGAGAGTGTTAGAGGCTAAACCTTCCGCGGACGACCCGCTCCCCCTCCGGAACCATCCGGAGGGGGAGGAAATCCTTGAGGACGCTCATCCACTCGCAGGTTGGTTTATGTACCGCATCCACGTCGCCTCAGGAGCGGCTCCGCACCCGGCCAGGCTTCAAAAGCCCGGCCCGCGTGCAGCTGGCATGTTCCGGATCCACTGGGGAAAGCCAATTAAGGAAGAACCTTGTCGAAGAGGACGCGATACTTAATCCTGTAAATCTCCGTATTATCCACAGTTCCGCGAAGCATATCCGCGTGAAGCCCAAAGGCGCGTGCCACTATGCTGCCCGAGTGGTCAGCCCTTGTTGACCATGCGATAGCAAAAGGCCAACTGTTGCCATTGCGATCTGGAGCGGACATAAAGGGGGGTGTATTTGTGCCGTCTCGGCCATCAAGATACTCTGTGAAGTAAATAGTTCCATCACGGCGTCTTAACTCCTGGGTGGGAACTACATTACCTGTGCTAAGCGGTGGATTCCCAACAACACTGAGGCCGCTTGCTTCACTGTCTGCAGCAGTAATGACAAGGGTATTGGGATTCCTTCTGGCAAACTCAAGGGCAACTCCAATAGCATCGTCTGCCCTTTTTGTCGCCTCTATTGTCCCTCTTGCGTTAAGAGCGAAATTTGCGAGGTTATCTGTCCCCTCCTCTTCTGCAACAAGATAGAAGCCTCTGTTTTGATTCTTAGATAGTATTTTGATGGCAGCATCGACCATCTGTGCGAATGTAGGGGCATTGGGGTCGTAATCCATTAAACCTTCCGCCCGTAGCTGCTCTTCAGTATAGGTGTATCTCGGCGTTGCCTCATCATTATTGTCATTGTAGGTATCGTGGGCTGCAAAGAGGCCGAGTACCCTCGTTGTCTCAGGCGGGAGATTTAACAGCTCATCTTTTGTATAAATCACCCTGTAACCCCTTGCAATTGCTTCTGTTATCAGGTTTAGACCGTCTGTCCTTCTGCCTGGCTTGCCGTGCCTGCCGACTATGGTATTGGGCAAAAACCAGACTTCACCACCACCGAAGATCACATCGATCACCTGACCATCTGGTCTCATTATTAGCTCCTTTGCTATCCCAGCATGGTCATTACGATCTGCTACCCTTGCACCCCATACGCCTGTCCCAGGCTCCGTAATCGTACCTGTATTAACCATCCCAACGGAGAAACCAGCAGCCTTCGCCTCTTCTAATATGGTTAATCTCTGCCCTGATCTGGAGACGACGGGATTGCCACTTTCATCGAGGCCGTAAGATCTGTCGTGTACCTTTACGCCATAGGCATGGGTAACTGCACCTGCATTGGATGTCCCTGTCAAGTTATCCTTCATGTGACCATTGTAGACCGCTGTAGAGGGTAGTCTATCCCAGTTTAGTTCGCCGTCAGGGCCGTAGTGTAACATCCTCGCTGCGGCAAAAAAGGATGGGGATGCACCGTCAGGATGGATGAAGATCACATTCCTGGCACCCTCGGTGCTAAAAATGTGGGCCGTACGGCTGGCGCTGTCCCACTCCACCCTGACGCCGAGGGCTTCGCTGATGAAGCGCAGCGGCACCAGTGTGCGGCCGCCCTCAATGCGGGCCGCCTCCGGCAGGGAAACGGTGCGGTCGTTGACGGTGGCCGTCCTGTCACCAACACGGAGCCTGATGATGGTACCGGCTTTGCGGCCGGTGATGGTGCTGGTGGCACCGTCCCATTCCACATAGGCGTCCAGGGTTTCAAAGACGATGCGCAGGGGGACCATCAGCGTGTGGTTAATGATTACGAGTGGTGCTTCGCTGGCTACTGTGCGACCGTCAAAGGTGATGGTGATAGGCCTGGCCTGCGCCAGGGCGGCCGCCGGCAGTAGGGACATTAGCAGGCCAAGGCAGATGAGGGCCGAGAGGGCACGCACAAAGGTTTTACTTGTCTTCACGCACATTTACCTCCTCGATTTTAAGTAGTTTTGGTTATACTGTCTTAATCGTAGCAAGCAGATGTTAAATCTTACCTTTACGTTCGTTAACCACCGGTAAAATTTTGGTTAAACTTTTAGCTAAATTTAGGGAATGGTGGGTGAAAAACCTGGACACAGCTGCGGCGTAGTAGTTCGAGCAAGGCCAAAAGAAAGTCGCCAGGTATTTCCTGCCGCTCTGCGGCGGAGTAGTGGTTGCTGTGCTTTGGCTCAAGAATTACTCTCCGAAAAAGCAGCTAGAATTATTTTTGTTGCCCCGGACTATTTGGCTAGAGCATTGGAAATATTTCAGAAATTCTATGATCAGGATTTTTCCTTCACTGACTGTACCAGTTTAGCCATCATGGAGCATCTGAACATTCAAGAAGCTTTAGCCTTCGACGGTCATTTTACATTTGAACCACATAATAAAAACTGATAGTTAGCTGGTATGTTGCAAACACCCATCTCTGTTACTATAAGAAAGATTTTACCACATAATGGTTTTGGATATTTCCCCCCACTGGAGGCCCAGTGGGTTTTTAGTGCGGCGTGTTCCCGCACAACCTGGCTTCATCCTTCCCAGTACTTCCGGAAAGGCTCCCGCAAGTCCTCCCTCTTCATGGCGAACTCCACCGTGGCCCGCAGGAACCCCAACCGGTCCCCCACGTCGTAACGCCGTTCCCACTGCCGCAGGGGCAAGGCTGGTTACGTCCCACTCTTTCCGCCGCCCTGTTAGCCATCTTGACATCATCCAGCATAGGTATTATAGTTAAGAAAACTGGGAAGTTGGGGAAATTGTGGTTTATCTTATCGCCATTCGCCGGCCCCTTATTAAGGTTAGTATCCAGTTAACCTAGCTTAAAGGTGGGAAATGACCCCATGATCTACACGTTGGTTAAGCTAGTTTCTAAGTATTTTTTGTGGCTTTTGGGGAAGCCGGTCATTGCCGGGCAAGCCAACATCCCCCGCACAGGCCCGGTGATTGTGGTGGCCAACCACACCAGTCTCCTGGACGGCTTCCTTTTGGTGGCTTTTTGGCCGCAGCGGATTACGTTCCTGTCAGCAGCCTACCTGTTCAAGATGCCGGTAGTGGGGGCATTTTTACGCACTATGGGCGCCATCCCGGTGCAAAACGAGGCCAGTGAGCTGGCGGGAATGCGGACAGCCTTACGGGTATTGCAGAGTGGGGGTACCCTCGGGCTTTTCCCTGAGGGCCAGGTTTGCACCGGGGACAAGCTTTGTCCATTCCAAACGGGATGGGCGTACCTGGCTTTGAAGGCAGGGGCGCCGGTGCTGCCGGTGGCGATCAAGGGGACCAGAACGGCACTGCCGGTAGGCGCCGTCTTCCCACGCCGCAGTAAGATCTACATGCAAATCGCTGCTCCGTGGACGCTGGAAAAGGTCCAGCGACCGAGGCAGGAAACCTTGGCAGCTTTGAATATGAAACTGGTCAGCCAAATGGAGCAAATGTTGAATGAGAGGTAGGTTATGCCAATGGGAATTGAGCTAACGTCGGGGGTCGGTAAGAATGGATGACAGGCAGCTGGTTAGAGGAAGGCCACGAATCGGACTGGCCCTGGGGGGCGGCGGCGCCAGGGGCTATGCCCACTTGGGGGTGCTCAAGGCTTTCCGGGAGGCAGACATCCCCATTGACGTTATTGCCGGGACCAGCATGGGGGCGGTAGTAGGCGCCGCCTATGCCTCGGGATACCGGATCGATGAATTGATAGATATGGCCCTCCATATGCGGTGGCGGCAGTTGGTTGGCCTGGCAGACCCGACTATACCCCGCCAAGGGGTGATTGCCGGCAACCGGCTGGAAAAGTATTTTAATGCTTTAACCAGGGGCAGAGAATTTGATCAACTGGAAAAAACTTTAATCGTCGTCGCCACCGACATTGCCACCGGAGAGGAAGTGCGCATCAACTCCGGACCGGTGGCCCGGGCCTTGCGGGCCAGCACCGCGGTGCCCGGCATCTTTTGCCCAGTCAAGTCAGGGCGGCGCCTGCTGGTGGATGGCTCGGTCACCACGCCGGTGCCGGCGGCGGCAGCATGGGAGGCGGAGGCGGCGGTGGTTGTGGCCGTGGATGTTTGCTCACCGGTGGACCGGACTGACGTCCTGGTGCAGGCATGGAAATGGTGGAAGGAAATACCTTCCAAGAAAGCGTATCGCCTGATGGGCGCACCGGGTTTCTCGCGTTTCCTGAACCCGGTACTGCCCGAGAGTATCAATGTTGTTGGCCGCACACTGGAACTATATGACCGTTCCATCGAGGTTTCCTCGCCAGCGACTCCCTCCATGCATTACTGGCTGTTGAGGCCGGCGGTGGAAAGCGTGAGGTGGTACGAGTTTTACCGGGTCCGGGAATGCATCCAGGCAGGAGAAGCTGTGGGACGGCAGGCGGTTGAACAGATCAGCGCCTTACTGAAAACAGGGGACTTGCTGGAGGAACCGGCCATCAAACCGGACGAGCAAACAAGGTAATCACAAAAGAATATTGGGGAACAAGTGATTACCAGGACAGGGGGTGAGCGGCAGGTGAGCTAATCGAAAACATGCCGTGGTTGTTCCAAGTCAATTCCATGTGGAGAGGAGAATCGCCGTGATTAAAGAGTGGGAGTCCAACCTTGAATTTGCCAAGCGGTACGTAGGTGAGAAAGTATTACGGGAGTTGTTAAGCTACCTGAGCAGGGACCCGGTCCATCACTTAGAACAACTGCTTACCCTTGGTAAGCTTTTAGCCCGGCAGGATAGACATAAGCAAATGGTGGCTGCATTAGAAAAGGCAATTATTGACAACCCGGCAGTACGACAACTGACGGAGGGGGTGTTGAAGGATACCCATCCCAACTTATTGCAACGGCTACTATATAACTTTTTTATCAATTCAATGCTAATGGGCATACCCAGGCAGTTGCACTTGTCAGAAACTTTGGGATTCAACGTGCCTCATACTATTCTGGTAGACCCGACCAGTGCCTGCAACCTGCGGTGCGAGGGGTGCTGGGCCGGCGCCTACGCCCAGCATGACGAGCTTGATTACGACCGCCTGGACCGCCTCTGCAGTGAGGCCAAGGAACTGGGGATCTACTGGATCGTTATGTCCGGCGGGGAGCCCTTCATGTACCCGCGCCTGTTCGACTTGGCCGCCAAGCACAGCGACATGGCCTTCATGCTGTTTACTAACGGCACCAGGATCGATGACCGGGTAGCGGACCAGATCGTGGAGGTGGGCAACCTGTCCCCGGCTTTCAGCCTCGAAGGCTGGGAGGAAAGGACCGACCGCCGGCGGGGGCCAGGGGTGTTTAAAAAGGTAACCGCCGCCATGGATCGGCTGCGGGAGCGGAGAGCTGTCTTCGGCGTTTCCCTCACCGCCACTCGGGAGAACGTGGAGGAAATCACCTCCGACGGCTTCGTGGACTTCCTGGTAGAGAAAGGGGCCAGGTACGGCTGGATCTTCCACTATATCCCCATCGGCCGCAACCCCAACCCGGACCTGATGCTGACACCGGAGCAGCGGTCCTACATGGCGATGCGCGTGCCCGCCATCCGTAAGGATAAGCCCATCATGCTGGCCGACTTCTGGAACGACGGGGAATTTACCCAGGGGTGCATCGCCGGCGGGCGGCGGTACTTCCACGTTACCGCCAGCGGCGCGGTGGAGCCGTGCGCCTTTGTCCACTTTTCCACTCACAACATCAACGATCACAGCCTGGAAGAGATTTTGCGTTCACCGCTGTTTACCGCTTTCCAAAAAAGGCAGCCTTTCTGCGGCAACCACCTGCGGCCGTGTCCCATTATCGACGTGCCTGCCGCCATCCGGGACATCGTGGCGGAAAGCGGGGCCATGCCCACCCATGACGGCGCTGGCGACGTGCTGAAAGGGGAAGTGGGCGAACAGCTCGACCGGCAGGCGGCGGCCTGGGCGGCGGCAGCCGCGGAGGCACGATCCCGGCAAGCCGTGAAGACCGTATCCTGAACTGAAAAAAAAGCTGCATCCCGTCCAAATGTTACAGCCCTTGACTAGACACGTGCAGGGAGGTGATAATATAAATTGACAGTATGATCAGCATGGGGGGGGGAACTGTAATGCGCATCACCCGGCGGCGAATGGACTTTCTGCAAAAGATTAAACAGCTTTACGAAGCCACCAACCTGCCGGTGCATTACGCGCGGGTGGCCGAACTGCTGGGAGTCAGCAAGTGGAGCGCGTACGAGATGCTGAAGACGCTGGAAAAGGAAGGCTTTCTGGCCAGCCAGTACGAAGTGAACCAGGGAGAAAAGTTTCCCGGCCGGGCGATGGTGCTGTTCGCGCCTACCCGCCTGGCTGATCTGGCGCTGTCCGGGAAAGATTTGGAGGAGAAGGCCCCTCTTAAGGAATGGCGGCAAGTCAAAGAACGGTTGTTGTCCCTGTGCGAAGAGCTGCAAAAGACCAACCCCAAAGAACTGATCGAACAACTGATGGCGGAACTGCCCGGCCTGGAACGTCCCCTGATCTTCAGCGCATACATGATCGCCCTCCTGATCGCGCAACTGCAAACCCTGAGTGAGAAGAGCATCGGGCTGGTCAAGAACGTGGTGATGAATACAGCTAAGGCGGAAACAGGACTGGCCATGTTTGCCGGCGCTGCTATGGGCAGCATGCTGAAAACAGCCACCCAGTTCCCGCTGCTGTCGCAAATTGTCAGCCACCTGGACAGGTTCCAGGACAACCTGGCTGAGCTTAATCAATCCGAACAAGCCCTGCTGATGGACTTCCTGGGAGAGGCGTTGGAAAAAGCGACTTAATCTCTTTGCGAGATATTTGGGGATATTTGGGATATTGGGTTAGCGGATGAGCGACTTAATCGACAAGAGCGCTAACCGGTTAATCAGAAATACCATAACTACGAGTTGAGGAGGAATAAACCAATGAAGGAACTGGTACGCAAGGCTTTTACCCTGGGTTGGGGAGCCGTGGCCTTGACCAGGGAAGCGGCGGAAAAACTGGTAGACGAACTGGTGAAAAAAGGGGAAGTCGGGCAGGAAGAGGCCAGGGATCTGGTAAATGACCTGCTGGAACGGGGCAAAAAAGAGCGGGAAGAGGTACAAAAAGTCATCCGCCAGGAAATGGTGCGGGTGCTGGGTGAATTGAACCTGCCCTCCCGGGATGACCTGTTGCGGCTGGAGGAAAAGGTAGACCGGCTGCTGCAGCGAGGCGGGGAGCAGTAGTCGAGCCGGGAAATCACATGCAAAGGAGTATAGCATGACCATTACCAGAGGGTACCGGCACGCGCGGCGGTTCCAGACCGTCGCCCGGGTCCTGGTGCATCACGGTTTCGGCTACCTGCTGGGGCAGTTGGGGCTTACGGAACACCTTGCTTCCTACAGGCGGAGGTCGCCGCAGGGGTTGGATGAGACCCAACCGCTGCTTACCCGGGGAGAGCGGGTGCGCCGGGTGCTGGAGGAATTGGGGCCTACCTTTGTCAAGATAGGCCAGATGCTCAGTACCCGGCCCGACCTGCTGCCCGAGGACATCCGCTGCGAACTGGCCAAACTGCAGGACCAGGTCCCGCCCTTTCCTTTTACACAAGTCCAGTCCTTAATCGAGCGCCAACTGGGCCGGCCCCTGGGGGAGATCTTCCCCTATTTTGATCTCCAGCCGCTGGCCGCGGCCTCTATTGGACAGGTGCACCGCGCCCGGCTGCACACCGGCGAAGAGGTGGTGGTCAAGGTCCAGCGCCCGGGGATCGAAGGGATTATCACGGTTGACTTGGAGATCCTGCACGCGATTGCTCAGCTGGCGGAAAAACGCACGGCCTGGGGCCAACTGTACAGGGTGGTGGAATTGGTCGATGAATTCCGCCGTACACTGCTACAGGAAATGGACTACCTGGCGGAGGGACGCAATGCCGAGCGCTTCCGGCAAAACATGGCGGGAGAAACAACCGTATACATTCCCAGGGTTTACTGGGAGTATGCCACCTCCAGGGTACTCACCATGGAGTACGTGGCGGGGGTGAAGCTGGGGGATATTGCCAGGCTAAAAGAGCAGGGCAGGGATCTCCAGAGGATTGCCCATCACCTGGCCAGGACGATCTTTCAGCAGATCCTGGTCGACGGCTATTTTCACGCCGACCCCCACCCCGGGAACATTGCGGTGCTGCCGGGAGAAACGCTTGTTTTGATGGATTTCGGTATGGTGGGCCGCTTGACCCAAGAGCGCCAGCGGCAGTTGGTCCAACTGGTGCTGGGACTGGTGAGGCGGAACAGCGGGCAGATCGTCCGGGCGGTGGCGGAGATGGGCATTGCCGGCCGGGAAGTGGACATGGAAGGGTTACGCCGGGACGTTGACCGGATCCGAGAGCGGTATTATGACGTACCGCTAAGCCAGGTGAAACTGGGAGAGGCCATCGGGGAGATCCTGGACCTGGCCTTTAAGTACCGCATCCGTATCCCCACCGAATTCAGCCTGGTAGCCAAAGCGCTGATTACCCTGGAAGGAATTGTGGAGGAGTTGGATCCCACCCTGAGTATTGTGGAGGTGGCCGAACCCTTCGGCCGCCGTTTGATGCGGGAAAGGTTACGGCCCGGGCGCCTGTGGCAGGAGTTCGGAGAGCACGCCTGGGAATTCAGGGATGTCTTCTTCCGGCTGCCCGGGCGAATAGACCGGGTGTTGGAGCAGACGGAGGATGGCCGGCTAACCTTCAAGCTGGAACACGTTGAACTGAGGGAGACCCTTTCCCGTCTGGACCGGATTAGCAACAGGTTATCCTTTAGTATCGTGCTTATGGCCTTTTCCATAGTGATCGCGGGACTGGTGGTGGGCTCCGCTCTGGCTGCTAGTTCCGGGGGTGGTTTCTTATGGGCGAGACTTCCTTTCTTAGAAATCGGCTTTGCCCTCGCCATGCTGATGGGGGGATGGTTGCTGCTAGCCATATTCCGCTCCGGGCGGTTCTGAAAAGATTAGCCAGCACGATACCCAGTTAGAATATCCTATGGGTTAATTTAATGAATGTTTCGCAGCTCTGCTTTGTGTCGTCTAATTTTGCGTGACTAGTTTTCAGGGTAGGTTGCACCCTAGCCGGGGAGGCGGTAGTGATTTGTCCATTTATTCCAAGCAGCGCATTGCCCTGCTCACCCAGCACGGCAAGGAGCGGGTGATTGCTCCGGTGTTAGAGTCTGCGCTCGGATGCCGGGTGGAGCACGTTACCGGTTATGATACAGACCAGTTGGGTACATTCACCCGCGAAATCCCGCGGCCCGGTACCCAGCTCGAGGCGGCGCGCAAAAAGGCGCGCATCGGCATGGAGCTCTCCGGGCTGCCGCTCGGGCTCGCGAGCGAGGGCTCATTCGGGCCGGACCCGATGGTGGGGATGTTTCCCTGGAACGTGGAGTTCCTGATCTGGATCGATGATGAGCGTGGCCTGGAGATCGTCGGCGTGGCGCAAGGCAAGACCAACTTCGCCCATGTGCTCGCGGCGAGCTGGGAAGAGGCCGAGGCCTTCGCCCGGCAGGCGGGATTTCCCGATCATTATCTGGTGGTGCGCCCGGAGGGCGAGAGCGACCCGCGGATGCGCAAGGGGATTGCCGCCTGGACGGAGTACGAGGCGGCCTTTGCCTGGGCGTTGGAGCAATCGCCGTGCCGTCGCGTTTTCGTTGAAACCGACATGCGCGCCCACGCCAACCCGACGCGCCTGGAGAACATCCGCCTGGCGGCCGAGGATCTCGCCCGTAAGCTTTGCTCGCTCTGCCCGGCCTGCGGCACGCCGGGCTTTTGGACAGTGGAGCGCCTGACCGGGTTGCCGTGCGAGGCCTGCGGCGCCCCCACGCGCGAGACCCGGGCCGAAGTCCTCGGCTGTTTGAAGTGTGCGCACCGCGTCACCAGGGAGCGCGCCGACAAGGAGTACGCCGACGCCGGGCGCTGCGACTACTGCAACCCTTAATAGCCGATTTGTGAGCGGCGAGCAGATATTCGGCATTGTTTCCACGCTGTCGGCAACCAATTCCCTGGAAGGAAGGCTGTAGCGCATGCTGGGGTGGCCCATGGCAATGCCGTCACACAAGGCGATAGTGTTAAACTCAAAGGGTATGCCTCCTGCTTCGCGCACAGCTTCTTTGATTTCTTTGACAAAATCGTTAAGATGGGCATGTCCCGGCACAATTTCAGCGAAGGAATTGGCGATGGCCTTACTAAATCGCCGCTACCGCGTCGCACTTATTAACCGGCTTTATGGGCCAGCTCAACTATTCGGCGGCGTAGTTCGGCGATCATAGATGGGACATCGATGCTTACCGGACAGCGCTCAACGCACCGGCCGCAGCGGAGGCAGGTATAAATTAGTGGCGCGGCATTATCCATGCCACCGGCCACGAAAGCCGTCCAGATGGCTCCTATGCCACCAAGATAACGATAACCAAAATGCCCGGCGGTCAGTTGAAAGACGGGGCATTCGTACATGCAGCCCCCGCATCTTAAGCAATACAAACCCTGCCTGAAGAGAGGATTGGCAGCCATTTCGCTGCGACCGTTATCCACAAGGATAACGTGTAGTTCCCTGGGGCCATGAGCGCCATAGGTGGTTACCTTTTCGATGTCTCCCGTCTTGCTGGGCCCGCTTATAATATTCACATAGCCGGGGACGGTATAGTTGGCATAGCGCCAGGTAACTTCGGCCACTTTCATGGCCTCCTGGAAAGTGGGCGCCACTTTTTCGATCCCCACCAAAGCGATATGAACCGGTGGGACGGCGGTGCATATGCGGGCATTGCCTTCATTTTCCATAATAACCATGGCTCCGCAGTCCGCCGCCACCACGTTAGCGCCGCTCATGCCGAAATGGGCGCTGAAATACTTTTCCCTCATAAATTCCCTAACGGCCCCGACTTCGGCGGCAATATCCGGGGGAATTTCCCGGCCGAAAAACTCGGTAAATAATTCCGCCACCTTCTCCCGGGGCACATGAATGGAGGGTGAAACGATGTGCATGGGCCTTTCATGTCGTAGTTGTAAAATAAACTCCCCCAGGTCTGTTTCCCAGACTTCGTTGCCTTTTTCGATGAGGTAGTCCCTGATTTCCAGCTCTTCGCCCAAAATGCTTTTGCCTTTAACCACTATCTTTCCCGTACCAATGATGTCCTCAGCCAATTTCAAGGCGTCTTCACGCGATTTGGCCAAGTAGGTCTTGCCGTGGTTGGCTTCGATGGCTTGCCTGGCCTGAGTCACCAACTCATCCATGCGTTCGATGGCAGTTTCCTTTATAGCGCGCACTTCCTCGGCCAACTTGGGCGTATGGGGGAAACGTTTGAGGGCAGCTTCGGTATTATCCCGATAAGATTTAACGGCTCGGGAAAGAGCTAATTGGATATTGGGGTCATCGGAGGCTTTATTAAGCTCCGCCGTATACTTTTGAAACAAGCGTTCCAGTACCGAACTCATTTGACAATCCCCCTGTAAAGAAACTCAATAAAGTCCTCAATTTGGATATTCTTTTGCCCCTCACGCTGACCCTTATCGAGAGCTGCCAGGCAATAAGGGCAAAAGGTGATAACCAAATCGGCATTGGTGGCCGCGAGTTCGCCAACCCGGCGGGCAGCGATCTTCCCGGACAATTCAGGGAAAAGGACCTTGCCGGGCCCGCCGCAGCAGGTCGTCCAGCGCCGGTTGAGCTCCGGTTCTATTAAAGTAACTCCCTCTATCTTGCTCAGGATATCCCTGATCTCTTCCGTAATACCCAGTTCCCTGGCCATGCGACAGGAATCATGGACCGTTACGTTTCCCGAAAAACCGGTAGGCAGCCGCCCGGAGACATCCTTAACCAGATCGTAGACCGTTTCCAGGAAAGTTTTAACTTCGTAATGGAAATTATCCACCAGCCGAGGATAAATCAGCTTAAAAATTTCCGCCGAATGGGGCGATAGGCAGATAATGGTTCTGGCGCCGGTAGATTTAATTAACTCGGTCACCTTGCGGGCGTGCTGCCGCAAGTCGCCCACGAAACCGTATTCATAAAGAAGAGCCCCGCTGTAGATCTCTTCTTCGCCTAGATAACAGATTTTCAGGCCCATCTCCTCCAGGACCAGGGCGGCCTTGCGGTTGACATCCCGGTAGCGCTCCCGATCCCTGGAGCCCACGCCGGCAACGATCTTTTCCGGGTTGATCCCCACCATGTCGATCAAATTGCGGACGCCCATCATTAAGGAAAATCCTACGCTACCCTGGTTCATCCTGGTGAGCATGTTTACCAGGCTATCAATGTAGGGGACCAGTTGATACTCGCCACCGGTATATAAAAGCACATCCCCTTGCCGTGGCAGGTTGAGATCTCTGGCCCACACAGCAATCTCATTTCCCTTAAGGCCTAGAGGATTGCCGTATTTGACTATATTCCCCCGGATCACTTCGAGAGTTTGCGGCAAACGATAATTTCTTGATTCCGCTTTCAGCTTCAGAGCCATTTCCGTCACCTCAACAAAATACCATAATAATTAATAAATGCCGTTTACCGTACATACTAATTACATTAACCATAAATAAAGCGTTCTTCAAGGTTTTTTAAGCATGTATTCAGAATACCTGTTAAAGCACATCCTAGGTTGGGGTTGTCGAGGGGGTTGTCGAGGGGACGGGGTTATGGGGTTGTCGAGGGGACGGGGTTATTGACAAGGGTTGTCGAGGGGACGGGGTTATTGACAACACTCCTAATTTAAAGTAACTTAAGTTGGGGGGTGTATTTTTTTGCCAAGAAAA
Organism: Bacillota bacterium; assembly: GCA_040757295.1. Lineage (GTDB taxonomy): Bacteria > Bacillota > PH28-bin88 > PH28-bin88 > PH28-bin88 > JAGXSE01. The sequence goes on along the minus strand of JBFLXH010000044.1, from coordinate 1,249 downwards.
GCAGGGGAGAGAAGTGAAAGCGTAATATACCAAAAGTGCCAACAACCCCGTCCCCTTGGCACCCCCCTTATTTGCTGCCAGTGAACATGGCCGTAGGCTGGTATCCCTGGGTTTCGCCAATGATATGGAGTGGTGCGGGCTGGAGGATCACCTTCATGTAGTACCCGTGTTCCAGAACGGCCGCATTACCCCCCGGGATAAATGACTATTTGCCAAATAATACCTTTGTGATATAATGCCTTTGGTAGAAGGGGAGGGAACAAATTGCCAAAAAGACATATAGTGCTATTTTGTGTTTTTGTTGTATGTCTAAGCTTGGGCATAATGCTTCCAAACATGGGCTATGCCAGTGAACTACCGATTGGAACAATAATCGATAGCGTTCTGGCCACAGACATTAGGGCCTATGTTAATGGCAGCGAAATTCCTTCCATGAACATCAGGGGATATACCGCCATTGTAGTAGAAGACTTGAGCAATTATGGCTTTGATGTTTCCTGGAATCCAGAAAAAAGAAGGCTAGTGATCAAGGAAGCTCCCAACAAACCGATTAACCCTTTACCTAACCCTGCAAGTTCAGGATTAGCGGTGGGAACCAAGATAAAGGATGTATTGTATACGGACATAAAAGCCTTTTGGGGAGAGACGGAGCTCCCATCGTTTAATATAGATGGCTACACAGCCATACGCATTAATGACCTTACCAAATGGGGAGATGTGATCTGGGATCCGGAAAAAAGGGAGGTTTCCTTCACTTCCACCATAAGGCGGCAAGTTGCCCTGGAAAAGACGCAATACCCCGGGCATTCGTTTAACATCTGGCAAACCGATATACGGGAATTTCGGATAGTGTTTCGCGACAACTCCATGTACTACGGGGAAAAGAAAATCGGTTTTTCCCAAAACGGTAAGCCAATGCTGGCGCTATCATTCTTTGCCGATAAGCTGGGCTATTCCCTTAATTACAGTAAGCAAAGCCAGTATTTTTTAGTGGAAAACCGGGTTTACGGGGTTCAGGTAAAGCCAGATAATGTCTATGCCAATATTTTATGGGATAAGGGTTTTCATGAAACCCTTGAACTGTTCGCCCAGCCGATCGTGGAAAAAGGAGAACTATATCTTCAGTAGTTATGCAGTTTCAGGATAATTTTCCCAATCCCATAACCTAAGTTTCAAAGAATGTGGCCAGAATTTATCAATAAGCCTTGAAAAACGCTGTGTTGCCGTGTCAAAATAGACTTGGATCAAC
>JBFLXH010000043.1:0-20869 GCA_040757295.1 Bacillota bacterium | reverse complement strand
GGCTTCAGAGGGGGATTGTGACCCCCGCTCGTGCTTAGATTCGACCAGTTCTTGGCTCCGGTTTACCGGAGCTTAGAACTGGTTAATCCCATAGGGGGCCAGTTAATGCAGGGGCGTAGCCGCTCTTTTAATGAGCCAGGCCACAAATTATACATTAATTTACCGTGGCCTGAAAGCGAATTTCATGCTCGGCTTCATTGATTTTAATATTTTTCCTTTGCCGAGCATTTCCCGCCGCTTTAAAGAAGCGTAGGCTTTAGAGCGGGCAGCCATATGTGATAAAAAAAATCGCCTGGTGCTTCTGCCCAGGCTGTGTCAGCTTTCCATAATGTTTTTGTAGGTCCGGTAGTCAATCTCCCTAATCTTACACTGCAGCCGGAAGTAGTCCGGCGCCGGGTAGGGAGAAAAGCGCGGCATCGGCCCCAACTCCAGGGACAAACCCTGCAGATACTGCCAGACCCGGAGGGAACCCGCCTGCTTTTGCCGCAACCACTGAAGCCTTTTATCCTCCGGCAGGCCGGCCAGGGCAGTAGCCAGGGCTTCCGCTACTACCTCCCGCCTGATTATCCTGCCCGCCGGGCTAGCGGCAAACACCAGCAAACTGGAAGCCGCCTGCTCACCGCCGATCTCCCCTAATGCCCAAACAATAGCCCTAACAACTAGTGGATCCGGGTCTGCAAGAAAGGCTCCTATCTGGTCCACACTGGCCTGGTCCCTGACAGAACCCAATACTTCCACACAACGCAGGCGGAACTCCAGGTCTTGTTCATTGGCCAAGGAGGCTATGAGCTCCGGTACAAGCGAAGAAGGCGCCATGCGTTTAAGGCTAACCCAGGCCCTGCTTTTGACCAGGTAGTCCTCATGAGCGGTATAGGCAAAAACTGCCCTGGCCGCTTCCGGGCCCGAACAGTCCTGGGCCGCCACCAAGAGGTCCAGCAGTTCTTCCCGGCCGGACAGGCCAAAAGCCAGCTTCTTCACCGTTTCGGAACAATTAAGCACTGTTCACCATCCCGCCTTTCCCCATGCCGTAAAACACCACCGGGACTTCTTTCAAGCTGTCACCCCGGTTGGATATCAGGTATAAACCCCAGTAAGCCTTATGCAATATTTGCCCTTCGGTTATTAATTGCCGGAATTCAGAGATACTTATCGAATAATTAGCAGTCGTTCCATCGTCAAAGAAAAGGCGGGTCTCCCCCCTGTTTTCGGCAACTGCTTCATACATGACAATCCGGGAATTTACAACATACCCCTCGGCCCCTTTATCGGCAACAGGAAGCAACAGGATTTCCCTGTGCAGAGGAAGGGGAATCCGGGCTTGCCGGCGGAGCAAATTCTGACAGCGCCAGCACACGTCCTGAAGGTTGCTGCCCAGCTCAAAGGCCATTATTTCCAGAGCTTGTTCCAGGGACAGGCCGATGGTTGTTCTTTTGTCTTCGGAGAGCCACAGTTCGGTGGCGGAAGCTCCGGCAGCCTTCAAAGCCTTGACTTCCAGCCAAAAACTCAGCCCGGGATATTGTTCCATGTTCATCACCTGGGCAAAATTATATAAGAACATATGTTTGGTGTCAATACGTATTGATTAAGCTGTTACTAGCATACCCCAACCGGAATAAACAAAATACCCGGCTAGCCCGATTAAAAAAAGGCCGCATACCAGCAAGACTCCTTGATAAATGCGGTCCGAGATAAAACGACGACCGGTGGACACCACCACGGCCACCAGAGAATACCACAGGAAGTCAGCGGAAATATGGCCGAGATAGAACATGCTCAGCCCAAGGGTTCCCCGTTCCAGTGCCAGCACTATATAACCGGCGCCGATAGTCGCCCACCACAAAAGCCAGTAAGGGTTAGAGACAGTCGCAACGACTCCTGCCACCGGAACCCACCATGCTTTGTGCTGCAAACCGCTGCTGGCTGCTGCGGCATCACCGGCCCGGTCCAGGCTTTTGAGGGAAACCTGGCCCAAACAAGCGCTTTTAGCCACGTTATAGCCCATCCAAGCTAATACTAACCCCCCTAAAAGCCCGATAAAACCGGCCACTGCTCCTTGGGCCAGAAAAGCAGACAACCCAGCGGCCAGTAATAAAACCAAAAGCAGTTCCAGCACGGCATGCCCTGCCACCAGCAGCGGTCCGGCAATCCAGCCCCTGCGGGCAGACTCTCCAATGGCCACCACCAGCAGAGAGCCGGGCATCATGGCCCCTGTCAGCCCCACCACCAGCGCAGTTGAAAAAAGAAACCCATAACCCATCCTGCCGGGAGAAAACTCTCCCCCCACCTCCCACATCTTTGTAGTATTCAGAATTCAGTAATCAGACCCCCACGCCGCTTATCGCGGCACCATCAGAGGGATGAAAAAATATGACAAGCTATTTTCAGGGCAGAATTCAGAATACCTCGAAACGACCGTTCTCTCGCTTCTACTGAGCACTGACTACTGAATACTGCCTACTGACTACTGAGTACTGACATTTTTAATTCTGAATTTGGACTAAGCTTCCCAGTATCCAGCCTGTTTTGCCGGGACCATATTCAATTTTATACCATCCGCTTTTTTCTTCCAGGATGGTAACCACAGCTCCCTGGCTTAACCTAGTGACCCGCGAAAAGGTAGTGTCAGGACCGCTGCGCACATTGGCGGAACTGACGGCAACCTTGGCCTTGCGCAAGGCCTGCACCGGTTGGGGTTGGGGTTGAGGTTGGGGCTGGGGAGCCAGCGCCGGACCAGGCGTAGGCGGAGGGGCTTGCCCTTCCAATACCGCAATGGCCCTGGTCAATTCCTCCACCCTGCCCTGCAGGTTAGCCAATTGGGCCTGTAAAGAGGCTGTAGCCTCGGCTACTGCCTGCCGCAGGTAGCTTTCAGAGACCACCGGGTCCGCGGCTGATCCGGGCACCAAACTCCCTCCCGGACCGGCTTCCACGGAACGGCCGGCCATGTAGCCTGCTGCCAGCATCACCAGCATTATAATGGTTAAGAAAACAATCCGCCCAAATTGCATTGCAGACCTCCTAAAATTAAAGGGCGGGCCGTCCAAGAGCCCCGCCCCGTATATTCAACTAGCTATTCAGAATTCAGACCCCCACGCCGCTTATCGCGGCACCATCAGAGGGATGAAAATATATGACAAGCTATTTTCAGGGCAGAATTCAGCATAATTGGGCGGAGATAAACCTTTTAAATTCTGACTCCTGAGTACTGAGTACTGACTACTGACTCCAGAGTACTGACTACCATTGATGCTAGGCACGGAAGAAGCTTTTCCGCTCCTCTACCCGTTTGATAATCCCCTTGAAGGTAATTCCGCCAGACACACCTATCTTGTTGGCGGCAGTGAGCATGGCAATACTGAGCCCAATCAGCATTAACACACTCTGGTCAGTGGTTAACTGGGTCAAGAGCACTGCGCTGACCCCCAGGCATATGTTAACAAGGTAAATTACTACCACTGTCTGCCGGTGGGACAGTCCCATATTCAGAAGGCAGTGGTGCAGGTGCTGTTTATCCGGCTGGAAAATGGGTTTCCGGTTGAAAAGGCGGCGGACAATGGCAAACAGGGTATCCATGATAGGTATCCCCAAAATAACCACCGGGATAAACAGGGAAATAACTGTGGCGCCTTTGGTTAGGCCCAAAATAGCCAGGGCTGCCAGGTTAAAGCCCAAAAACATGGACCCGCTGTCTCCCATAAAAATCTGGGCCGGATGAAAGTTGTAGCGCAAAAACCCAGCCAAAGAGGCTCCCAGTATTAGAGCCAGCGCCGCGATAGCCGTTTGGCCCGCCAAGATGGTCACCACCGCCATGGTCACGGCAGCAATACCCGCTGTGCCCGCTGCCAGGCCGTCCAGCCCATCGATGAGGTTGACAGCGTTAGTGATGCCGATGATCCAGAGGACTGTTACAGGTATGGCCAGATTATGCAGTGGAAGCATGCCATCAAAGGGGTTTGTCAAAAACGTAACCCGGACGCCAAAGGCAACTAGAATTAACGCCGCTGCAACCTGTCCAGCCAGTTTGATCCGCGGAGACAGGCCCTTGATGTCATCTGCCATACCCAGCAGCATAATCAAGGTACCGCCCAGCAAGAGGCCCCAAACAGTTTTTGTCAAGGGCTGGGTAACAAGGATGGCCAGGGTAAAGCCAAGGTAAATAGCCAAGCCGCCCAGCCGGGGCATTACCCGGCTGTGAACTTTCCGTTCATCGGGGTCATCCATAGCGCCTACCCTGAAGGCCAGTCTTTTCACCAAAGGGGTTGCTATGTATACTATCGCGAAGGTTATCAGCAGGGTTATGGAAAGATTTTGCAGCATGGTCTTTTTGCTCCTTCTGGCGCCGATTAAACATTAAGGGACACTCGCCCTTTCCAAATAATTGCAGAACGGCCGCAACAACTATTTTATACTCGGCAAGGGATAAAATTGCATTATCATAATGAAGCCGAGTATGAAATTCGCTTTGAGGCCACGGTAAATCAATGAATAATTAGTGGCCTCGCTCATTATAGGCCAAGCACTGGCAATTTTCAACAATAAAATAAAAATTTTATCACATATGGCTACCCGCTCTAAAGCCTACGCTTCTTTAAAGCGGTGGGATATGCTCGGCATTTGTGGCCTGGCTCATTAAATGCCCGGCAAGGAATAAAATTTGATTGCAGCCAATGAAGCCGGGCATGAAATTCGCTTTGAGGCCACATTTAATCAAGGAATAATTGGTGGCCTCGCTCATTTTAAGAGCGGCTGCGCCATTGCGTTAACCGGCCCCCTATGGGATTAACCAGTTCTAGGCTCCGGTAAACCGGAGCTTAGAACTGGTCGAATCTAAGCACGAGCGGGGGTCACAATCCCCCTCTGAAGCCAAGACCCAGTTGAATCCATTTATTTATCAATTGCAAAAATTAGTTCTCCTTCAGCAGCCAGGCATTCTCCCACATAAGCCTTGGCCTGACCTTTCCCGATACTGCCTTTAAACTTCAAGATCTCCACTTCCAGGCGGAGTTGGTCTCCCGGAACAACCGGGCGGCGAAAACGCACCCCGTCCACACCGGCAAACAGGGCAACTTTACCGGCATACTCGGGCAAACTCAAAAGGGCTACAGCCCCTACCTGGGCCATTGCTTCCAAAATCAAGACTCCCGGCATTACCGGGCGACCGGGGAAATGCCCTTGAAAAAAAGGCTCGTTGATCGTAACATTTTTTAAGCCTACAGCCCGCTTCCCTTTCTCTAGCTCCAAAATGCGGTCAACCAGGATAAACGGGTACCGGTGAGGTATAGTCTGTAAAATTTCGTTGATATCCAGCAAGGAAAAACGCCCTCCCAAGAACCAGCAAGAACAAGATCAAGATTTAACGATAACATTTCGATAAATACCGCAAAAATCCTGCTAACCAAAGCTTAGCCCCTTCATGGTATTTTTAAACTTTAGATGCCCGAAAATGGTATTCAACCGGGTCTTGGCTTCAGCGCCGCTTGGAGAAGCAAAGGGTTAGAGCGGGTAGCCATCTGTGATAAATGGGCTAAACCCTTTTCCGGCTGATCAGTTGCAGAATCCTCCCGCCTTCTTGGATCCCTAGAAGCTTTGCCCCCGCAAGATAGATGAAAAGGCATAAGCCTACCGTCAAAGCTATGATCCCCAAAAGGTCTATCGTGCTGCCGCCATCCAGGTGAAAGGTCAGCCAGCGGTAAAACTGCAGACCCCCAATGCCCATCACCAGAGCAGCGCCCCCTGCTTTGGCCGTGAAGGACAAGAGCCCCACCAGGGAGATTTCCGGCAGCCTTTTTTTGAGCACTGCCACAAGTAAGACTGAATAGCCCAGGGTAGCCAGGGAATTAGCCAGAGCCAGCCCTTCGTGGCCCATCCGGGGCAGCAAGAGCAAACTAAGAACCAGGTTAAGCCCCAAGGAAATCAGGCCTAACACGGCGGGAAGAGCAGCGCTTCCCAGGGCGTAATAGGCCCGTAACAGCACAGTATTGGCTGCCAGGCCCGGGTAGCCAACAGCAAAATATAATAAGGCCCCTGAAGTTAGGCCTGCCGCGGCGCTGTTAAAGGCCCCCCGCTGGTACAAAACGGAAATAAGCGGGTCTTTCAGGATCATCATGCCAAGGGAAGCAGGGACGATCAGGAAAATCACCATCCGCAGCCCGCCTGCCAGGGTTTGGGCTAAACCCTCCCGGTCCCCCCGCACAGCCCGTTCAGCCAAGGCAGGAAAAATGGCGGTATAAACAGAGCTGACGAAAATCCCCGGCAGGTTCATGGTTCGGTTGGCCAAGTCCAAGGCTGTAATACTGCCTGCTAACAGGAAGGAGGCAAAAAACCGGTTCATGATCAGATAAACTTGGGTAACAGATACAGCCAGAAGCACCGGGCCCAGGTTAGCCAGGGCCTGCCGTACAGCCGGATGCCCCAGCTTTAAACCGGGAAAGTAGCGAAACCCCACTTTTTTTAGATCAGGCAGCTGAACCAGCAAAAAGGCAGCAAAACCTGCCAGGGTACCCCACGCCACCCCTTCAATCGAAGCAACTAAAAAGACAGACAGGATAATAACAATATTGACCACGCCGGGAGCAAAGGCTGCCACGGAAAACCGCCGCCCGGCATTAAGCATGCCGCTGACCAGCATCCCGCAGCCCATAAAGACAATAGAAGGGAACATGATCCGGGTTAACCGAATGGTCAGTTCCGTTTCGGCAACAGAAAACCCAGGGGCCACCGCTTTTACCAGCCAGGGAGCCAAACCAATTCCGGCAACGGCCGCCAGAGTCAGCAAAAGGGCAATTCCATTGCCAATTTGGCTGGCTACCTGCCACCCTTCCTCCTGCCGCCCCGCTACCAGGTAAGAAGTCACTACTGGCAGGACTACAATCACAAAGGCCACCCCTGACACAGCCTGCAGGGCATAGGGCAGGGTATAGGCCACCATATAGGCGTCAGTAACCCCGCTGGCGCCGAAAGCAGCGGCAATGGCCGCATCCCGGGCCAAGCCCAGAATGCGGCTCAAAAAGGTCATCAGCATCACTACCAGGGCTGCCCTGGCTACTCCCTTTGACCCGCTCATGTACCCATCTCCTTGAAATCCTGTGTCTTTTTGGCACCATCCTCAGGCTTACTGGGGAAGCCTAATGTTTAAAGTAAGGGTCTCTTTGTCCCAGTCTGCCTCCCCGCCGGCCGCCAATACCAGCTCTTTTGCCGGCACCATGGCCCTGCCATTTAGGAGTTGCGCCGGGACTTCCAACTCTACCGGGCGCCCATCCAAGAGCCCGGCAGTCTGGCCCATAACCGTGGAAAAGTGTCGCCGGCCAGTAATTGTGATGGTCTGGCTTTCGCTGTCCCAGTGAACTTCAGCCCCCAGGGCCGCCGCCCACTCCCGGGCTGGCGCCAAGGCTCCCCCGTTTACCGCCACTGGCCAGGTTCCTGTGTGAAACCACTGCCCGTTAAAGAAACTCTTAACCGAGGCCCCATCAATCAGTTGAATTGCGGAACGGCCGTTAGTGTAGCTCAAGGCTATTAGTGTGCTGCCATCGGTTAAGGGCATTGCAAACCACCGGCTCATTACCGGCAGAGGGGCCAGCACATCCTCCAGGCCTGTGAAGGCCTGGAATTCCCCCCGGGAGTTTAGTTCTGCTACCTGGCCGCTAGCCGGGTCCGCTATTCTGAAACCGCCACCAGGCAGCCGGATTCCCGCTGTTGGACGCCTGAGCTGGCCAGGGAGCCCGCCAAAAGTTCCATCTCCGTACTGCCAAACCGTCCTGCTCTGGCTGTCCACCTCCAGCGCCCGGCCTCCGCTGGAAATCCCTTGGTCAATGATCAGGGTATTGCCATTGGGCAAGCGGGTCGCCTGTACCGCCATTGTTAAAAGGCCCCCATACTGCCAGGTGACCTGGCCACGGCTGTTCACCTGAAAGACTCGACTGGCCGTCGTGATGAGGGTATCCCCGCCTGGCAGCCGCTCAGCGTACCGGGGAGCTTCCGCCCTGGAGGATAGCTGGAACGACCAGACAATTTTTTTGTCCTGGTCCACCTCAATCACCTGGGGCAAAGCAGGATATCCCGGTGCGCCGCTTTCCGCAATCAAGGTATTGCCGTTAGGCAGCCGAACCGCGCTGTTAGCAGCCACAGGACCGTACCACCACACCACTTGGCCTTCCGGAGTCAGTTCAACCACCGAGGGGCTGCTGTGACTGTTACGCACCGTGAGCAAATTGCCCTCCGGCAGACCGGCGGTGAAATTGGGGTGAGCTGTCAAATCAGGTTCCCGCAGCTCCCAGGCTACCCGCCGCCTGCTCACATTTAACACAGTGTAACCCGGCAGTTGTTTTCCGGGAAGCCCGGGGTCAGGGGTTAGGGTCTGGGCCGGTCGCACCGTTGGCGGTACTTCCGGGCTGCTGATGGTGATCCTGGCCGGCTGGGGCTGCCAATCAACCCGGTTGCCCAGGGCTTCACCAACAAACCGGAGGGGGACCAAGACCCTTCCGTCCACAATCCGGGCCGGTACATCCAAGGTATAAACCACACCGTTGACCAAAGCCTCCCTGGTATCCACCTTCAGGACCACTTCCCGGCCCCGGCCAAAAGCCAGCACCTGCCAATTGGCCTGGTCCCAGATTACAGTCGCGCCCAGGGCTTCCAAGATGCCACGCAAGGGTACCAGGGTCCGGCCCTGCTCAATCCGGGGCGCCACGTCGAAAGTCAGGGGCGCCCCATCCAGCCATACCGGCAGGTGGGGATGGGAAAAAACCATTAAGCCGTTGACCACTGTTCTGTTTTCCGAAGGCTTATTGACGGTTGACCCTGAAACAACCATCTGGCTCGAGCCCCCTCCGTCCAAGGCCAGGGCCTGGGCGCACCCCAGGTCAACCAATAAATAAGCCAATTCCTCTAAAGTAACCCCAACGCTGTATTCCGGCTGGCGCCCGTCCACCACCACCAGCAGTATCCGGCCATTAGTTGTCTGGCCTACCGCCGTCCGGGGGTTCCTGGCCAGAATAGTTCCGGTAAAACCTTCAGCCTCCGCCTGAAAAACCGGCTGGCCCTTTTCCACCAGAAGCGGGCCCCCGGTCAACAGGTGGTCAAGCCCCTGCCACCAAGGGTCAAAGCGGTGGTTGATCAAAATTTGGGTTCCGGCACCCTTTTGCCCCAGCAATTCTTGCTCCTGCTGGCTGGCCCCGGGCAAAGCCAAGACAAAACCGCCAGGCGGGATGAGGGCATTCCCGTCCCGGGAGACTCCCGTAATCCTGCCAACCCCCTCTGAAGAGGGCTTGATCATTATTTCCAGCGCTCCCGGAGCAGTTCCTGTACTAGGGCCCCAGGCAGAGGTATAAAAGACCGGGTCACTTCCAGGAGTCCGGTTAACCTCGGCCACCTGCCAGCCTAAATCAAGAGAGGGGATCAGGATTTCCATGCTTCCCTGAAAATAGCCCATTACCAGGTCCCCCATTCTGGTTATGCTAACGGAAGACCTTAGAATAGGCCCTTGGCTCACCACCTGACCATCCACGACCAGGCTGCCTACCGGCAGGCTCTGTCCTCCGCCGGTTGCAAAAAACCCTCCATTAACAGAGGCCACAGCCCGGTGGCGTTGGGTCATCTGCACGAGACTTTCCCGGGCACCTAAAGGTCCCGCGGCCAGGCCGGGCCTTAATTCCACCCGGTGTCCTTTCACATCAAGTTCCAGCACATGGGCCGCCAACGGCTGAGCCTCCCTGTTCCGGCCCAAAAAAGTCCGATAAATCACCCCAGGGACAACTGCCTCTTCCTTGGTCATCACCATAGCCAGGCCCGCCCGGTTAGGCGACGGCAGTTCAAGCTGCAGCTGGATGACCTCCTGGTTTTCCCCATTCCCTGTAAAGGCAAGAACCGGGTGGGCGAACAGGGCCAAAAGAAGGATGACTATCAGAGTTGAAAATTTGTGCAAGAACTTGACCATTATTACCCCCAGTTTTAGCGAATGTTAAACGAATGTTATTTAATAGATTGGACGCCAAACAGGGCATTTTGTTCCCCATGCAATACTGAGCAGGCCGCCCCTGTGGGTCGGCCCAAATTCATTGAAAGCGCTCTATTTGTCTAATAACTCCAGGGTCAGGTGGGCTGCTTTGCGGGCGTCCTGCCGGAGTTCAGCCACTCGCTCCTCTACTTTTTCCTGTTGTTTTGTAATGTTAAGTATCACCTGATCTAGGGTTTGGATCAGTTCTGCTTCCGTCAGGGTTTCCACCTTCCCGGCAGCCGGTTGTTCCACCAGTTTCAAAAAGCTGGTTACTTTCGGGTCGTAAGAGATCCCTACCACCGGCACCCCCGCCACGGCAGCCACGATGAGGGCATGCAGCCGCATCCCCAGCATCAGGCTGGTGTGACCGATTACCCCCATCACGGTGGTTACCGGACTGTTCTCCCGCAAGATGACAGAAGACTCCTTCATCCAGCGGGCTACTTCCCGGCTGGGCGCAATGTCTGAAGGAAAATGCATAGGAATAAAAACCACCTGCCATCCATGGCGGGCCAAGTGATCACAGCCTTTGGCCAAGACCTGGTAATAACCGGTCAAGCCGCGCCACTCCCGAACCGAAACCCCCAAGACCGGCCGGAAGGGGTCAATTCCGTTCCTGAGCAGGAGTTCCTTGGCGGCATTCAGGTTCAGATCCTGCCGGCTCAAGCCCAAGACAGGGTCGGCTGTCAGGTATAAAGGCGGCTGGGTTACCTCCATATCAAGCAGTTCTTTGCGGGAACGATCGTCCCGCACCGTGATCACATCCACCCGGTTGGCAATTTTTTTGACCAGGCGGCGACCAGCAACCCCATTGACAGGTCCAATCCCCTGGGAATAAAAGATTACCCGCCGGCGCAACAGTTTAGCCGCCCACACGATGCCCAGATAGTACAGGATGCTCCTGGGACCTGTCACATCTTGTAAAAGGCTCCCCCCGCCGCTGATCAAGAGGTCCGCCTGTCTGAGGGCCTTTAAGACAGTGAATACGTTCCACCGGTTGACTGCCTCGACTCCGTAGGCCTTGGCAGTTTTGGCCGGGTCCTGGGAAAGCACGATCAAGCGCAGGTTCTGCCGTAGACTCCGTAAGGTCTGGATTATTGAGAAAAGCACAGCCTCATCCCCGGCATTGCCAAAACCGTAATAGCCTGAGATGACAACCGCTTTTGCTGGCCTTTTCATTTGCGGTACCTCCCCGAGTTGTTATAGTCCCACAGGCGGTACACCCGGCGGTACAGCAAAATTAGTACAAGACCGATTAAAACCCCCACCCACAGCCCATTGACAGTTCGCAAAAGGGAAACACCTAGCGGAGTATGGAGGTGCGTGAAGGTGTTCAACAGGGAAACCTGGCCGATACCTCCCACGAGTGCCAAAGGCATCCGCCGGTGGCGGTAGCCCAAAAACAGGGCCATCAACATAGCCGGGTGCCCGATTAAGAATTCCTTTGTGCGGGGCCGGACCACCAGCGCAATATCCAAAAACCTCCGCATCTTCTGCTCCAAACCGGTAACCAGCGCTCCTCCCTCGTTGCCGGTCCGGGTTACGTAAACTATTACCAGGGCAATAGCCACTCCGGCCAGGAGCAGGTGCTTTACACTGATCGGCATCTCCAAAAAATCCCTAATTCCCTGGCGCCAGCGGTCCCGTAAGGGCCATGCCGCCAGGAAAAAGGCCATCAGGGCCAAAGGCGCCAAGTGGGCCGCCTTCACCCCCAAGAATTGATGGATTTTAAGCAGGAAACTGCGATCAGCCAGCAAACCCACAACCAAAAGGGCGCCGGTTAAGGTGATTATTGTCATAATCAGGAGCAACACCACGGCCCCTGCCGGGGTACCGGCTCGTCCCCGCATCCCTAACACCACCGCCAGGGTGGGAAAAATCACGGCTGCCAGGAAAGCCATCATCTGCCGGCCTTCGGTGGTATAACCCAGGGCCAAAAGGCCCGCCCAGGTTACTGCCCCCAATAAGCCTAAAAGTGTTCCCAAGGCTCCTAGCCCAATGGATTGAGCCAAGAGGACGCCTCCTGCCAAAACACCGAGGCCAATCACCAAGAGGAACAGCCGGGATCCCGGCACACTTCCAAAGGGCGCCGGAGGGCCAAAGGAAAAACCCTTTGCCGCCAGTTCCCGCCGCAAGGCCGATAAAAAGCTGGTATTGGCATTCAGCCAGAAGTCAGGATCCCCCTTGAAAAAGAGCCGGACAAAAAGAACTCGCATGTTCCGTTCTGTCGCGGCCAGGACAAACCTGTCCACCGCCCGGGTCTGGGACATTACCGCCATCTCCCGCTGGGGAATGGTGTGGAGCCTGACTGCGTTTTTATCAACGGCCAACGCCAGCTGGTCCAGCCCTTTCTGGTTGAAAAACTCAATTAACCCGACAGGCACACCTAACCTTTTAACTTCCTGCGCCAATTCAGGGGTTTGCACCGGGTGGCCGGGAATTACCCCGTCATTGAATAACAGGACAGACATATTCGGTTGGTATGGCAGCAGGGACTCAATCACCGCCTCAATTGAACCTGGCCATACCGGGCTCCAGGAGCGCACCTGCAGAGCCAGGCGCAGGCCCTCTTTTACCACCATTTCCAGCTCTTCCGGAGCAAACCCCAGGCCAATTCCCGCTATCTCCCCCTTGGGTAAAGGAACCCCCACCAGGAACAGGTTGGCAGCCTCCAACACCTGTACCCGCCCGGGCAATACCTTAATCTCCAGGTTTTTAGCCACTCTCTGGGCCAACTCCGGCTGGCGGGTAAGCAGATAGAGGGAACCTGGCTTAATCTGTCTCGCAACCCTGGCCATTGCGGGGTCGGCCAAAAGCTCTTCCCCGCTCCTGGTCCAAAGCTGCCGGTTTTCCAAATCGCCCAAGACCTGTTCCTTAAAGAGCGCGCCGGTAGCCCCCGCGGCCTGCAGGCGCCGCAGTACATCAACAGGCTCCAGGCCAAGGCGCTCCGCTAACCGAACCACCTCGGCATATTCCACTATCAAATCCAACTGGCGGTTTTCCCGCTCAACCAGGTGCCTCTGCCAGCCCAGGTAACCAGACATGATCACTGCCAGGCCCACCAAAAGAACCAGCAAACCTGTATAACTCCGCCGCGCCATAGGTTCTCCTCCCTTTTACCTGCCTGACAATTACATACTTCCTGCTAACTATGCCCAGGGGGCAGCCAGCGGAAATTTTTGCATAGCAACCCTAGCTTTCTGTTCCTTAGTTTGCCCTTTTTATCAAGAATAACCATCATGAATCATTATGGGTAAAGAGCCCCGTGAGCCTGTCACTTGGTAATCCGCACCTGGGACAAGAGACTGTCCCAGTCTACTTTAGAACCCAGCGTTTCGGCTACGAACCTGATGGGAACGAAGATCCGTTCATTTTCCAGGATGGAGGGAACATCCATCGTCTTAACTTTACCGTTAACTTCAGCCGTCAGTTCCCCGGGGGCCAAGGTTATTTTGTCAGGTCCCAGGAAGATAGAGGCTTTTTGGCTCTCCTGGTCCCAATTAACCACTGCGCCCAAACTCTCACTGACAAATCTTAAGGGCACAAAGGCACGTCCCTGCCTGATAAAAGGAGGGGCTTCCAGGGACACCTTCCGACCGGCCACCTCTGCTTCACTGGCGGCGATAGTCAGGACTATTTGGCGGGAGCGGCTTGCTCCCAAAAGGCCAAGGGCATAATCCAGCTGGGTATCGGCCCCCAGCACCTGGTGTTCCGGCATCAGTCCCGCCCCTTCGATCAGCCTGCCTACTGGTGTAACATACTTGGCCGTGGTCATTTTCAAAACCCCGCCATTAGACAACCGAAACAGGGTCTGCACTGAACCCTTGCCAAAAGTGTTTGTGCCTACAAGGGCGCCCAAGCCATAATCCTGAATAGCCCCCGCTAAGATTTCCGAAGCGCTGGCGCTTCCCCCGTCTACCAGGACCACTAGCGGGACTGCCAGCGGTTTGCCTTCTGCCGCAAAACTTTCCTGTTCGTCTTTCCATCTGACATGGACTACCGGCGCTCCTTTGGGCAAGAAGTTTCCGGCAATCTCTACCACCGCCTCCAGCAGTCCCCCGGGATTACCCCGTACGTCCACAATCAGGGACTTAATCCCCCGGTGGGCAAGTTCTGCCAAAGCCAGCTCTACCTCTGCGGCCGTCTCTGCGCCAAAGGTATACAGCCTCAGGTAGCCCACTGAACCCTCCAACACTTCCCATTCCGGTCCGTGGACTTTGATCAAGGCTCTTTCCAGGGTAACCTGGAAGATCTCCCCTCCCCGCTCAACCGTCAGGATCACCTTGGTCCCCGGTTTACCCCGGATTAAGGAAATGGCGGTTTCCGTACTGGCCCCAACTAAAGAATTGCCGTCGGCCGCCAGGACCCGGTCCCCCGGCTGCAGGCCGGCCTTATAAGCAGGGGTGTTCTTCAAAGGGGCAACCACTGTAATGTAGTCGTCTATCTTTTCAATTTGAATCCCCACACCGCCGAAAGAACCATCAAGAGATTCCACAAAACGTTGGAATTCCTGGGGTTCCATGTACTCGGTGTAAGGGTCATTAACAGCTCTGAGCAGCTCTTCCATGGATGTTTTGGGTAAAGCCTGCAAGTCCAGTTCCTTGACATGGAAAGTTGCTAAATAAAAGGCCGCCTCTTCAACCAAGGGGTCAGCATCCTGGCCAAAAGCCGCTCCGGTTACCGGCATAAGGCCAAACCAACAGGTTATCAGGATGGTCAGAACTACCAAAAGTGGATTACTGTTTCGCAGCCTATACATGTCCTGCATCTCCCCAAAAAGAAAAAGTTCTGCCCGCCCCTGGGCAGACATCAATGTAGTTCGACAATGCTTGTGCTTTTCCTCCTGCTTCCGTAAGTTGTTTGGTTTGACATAATCTTGCACTTACCCTCGGCATGGAAACCGCCCAATAACCCAGGCCAGCAAAGAGACCCACAGTGATAACCTATTCTACATATTTCCTACCGAAAAGATCCGGCACTAATGGGAGTTCGCATACTAAATAAAGGGTTTTTTCTGAAAACATCTGTTAATTAGGCAAAAAAGCCGGTTTGACACAGGAAAAGTTCTGTGAGAAAATTAGTATGTACTTATGACAAGAATGATTTTTTTCGGTGAGGGGCAATGAAAATAAAAGCTTATGGCTCCGCTTTACGGGGGCATACAACGGATATCTTGGCTAAGCTCAGCCAGATCAATGACCCGCCCAAAAAAATCGCCAAAGGGGCCGCCATTGGAGTTTTCTGGGGCGTTTTACCGACCTTTGGCTTTGCTATTCTGTTTGCTATTCCCACTGCCTTGCTGCTTAAGGCCAATAAGCTGTCTTCCATTTCGGCGACTTTTATCTCCAACCCTTTGACAACACCTCTTTTTTACAGCCTGTCCTTTAGCCTGGGCACCCTCTTGCATAGTCCCGGGCTGGACACGGAAATCTCCCTAACGGATGTGTCGCCCCTGGAGCTGGAGGATCTGGCCACGGCAGGTCTCTACTTTTATTCCGGCGGCCTTGTCCTGGCCACTGGGATGGCTGTTATCACATACCTGGTAGTTTATTACCTCCTGTGCAAAAAGAAAAAAGTGGAAGGAAAGTATTAAGCTGGCGGAAACCACCGCTTGAGCCAATCGGCCACTGCAAGATAGGCTTCCTGATAGTGGCCGCTAAACTGGTGGTCTCCTCCGGGGACAACTATTAGATGCTTTGGTTCAAAGGCTGCCTCCGCCAAGCTGTGGGCATCCGTTACAGGCACCAGTTCATCCCGGTCACCATGGAGGATTAACAGCGGGCGGGGTCCGATGCGGGCTGCCGCTTGTTTTATGTCATACTTAGCCAGGTCTGCCAGGAACTCCTCCCGCAAGTGCAAGACCTGCCCTTTATCCCCGGCCAATTCCAGGATGCCGCCGGGTAACCGCCGGGCCTTTTGAAAGAGATGGTTAAACAACTGCCACGGGTTCGCGGGAGTCGCCCAAGCACAGACACCGGCCACCTCCTTTTCCATGGCTGCAAAGCATAAAGCCCCATCCCCGCCAAAGCTCCGCCCTACCAGGATAATTGTCGGAAACCCGATAGACCGGCCGTAGTCAAATACCGCCCGGAGGTCCGCTATATGGTTTGTGAGAGAGACATCCTTAAACTCTCCCTCGCTTTCCCCGCACCCGGCAAAATCAAACAATAAGGCCCCGTAGCCCAGGGAGCCAAGGTTTTCCGCCATGGCAACGGCCCGGCCGCCCCCTTCCTTTGACCCGGTAAAGCCATGAGCAATAATTACCACCTTACCCGTAACCGCCGGACTGCCATGCATTAATCCCGCCAGGCGCAATCCCCGCTGGTTTTTAACCTTGACCTTTTGCCACTGCCACCCCTGCTCCATTTTTCCCCGCCTCCGTTTCTGATGAGGCTACTATTACCCTTTTCTATTTCTATATCATACCGTCATTTCACCAGCATTAACAGAAAAAAATCAACACCCGGGCCTGCGGCCACAGCTGCCGCGCCAGAGCCCCAGTTTGCCCCTGGAGGTCTCCGCTACCCGTACTACATAATAAACCCGCTCAGCAGGTGGTTCAGCTACCCTGGCTTCACTCCATCCCGGCTGGCTCAGACTACGGGCTTCCAAAACTCGCTGCCGCACCGTGGCTGCACTTAATAGGGTGGTCACTTCCAGGCCATCCTGAAAGATCAGGCGAGAACCGCTGCCTTCCTTTTCCAGCGGCTCCACCCGCATCAGCTTGTTTAAAACCAGGTAACCTGTGGTCCCTTCGTCCTTGATGTAAGCGGTCCTGGCCTTGACCGGCACCAGCACCATCTTGGGGTCCAACATTAGCGGCAGGCTGTGACTGCGGTTGGCTTCCCGCCGGATATTGTCCCGCAGGCAAACCAGGTCCCTGGCGAAAACTCTGGCCAGGGCAGCCAGCACCCCTTTTGTCCGCCGGCGGTCTACCAACCGGGTCCCTCCCTTAATAAATATCTCGGTGCAGTTGCCGCCGTCTTGGCCCCAAACGGGGCCAAAGTAAAGAATATCCGGCCAACACTGGCTGAGATTCACCTTTTCCATCCATCCACCTCCTGACAAGCCCCATTATAATCGAACATATGTTCGTAGTCAAGCGGTCGATTCATCCCCGTAGTCGCGCAGCTAACAGTTCAAAAAGCCCTTGAAGGGGGAAGTTCCGGCCCGGGCAGCGGGTCTTGGCGCCAGGCACCTGGCTGTGACCCAGGATCCTGTCCGGAGGAATGTCATGGCTAAGATAGAGTTCAAATAAGAGGTCTGCCAGGGAGGTCACTTGAGCCATGGTCGGTTTCCGGCGGTCAAAATTCCCGGTCAGAGCCACTCCGATCCCTCTGAAATTCATGCCTGAGGCCCGGCAGTGGGCGCCAGGCAAGTTCAGGCTTCGCCCAACAACAATTCTACCACTGTTTTCAATAATGTAATTGTAACCTACAGCGCTCCAACCCAGGCTGAGGTGATACCTTTCCACCTGAGCAGCGTTTAAGTCTTCTGCCCCAGTGTGGTGCAGGATAACGTACCGCCAGTTGTCTTTCACCTTTGCTCACCTGCCTCTGCTGCTTCCGGGAGGCGGGAGCGAAAGCCTGAACGAAAAACCCCATCCTGATATCCTGAATAAGAAAGGTAGCCGATGGCTTGCTGCAAGTCCCTAATGGCCAGGGCAAGCATTTCCAGCTTTTTTTCCACTCTAACCAAAAGATAAGCAGCTACCACCATGGGAAAGCCATAATTGCCGATGTGCAGGAGCATTTCCTCCATGCCTCTTTGCCTCCCTTCAGAAGAATTAGTTATATTTTTGGGCGGAAACCCGGAGGACCAAGACTTAAGGCCCCGGGTTTCCCCCAATCCCCGGCTATCTTTGGCCGGGGTTTAGTAAACAAGGAGATTGTTCACCTCCCGGGTTACCACTCGGGCGCCGGTAATGGCCACCAGGTCACCGCCAGAGTCAAAAACATTGGCGTTGATCACCGCCTGCAT
Source organism: Bacillota bacterium (assembly GCA_040757295.1). Classification (GTDB taxonomy): domain Bacteria; phylum Bacillota; class PH28-bin88; order PH28-bin88; family PH28-bin88; genus JAGXSE01. The sequence goes on along the minus strand of JBFLXH010000043.1, from coordinate 2,901 downwards.
GGCTGCCTCCACCGCTTCAGCGGTGAGATCCTCTTTTGGGTCCACCACACCGATGGTAACGTTCTTACCCTGGCTATTGACAAATATTAATTCCAGCCTTTTGGAAATCACTGTCTCACCTCCTCTCCGCCTTCCCCTTGATCGGGATTATTTAGGGAATCTCCACCAGGGTCTTGGTGTCGATGCGTTCTACCCCGTGCAGGGCAGCAGTTCCCAGGCCGGCCAAGGCCAGGGCCGCATCAAAGATTCCCTGGTCTGCCGCTAAAGGCTTTACCTTGTTATAGGCACGGCCCCGCAGGATGGGGTTGCCGGCTTCATCCATGCCGGTGGCAACCACCATTTTGAGTGTGCTGTTGGAAATCGTACTGACAACTGGCATTGTTTCCACCTCCTTTCCGTTAACCTGAGCTAATTGTACTAGCCGGGAAAGGAAATTAAAAAAGCCGCCCCCGGGGAAGACGACCTTCTTCTAAGCTTCGTACCCTTAATCATTTTTCGAAAAAAATATAAGGCAAGGGTTCGCCTGCCGCCAGGCGAATCCCTGCCGGACTGTTAAACCTAAAAAACACCCAGCAAGTGGGGACGGTTCTTGCTTGCCTAGCAAGTAGGGACGGTTCTCGCTTGCCTTGACAGGCTGGGATTAATGGGATAAGGAAAAAGGGGGGTTCAACACAAAAGCTCTTAGTGCGGACCTTTCCTCCCGTTGTTTACTTCCTGCAGGGTTTCCTTTACCTCTGGCATCTGGCTGAATTCCTCCATGGAATAGGCTGCTTTGCGGAGCCAATTGGGGTACTCATCCACCGTGCCGGGGATATTCTGGGGATCCGGTTCCAGCCAAAGGTCCTCCAGGTTAATCAAAAGGAAGCGGTTCCGGCTTTTGGACAGGTACTTCAGACAAGCCCGGAGAGCGGTTTTGGCATCTGTCAGAGGTTTTCTAACTATCCCTTTGCGCCGGAGGAAAGAACTGAGGACCCTCCGCTCCCGCTGGCTTTTTTCCTGCCAAAAGGCCTGGAAGGTAGGCATGTCATGGGTGTTTAGCCCTGCCAGGGAACGGGAAGGAACGGGCCGTAACACCTGGCGCCGGCCAGGACGAAATTCTCCCGGCAGGATATACATTCGATAAAGGTTATGTTTGGCCATGGCTGTACCTACACCAGGCGGCACAGTTCCCAGGTCTTCCCCTACCAGCAGGGCCTGATGCCGGTGAGACTCTAAAGTTAAAATGGCATAGAATTCTTCCGGACGGTAGCGAACGTAAATCCCGTCTCTGGCTGTCAATCCCTCAGGGATCCAGAACAGCCGGTGCAGCCCCATCACATGGTCCAGGCGCAAGAGTCCGGCGTGCCGCAGGCTGTGGCGCAGGCAGTCAATGAAATAGCGGTAGCCCCTTTGCCGGATTCTTTCCGGGTGTAACGGCGGAAAGCCCCAGTCCTGCCCCATGGTAAAGAACAGATCAGGTGGGGCGCCGCTTCTGGCCCCCAGGGCAAAGACCTCCCGGTGCCGCCAGACATCATACCCGGCGCCGTGGACCCCCAGGGGAAGGTCCAGGTACAGGCCGGTTCCCCGCTGCCGGGCTTCGGTTGACAGGTTTTGCATCTGCTCATTAAATACCCATTGGACATAGAGGTGGTACCTCTCCAGAGCCGGGTCAAAGTCCCCCTCTTCCAAATACCCGTCCCGCATCCGGTCAGGCCAGGCCGGCCAGCCGCTGCCGGTCTTTTCCACAACTGCCCGGAACCTGGCATAGTCCCTGGCCACCGGGTTTGCCTCGGCCCATTTGCGCAAGGAATCCAGCCGCCGGTTCTCTTCCCTAAAAACCTCCTGGGCAAAGAGCTCCAGCACCCGCCGTTTAGCCGCCATCCCATGACGGTAATCCACCAGCGGGGCAGCCCGAAGACCGGCAATCTCCTCCTGGAACGCCGGTGAGCTTAATAATTCCCGGGCCTGGTGGCACCACTCCAATTCCGGGATGCGGGTTAGGTCCAGGTAGAATTCGTTCCAAAAAAGCCTGCTCACAGGGGCATAGGGGCTGGGGTCAAAGGGCTGCTCCAGAAAACTGGCATAAAGGGGCAGGGTTCCTACCAGGCTGCCGCCCAATCCTCGGCTCCATTCAACCAATTCCGTCAGGTCGGCCAGGTCCCCGGCAGCCCAGCTGCAACGTGATTGCAGGGCATAAAGCGGAATAAAGACTCCCCAGAGGCCGGGGGACTGATCCCGGGGTGGTGCATAGGCTCTTAAAGGAGCTACAAGAATTAAGCTTTCCTGGGCAGCCTCACCAATGGAAACTGTTATTCTATGGTAGCCCCAAGGCAGCCCCCTAGGCAAAGGTAATCGTTTTAGAACATATTGTATCCCGTCCACCACTGTTCCCCGCGAGCTAGGCAGATGATCAATATCCTGACTCCAAATCTTTTCCTCACCGGTCTCCAGCCGTAAACAACAGTAAGCCTGACCGCCAAGCAGTTTTACCGGCAGCCGGATTAAGAGCCAAGCTGGATAACCGCCCCAGGCAACAGTCACCGGTTCCAGCCAGCTCTGCCATTCTTGCCGCTGCCGCTCAAGCATGGCTTCCTCTAGACTATTCATTCCTTCAACAGGAGCCCCCAGAGCCTGCAGGGCTGCCAGCAGGGCTTCCGGCGCCGCCTGTTGGCGGACGCCTGCCGCGCTGCGATAACTTGCCTCAACACCATAAGAATTGGCTAACCGCCTCAGTTGGGCAGCATAATTTCTTTCCATGGGCCTTTTTACCTCCCGCTTGGGGTCCCTAACTAGGACCACTAGCGTTGCAATAACAAAAAACTAATTTGTCAACCGCCCAAAACCCACGAAAATAGTGGAAAAACCGTGCCTTTCAAAGAAAAATCCCTTATAATAGAGATACAGGGTAGTCCTTGCCCAAAT
>JBFLXH010000042.1:0-20931 GCA_040757295.1 Bacillota bacterium | reverse complement strand
CAAAGGAAAAATATTAAAATCAATGAAGCCGAGCATGAAATTCGCTTTCAGGCCACGTTAAATTAATGTATAATTTGTGGCCTGGCTCATTAAATGCCCGGCAAGGAATAAAATTTGATTACAGCCATGGGATTAACCAGTTCTAAGCTCCGGTAAACCGGAGCCAAGAACTGGTCGAATCTAAGCACGAGCGGGGGTAGCAATCCCCCGCAAAAAGCCAAGACCCAGTTGAAGCTAGGAGGAGAAAGGATGCCCGAAATGTTTCAATACGGTTTTATGCTGCGGGCTATGGCGGCAGGCTTGATTGTGGGCGCTGTTTCCCCGACTGTCGGACTTTTCTTGGTGGTGAAGCGCCTATCCCTGTTAGGAGAGGGTTTAAGCCACGCAGCCTTTGCCGGAGTAGCAATCGGCTGGCTGTTAGGGGCTAAACCCCTGATTGCGGCGGTCATCTTTTCTGCCCTGGTAGCTGTCGGAATTGAAAAACTGCGAGCACGACGGGCGGCTCAGGGTGATGTTGCCTTAGGTATTATGCTCTATGCCAGTTTGGCTCTTGGCCTGGTGATCATGAGCTGGAGCAAGGGGCTGGGGACAGAAGCTATGGGTTACCTTTTTGGCAGCATCATGACCGTAACCCTTTTTGACCTTGTTATCATGCTAGCCATTGGTGCATTTGTAATGGGGACGATAGCCCTGTTGCATAAAGAGCTGTTTGTGGCGGCTCTGGATGAGGAATCGGCCCGGGTTAGCGGAATCCCGGTGGAACGGTTCAACCTGGTCCTGGTGATGCTGACCGCCATGACTGTGACAGCTGCCATGCGGGTAGTAGGTACATTGCTGGTGGCAGCCCTGATGGTTATTCCCGTAGCTACCGCCTTGCAGCTGAATAGGGGATTTTGGGTCACTTTAGCCTGTTCGGTGGGATTTGCTTTGGCAGCTGTTTTTTCCGGGCTAGTCATTTCCTTTTATTTGGACCTTCCCCCGGGGGGAGCGGTTGTGCTGACCGCCGTGGGCTTATTCTTGGCGGTGGTAGCGGCGAAGCGAAGCCTGCAAGTCCTGCTGTCTAAACTAAGCAATGATAGAGGCCGCACGTGCAAGTCGTGTTGCTCCAACCATAAAAATCAATAGCCGCAATGTTTTCGGCTTCATTAGTTTTTAACCGTTTCCTGTGTACGGGATTCAATCAGAAGAAGCAGTTGTCAATGGCCAAAAAAAGGCCAGGAAATGGCTATGCTATAACATTCTTTTCATCAATTGCAGGCAGCATGTAAGTCTTGCCAATCAGGAGAACCAAGGTTAGTGGCTTAAGAAAGGGGGGAAGGCTACCTCATGCCGGTTTAGCTCCCTTGCTTTGCTATTATGGGAGAAAACAGGGATGGGCATAATCTTTTGCCGGTGTTTTTCGTATAAGCGACTGAAATAGTGGAACATTCGGCGGGCGAAGCCAGCTTCCCGGTAGGCCTGCGGCTCAACATGGATCAACACGTACCCGTTTTCGCCCTTTATTTTTACCTCGGCCAGGATATCGACGTAATGCTTCTCCCCGGCAGCAAGATCTGTAATGAGTTCCTGCCTTGGATCAGCTGCTTCCGTATGTGATAAATAAGTCTACTCGAGCCCCCACCTTATTTGCAAGGAGGGGATTATTTTACACTTACCCTGCAGGGATATGAAAGATAGCAAAATAGGTCAATTGATTTCATAGCATGAAAGGAGTATAATATGGTTAGAATGTTACTACAAGGAGTTGATACCATGCAGATTAAACCGTCCGCAAGCATCCGACAGAATTACAATGAAATTGCGGCTTTGTGCAAGTCTACCGGAGAACCTGTTTTTCTTACCAAAAACGGTGAAGGAGATCTTGTCGTCATGGATATAGAGGCGTTTACCCGTCGTGAAAAAATGCTGAGGCTGAGGGAAGAACTTCTGGCTGTTGAGGAAGATCGTCTGGCAGGGCGTGCAGGAGTTACGCCAGACGAACTGGACAAATACCTGGACGGTATTATTGATGAGGTGGAGCATGGAAAAGAAGGTTCAATATAAGGTTATTGTTTCCGACCGTGCCCGTCAGATGCTGGTGGGCCATGTTCGGTTTCTGGCACAGAAAAGTCCATCTGCTTCCCGTAAAGTGAAAAACGACCTGATGGATGCTATTCGCTCCCTTCAACAAAGGCCGGAGCGTTTCCCATTTCTGGATGCAGAATTTATCCCACCTAATAAATTTCACAAGATGTTCGTAGAGAAATGGTATTTGATTTTGTATCAGATCAAAGACCAGACTGTGTACGTTGATTATATCGTTGATTGCAGACAGGATTATGGGTGGCTGGTGCGATAGATCTGCCCGGATTGTCGTGCCGTACTTGCCAGCTTCCCATAGCCGGAGAAGCCGATGGTTGTACTAATGGGCCTGCTAAGAGTGGCCAGCAAAGGTATAGGTAAAAAGGCATGGCGCCATCTTCACCTCCCTTAGATAAAAAAACCCACCCTAAAAGGGCAGGATGAACTTGAGTTCGGCGGCAGCCAGGCTATCGTAGTGCCGGTAAGCACCTTAGACCCTGTGACTTTGCGTCCCCATCTTTCAATGGGTTTACCCTTGTAGCTTGGTATGCGGTTGTTTGGCGAGTAAGTAAATCACTACCTTTCTTCATCTACCGTTTAAGACGTGCCTAAAGGAGAAATGTTCCATTGTTACCAGTGAGAACTTATTGCCTTTTTCTGACAGGAGTGCGGCAGAGATAATTCCAAGACGCTCCTCAGTTTCAGGAGCTAATAGTTTGAGCGCTCGGTACAAGGTACCAGGGAAAAAGTTAGCTGCTGGATGTCGGGGAAGGTCTCCATGCCATTTTCTATTAACTGGTTGTATAAGGAGGCGGCTTGACCTCCGGTGTAGTCCCGCAGGTCAATGTCACTAGATATAACGGCAGATACTTTTATCCCCATCCCCATAGCCTCTACTAACACCTGGAGATTAAGCAGATTCCCGCTGCCAAAGGGGATAGGAGGCAGGATAACTTGCCCGGCTTTTATGATCAGGGATAAATTGTGCCGGTATGCTTCCTTGGAAATGGGGGAAAAGGGGTCCTCCTCAGCCATGGTGATGCCCAAGAGACGGGCCAGGTGCCAATCTGTATCCCCCTTGTTTAACACCCCGGCAGATACCCGGTATCCCAGGTAGACCAGGCGGCTGAGCAGGGGGGCGGCTGCTCCGCCGCCGCCGATCACGTGGACCCGGGGCTGTTCTTCGGCAGGCGGGGTTTTTTTGCCCAGCAGTGTCACCTGGGGAACACCGGTGACGGGGTGGTGTCCCACCAAGACCTCCGTCTGGTAAACCGTACGGATGGTGTCGGTGGTGAAGATTTCTTCCACTGAGCCGCAAGCATAGACCCTGCCCTGATGTAAAAGGATCACCTGGCTGCAGTACTGGGCCGCCAGGTTCAAATCGTGGAAAACGATAATTACGGTGACACCCTGATGGTTTAACCGGCGTAACAGGTTCAAAACTTCCACCTGGTGGTTGATATCCAGATGGGCGGTGGGTTCGTCTAATAGTATTACCGGAGTATTTTGGGCCAGTGCCCGCGCAATGAACACCCGCTGCCGCTCCCCGCCGGAAAGGTGAGTGACGGGGCGGTGGCGCAGGTCCCAGGTTCCTGTAAGCCGCATGGCTTCCGCCGCTGCCTGCAGGTCCTCAGGGGATTCCACCTGCCAACCTGAAAGATATGGGCTGCGGCCCATTAACACCACTTCTTCCACGGTAAAATCAAAACTGGCGGTGGTTTCCTGGGGAACTACCGCCAGGTGGTGAGCCAGCTCCCGGCGGGACCGCTTGTTAAACTCCTGTCCATCCATAAGGATACTGCCTACCCTGGGGGCAAGGGTGGCTGCCAGGCCTTTAATCAGGGTGGATTTACCCGACCCGTTTGGTCCGATGATGCCGACAAAATCACCGGTGGGGATGGTCAAGGAAATGTCCTCCAGGACGTGAAAGGTTTCATAGCAAAAGGTGGCCCCCAGGACAGAAAACTTAACAGCCATTGGTTCAACTCCTCGCCGGATGCCGTTTGCTGATGAGGATGAATAAGAAAAATGGCGCTCCGAGGGTTGCTGTAACGACTCCCACGGGCAGTTCCACCGGTGCCAGGACGGTGCGGGCCGCGGTGTCGGCCAGCACCAGGAACAATCCGCCGGCAATGGCGGAGGCGGGCACCAGTACCCGGTGGTCCGGTCCAACCAGGAGGCGCATTACATGGGGCACCACCAGGCCCACAAAGCCGATAGTACCGGCGGCAGCTACGGCTCCGCCGGTCATCAGGGTAGCCGCCAGGAGCAGGAGCTTCTTGGTGTGCTCAGTATTGCTGCCCAACTGCTGGGCGGATTCTTCACCGAATACCAGCAAGTTCAGGTCCCGGGATAAGGTCAAAATGATGGCCAGGCCAAGGGCTAACAAAAGCACTAACATCCATACCTGTCCCCAGCCCCTAAAGGCCAGGCTGCCCATCAACCAGGCCAGGATCTGGTGCACTCCGTCACCGGCTAAAGCGATAAAAAACATCAACAGGGCGGACATGAAGGACCCCACGATGATGCCGGCCAGGATCAGGGTGTGGATCACCAGCCGGCCGGTGCTGATAGCAATGCGGTAAACCAATATTACGGTTCCCAGGCCGCCCAGAAAGGCTGCCACGGGCAGCACCAGGAGGCCGGCCCCTGTGCGGCTCACGCCGAAAACGATGGTAAAGGCTGCAGCGGCCGCCGCGCCTGAGGAGACGCCCAGGGTATAGGGATCGGCCAATGGGTTCTGGAGCAGTCCCTGAAAGGCCGTTCCTGCCACTGCCAGGGTTGCCCCCACCAGGGTGGCCAGGATCACCCGGGGCAGGCGCACCTGCCAGATGATGGTTTCCATGTGATGGGGCCAGTGGGGGACAAGCTGGTCCCCCACCAGCGGCAACTTGGTTAGTAGTATTTTCCCCACAGTAACTGGCGCCAGTTTTACACTGCCGAGGGCAATGCCTGCGATCAGGGCTACAGCCAGGCAAAAAAGGCTGGCAGGCAGGATCAGCCGGAGCTTGACAAGCCAGTTAGGCCCGTTCATGCCTATTTGCTCCCGGCCGGGTAAAAGCTCCGGACCAGTTCCTCTACCAACTGGACACTGCGGGGCCCGGGGCGGTACACCAGGTTGGGATCTAAAACCACCACTCTCCCGTCCTGGACGGCCTTGATCCTGTCCCAGCCGGGCCTCTTCTTGATGCTGGTAACGGGGTCTGCCCCATGGCCGGTGGTGGTAATAATCACAGCAGGGTTTTTGGCAATCACATCTTCTGAGCTGTATTGCACCCACCCGGTGACGTCCCCGGCAATATTGAGCCCCCCTGCGATGGTGGTGATGTCATGTAAAAAGGTACCACTGCCGGTAGTAAACAGGGGATCCCAGCCAACTTCAATGAAGACAGGGATCCGGTCCGTGGCAGGAAGAGAACCGGTGAGTTCTTTTAATTTCCTTTGCATTACTTCAATCAAGTCCTGCCCTGTTTTTTCCACCCCGGTGGCCTCGGCAATCTTTTCGATAGTATGGAAAATAGCCTCCATACTCTGGGGGTCAAAAACCAGCACCGGGACCTTTGTTTGGCGCAAGGTATCTACCGTGGCCATGTTCAGACCCGAAGCCACTACCAGGTCAGGGTTTTGTGCCAAAACGGCTTCAGACCCGGCTTTCAGGTCTCCGACAACAGGTTTTTGCTTCACCTCCGGTGGAAAATCATCCCATGAGGTAACCCCAACCACCCGGTCTCCCAGCCCCAGGGCAAAAAGGATCTCCGTTAAGGAAGGGCTTAGAGAGACAATTCGCTGAGGCTTGGCGGTCAGCGTCACCGTAGCCTTTGAATCATCAGTGATGGTAACCTGCCGCTTGCCTGTAGCCGGTTCTGATTTTGGCCCGCAGCCTGCGAGCAGTAGGACTGCGGCTAGGATAGCCCCTCCGGCTAAAACCTGTTTAAACCTCTTTAACATTACCAAAAACCTCCTAAAACTGGTGGATTTTTTGAGTAGATTGGCTGTTAAATGGCCGCAAAAACAAAGAACCCCAGTTCCTGTCAACTGAGGCAGCATCTGCATCCGGCACAAGGCCCTGCTGACCACTCCCCCTTTGCTGCGAAGGTGACATGGCTCACTTTTTGGGGTAGGTTTCCTGACTTCCCCATCTTCGGGTTTAGCGCCTTCCCAGTCCCGGGACCAGTGGCAGTGTGCAAAACCCTCCGTGGTTACAGTGGCGCGACCGTTCAGGATTTACACCTGATTCCCTTTTACCCGCCTTTTGTAGGCGGCTCCCCAAAAAGATTAATAATAATAGATTTCGCTAAAAGTTTGCGTTTTCCCTGCCGGTTTCCCTGTTCATTCTCACCATTTCATAGCTCCTGGCCACTATACCAAGGCAGCGGAACAATTTAACAAATCCGGGGTGGTTATTATACTCGGCAAGGGATAAAATTGCATTATCATAATGAAGCCGAGTATGAAATTCGCTTTGAGGCCACGGTAAATCAATGAATAATTAGTGGCCTTGCTCATTATAACCACCCCGTTATTTCACCGGTTATTGCTTGTTTTGTTTTTGCCGAAAATCCTCAATAGCTGCATGGAGGGCATCAGCCGCCAGGTTGGAGCAGTGCATTTTCTTGGGAGGCAGCCCGTCAAGGGCATCAGCAACCGCCTTGTTGGTAACCTGCAAGGCTTCTGCAATGGTCTTGCCTTTGACCATTTCAGTTACAATGCTGCTTGTGGCGATGGCGGCGCCGCAGCCAAAGGTTTTAAATTTAATATCCGTGATGACGTTGTCTTTTACTTTAATAAAGATTTTCATAATATCCCCGCAGCTGGGGTTGCCCACCTGGCCAACACCATCTGGATCAGGAAGATCTCCGGCGTTGCGGGGGTTTTGAAAATGGTCCATTACCTTTTCCGAATACATCGGCAATCATCCTTCCAAGCAGATAAGTAAAAAACGAAGGCGGCTTTATCATAGATAGCTACCCGCTCTAATACCCCCGCTTATATACTCGGCAAGGGATAAAATTGCATTATCATAATGAAGCCGAGCATGAAATTCGCTTTCAGGCCACGTTAAATTAATGTATAACTTGTGGCCTGGCTCATTAAATGCTCGGCAAGAAATAAAATTTGATTGCAGTCAATGAAGCCGAGCATGAAATTCGCTTTCAGGCCACGTTAAATTAATGTATAACTTGTGGCCTGGCTCATTTTAAGAGCGGCTACGCTACTATATTAACTGGCCCCCTATGGGATTAACCAGTTCTAAGCTCCGGTAAACCGGAGCCAAGAACTGGTCGAATCTAAGCACGAGCGGGGGTAGCGATCCGCCGCTGAAGCTAAGACCCAGTTGAATCGCGGCAAGAGCGGAAACTGTGGCAGCTGCCGCAGGTAGTCCCGACAGGTAGTTCCACATCCTCATCCAGAGGGGAAATAGACCGCAGCCTTTCAACTATCTCAGGAAATACGGTCAGGAAATATTCCACGTCCTCCAATTGGTTATCCCTTCCTAAAGATAGTACCAGAGAGCCGTGGGCCTGTTCATGGGGAATACCCATGGCCAAAAGCACATGGGAAGGTTCCAGTGAGCCGGAGGTACATGCTGAGCCAGTAGAGGCGGCAATTCCTTTTGCATCAAGGCTTAACAACTGAGATTCGCCTTCGATAAATTCTATCAAAAGGCTAACATGGTTGGGCAGCCTGTTGGTTGGGTGTCCGGTTAATTTTGTCCGCTTAATTTTGGATAAAAGTCCCTCTACCAGCCTGTCCCGCAGGTCAGCCATGCGGGCCATTTCTTTTTCCATTTCAACTGTGGCCAGTTCCAGGGCTACGCCGAGACCGACGATCCCGGGAACATTTTCTGTCCCCGATCGCCGCAGCCTTTCCTGTGCCCCGCCGTTAAACAGGGGCTGCCACTTGACACCCTTTCTGATATATAATGCCCCAACCCCTTTGGGGCCATAGATCTTGTGGCCTGATAAGGATAGTAAGTCTATGCCCATTTCCTCAACGTTAATAGGCAGCCTACCCACGGTTTGGCAGGCATCAGTGTGGAAGAAAACCCCTTTTTCTTTGGTAATGCGGGCAATTTCCTCAATAGGTTGAATGGTGCCGACCTCATTATTGGCATGCATAATATTCACCAGGATGGTTTGGTCGGTAATAGCTCTGGCAACATCTGCCGCGCTGACCATTCCATTGGCGTCTACCGGCAGTACGGTAACCTCAAAACCCTCTTTTGCTAAGGCTTTGCAGGAATTCAGGGAAGCGTGGTGTTCAATGGCACAGGTGATGATATGGTTGCCCTTTTTCTTATTGGCTCTGGCGATCCCTTTGATAGCCATATTGATTGCTTCAGTTCCGCCGCTGGTAAAAACAATCTCGGCCGGCTTGGCTCCGATAGCCTGGGCTACTTTTGCACGGGCTGCCTCTATAGCTGAATAGGCCTGGCGTCCGGTAGAGTGAAAGCTCCCGGGGTTGCCAAATATTTCTGTAAAGTAGGGCCACATTTCCTGGGCTACTTCTGTTCTGGTTGGCGTAGTAGTGACATGGTCAAAATATATTTTTGGCATATCAACCCTGAACCCCTTTCTTGAAAGCCTGCTGTTGGAAGTTTTTGTTTTAGGGAAAAAGGCGCGGTATCTATGGGCAATTGTAGCACGGGCTGATCAAAGTTGTCAATTTATCCCTTCACGGGCCGAAACCCTTTTGCCTGGAAACATTTAGAAATAGGGTTGACATGCAGGCAACTTAGGGGATAAAATAAAGTTGTGGGTTCTGTAGCGGCTGTAAGGCTGAAGACAGTCATCCGGGAGAGGAGTGGGGTGAGTTGGTGGTTTTTGAACAGGTTTCAAAAACTTATGGCGATAGATACGAAGCCGTAAAGGATTTGAACCTGCAAATACAGGTTGGAGAACTGGTAACTCTGATCGGGCCAAGTGGTTGTGGCAAGACAACCACTTTAAAGATGGTTAACCGCCTGATTGAGCCGACCAAAGGATCTATCTATATAAACGGCAAAAATATTGCTGATTTTGATCCTGTAGAGCTCAGGCGGGGAATAGGTTATGTGATCCAGCAAGTAGGTTTGTTCCCTAATATGACCATAGCCCAAAATATTACAGTAGTTGGGAAACTTTGGGGTTGGACCAGGCAAAAATGCCTTGAGCGGGCGGAAGAGCTGTTAAGATTGGTTGATATGGACCCATCTGTTTATCTGGAGAGATTCCCCAAAGAGCTTTCTGGCGGCCAGCAGCAAAGGATTGGCGTGCTGCGTGCCCTGGCGGCTGAACCGGACATCATCTTAATGGATGAACCTTTTGGCGCCCTTGATCCTATCACTAGGGAACAATTGCAGGGGGAACTAAAAAAATTACAGGAAAAACTCCATAAGACAATAATTTTTGTTACTCATGACATGGATGAGGCCTTAAAAATTGCGGACCGCATCGTCTTGATGCGAGACGGTGTGGTAGTGCAGGAGGCACCTCCCGATGAAATGCTGCGCAACCCGGCTGATGAATTTGTTATTAATTTCATTGGCAAGAACAGGCTGCTCCGGTCTCCGGATGAAGTGAGAGTGGAAGAGGTTATGATTAAAAAACCTGTTACTATTGAAGTCACAAGAGGAATGGCTGAGGCCCTGGAGCGGATGCGTAAACGCCATGTGGACAGTTTAATGGTTGTTGACAACCAACAGCGTCTTTTAGGTATTGTCACTATAAAAGATATTCAGGTAAGCCTCGAAAGAAAAGGGAATGTGGGAGATTTGCTGACAGGGCCGGTGGTAGCAGTACAGGTGGGCCAGACTGTCCGGGAAGCAGTGTATCAGATGGCCGAACATGGAGTCGGCTACCTGCCGGTTATTGACGCGGAAGGCAGGTTGCGGGGATTGATGACCCGCGCCAGCCTGGTGGATATCCTGACTGAGGTGCTGTGGTGCAGCCGTGAGGTAGACAGCGTATCCTAGGACAAAAGGTTGGAGGGGAAAGAATGACACCTTTATATTTAAAGGTAATTAACTTTATTCAAAACCATCCCCAGGAGTTTTGGGGGGCTATCCGGGACCATATCCTCATTTTGGTCCTGATTCCGGTTGGGTTGGCAATTTTGGTTGCTGTACCTCTAGGTATCTTGGCTACAAGGTTCCGTTGGTTGGAAAGAATAGTCATGGCAACAGCAAATATTATGCAGACAATTCCCAGCCTGGCCCTGTTGGCCCTGCTGATAGTCATGGGGCTAGGTATCGGTTACCCGCCAGCCATCACCGCGTTATTTTTATATTCTTTACTGCCAATTCTCAGAAACACCTATACAGGGTTGAAGAATGTCGACCCTTTTCTGAAAGAGGCAGCGACCGGAATGGGCATGACCAAGATGCAGCAGCTCTATATGGTGGAACTGCCGCTGGCCTTTAGGGTAATCATGGCAGGAATCCGCACTGCTACCGTAATCTGCATCGGAACAGGCACCCTGGCTGCCCTTGCTGGCGCCGGTGGACTGGGCATCTTTATCGTCCGCGGGTTGCAGATGTTATGGAACCATCTGATTATAGTCGGCGCTGTGCCGGCAGCAGCCATGGCTTTGTTGGCAGATTATTTCTTGGGCAAAATTGAATATCTTGTAACCCCTAGGGGACTTAGGGATTAGGGGTAAAAAAATAAGGGAGTGATCTTTAAATGTTAAATCTGCAAAGGAAACAAAAGGTTGTAGTTGTTTTGTTGGTGGCAATGGTCCTCCTCCTATCACTGGCTGGATGTGGCGGAGAGAAAGGGAGCCAGGGGCAGGAGCAGCCAAAACAGGAGACTCCGAAGAGTGAAACTTTTAAAATCGGCACCCAGGGTTATACTGAGGTTGTAATACTGGGCGAAATGGTCAAAGCCCTGATTGAGGCGAATACCCCCCATAAAGTGCAGCATGTGAGCAACCTGGGTACCTCTTTGGCCAGCCATGAGGCCACTGTCCGAGGGGAATTGCACATAAACACCACCTTTACCGGAACAGTTTTCCTTGGCTTGCTGGAACAGAAGCTAACCGACGAGTACCGGGACCCCGACAAAGTTTATCAATTTGTCAAAAAGGCATTTCAGGAAAAATACAACCTTTATGCTTTCGCCCCTTATGGCTATAACAATACCTATGCCATTGCGGTCCCCCGGAAGTGGGCTGAAGAGAATAATGTTGCCAAGATCAGCGACTTAAAGCCTTTTGCCCCCAACATGACAATAGGCGTTGACCACTCATGGAAGTCCTACCCTGGGCAAGGATACAAGGAATTTACGGAGCTTTACGGCTTTGAATTTAAACGGGTTCCCGAAATGGATTTTGGCTTGATGTACAGAGCCATTAGCAAAGGAGAAATCGACGCCATCTGTGCTTATTCAACTGATGGCCAGCTCTTGGCTCATAACCTCTTGGTACTGGAGGATGACAAAGGTTTTAACCCGCCCTATAACGGCATTTTAGTTGCCCGCATGGATATGCTGGCGAAACACCCGGAAGTTAAGGAGTTGCTCCAGAAACTGGAAGGTTTGATTGACACAGAACAAATGCAGCAGCTGAATAAGCTGGTAGCTGTAGATGAGAAAATGCCCACTGAGGTGGCCACCAATTTCCTCCGGGAAAAGGGGTTAATTAAATAACTCCGGGGTCTGAATAAACTATATCTCGACCTGCAGGGCAGACTTAATTAACTTTTAGGTTTGCCCCCTTTTTTTTATAACGCATAGGAAATTATGGTCGTTTAAAAAATGTGGATAAGTCATAATTTCCGTAATGCGTTTCAACAAAATCAACCACATTAAGTCTTCCGAAGGAAGATTTCTTCCACAGGAAGATTTTGTTTGTTTTAAAATGCTAGCAGGGAAAGCGGCTGAAATGTCGAAGAAAAAACCTGGAACTCTTATTGCCTTAGTCGGAAAGGGAGCTTGTAGTAAATGTTCAGCGGGCCGGGAATAGTAACTTTACGTAGCAGTCTTGTTTTATTAATGGTCCTTACCCATCTGGCCAAGATAGTTTTCAATTTAAACCAATTGAATCCAATAACCTACTATTTGGCCGTGGCGGCCATGTTAGCCTGCCTTCCTGCTGTCAGCCGCCATTCCCGCTATACTTCCATAATCTTGCTGGCTATCGGCAGTTTATTAATTTTTAAATCAGGCGCGCCGGCGGCCCTGTGGTTAAAGGGTTTTGGCACCAACCTAAGCATTATTTCTTTGATTGTTTTGGCCCCTTTGCTGGGGCTACCCCTGAAATTCAGCCGCTACCTTACTGCTTTGGATGCCCTCTCCAACAGGCAGATGCATGGCAAGCGCAAGTATACCGTTGCCATGGTTATGGGCCATGGCCTGGGCGCACTGCTGAATATTGCCGCGATACCCCTGGCTAACCAGTTGCTCACCGGCGGCAGGCGGGAGTTGGATTTGCCGCTAACCAAGGCCATGATCAGGGGATATATCGGAGCGGTGTCTTGGTCAACCAGCATGAACCCCATGCCCTTGGCAATTTATTATTACGGTTTGCGCTACCTGGATGTGCTTCCTGCCGGGCTGGCAGCCGGTATCACTGTTTCTCTGGTAGGGGCGGCTTTCTGGTTTTTTACCCGGGAGCCTGGCCAGGAGCTTCCAGGGGAAAGGGGGCCGCAAGCCATGTCTCCCTGTACAAGGCGGCGGCTGGTTGAAGTTTGCCTGATGTCCGGGATGGTTTTTGCCCTGATTTTGTTAATTGAGGGGCTCTTGCATTGGGGCATCTTTATTGTGGTCCCCCTGGTCAGCATGTTTTTCCCTTTGATCTGGGCTCTTCTGATCAATCGGTTTAGTGAATGGAAAGAACTGCTGAGGGCCAACTATCTTACTGAATGCCTGCCGCGGATGAAAAATGAGATTGTCATGTTTACCTGTGCCGGTTTTTTTGCTGCCGCCGTGAACTTGTCGGGGTTAGGGGCCAAAATCCCCGGTCTGATTAATCAGCTGTCGGCTTCTGATCCCTGGGGGATTAGCCTGGTAGTGGCTTTAATGGTAATCGGCGCGGCTTTTGTCGGTGTCCACCCGGTGGTGACAGGCACAGCGATTATGACCAGTTTTAACCCAGAGGCTTTTGGTATTTCCGCTGTATTTCTGGCAACGGTAATTGCCGGCTCTTGGAGTTTGGCCCTGATTATGTCGCCGTTTTCCGGCATCACCCTGACTTTGTCCGGCATGTTTGACCGTTCTCCCCTGGAAGTAGGGCCTAAATGGCACTGGCTGTTTGTGCTTGTTGCGCTGCCTGTGTTGCTGCTCCTGTTAAACTTTTTCAGGCTGCTGAGTTTTATATAACTTTAAAATAAAACAAAGTTAGGGAAGGTTGTGAAGGGTAGTTGCCGCAGAAGAAACTTGGAAACACCGGCCTAGAGGTATCAGAATTCTGCCTGGGTGTCCTGCCTATGGGACCCATGCAGGCCAACCTGCCGCCGGAAACCTGCGAGGCGATCATCCGGCGGGCGGTGGAATTGGGAGTTAATTTTATTGACACGGCGGAAGCCTACAAGACCCAGGGCTATATCGGCCAGGCTTTAAAAGGCTTTTCCTCGCCGGTAACCATTGCCACCAAATCCCATGCAGAGACTTATGATAACATGGCCCGTTCCGTCGAAAAGGCTTTAAAAGAGCTGCAGCGGGATGTGATTGAGATTTATCATCTCCATGCGGCTAGGGTAGATCTGGATGTGTTCCAGGTGCGGGCAGGGGCCTTAAAATTCTTGCATGAGATGAAAGACCAGAAGGTGATTAAGGCTGTCGGGATTTCCACCCATGATGTGCGGGTAGCCGGCCTAGCGGCCGAGCGGGATGAAATCGATGTCCTTTATCCCATCATTAATAAGGCCGGCCTGGGCATCCTTAACGGGTCCATTGAAGGAATGCTCGAGGCTATAAATTTGGCTGCCTCCCGGGGTAAAGGGGTTTATGCCATGAAGGCCCTGGCGGGCGGCAGCCTCTTGGACCGGATTGAAGAGAGCATCAACTGGGTGCGGGCTATCGAGGGCATCCATGCGGTTTCCGTTGGGGTGGTTTCCCAAGAGGAACTCATCGCTGACCTGAAGCTTTTCGGTGTTGCCGGCCTGCCGGAGGTAGAAGCTATCCCGCCAAAAAGCAAAAAACTGTTTATCTCCAGGTTTTGCAAGGCCTGCGGCACTTGTGTCGATGAATGTCCCAACCATGCTTTGTCCATAGGGGATGATAAGGCAGTAGTTGACCATAACAAGTGCCTGCTTTGCGGTTACTGTACCCCTCACTGCCCCGAATTTGCCATTAGGGTTATTTAAGGTCTTTCAGCGGCCAAAGCCGCCGGGCGGTAATGCTAACCGCCTGGCGGCGGCGGGAGACGGTTCCTTCCACCGCCACCGGCTGGGGGGAGACGGTAAAGATATATTGGCCGTATTGCTGGTAAACATCTTCAAAGACCGTAATATCAGCCAGGCCGTATTCATCTTGCAGGGACATGAATACCACCCGCTTGCCGCTCCTGGTAGGGGGGCGATGGGGCCTTACGATGATCCCTGCTGTTTTGACAGTTTTGCCTGCCGGGCAGCCACCCAGTCCTTTGCTGGAAGTGAAGCCGCAGCGGTTCAGGTCTTCCCGGTACAGCGCCATTTCGTGGCAGTCAACTTCCAGCCCCAAGAGCCGGTATTCTTGAGCCCGTTTTTCTGCTGGGCTGAAATCAGTGATTTCCGGCATTGGCAAACTGGCCGAGATTGCCGGCCCGTTCAGGGGGGTATTTACTGAAGGCCGATCCAGTTTCCGTAAGAGCCAAAGCATTTGCCGCCGGTTAGGGTGCAGGCTGTCCAGGGCGCCGCAGTTAATCAGGCTTTCCAGTTCATCCAGGGGTAAAGAAACCCGCTGGCACAGGTCTGCTAGGGAAACAAACGGCCCTTCTTCCCGGCCCTTGATGATAGCCTCTACGGAGGCTTTTTTGATTCCCTTTACCTGGCGCAAAGACACCCGGATCGCTTGGCCTTCAATGGCAAATGCCTGCCCGCTCAGGTTGATGTCCGGCGGCAAAATATTTATTCCACGGCGGCGGGCTTCTACTGCCAGTGTGTTGGGCGGGTAAAACCCCACCGGTTGGTGGTTGAAAAGAGCAGCAAAAAACTGAGCCGGGAAGTGGTTGATTAAATAA
Organism: Bacillota bacterium; assembly: GCA_040757295.1. Lineage (GTDB taxonomy): Bacteria > Bacillota > PH28-bin88 > PH28-bin88 > PH28-bin88 > JAGXSE01. Next base: position 5,733 of record JBFLXH010000042.1, on the reverse strand, counting down.
GCAGTTTTATAGGCGGTAGTGGCAAAGGCGGCGGCATGGGCCTCGCAGAACCCGTAGCTGGCATAACCTTTAATATAGGAAAAGACGGTTTGGGCTGCCTGGGGCGCAATCCCGTTGGCGACCGCTTTTGCGATAAACTGCTGGCCAATTTCCTCCATTTCTCGCTGAGATCGGGCATGGGTCATCACCCGCCGCAGCCGGTCGGCTTCTCCCGGGGTAAAACCGGCTACAGCAGTGGCAATCTCGATGACCTGTTCTTGAAACAGGACCACCCCATAGGTTTTTTCCAAAATGGGCTGCAGCTGGGGCAGGAGGTAGCTGACCGGCTCTTTCCCCTGGCGGCGGGCCACAAAGGGTTCCACCATATTGCCTTTAATCGGACCAGGGCGGATGAGGGCCAGGCTGGCTACGATATCCTCCATGCCGGCTGCCTGCAGGCGGGATTGGAGGGCGCGCTGGGCAGGGCTTTCCAGCTGGAAGACGCCGACGGTTTCTCCTTTGTTAAGCATCTGGTAAGTGGCTTTATCTGCCAGGGGAATCTCTTCGTAGTTAAAATCAGGCTGCTCTTCCCTGATGGCCAAAACGGCATCCTCAATGGCGGACATGGTGCGTAAGGATAAGAGGTCCAGCTTGACCAGCCCCAAGGCCTCTACATCCTCCTTGTCAAACTGGATAACAGTTACTCCTTTAGCGGCCTCTTGCAGGGGGGTGATGCTAAGGAGGGGAGCCCTGGAGACCACTAAGCCTCCCAGGTGGGTGCCTAAAAACCGGGGAAACCCAGCCACCTTTTCACAGGCCGCCAGGAGCTGCTGGCAGGGCAGGTCCGGCGGCAGGGGGTTAGCCCGCAGTTCCGGCAGGTCAGTCAATGCCCGGTTAATGCCATCAGCCCTGGTATGATAGGGGAGCAGTTTAGCCAGGCGATGTAGGGTTTCTTCCGGCAGGTCCATGGCCTTGCCCAGGTCCCGGACTGCCCCCCTGGCCCGGAAAGTATTGTAAGTAGCCACACTGGCCACATGGCCAAGGCCGTATTTTTGATAAACATACTGGGCAATCCGGTCCCTGTACCGGGCGTCGAAGTCGATATCAATGTCCGGTTTTTCTGCCCGCTCAAGGCTCATGAACCGCTCAAACAAGAGCCGCCGGCTTATGGGGTCTACTTCGGTGATCTGCAGGCAGTAGGCTACCGCCGAATCGGCGGCAGAGCCCCGGCCCGCGTACCGGATGCCCTGACTCTTGGCATAATTTACCACATCCCATACCAGGAGGAAGTAGTCGGCATAGCCCAGCCGGTTGATGATGTCCAATTCATGCTCCAAGCGAGAGACAATGGATGGGGTCAAGATGGGGTAGCGCTCCCGGGCTCCCCGGAAAACCATCTGGGACAGGTAGGCAGGTCCGCTGGCGCCCGGCGGCAGGGGGAAAGCGGGGTATAGGCGCTGGCCTGGCTGGAAAACCGGCTGGCAGCGTTCAGCGATGGCCATGGTGCTGGTTAAGGCTTCCATATTATCTTTGAATAATTCAGCCATTTCCTCTGCTGGTTTAAGGTAGTTTTCAGCGTTTAACCGGCGTTCCGGGTGGATGTCGGCCAGGCGGGTCAGGGTGCGGACACAGGTAAGCAAATCATGGATGGGAAAATCCTCCTTACGGGTATAATGGACATTGTTGGTAGCAACGGTTTTCAATTTCAAACGGGAAGCCAGTTCCTTTAATAGGCGGTTAAGAGGCCGTTCCCAGGGCAGGTGCAGGCGCTGCATCTCGATGTAAAAGCCTTCCGCACCGAAAATTTGCCTGTATCTTAGAGCTGCCTCTTCCGCTTCCTGCAGGCGGCCCTGCAAAAGCAGGCTGGGAATTTCACCCCGGCGGCAGGCCGATAGGGCTATCAAACCGTGGTGATAGAGTTCCAGGGTGTCCATGTTTACCCGGGGATCCCTGCGGGGAGAAGATAGATGGGCATCTGTTAAGATCCGGCACAGGTTGGCGTAGCCGGCGGCATCCTGGGCCAGGAGCACCAGATGGTAACCGGAGGAAAGGGTTATTTCGGCCCCTTGAATGGGCTTGATCCCTGCGGATTGGGCCGCCTGGAAAAACTTAACCCCGCCGCTGACATGATGGTGATCAGTGATGGCCAGGGCCGGCATGCCCAAGGCAGCTGCCGTTTCCACCAGGTCCCGGATAGAGCTGGCCCCGTCCAGAAAAGAAAAAGGAGAATGCACATGCAGGTGCACGAAGGGAGCCATTTTTAAAAACCGCCTCCATAACAGCAAATCCTGCTTCTATTATACCGAACAAATGTTCTGGATACCAGGCATTAAGTTACCAAAAAACAAATCCCCGGAGGGAAATTCCTCCGGGGTGTTTCTTGTGGCTATTGCAACATTTCTTTTGCAGCGCTCAGCGCTTCTATTTTGAAATATTCCTTGATATTTTCCCAGGACCAGGGTTTTAACATGAGGGGGTCAGGCTCGTCCTCGGCATCCTCGAAAAAGGTCAGGCTCCTTAAAATGTGGTATTTGCTGTAGTTGGCTTTGGCATATTTCTGAGAGAATAACCTGAGGAGAAACCCCAGGGGATGCTCCTGGCAGACAAAGTACAGGTCCACGAAATCCTTCTTGCTCCCGCGGCTGCTGATAGCCGTAATCTTCATCAGGGCTATGTCCTTGATATCTGCAACCTCAACTCCTTCCAGGTTTTTGGTTGGAAAGAGCAAGGGGTAGGCATATTTTAAAAAGGAAACTTTAGTAGAATCAAAAATGCCGTGGAGAGTTCCCTTGGTTTCCGAGATGGTAATGAAATGACCTGCTGCAACCATTTCATCCCGTAGAACTTGTGGTGTGAATTCTACTGGACTGAAAAAATCCAGATCTCCTGAAATCCTGTGCCCCATCTGAAGGGCAAGGGCTGTGCCGCCGGCCAGGTAAAAACCGGCTGTCAGGTTCCTTAATAGGGCCAAAGCGGATTTTCCGCCTGGCGGTAAGACCTCGATAAACACTTGATCTCTTCCTCCTTCAGCTGCAAAAAAACCTGCCAAAAGCGCGCTGTTTTTCTTGATAAACGGCGGCTGTTTTTTACTACTTCCCTGATGGTTTCCTCAGGATAATTAAGTTTAATCCAGCGCAGTGCGGCATCATCACCCATTTCCAGCAGCCTTTCCAGTATAAAGACGCCGTCTGTTCGGGCATGAAGCTTTTCCGGGTCGACATCCCAAAAAAGCGGATAAAATTGCTGTGGTAGACCGTTATCCATAACTGTCCATCCCCTTATAGTTCTACTTCCATTATATCCAAAAGGCAGTTTGTCTACCATCTCTTTCCTTTTGATTTAAAGGTCATGTTCAATCAGTTTTATACTTAATCATAAATTTTGTACAGGTACCAGCGAGAACCGGGTGTTTCCCGGTACAGCTCAAATACCCCTCCAACCCCTTCCACCCGGTAAAAAACCTTTTCCTGCTCTCCCTGCCACCAGGCTCCGGTGTCCCGCCATTCCTCCAAAATTGCCACATTAAACCAACTGCCGCGCCAGCGGAATTGCAAGAGCCTTCCCTCAGGATCCGTTGTGACCGGCACCGGTCGGTTGATCAGCCTGCCCATTGGTTTTCAGGTCTCCTTTTAAAACTGACCAAGGGTTTTTGCGGTAAGGGTCGATTAATCCTAAAAACTGCTCCCGCCGGGGTACTGTCAACCTGCTGCCCCACCCCAGGCGGGGAAAGCGCTTTTCCAATTCCTCCAAGGGGAATTTGCTGCTTTTTTCTTTTTCTTTGGGAGGGTGCAGGCTAAACAGGTTTAACTGGTTAATTTCCGGCTGGGTCAATTCTGACAAAATAACAGCCAGGGCGTTTAACGGCCGTTTTAGCCGGAATTTGTCCAGCAGGCGGTATAGGCTTTCTTGCAGGATATCGGCTCCTTGCCTGGGGGCGGGCAAGGTTAAAGACCCTTCAACCGGGAGCAGGTCCTCCGGGAACAGGCGTAAAGTGATTCGCCTGCAGGCCAACCCCTTCTGGTTTAGCTGGCGGCCCAAGGAAGCCGAGGCCTCCTTGAGGGTAACTTTCAGGGCAGTTTTATTGGGAGGGCCTGCCAGTTCTGTCTGGTAAACCAGTTGCTCCGCCGGATAAAGAGGGAGCACTGGCTGGTGGTCTATTCCCCGGCAGTAACGGTAAATCAGTGAGCCCGATTGGGGAAAATGGAGAAGCAATTGGCTTTCCGGCACCTGAGCTATTAACCCCATGGTATTGAGCCCTAATAGGTATAACCTGGCAATCTCTTTTTCCCCTAAGGGCCACAAGCAGTTAGCCGGCAGGGAGGCCAGGCAGGCGGCTTCCTGGCCGGAAGGTATAGCCAGGATAAGAGCGCTGCCTTGCTTTGCCGCCTGCAGTTTACCGTCAATCAGGGCCGGGCTTTTGTTATATGCCATTACTGCCGCCTTGCTGGCCAATTTACTGGTTGCCAGCCCCAGCAGGAAAGGATGAGGATATGAAGCGGAAAGCTGGTTGACCAGATCTCCGGCTATTTGCCAGGGGAGTTTGGCGCCTTTGCTTAAGACAAGGAAAGCACAGCCGGGCGCCAGGGGTTCAACCGCCAGGCAGCTTTTTGCACAGGCATCCAGTATTGGTTGAGGGGTTTCTGCCCCTGCTATGCTAAGCTGCAGGTAGCCAATCCAGACCATGGGTATTCCCCCTTTCGAACATTTGTTCGCATGGTAATTATAAAAAGGGTTTTCCAGAAAGTCAATATATTTTGGAGCAGGACGGGAGCAAGTGGGGACGGTTCTTGCTTGCCACCCGCATCTATTTTTTTGGCCTTACATCTTTTCTAGAGCTTGTTGCCGGCTTTTTTCAATTATAATATTACACAGTTTGTGATATAATATTACCATAATTGCAATATTAGCTGGGGTGATGTTATGTTGTTCCCGTTGGGTGGTCCGGTACCTGAAGGTGACATCGTGGGTAGGGAAGATTTTATTATCTCTCTTGAAACCCGGTTGGCCGAAGGCCAGAGCGTAATGCTTGCAGGACCTCGAAGGATTGGAAAAACCTCTCTTGCTTTTGAAGTATTGCGCCGTCTAAAGAACAAGGGGTTTTATGTGGCTTCGGTTGACTTCTTTCGTACGTCAAGCAAGCGAAACATTGCCGAATCAATTATTAACAGTTGTCTTGAGAATAGGACGGGAATTAGAAAAACATTAAACGCTGTATGGGATCGGGCAAAGCTGCTGGCCGGTTCTGCTAAAATTGCAGTAAAGGTGGAAGACTTGGAGTTTAATATCGGTTTCCCAAAGAAGGAGATGGACGATGAAACACTGCTTGAATTCGCTCTCAACCTGCCGGATGTTCTTGCGGAAAAAGACGGTAAGCGGATGGTGATGGTTTTCGATGAGTTCCAGGACGCCGGGCAAATCGGCGGGATGAATATATATAAAGTTATGCGTTCTCATTTTCAGCACCAAAAGAACGTATCCTACCTTTTCCTTGGTTCCAAAGAAGGGATGATGCAGTCTCTTTTTGCGGAGAAGAAGCACGCTTTCTATCGCTTTGCCACAGTTCTTCCCATCCCACGGATAGCGGAAGAAGCTTGGATGGGCTATATTACCCGCAAATTTAATGAAAAGTGTATTTGTCAATCGAAAAGTTTACCACAGTGATCACGAAAAAGTTGACCACCAAAGGAGAAAAAATTTGTCCGTCTGTCAAGGACATTTTAGTGCTGAATTATTATTGTTATTATCACTACCTGC
>JBFLXH010000041.1:0-21613 GCA_040757295.1 Bacillota bacterium | reverse complement strand
ATTCCGCGTTCAGGATGAATGCGGTAGACATGTCCCTGCAACCTTAACTTGAGATAACTTACGCGGCAAGAGCAATTTGCAAGCGGTGTGTCCCCGTTCCTTAGAGCGGGTAGCCATCTGTGATAAATGCGGAATAATTTGGGGCTACCAGAGCGGTGTTTCCGCCCCGGTAGCCGGTTAATCAAAGCCCTTAATGACCTAATGTTGTGGATTAATTAGACGCATCCTGTTGGTTTGGTCAAGCCGGCAATCTTACAGGCTCCCTTGGCAGGACCGGAAGGGAACAACTCATAGATTTTCTTTAAGTCAAAACCGGTATCCTTGCAGAGCTTACGCACCATGGGAGCAATACCATATTCCTGGAAATAATCCCTCAGGTAGTTGATTACTTTCCAGTGATCTTCTGTCAACGCCTCAACTTCTTCCATTTTGGCCAGTTCCAAGGCCAGTTCTTCATTCCAAAGTTCCGGCTCCTGCAGGAAACCATCCTCATCAAGCTCTACCTTTTTGCCTTTATAGATCAGTTCCAAATAACATACCTCCTGTTAAAAGTTTAAGCAACGGGATTATTATTACCCTATTTGCCTTTAAGCTTGACATAAGAAGTACCCATGTAAATAAACTCAAGGATATCTTCTTTGGCCAGCTCCTTTACCACTTCATCCACCACGGACTTTTTTTCGTCCAAGGCTGTGGCAATATCCCGCGACTTGGCTTTGTCAACTTTATTCATATATTCTAGGACTTTCTCCCGTAATTCTTCCGGAGTATATTTACTCAAGGAAACCCCCTCCAATTTTTACCACTTAAAGTTGGTTGTGGTTCTGAAGGTTGTCGGGGCCAGGGTGAAGTCGTCAATATGCTTATCAGTGAACGGGAAGCCAGTCAGCTTGAAGAAGGTTTCCCAACCGACTCTTTCCACCCACTCGCTCAATCTTTCGCCCTTTCTTGCATTGGCGGCATAAACCTCGACAATCTTTCTAATAGCCTCAGTCACTTCAGGCCATCTGGGCGGGTTGTTAGGCAGGTACGGAATTACCAGCTTGGAGAACATGGGAGCAGTCCTGGCGTTGGAAACCTTTCCGCCCACGAAGATAGCCACCCCGTCGTTAGCCGGGTTCATAATGTTTACAGCAGGGCTCATGGTGTAGCAGTTACCGCAGTACATGCAGCGGTCTTCATTAATGGTGATGCTCTTTTCTTTCGGGTTGGGCTTAATAGCAAAGGTGGGGCAGCAGGCCACAACCGAAGGAGTTTCACTCACCTTGGCAAACAGTTCATGGTTAACAGTCGGCGGCACTCTGTGAATACCACAGATAGCGATATCGGAACAGTGCACAGCGCCGCACATGTTAATGCAGCAAGCCAAAGCCAGTCTCAGCTTGGCAGGCAGTTTCATTTCCACAAAGTGGTCATATAGGTCGTCCATCACGGCTTTTACTATACCGGAAGCATCGGTGGCCGGAGTATGGCAGTGGACCCAACCTTGAGTATGAACGATGTTGCTGATGGAGTTGCCGGTTCCGCCGACCGGGAGACCTTTTTCCTTCAGCTCGGCCATCAGGGGTTCGACTTTGCTCTTGTCAGCCAGCAGAAACTCAACGTTGTTGCGGCTGGTGAAACGCAGGTATCCTTCGCAGTACTTGTCAGCCAAGTCTGCCAATTCCCTGATGAAATCAATACTGACCAAACGGGGGCTGCCAACCCGTACGCTATAAAGTTCGGCGCCATTTTCCGCCACATGCTTTAATACGCCAGGCTTAACGATCTCATGGTACTTCCACTGGCCGTAATTTTCCTTAATTACCGGCGGAAGCATTGTGCTATAGTGGGGAGGGCCAATGTCTGTTCTGGCCATTGTAGTCACCTCTCGTTACAAATTTTTATGCTGTATCGACCTTATTTGTTGACTTCTTCCGGCCACCAGAACCAGTAGGGGTTGGTCCGCGGCGCCTTAACCATTTGCGGGACGGGCTCCAGCCCTAGGTCTCTCAGGAAGTTACGCATGCCCTTCCGGTAGATCAATTCGCCAACGCGCTCTCTGGATTTGCCGTGTTCATCCCACCACTCGGTGACCTTGGTGATAAGTTCTTTCAGCTCTTCATAAGGCGGTTCCAGCTTAATAAAGGGTACAATTACCCAGGACAACATGGCGCCTTGCACAACCGGAGCTTTACCACCGACCAGAATGGATGCTCCTTTTTCCACGCCGGGTCTAAGAGCCTTGGGCATTACGTTGATACAGTGCATGCAGCGGACACAGTCTTCGTCCTTGATGGTTAACTTGGCGTTTTCCTTATCCCACTTCATGGCACCACTGGGGCACTTGTGGACAACAGCGGCGAAAATGTCCAGCCCGCTGTCAGCGTAGGCCTTGACTTCTACCTCATCAACGCGGATATTGTCTCTCCAGGTACCGATAATGGAGAAGTCAGACCTGGCAATAGAGGCAACACAGTCATTGGCGCAACCGGCCACTTTAATCTTGAACTTATAGGGCCACATGGGTCTATGGATATAGTCCTGGAAAGCCATGGTGATCTCATGGGTAATATCCAGGGTGTCAATACAGGCATACTCACACCGGGCAGGCCCAACACAGCAGCTGGGAGTCCGCAGGCCGCCGCCGGAGCCACCCAGGTCAAAGCCGGCATCGCTTAAATCGTCAAAACAGGTCTGCAGCTTGCTGGTATCTGTTCCCAGCAGGATAATGTCCCCGGTGGAACCATGAAGGTTAGTTAGGCCGCTGCCATGCTTTTCCCAGATGTCACAGACTTTCCGCAAGGCTTCGGATGAATAGAACCACCCGGCAGGCTGGTTAACCCTGACAGTATGAAACTCGGCTACATTAGGAAACTCTTCCGCCTTAAAGGAATAACGTCCGATAACGCCGCCACCATAACCCCTAACGCCTACAATACCGCCGTGCTTCCAGTGACCGGTTTTTTCCTCATAGGAACCTTCCAGCTGGCCCAACAAGTCATTTGCTTTAGCATTTTTCTTAGCAGCCCTTTTGATTTCCGAAACAAAGCTTGGCCATGGGCCGCTTTCTAACTGGTCCAATAGCGGAGTCTTATGCTCAGCCACTTACACCCACCTCCGTTTTTTTCTTGCTCTTTTGTTTCATAACAGAACCAATCATTGCTTTTACTTAGCAGCGCCACGCTTTTAATTACGCTTCAGCCACCCCCCCCAAACACAGAAAGCTTAATCCAAACTTTACAGCTCCTGCACCCTAATGGCGTCGTTGGGGCAGGCGGCTACACAGGATTCACAGCCCATACATTCGATGTCCCCATTTGCTTCTGCTTTGCCGTCTTCCAGGAACAATAATTCTACAGGGCAGACACTAACACACTCTCCACAGCCATTACACTTGTCTTTTTTTACTGTAACCAGGTACATGATGATCCCTCCATTTTTTAATGATTTGATTTAAGATTTGAAACAAAAAACCTGCTTAATGATAAACACAAATAATAAAATTTGTCCACCGGCAAGTTCCTCCTGTAGCATAACAGGTTTTTCCGGGCAATCCGGTTATTAGAAGCGAACTGGGGACAAGGGTTTCTGATATTTGTACAATTTTGTACAATGTACTTTTCGTCACTACCTGGATTATTCCTGCTAGTAAAAAGTAATCCGACAAGAACTTTGACCAATGGTGACCATAAAAATTGCTTATAATAGCTCTAACATTCTTCCGGCTTAGGTAACCCCGTCAAATTGCTGATCCGGGCAATAGGGTTACCAGGAAACAAATCATAAATTTCCTTTTTGGGCATCCCCTTACCCTTGATTAAACCGCGCAAAGTACAGATCCGACCGTTACACCGGTAGTACTCAAGCACAAAATCAAGAACTTCCCAATGCCGGTCAGTCAATGCAAATCCTAATTGCAGAGCCCGGCTTGCGATACTGGCTCGATCAACTACTTGCCGGACCATGGCGCCACCCCCAGACAGGCGTCCTCCCCAGACATGAAAAAAGACACTCCAAGGGAAGGGGTAACCAATTTATGATATTTGTAAGTAAACCCAAATAGAACAAACCCTATAATTTTTGCTTATAATAATGTCATTAGAAATCATAATGTTTGTTTCAATTCCCATTCTCCTGATCTGATTCCATGGAATTAATCCAGTGTAAAAAAGACTTAAGCTGTTTATCATTCCAACGGCTTAAACCTATCAGTATAGCTCCCAGCACCGGCCGCTGCAGCAGGGATTGCAGCTCCGGACCCAGACCCTTAGGGATTTCCTCCAAACCGTCCTCTCCCTCCAACAAGAAGTAACAAGCAGAAACCCCTAAAGCCTCTGCTAAACTGTTAAGGGTAGCAACAGAAGGTTGAGTGCGGCCTGTTTCAATTTGGCCAACCAAACCGTGGGAAATGCCAATCCGCTGAGCCAATTCTTTTTGCGTTAAACCAACCTTTTCTCTTAACCTTCTCAGCTTATTGCCTAGGGAAGGTTCCTCCTCTTCACTGCGGAGAAAGTGGCTGACCGATACGCCCAGGGCAGCGGACAGTTTTTCCAGGGTTTTTAAAGAAGCCGCAGACCGGCCCCGCTCAATTTCGCTCAGGTGGGCGAGAGAAACACCGGACTTTTTGCTCAAGATACTCAGGGTAATCCCTTTGCTGGTCCGAAACTGTCGCAGCCTTTTGCCAACGCTCTCATTGCTTACACCCTTGTCTTCCTTTCGGAATTCTGCCGGTGCAAATCGCGGCTCAAAAAAATAGCTGCCAGGCACCCCCAGCAAAGTAGCAACCTCCTGGATAGTGACTTTGGATAATCCCCGTTCACCCTTTTCGATCTCCCACATACATTCCAGCGGGATATCCAGGAGATCTGCCAGCACTTCAATAGACATGCCCTTTTGCTCCCTAAGCAGCCTAATCTTTTCTCCCGCAGTTAACACACAGTCACCCCCGCAAATAAACTTTTTTGTAAAGTAGCTTGCTATCCAGGTTCCATCTCATCCGAATCAAACCAGCAATCTAGGAGCTACCCCGCCGTCTTCTCCATTCACCCCCCCTTTTGATCAAGTTCTTCAGCCAGCTGCCATCGGAATGGGCGTGCAGGTGATTATAGCCAGCCAGCACATTTTTATAAACAACCCCGTCCCAGCAACCATCGATACCAAACCCTTTTTTTACCCGATAGGCAAACTCGACCTGTTCCCTTTCCAGATCAATCACCCGGGAATTATGGAATTCATGCCCCTTTACCAACTGGCCTTCCTCCCAAAAGGGGTTGGCCCCGGTTGTTTCCATTAGGGTATATCCGTGGCCCTGGGGCTTTTTTTCCATTACTATCCGGAAGGGCAAAGCTCCGACCATGGGATAGGACTGACCCTCAACAACTATCTCCCGGCCGAGATACATTAGCCCCCCGCACTCGGCATAGACAGGCAAGCCATCGTCAATCTTCTTTCTTATGGACTGGCGCAAGGAATGATTGGCTGCCAAATCCCTGGCAAAAACCTCAGGAAAGCCCCCGCCGATATACAGGGCATCCACCGGCGGTAGTTCTTTGTCATTCAAGGCATCAATAAACCTGATTTGCCCCCCGTTTTCTTCAAGAAACTCCAGGTTCTCCGGATAATAAAAGGTAAACGCCCGGTCCCGGATTACCCCAACAGTGACACAAGGTGTCTTCCCGGCAAAACCGGTAACCCCAGGTGAATAATGCAGGGGTGGCGCCTGCCGGGCTATTTCCACCACCTGTTCCAGGTTGGTATGTCTTTTTACTGCCTGGCGGATAAACTCAATCCGCTGGAAAAGCGCCTCATTTTCCCCAGCGGGAATTAACCCTAAATGCCTGTCTGGAATGACAAAATCATCACTCTTGGGCAAAGCCCCCACAACCGGCAAACCGCAATAAGTTTCCACCGCTTCCCGCAGCATCTTTTCGTGCCTGCTGCGGGCTACCCGGTTGAGAATTACCCCTTTGATGGCCACCTCTGGGTCAAACTCCATAAAGCCTTTAACCAGGGCAGCCACACTGCGGGTCATCCTGGTGCAATCAACTACCAATAATACGGGAGCCTTGATAATTTTTGCCAACTGGGCTGTACTGCCGGTGCCCTCCAGGTCAAGGCCGTCATACATCCCCATGGCCCCTTCAACTACCGTAATGCCGGCAAAAGCCGCAGCTTTAACCAAGCTTTCCCTCAGTTGAGCCTCGGTCAGGAAAAAACAGTCCAAGTTGCGGCACGGACGTCCGGCCACCTGGGTCAGCCAGCTGGGATCGATATAATCCGGGCCTTTTTTAAAGGCCTGGACGGCAAAACCCAGATCCACCAGGGCAGCAACCAGGCCTATGGTGAGGGTGGTTTTTCCCGACCGGCCATGGGGAGCAGCTAAAACCACCCTAGGAACGGCAGCCATTGCCGGCTTATTTTGCTGCAACTCATGTTCACTGGCTTTAACGATAATGCTCACCTCGGTTCTTGTTTGTCTTAAGGTAAAGATTACCCTTATGATGAAGATTTTACCTGGCGCAGGAAATTTTCCCATCCAATTCTTTCAATAAACTCACCCAGGCGCTCACCCGGTAGGGCGCACAAAGCCCAGTACTGAACAACAACATCAACCTTCTCCACCAGTTCCCCATAATCAAGGGGAACAGCGGGCACAAAGGGAAACACCACCCTGCCCAGGCAGGAGCCTTTTTTCAAACTCCCGCTCCGGCCACCTGCAACTATGGCGACCCCCCTGGCTTGCCCCATCACAATTCCCTCCTGGGTCGACAGGACACAGGAGGTACAGCGCACACACATGTCCTGCCTGATTTCCACCGAAAGGCCACTAACTGTCTCTTTAGGCTTCATAGCATTAACAGGGCACCAGTTTATTAAAAAGTCAATGCTGATTCCAGAGTCAATAATCTTTTGGTCATCCACCTGAGGATAATCCTGAAATATTCCCAGGATACCAATATCAGTCTCAGCCCCGCCGCCGCACTGATTTGGGCATCCTCCCACAGAGATCTTGAGCCGGGCTGGGTAACTTGCCTGCAGGATGCTGTCGTAAAAATGGTCTGCTAACACCTTCATAATGCTTGGCGCGTCAATTGCGGCATTCTGGCAGTGCAGGTAACAGGTACAGCCTTTAAACTGGTGCAGGCTGTTTCCTGTGCCGCCGACCGTAAAACCTTCTTCAGCCAGTTCTTCTAACAAGAGAGCCAATTTCGCCGGGTCCACTCCCACAATTTCAAATCCCTGCCGTGAAGTGCGCCGTCCAACCAGGGCGTAGCTGCGGGTAAGGCGAGCCAAAATACGCAAGGTTTTTGCGGATAGGAAACCGGCAGGAGGAAGCTGCACCCGCACTGACAGGCACTCAGTTCCGTCATCGGCAATGTGCTTGAGGAGACCAGAGCCAGCCACCTTATGCCATACCCAGCGGCCATAATAGCGGCGTAAAAATTCCGGCAACTGGGAGTAATAATCCGGCATGATTCCAGCCGGTTGTTTATGCTGGTGTTCCATTTCTTTACACCCCACCTGATCAAGCTCCCCGAGGCCATCCGATATCCGCCAGCACCCGCTCCGGGCCCCACCGGCAGATGAAATCTCCAATACGTTCTTTTTCCCTTCCATGGGCATCCCATAGCTCCAAAAAAGCCTCGTAAATATCGCCGATAACCGAATAGTCACCCGGGGTTACAGGAATAAATGGGATTAAGACCAGCCCGGGCATGGGCCCCTGGGGGCCGCGGCTGCCATATTTTCCGCCGGCCACCCAGGCAACACCCCGTTCTTTCCCTGGTCGGAACGCCGGACAGTTATTAATGCAGTTCATGCAGCTTGAGCACCGCTCCGCGTCAAAGCAGATTTCACCTTGGCGCAAGGTTAGGGCTTGTCCAAGGCAGCCCTGAGCCAAGGCTACGGGGTTGCCTCCTTCCTCCAGCCATCGCTCTAGTGCATCCTGGGCTATAAGGGGCCCGCCTCTAAAAACTCCAATGAAGGAGTGGTCTTTTTGGGCGCCTGCCCGGACGCAATCGTTAGGGCAACCCGCCACAGCCGTCTTAACCTTATGAGGAAAAGAAGGATACTGCTGTTCAACGATAAAACGCTCTCCCAAAAAATGAGCAATAGCGTTGGCATCCACCAAAGCCGCATCACACCTAGCCTGGCCGCAGCAAGAGACAATGCAGCGGATGCCGTCACCGGTAGAGCCTACATCCAATCCCAGCCTGTTCAATTCTTTGACTGCCGGCAGCACTTGCTCCCTTGGCAGGTAGATTTCAATAGCGCCGCCGGTAGCCAGGTGAATGTGACCTTCGCCAAAACGATCAGCACAATCGGCCAAAGCATCCAGAGTATCGGGATGGAGCCATCCCCCCACCGGCGCCAACACCCTGATGTAGGGAGATTCCAGCTGGCAGTCCGGCAGGCGGCTGCTTCTGACACCAACCCCACCGGGCAAGTCCTCAATCGAAGAACTGCTGTCCGGCCCAAAAGCCGAACGGTTAGTCCGGAGTCCATGGTCATACATGGACAAGGGATACCTGCTTTGTTCCAGTTCTTTGACATGGCTTGGGGATCGGCCGTCAGCCAAACGCCAACATAGGTCCAGGCTGTTTTTATTATTTCCCATGATACCCTCCTCCCCTTCAAGAATTAGCCAAGCAAGAGGCCGGCATTGTGTATATTTTCACTATCTTCATACTATAGATGTTCCGTTTTTGCTTACATTTTACCTCCTTTTTCTTTACTAAAAAAGAGGATTCTTAGTACAGAAATCCCGCAGGGTATTCGCAAAAAAAAACGGGGCATTTAGCCCCTGAAATTAATTAGGATCAGGCTTAACTGTAAATACTGGTCCGGCGAAAACGCAGGCGCTCGAAGGCTTCTGTCGCCTCATTGGAAACCCGGTTACCTATCCTGACTGCTAACATGTTAGCGGGATGATCGCAGATATCCGGATCATCGGTCCCAGTATTTTTCATGCCAAAACGTCCCAAGAGGTTTTCCATCATTGCCCGGTACTGCCAAACAGAAAGGCCGGTCCCCTCCAAATCCCAGTGCCAGCAGTATTCGCAAGCAATAATAATATAGTCCTCAATCCAATCCTCTGCAAATATTAAGTCAAGTAAGGCCCTGGCCGCGCCAACGCCTCGCCATGATCTACCAATCTCGATGGCGCCAAGTTCCATTATCTCTTTGATGCCACCCTGTCCCCACCGCTCGAACTCTTCCGGCCCGTGAAAGGTAACATAACCAATTATTGTATTACCGCTACAAGCTACATAAACTCGCCCTTCTGGCAGGCGGGCTATCTGAACTAAGGCCTCTTGTTGGCGGTCAGGGGGGCGGAACCCGTCCAGATCATGGTTTAAGTTGAGATACCGCAGTTCCCCTGGGGTGACAGGCCCCTTAATATCCAAAGGTCCTCGATCGGTAGGCAGCACCCGGTGCTGCTGGGGCAAAGACCCCACCTTATGTTTTTTAATATCGAGCCACTGGCGGAGCATTTCCAAGACAACCACCCCTTTTGGCGGAAGGCATGCTATATAATTCCTTCTAAGCGTATTATATAAGGAAGCAAGAGAATGTGCAATCGTTCACAAATATGATTAAATATTAAGTTAATTTTGATATTTTGGGGCAAGGGAGGCAAGTGGGGACGGTTCTTGCTTGCCCGAGGCAAGTGGGGACGGTTCTTGCTTGCCCTTAGAGGAGGGATTCCGTTACAAAGCCGAAGCTCTGCCCCACGAACGCCTGTGCCGGACTATTAAACGTACCGGCTGGGGAAAAGTTTGCACTTCCTCCGGAAATCCTGGGTCAGAACAAACCAAACCCGGTTGAAGACGAGTTTTTAAAGTTTGCGGGACTGGGCTAAAAAAACTTTCCCAATTGAATTGAACCTAAAATCGAACCTCGAAGGAGGAGTTTTTTATGACCGTAACCGGTGTTGACTTTATCACCGTCTGACATCTGGTGGACAAGTGCTGCAAAACCGAAGAAGAATGCGGCGGTTGCCCCAGGAATAAATGCTTGATCGGATTTGCCCAGATCGCTTTGGAATATGCCGTGCAAAAAGGGGTTTTTACAATCCCCCAAGGCAATAAGCTGATCCCCCAGGGAGACTTTAAGCTTTAGGCAAGCAAGAACCGTCCCTACTTGCCCCACTTGCGCAGGCAAGCAAGAACCGTCCCTACTTGCCCTTAGCAAGAACCGTCCCTACTTGCCCTTGGTTCAATCTCCGGATTTTGCGCCTGTCTCTTCAAGCTCGATCTGCTTTAGCTGCTCCAGGAGATATTCAATTTCTTCTTCAGTCAGGATTTCCTTGATGTCATTTTCATCCACCATCTCTTTAGCCCCCTTTTCCCTCTGTCAAACTTGCACTTTTTTAAGTACAGCCAGCAATTGGTCTGGCGTGAAAGGTTTGACGATCCAGCCGGTGGCACCGGCCTTTTTCCCTTCTTCCTTTTTGGCCACAGCACCTTCAGTAGTAAGCATTAAAATCGGCGTAAAACGGTATGCGGGTAGTCCCCTCACCTCTTTAATCAAGCTGATCCCATCCATGCGGGGCATGTTCAGGTCCGTAATTACGGCGTTAAACTTAGGCAAGGCCTTAATTTTTTGGATAGCTTCCTCTCCATCCCTGGCCTCCTCGACTGTATATCCGGCCTGTGTCAACACTGCCTGCAGGGTTAAACGCACGGTGTTGGAGTCATCTACCACAAGAATACTCGGCATACTGATCCCCCTTAAAAAGCCCTCCGTTAGAAAAGCTCTACGTTAGCGCCTAATTCAGTATGAACCTTTCCTACCCGTCCTTCCTGCGCCACCACCTCCCCAGTTACCGCCCTATGATTTCTTCTCTCTGCCATGGTGCTGTATTTATCAGTCAAGCTGTCCAGCAGTTGCAACAGGTAACCGTCTTCCTTCACTGTTTCCTCCCAATTGGAAAAGTAGTTCTTTAAATCTTCAAGACCGGCTATGACGTGTTCCGTCTGCTGCCGGGTGTAATCCTGGAATTGGGCATTTACCATGGCGTTGTTGATTTCGTCGGAAAGGAGATCCAGCAATACATGAGTAACCTGCAATACGTCTGCGGCCACTGCCTGCAGTTTCTCTTTTGAATAAGCCATGTTAGCTTCAATTCGTTTTTGCTCACTGCAAATTTCCTCTATGTAACCTAAAAGCCGGGCAGCGATGTTATTAATGGCAACAGAAATCTCTCTTGCAAGTTTCTCTATCTTCTTGACCGTCTCGGTGGTAGTGTCTGAAAGTCTCCGAATTTCGCTGGCCACTACGGAAAATCCCCGCCCGTAACTACCGGCGCGAGCAGCTTCTATGGCAGCATTCAAGGCCAGGAGATTGGTTTGGTAAGCGATATCTTCAATTTGCTTGACAAACGATGTAAGGCTTCCCTCCAATTTGTGGGACGCATCACGGCAATCATCCGCACCTAACTGCATGTCCCGTTTCAATTCCGCCAGGGCACTGATTGATTTAGTTCCGGAATCCTTTAACTGCCGGAACGCCTCCGAAATCAGACCGTCATTATCTTCCCCGGTAATGTCACCCGTACCGCTGATCTTCTGTGCCAGGTTCTCTGCTTCCCTGGAGCTGTTCCGGCTTTTTTCACCCATCTTGTTCACTGTCTGGATGAGTGAAATAAAGGCGTTTTCGCTGGTTTCGAGTACACTGCCCATGTTCTTTTGTAAAATGGTAATCAAGTCAGTAATTGCCCTGATTTCTTCCTTGCCAAGGGCTAAACTTTTTAGCGCAACTTTTTCCTCGTCTTGCCCGGCGGAAGCGTTATTCCCCCCTAGATTTTCTTGTATTTCCTGGTTCGCTGCCAATTGAGGCCTGACGCTCCTCTTTCCCACCAAAAAACCGGCAACAAAGCCTGTCATAATTGCTAGAGCAACAAAAATAAAAGCAACCGGAGTCACAGTCCTACCCTTCACCTCCTTTGAGCCCGATTAGTCCTAATAGCTTTATTACCTGGGTATTGGTGGGTAGTGTCACCTGTATGCCCGGGCATTCCCGCAGCACCAGAAAAACGATCTGCAAACCGGCCTGGTCTATGCTGTTCAAGTCCTTCAAGTGAAGCAAATGCAGTTCTTGCAGTCCGGTCGCCTTAAGATCAGACCAACACTCCTTAACCTGTTCGATGTTAAAGGAATCAGACAATACCAGTTCATTAGCTCTGACGGTAAAGGCCATGCCCCAGCCACCCCTTAAAGTACTTACTATCCAGCACCATTAAAACTTTTCCGTTCCCTCGCAGGGCCGCGCCCTTGTATAAGGGCAGCTCCCCGATCTCTCCAGGCAGTTTGCGAATTACCATATCCTCGTCGCCCAGGATGGCTTCCACCTGAACACCTATCCCGTTACGGAGCAGCACAACGCGGTACTCCTCGCCTGCTTCCACCCCAGGGAGCCCCAGAACCTCCGCCAGGCTAAGCACTGGAACAGTGCTGTTCTGGGTGTTGCCCAATTTCACTTTACCCATGCCAGTCAACTGCTCGCGGGTCAGGTAAACAATTTTTTCTACATCATCCATAGTGATGCCGGTTTCCACAGCGGCGGCCCGCACAATCAACACGCGGCTGGTAGCAACGGTAAGAGGCACCGATATTTTGATCCTGGTACCGCTTCCGGGTACGCTGTCCACGCTGACACTCCCACCCAGCCCGTGGGCGACTGATATGACAGCATCCATTCCCACACCGCGACCGGAAATCTCGGTGATATTGTCCGCTGTGCTCAGCCCCGGTCTAAAAATCAGTGCCAGGGCGTCCTGGCGGGACAGTTGGATGGCTTCTTCCACGGACAGCAGCCCCTGGGCAATCGCCTTCGCCTTAACCCGTTCCACATCAATACCTCGCCCGTCATCCTCTACTTCCACCGAGACCCGCGTACCCTCGTGGTAAGCCCGTAGCCACAGGGTCCCCCGCAACGGTTTTCCCGCCTGCCGCCTTTCCTCCGGCGGTTCCATCCCGTGATCCAAGGAGTTTCTGACCAGGTGGAGCAAAGGCTCATACAGGCTTTCCACCACGTTCCTGTCAAGTTCGGTATCCTCCCCCTGGAAAACCAGGTCCACTTCCTTATTAAGTCGCATGGAAATATCCCGCACGAACCTGGTGAACTTGTGAAACACCTGGCCGATGGGGACCATCCGCACGCCGGCAACAGCCTCCTGGATTTCCCTGGTTACCCTGGCCAGCGCCAGTTGCTGTTCCTTCAAAGCCTGGGCCTGTTCCTGATCTTTGATAGAGGTTTGCGCAAGGCGCATCCAGTATGCCAAACTGTTTTTAATGATCACCAGCTCGCCGGCCAGTTCCATCAGCTTGTCTATTTTTTTACTGTCCACGCGCAGCATTTCCGACCGTAACAGTGCAGGCGGAGACGTTTTCCCGGCGGCTTCAGGCAAAGGTCCTGCTTTCATTTCGCCGGTGGGTAGAACCACCCCTGGCTTCGGTTGAAGGCTATCGCCGGGAAAGAACAACCGTAACAAGTCTTCGGCTGCGGTTCGCGGGGGAAGGCTGGGGTAACAATCTGCGCCATGGCAGTCTAAATACTCGCAGATCAGGTTTTTAACGTCTTCTACTACCCGGCGGAGATCGCTGCCAACATCTGGCGTCCCTCGTTCCAGGCATTGGCGCAGCAGACGGCCCAGGAGAATTGCCTCTTCAAGGTAACAGGCCACCCCTCCTGTCCACGGCGACGCCCCCGCTACCACCAGCCCTACATGGACTAATTCACCCAGCTTGGCGGTGAGACTTTCCCTGTCTTCCGGCCATGGCGTACCTGCCACTAACTGCTTAACCCGCTCCAGTTGCCCTGCTTCCGTTACCGTTCTGCCAGTTACCAGGTCGGCCGCAAAGAGCATGGGGACGGAAACCGGGAAGACCTGGATGTCCGCATCATCCCGGATAAACTCCAGTTGTTCCAGAAGACCACCTGGCTCCACAGGAAGTTGCAGGCAAGCCTCAATGGCCACGTAGCACCTTTCGGGGTCAAAGTCATCCGGTCCGGGAAGGTCCTCACCGCTGATCGCCAGGTGCAAGAACCGGGCACCTCCCGCCTCCACTGCCGACTGGAACAGGCGCAGGGGGTCGAGGCCACGGAAAAATATCTCCTGGCAGCATTTAACACGGATAAAAACCACCTGTCTCCCCTGAAGGACGGCCTGTAACAGGTCCAGGCGCACAGGAAGGGGCATGAGAGGCAAATCCCGGTACTTCCCTTTAGTCTCGTGCCATGCCGGTTCCCGGGGTGTGGTCCTATCCTCCCCAGCAGCACCCTCACGCAAAGTGCAAAGCAGCCCGTCAATTTCCTCCGCCGCAGGTGCTTCGCCTGTCGCCGCGCCTGCCACTGCTTCCTTGAGCACATCCGTGGCCGAGAGCAAGCGGTTGATCAGCACGGTGTCGACCTGGCGCCTCCCGGAACGGATGTCATCTAACACGTCCTCCAGCCCGTGGGATAACACCTTCACAGCCTCGCATCCCACTAAGCCCGCCGAGCCCTTGAGCGTATGAAAGGCCCGGAAAAGGCTGTCAATGACCTCTGCGTCCTGCGGCTGCTTTTCCAGCCACAAGAGGTTGTCGCCGATCTGCTCCAGTAACTCCTCTGCTTCCGCAAGGAAAGTGTCCCGCAAGTCGTCCCCCATTCGTAAATACCCTTCCTCAAGGCGCCGTGTTTTCATAGCATTTTAACGCCTGTAAACGACAGCGGCGCCGATTTTTTCTGCCTTAAAAAGCGTGGAAAAACGGCCCATGGATTCGGAGTGCCCCAGGAAAACGTAACCACCGGGCACGAGGGCATTGTAAATATTTTCAATTACCCTGGTGCGGCTTTGATCGTCAAAGTAGATGAGTACATTACGGCAAAACACGCTGTCAAAGCTCCCCGGCTGACCGGGAATATCCTGCAGCAGGTTCCCGGCCTCAAAGTTTATCTTTTCCTTGAGGGATGCCTTGACCAGAAACCTGCCGCCCTGGCGGGTAAAGTATTTGTCCAGGTAAACTTCGGGTATGTACTGGACAGCCCGGGTGTTGTAAACGCCCTGGCGGGCAAATGCCAGCACGTCGGTGTTAATGTCCGTGGCCGTGACTTTAAAGTCCAGGTTTTCCCCTTCCAGCATCTCCTTGAGGATAATGGCCAGGGTGTACGCCTCGTCTCCGGTGGAGCACCCGGCGCACCACACCCGGACGCAGCGGTCGCGGTTTCCCTTTTTTGCCGCCACTATCAGGGGAAGGACTTTTTCGGCAAATAGTTGCAACTGCTCGTACTCGCGGAAGAAGTACGTCTCGTTTACTGTCAGGGAATTGACCAAAACCTGAAGCTCCCCTGAACTGCGGTCATACCGCAACATCCGGATGTAGCTCTTGACGTCGTCCAGCTGGCGGAATTCCATTCGCTCCCTTACCCGGCGCTCCACGTAGTACATCTTCTTGGTTTCAAAGAGCAACCCAGTTTTTTCATATATAGCGTCCCGCAGAACTGTAAAATCGGCTATATTCATGGCATCTTTCCTTTCGCTTCTACCCTTGTACCGCCCTCGTTATTTCCCCTGCTATCCGGTACGATGGAGCGACGATCCCCGCCCCGCCCCGCATGATGGCTTCCCTGGGCATCCCCCAGACCACGGCTGTTTCTTCGGCCTCAGCAATGGTGGTGCCGCCCGCCTGTTTAATGTTTACCATGGCCTGGGCACCGTCGTCTCCCATTCCTGTGAGGAGGACTGCTACCAGCTTCTGCCCTCCGGCGGCCCTTAAGGCCGACTCCATGGCAATGGCCACCGACGGGCGGTAGAGGGCATCACTGGGCTCACTGGAAAGGCGAACCCTAAGAGTCTCGGTCCCAAGCCGCCTTTCTACTTTCAAATGGTAATCCCCTGGGGCCACCAGTATCTGTCCCGCCTCGATGGCTTGTCCGTCCACAGCTTCCATCACCCGCATCCGGCAGATATTGTTAAGGCGGTTGGCGAAGGCACGGGTAAAACTTCCAGGCATATGCTGGACAACCAATACTGCAGCCGGCAGGTCCGGCGGCAGCCCCGGCAGGATTTCTACCAGGGTCTTGGGACCACCCGTAGACACCCCGATTACGATCAACTTTTTGGAACTCCGCGCAAGGGTCGGTAAAGGGACTGCATGATTTTTTTGGGGTTGCTCGTTACGTCTTAGGGTACGAGCGGCAGCCCGCGTGTTCGCGGATGCCGCCGCTTTCACCTTCATCCGGATCTCTTGCCCGATTTTGGCAATCCCAACGGATACCGTCCCGCCAGGCTTTTCGATACAGTCCACCGCCCCAAGTTCGAGGGCTTCAAAAGTCACCAGCTCCCCTTTTTTGGCCAGCGACGAGAGCACGATAACCGGGACGGGCCTGGTGTTCATGATGTACTGGAGGGCCGTAAGGCCATCCATCCGGGGCATGTTGATGTCCATGGTGATCACGTCCGGCTCCAGCTCGCCGGCTAACCTTACCGCCTCTTGCCCGTCTCTGGCACAGCCTACTACTTCAATTTCGGGATCCTCGGTCAGGATCTCCGTGATATACTTCCGCATCAGCGCCGAATCATCAACTATCAGCACCCGGATGGTCCGAAACTTGCGCATCATCTCCCTCCCTGTTCATAACTGAAAGAATCTTCCGTTCAAAACCGGTCAGGAGACACTGCAGGTCCAGCACCATGGCGACCTGGCCTGCTTTGTTCAGTTTGGCGATCCCCATGATGTGTTCCAGATCAAGCCCAACCCCGCTGAGGACATCTGGCGGTTCAATGTCGTCCGCGGGAATCCGCCGTACTTCTTTCACGGCATCCACGATAAACCCGGTTAAGTTGCCTCCCAGATCTCCTACCACGATCCTGTTTTGTTCTTCCCTTTGGGTGCATCCGATGTCGAGGCGTTTTCTCAGGTCAACCACCGGGATGATCCTGCCGCGGATGTTGATTACTCCCTCGACAAAGTCGGGGGCCTGGGGGACGGCAAAGATTTCCGGTACGTTCAAGATTTCCCGGACAGATGATATGTCGGTGATAAAGTCCTGCCCGCCTAATTTGAAGAGGATATACTGGCCGTCATTGGACCCGGCGCCACTGGTTTCTGTGCTTTGACTGCCGGCATCCGAACCATGCGCACCCACCATTCTGATTTCCTCTAAATTCAGCAGGAAACCGGGATCCAGCAGGTAAACCAGCCGTTTCCCCTCTTCCAGCTTGCAAATGCCAGCCAGTTGCACGTTTCCCCTGCCGGCCAGGTATTCAGGCAACTCCCCCACGGCATCTTCCGGCACTCTCAATACTTCTGACACGCTGTCCACCGCCATGCCCAGCGCGGCAGTCCCCTTGCCCTGGCCTGTAAGGACAACGATCCTGCTCCGGGACCTGTCTGCAGATTCCCCCGCTCCCAGCAGTTTCGTCAGGCTAATCACCGGCAGCATGTTGTCCCGCAGCACCATGATGCCTTCCGCGTAATGGGGAAAGGTGGGTACCACGCTCAGGTGTTCCGGGCACCCCACAATTTCCCGGACATGGGTAAGGTCCAGGGCGTACTCTTCTGCCCCCACGGTGAAGCTTACCAGCTGCAGTTCCCTGGCCTTTGCTTCCCGGGTTACCTCCCTTGCCTGGCGGGAGAGTTCCCTGCCAGTGCCTTGCCGCTCACCCTGCCAACCAGAGCGGTTAACCGGGGTGCCGACTACTTTTTCCGGGTCGAGGAGCATGACGACGCCCTGTCCGGCACGCACCAGCCCGGTCAGGTAACCCTGGTTAAGCAAATCATCCGGCACCTTCTCCATATCTTCCCGGGAGACCGAGATCACTTCCGAAATAGAATCCACAAGGTAGCCAGCCGTCCGGGCGTCCAAGGCAAGAATGAGCACCCGCGTAGCGTCATCGTGCTGCCGGGGGGGTAGTCCAAGTTTCCCACGGCCATTAATAACCGTCACGATCATACCCCTCAGGTTGGCCAGGCCTTCTACATAACCTGGCGCCTGGGGCACCCTGGTGATAACCGGCAGGCGGATAATCTCCTGGACTTTTTGTACTGGAATGCCGTAACGCTCGCCGGCGAGGTTGAACGTTACGTATCGTTCTAAGCTGTTGGTATCTGTAAGCATCAGCGATCATCCTCTCCAGAGTATTAGAGCTGCTGGAGTTCGTCAGCCATGGCGGCGATTTCCTCAATGGCGCTGGCCAGTTCTTGCAGACCCTGCGCTTGTTGCTTGGCAGCGGCGGCAGCCTGCTCTGACGCGGCGGACGCCTCCTGGGCCGCTGAGGCTATTTGTTCGACGGCTTTCCTGGCCTGTTCCACCGCGCTTACCGCCTGGACCGAACCCTCTTTTATTTCTCTGGACCCCTCAGCCACCTCCGCAATTGATTGGGCGATGCGTTCCAGTTCGCCCACCACCAGTTTTGCCGCTTCTACTTCTCTCCCTGCACTGCCGGCGACGGTTTCCACTTCCCGCTGGACGACACTGATCTGGTCCTGGATGTTTCTTACCAATTCTTTAATTTGTTCAGCGTTACGGCTGCTTTCCAGGGCCAGGTTCCTGATATCGGAAGCGACTACAGCAAATCCCTTGCCGAATTCCCCCGACCGGGCAGCTTCCACCGCCCCGGTAACGGCCAAAAGGTTGGTCTGAATTCCCACGGTTACAATGGAATCCACTATCTTGTCAATTTGCCTGGCCTGCAGCTCCAGCTCCTTAACCTTCCTGGCATTTTCCAAACTGACGCGTAAGGCGTCGTTAATTCCCTGGATCAGTCCTTCAGTCTCCGTCCTGTTGGTCTGGAGCAAGTCACGCATCGCTCCCACTGCTCCCAAGCTGGCCTCCGCCTTTTCCGCGATGACCCGCATCTGCCGTAATACCTGCTCGGAGGCTGCCGAGGACCGTTCTGTCGCTTCCCCTTGAACCTGGGCACCCTTACTCAGTTGTCCGATGGCAGTCATAATCTGCTGTGCCGCAGAATTGGCTTCTTCCAGCACTGCGGACAATTCCTCAGCGGCCACGGCCAGGCTTTCGGATGACTTGGCCGCATCGGTAGAGCTTCGCAGGTCGTCAGCTTTAGCCACCAGGTCGCCTACCGTGTTTCCGATGTCGTCCAGGGCCTTGGTCTGCTGTTCCAGCGATGCCAGCGCTTCGTTACTGGCGCTGGCCTGCTCGTCGGCTGCCTGGGCAATCATCGTGGCCCCTTCCTGGAAAACGCGGACTGCTGTGGCGCACTCTTCTGACTGGCTGGCTATTTCCCTGCCTCCTTCCATTACCCGTACCATATCGCCGGTGATTTGAACCAGCCTTTCAGCGATTACGCGCCCCTTGTCGGCTTCACCCTTTGCCACGTCGGCAGCCTTGGAAATATCGGCGGCTATGTCCCGTACCTGCGATTGAATCTTGTTGACCAGGCCACGAATGTCCTCTGCCGCCTTTTCGGAGGTTTCCGCCAAGGTGCGGACTTCATCAGCTACTACCGCAAACCCTTTCCCGTAGTCACCGGCCCTGGCCGCTTCAATGGCGGCATTTAAAGCCAGCAGGTTGGTCTGATCCGCGATCCGTACCACCGTGCGGACGATGGCCCCGATGTCTTCCGCCTGCTTTTCCAGTTCCCCAACTGTTTGTGCGGATTCCTGGTTCTTCCCCGCAGCGGCGATCACGCCGTCCACCAGTTTCTGGATGCTGATTGTTACTTCTTTGATCAGGTCCTGCAACATCTTTGCGACGTCCACGGAACCGTTGGCTCGCTTTAAGGCAACCTGAGCAGCTTTTTCTATTTGCTTGATAGCCGCAAGCGATTCTTGCGTCGCCCCAGCGGTTTCTTCTGCGCCGGAAACAATTTGTTCCATGGCTGCCCTCAGCTCGTCTACAGCTGATGAGGCCTCCGCCACTCCAGCGGACAGCTGCTCACTGGCCGTGGCGATGCGCTCCGCCAGTTGCTGTCTCTTAGCAAAGGTGCGCGCCTGCCGGCGCTGCAGTTCCAGCTTCTTTGCCATTTCCTGCCGGGATTCGTGTTCTGCAGTCTCCCTCGGAGCTTCTTTTGCTTTAACATTTTTCTTTTCAGGAAGCAAAGCAAGTTTCTTGTCCATTTTTAGTACCCCTTTCCTTAACATTGGAATAAGACAAGTCAATTGTTCCTGCAACCGCTATTGTTTTGCATGCGGTTCATGAGACATTGGGTATTCCAACTTATCACCGCCCTTTCAGTAATGAGAAGAGAGAGCAAAAGATACCAGCTAGCATTCATCCCACCTTTCATATATTTGTTCAGCTTTTTTACTTGTGGTTAGCAAACGGATAAAGTCTTCCGCTAGCGAAGGATCAAACTGGCTGCCCGCGCAGCGCTCCAATTCCTTAACAGCCCATCCTTTACCGGCCTTTGGCTTGTAAACCCGCCCGGCGGTAATCGCTTCAAAAGCGTCAGCCAAGGCGATCACCCGGGCCAGGAAAGGAATTTTTGTGCCGCTCAAGCCCGCCGGGTAGCCGCTTCCGTCCCAGCGCTCATGGTGAAATAAAACTATCGGCCGGAGACTTTCCAGGCCTGGCCTGAGTGCGACTATATCCGACCCCAGGTAGGAGTGTTCTCTTACAACGTCTATCTCCTCAGGGGTCAAGGAACCGGGTTTGTCCAGAATCGATAGGGGAATACCAAGTTTACCCACATCGTGCACCAGAGCGCTGTATCTTAGCAGCGTTACCTCATCCCTGGGCATGCCAATACATTCGGCCAACGCCGTTGACAATTTCGCAACCATTAATGAGTGGTGGTATGTAAGCAGGTGATACCTGCCAAGCTTTGTAACTAGATTTTTTGCTTCCTCTTCTAGAAGCAAACCTGGCTTATTTTCTGGGAGAGCTGTCATGCAACTTTCGCCAGTAAAAACCAATTTTTCGTCTCCCTCCCTCCTTGTCGAACAAGTTTTTGTAAGTGAACCAGTTTTCCCGGTAACTTGCACCTCCTCTTTTCAGGTTTACATAAAACACAGCTCAGGCGGGAATCAGTTGCATTCCAGCCTGAGCTGTGGTTAACATGCAGCCTATTAAGTTGACAAGACAAAATATAAATAATACTACTAGTAACTAGGGTTGGTTGGTTGGTTGGTTGGTTGGTTGGTTGGTTGGTTGGTTGGTTGGTTGGTTGGTTGGTTGGTTGGTTGGTTGGTTGCAAGTTTCATGCCAGCTCGCACTACGATCTCAACCTTTCGCAAAATTTTTGGGGCTCTAAAATTCGCTTCGATTCCACTAGTTTCTTGCACTTGCTAATTGTTTGGGCCCTTTGTAAAAAATCATATCCCTCTTAAGTTCGGAATGGCTTATCTTGAGCCATAGCTGCGCGGCAGGGCCAATCATTTGTCGTGATACCACACAGTCATCGCGAAAAAACTAGAAACCCCAGTTGACGGGGTCTCTAGAAAACAGTAAACACCGGCTTCCTGGCAATCATGGCCTTACGGCTACTTCTATAGACCCAATGGCTTTGCGCCCCCGCCTTTCAGCGGGTTTGCCTTTTGCGGTTACTTGCGTTTTTTAACCGATATAACAGTCAGGGGAAAAAGGCAGGCATATGCTGCCCCTTGGACAGCACCGGCTGGAAGGGACGGATGGAGGGTTCTTGATCTACGCTATTAGAATGAAGGAGGGGATTATCAATAAT
>JBFLXH010000040.1:0-23256 GCA_040757295.1 Bacillota bacterium | reverse complement strand
CTTATAAAGGCCCGCACGCCACATCCTTCTTCAGCTTTCCGGAACAATCTTGAAAGGAGTGTTTTCTTGATGTGTATGGTTAAGACCCCATGGGAAAGAGTGGTAGAGTTTCACGGGCACGTATGCCCGGGGCTGACCATCGGCTTTAGGGCGGCGGAGATTGCCCTGCGGGAACTGGGAGTGCCTCCTTCGGATGATGAAGCCCTGGTGGCGATTGTGGAGAACGATGCCTGCGGTGTGGACGCGGTGCAGGTGCTTACAGGCTGCACCTTCGGGAAGGGGAACCTGATCTTTTTGGACCATGGCAAGCAGGTGGTTACCATTGCCCGCCGCCAGACCGGGGAAGGAGTACGGGTAGCCCTCAATTACGGCGCCTTGAACCAGGATGAGCACCAGCTAAGGATGATGCAGCGGATGATGCAAGGCCAGATGGACCCGGTGGAGCAGGAAGAGTTTTTCCGGTCGCACCGCCAAAAGGCAGAGCACCTGCGGCAGATGCCCGAAGAAGAGCTGTTTACCGTCCGCCGGGTCAACATCCAACTGCCGCCCCGGGCCAGGATCTTCCCGACCGTAAAGTGCAGCGAGTGCGGCGAAGGGGTAATGGAGCCGCGGGCCCGGCTCAAGGAGAGCCGGGTGGTTTGTTCTGCCTGCTTCAAAGAATACAAGGCGCCGGTAACCGGGGGTTAAGGGGCCACAAGATAAACCGGTAGTCAGGAAGGAGCAATGAAGATTTTGTATAGAAACCTCAGAGTTGGGCGTTCAAGTTGAACATATTGAGCGGTGGGGAACTGCAAAGGGTGGCTATAGGACCGCATGGCCGTCCTGCAGGCCGGTGAACTGTTGGAGGAGGGCCCTACCAGCCAGGTGACCCACGCACCGAGGCATCCCTATACCAAAAGCCTGCTGGAGGCGGCCCCTGCTCTTACCAAAGGTCTCCAGGCATCGGACATAGAGGGCTGAAACCGCCTGTGACCATAATGGCGATATTGTTTGGTTAAAAAAATCCCTGTAGAAAGGAGTGAGGAACAGTGGAGGGATACGCCAGTACCCTTTTCTCGGCGGGGAGAAAAGGGCTATGGCATGACGCCGGTTTTTGGGCGCAGGCGTGGCAGCGGGAGCGGCAAGAATCCCTGTACGGTCGCCAGTGCCCTGACAGATCCGGTCCGGGATGGTGGGACCTGCGGGCCGCCCGTTTTGCCGCCCAGACCGCCGGAGAAGAAGGACGGCGCCGGGCGGCCGGTGTGCTCCACGCCCTGGGGCACCAGGATGCTTTGCAACCCGATGGGGAAGTTTTGGATATCGGGTGCGGCCCGGGAAACCTAGCCTTACCCCTAGCCCGCCGGGTGAGAAAAGTGGTCGCGCTGGACCCGTCAAAAGAGATGCTGGCTATCTTGCAGGAAAGGGCGGCAGCCGAAGGCATTACTAACATTGAAACCGTCTGTCTACCTTGGGAAGAGGTGGATTTGAACAGGATGGGGTGGCAGAACCGTTTCAGCGTGGTCTTGGCTGCCATGTCGCCCGGTATTCATGATGTCCCTACCCTGCAAAAAATGGTGGCAGCCTCAAATAATATTTGCTTTTTCAGTGGTTTTGCCTGGCGGGAGGAACCGGCCCAGCAGGAACTGTGGCGCCGCCTTTTAAAAGAGGAAATGCCTCCCTTTGCCGCTGACGTCTTTTTCATCTTGCACCTGCTCTATGCCTGGGGATACCTCCCGTCGCTGGAACTGACCCATCGCCGGACCAGGCGGAAGCAACAACCCGCAGAAGCTGCGGAAGAACTGGTGGCAGCCTTGATCCCTTTCCTGGAGGTTACCCCGCAAGTACGGCAGGAAGTGTTGCAACTGGTTGAAGAGATGACCCAGGAAGGATGCTTTATTCAGGAGCGGGTGTTTGTCGAAGCTAACCTGACTTGGAAGCTTCGTGAGGACCTTACTAAGAAAAACCCTTAAGATTGGAAAAAAACTGCTTCTGCTTTTTGCGCTCTTTGCAGGAAAACCCCTGGCGAATTCCCGCTATAGTAATATCTGTAATCCTGTTATCAATCAAAAATTCTTAGTCCTGACGATAGATCTGTATCCTGACCAAATAATTCGGGAGATGAAAAAAGGATTAAGGTTCGGAAAAAAATGGACGCCTGGGGGTGAATTATGGTAGGATAATGATGCTTACATATTGAGGAATATATTTTCATAGAACTCAGAACGAGTGATCCTGTCCCATGACAGGTTCGACTGGGTCTTGGCTTCAGCAGGGGAAGCAATTCCCCGCTGAAGCTTAGATTCGACCAGTTCTTGGTTCCGGTTTACCGGAGCTTAGAACTGGTTAATCCCATAGGGGGCCAGTTAATGCAGGGGCGTAGCCGCTCTTGGGCCGCTGCTTCAAAGAAGCGGGGGTATTAGAGCGGGTAGCCATCTGTAAAAAAAGGGAAGCCAGTGAGAGTCTGGCGCGGTCCCGCCACTGTGATAGGTAGCTGATCACAATAAGCCACTGGAAACAATCGGCCCTGCTGCCATGTAGGGCCAAAACTCCGGGAAGGCGTGAGGACAGCGATGACCTTTAGCCAGGAAACCTGCTCGTCCTGATAGATTTACTGTGCCTACGCGGATAGGGAGGTGAAAGCAGTGATTGACGTTTAATCATCACGGCAGGCTAACCCTCTGCTCTATGCGGGCAGGGGGTTTTGGTTTATTTTGGCAAAAACTTTGACAGGTAGACTAATCAGCGGCGACAGCCGTTTTAGTTCAAAGAAACAGCATAATCTTAGAACAGGTGCTTTGCCCCGGTAGGGCAGACCTAAAAGGGAAACCGGTGAAAATCCGGCGCGGTCCCGCCACTGTAAGGGGGAGTTGCCTTACATAAGGCCACTGGGCGTTGCCCAGGAAGGCGTAAGGCAATGAAGAACCCGAGCCAGGAGACCTGCCTGTTCTGCAAGACCGGCTACCTACGCGGATAGGGAGGTGGTTTATGCATTTTTTTGCATAACCAAAAAGTGAGTCCCTGGCCTGTGTGTAGGCCGGGGATTTTTCATGAGCCCGGCGAGAGCGATGAAAATACTGACGTTGGGGGTGTAATGATGAAGAAGATTATCTTGGTTTTGCTAATCGCCTTTTCTTTAAATTTACTGGTTTCTTCCGGCTGTACAAAACAGGGAACCAATCTGGAAGAACTAGTCGTTGGTATTGGGAAAGATACAGTTGACCCTAATGGGGGGATGTGGGAAAGCCGCGGCCTGGTCTTTGAAACCTTAGTAACCCTTAATGACAAGGGGGAACCCCAACCTCTCCTAGCCAGGAGATGGGAAATAGCACCCGACGGGAAAAGTTATACCTTTTTCTTGCAAGAGAACGTCAAGTTTCACGACGGTACACCCTTTAATGCCCTAACTTTGAAGGAAAATGTTACTAAACTCCATACTATTTGGGGCAGATACCCCCTTGATAAGATTGAGATAGTTAATGATTATACGGTCCGTTTTTGTTTAAGAGAACCCTACCCATTATTTATCAGGCATATCGCCCAAATTGCCAATGGAATGGTTGTTAGCCCCAGGGTTTTGGAAGAGGTTTCCGGCGAAGCCAACAAAGGCATGGGCCAGATGCCGCCAGCCATGTCGGGGGGTCAAGGTGAATCCAAGCAAGCCATGGGTCAAATGCCCCCTAAAGAGGGCATGAGCCAAATGCCTCCGGGAATGGGGAAGCCGGCAACGCCTGTCAAAGAGGTTAGAATTTCCGCACCAGTTGGGACCGGGCCCTATAAACTAATAGAACACGTGCCGGGACAATACTGGGTAATGGAAGCCATTGACGACTACTGGCAGGGGCCCGTGGGTATAAAACGGATCAAGTACCTGGTTATTCCTGATGCTCACTCCAGGATAATGGCTTTGGAAAGCGGTCAAATCCATCTAACGGGAATTAGCCCCTTAAGCAGAATTGCTGCCGGGGACATGGCGCTCATCGAAAAAAACAAAGAGTTGGTTCTAAAACATGAACCCTCATTTATAGTCACCCCCATTGCCTTCAATACGGTGAAGGGCGTTTTTACGGATGCCCGGGTGAGAGAAGCCTTTGTCAAGGCTATAAACCTTGAGGATATTAACAAAGTATTAACTCCGGTTGGCACTACTCTGGACACTCCAGTGGCTCCAGCATCTCCTTTTTACTTGCCGGAGCTGGCGGGGACCCGCAAATATGACCCTGCCATGGCCCAGGAGCTGCTGAAGCAGGCCGGTTGGGTAAAGGGAACCGACGGTATGTTACAAAAGGACGGCCAGCCTTTGCAGGTTAACTTGGTTTATACTCAGACGCATCCGGAAATGATTCAGATTGCCAGTATCCTACAGCAGCAGTTAAGAGCTATCGGTATAACCTTAAAGCTGTCCCAAGTGGAGAGCGGCGCTCTTTTTGCATCTTTGGCCCGAAAAGACTATGATTTAATTGCCAGTCCGGGAATAGGGTCCGCCTCTCTGGATTTCGCAACGGATTATCATAGCAAGGGCAGGTACAGTGTGGGAGTTGATCAAGAACTGGATAGCCTGATCGAAGCCTATAATACTGCTCCCAGCTTTAATGAACAAAAATTGATAGCTAAGAAAGTCCAAGAAAAAATTCTAGCTAACGATTTAGTATTGCTCTATTTTAGCAAGAACAAGAGTTTTGCCCATGTTGCCAGGTTGCAAAACTTTAAACCTGCTTTGGAAGAAGAAGTCAACTTCATGCGGCATATATGGCAGGCCATTTTTAAGTAAATAGCTTAACGAGGGGGGGGAATCATGGGTTCCTATTTGCTGCGGCGGCTCTCAGCAGCCGTCGCTTCCCTGGCAGGGGTCAGTTTTATTACTTTTCTGTTGATTTTTATAGTGCCGGGAGATCCGGCAGAGATGCTAGCCCAGGCCAGGTTTGGTCATGGGGTAGGGGAACGGGAAATTGAGATGATACGCAGCGTGGAGGGACTGGATCAATCCCTAATAATTCAATACATTAAATGGGTGCGGCACTTGCTTGATCTGGATTTCGGCTACTCTTTGATAAACCGGCAGCCCGTCCTGTCTCTGATTTGGTCCCGGTTTCCCGCTACCCTGCTCCTGGCCTGCAGCAGCTTGCTGCTGTCCCTGACCGTCGCCGTGCCGGCGGGCATTATTTCCGCTTTGCGAAAGGATACCTGGCTGGATACCGTTTCCCGGCTTTTTGCTCTTTTGGGATTATCCATGCCGGGTTTCTGGTTTAGCTATATCTTAATTATATTTTTTGCTTTGAAACTTAAGATTTTACCGGTCAGCGGTTATGGCAGCTTTGTGAATTTAGTTATGCCATCACTGGCTTTAGGTTTAGGTATGACCGGGCTTATCGCCCGGCTGCTCAGGGCCAGTCTCCTTGAGGTTTTGCAGCAGGACTATCTTAAGGCGGCCAGGGCAAACGGCATTAGAGGGAGCAAGATATTGTTTAAGTACGCGCTAAAGAATGCCATGATTCCGGTTTTAACCGTTGTTGCATTGCAAATGGGCTTTCTTTTGAGTGGTACGGTGATCATTGAAAGCATTTTTGGCTGGCCCGGTTTAGGAAAACTCATCTTAGACGGAATCTTAACCAGGGATTTTCCCGTTGTCCAGGGGTGTGTTCTATTTACAGCGGTGTGTTTTATTGTAATTAATACCGGGGTTGACTTGCTTTATGCCTGGTTAGACCCGCGTATTCGCTGGGAAGCGGGGAGTTGAAGCAATGTCCGGTTTATTGGAAATCCATAATCTTACTGTAACTTATGGTTCCCAAGGCAGGCTGGCGCCTGCCGTCCGTGCTTTGGATTTGACCGTAGGAGAGGGAGAAAAACTGGCTATTGTAGGGGAATCCGGGGCAGGAAAGTCTACTCTTGCCAACACGATCATGGGACTTCTTCCCAACTCGGCGGAAATTAAGGGGGAAATTTTCTTTAGCGGTATTAAAATAAGCCCTCGCATACTCGCTGAAATTCGGGGCAAGGAGATAGTCCTCATCCCGCAAAACGTTTATAACTCTTTAAACCCTGTTTTATCTATCGGGAACCAGATGGAGGACTTGCTGGTTGAAGCAAAGGTTCCCCCCGACCAGCGTAAGAACACTATCTTAAATTGGCTACGAAGCGTACGCTTACCGAGGCCGGAGGCTATTCCTGGTAGTTACCCTCACCAATTGAGTGGAGGAATGAAACAAAGAGTTCTGCTGGCTATGGGGCTTTCCAGGTCTCCTTCCTTAATTTTGGCTGATGAGCCCACTAAAGGCCTAGACCCTGTCCGCCGTATGGGCATTTTACACCTGTTAAAGCAATTGATAGAACATCAACGGCAAAGTTTGATACTTATAACCCATGATATCAAGGCTGCGGTTTTCTTAAGCGATACCATTGCCATCATGTACCAGGGAGAAATCGTTGAAATTATACCGGCTACCCGGTTGTATCACCATAGTTTGCATCCCTATACTATGGCTTTGCTGGCTGCTGCTCCGGAACGGGGTTTGCAGGTCCCTTGCCGGATTAATCCTGGCGTTTCCTCCTATCCGCTTACCGGCTGCTCTTATGCTGCCTTTTGTAACCTCTGCCGGCCAACCTGTCTGCAGCAAAAACCAGCCTTACGAAAAGTAGCTTTTGGCCATATGGTGAGGTGTAACGTCATTGCTTGAATTCCGTAACGTTAGTAAAGTATTTCGGCAAGGCTGGCTAAAAAAGGCAGAAATCGTAGCAGTCAAGGATATATCTCTCTTAATCAAACCGAAAGAAATATTTGGGCTAATGGGGGAAAGCGGCTCCGGCAAGTCTACCCTGGGTAAGCTGGCTTTGGGACTTTTGACCCCTTCCGCCGGCGAGGTGCTTTGGGAAGGAAAGTCGCGGGCGGACTTAAAATCCTTGCCCCAAGAAGCTCGCTTGGCTATCCAGGGGATTACCCAGAACCCATACGGGGTCTTTAATCCCAGGTACAGGATAGGCTATGCTTTGGCCGAACCGCTTATTTACCATGGCTTACTGCAGAACAAGCAAGAAAGGCTGTTCCGCATTAGAGAAACATTAAAATTAATAAACATGGAAGAAGACTGTTTAGACAAATATCCCGGCCAGCTTAGCGGAGGTCAAGTGCAAAGGCTGGCTTTGGCCAGGGTCCTGTTAATGGATCCCAGGCTGATTGTGGCCGATGAGCCTACGACAATGCTGGACCTATCCATTCAAGCGCAAATTCTTCATTTATTGAAAAGGATACACGAGCAGACAGGAGCTGGTATACTCCTCATTAGCCATGACTTGCCTGTTGTGACTGCCTTGGCCCGGCGAATTGGCATGATGTATGGGGGAAGGCTGGTAGAGGTGGGGACCGTCCAAGACATTTTAAACAATGCCTTGCACCCCTATACCCAGCTCTTCCTGGCTGCCGCCAGAGAGGAAGCCTTTCCTGAATTACAAAACAGTAGCAACAATCCCACCGGTTGCGTCTATCGCGGCAATTGTTACCGTGTTCAAGAATTGTGTGCAGCAAAAAGCCCTGAATTAATTCCGGTGGGACGGGAACACTTTGTAGCCTGTCACTTTGCAAATGAGGTTAAGAATGGGTGACATCATTTATTATGAAGAGAACAAGTTTTATTTTAGCGATGGTTCTGCTGAGCTTTTTGGCGGCAGTAGCCTTACTGGCTCCATGGTTAACCCTGCATGACCCTTATGCGCAAAACCTTGATAATCGCTTTGCCGGGCCGTCTGGGACATACTGGTTTGGAACGGATGATTTGGGTCGCTGTGTTTATTCCAGGTTAATCATGGGAACCCGGGTTTCCTTGTTTACCGGGATTATAGTGGTCTCTCTCAATGCCCTGATTGGTTCCCTGGTAGGGTTGATAAGCGGTTTTGGCCCTAAAGTTTTCGATTCTATTGTAATGGGGCTTCTCGACATTTTATTGGCCTTTCCAGGTACTATTTTGACCCTGGCAGTGGCAGGTATTTTGGGACCTGGTTTCTTAAACATGATCATTGCTTTGACTCTCCTTGGCTGGGTGGGTTATGCCCGCTTTGTCCGGGGAATGGTTTTATCTCTCAAAGAAAGGGAATTTATCGAGACTGCCAGGAGTCTGGGTTTCGGAAGTTTCCATATCTTATTTAAACACTTGCTGCCAAACTGTCTGGGGCCCATCATTGTCCTGTCCAGCATGGAAATGGCCGGGGTAATTCTTATGGCTGCAGGTCTAAATTTTCTAGGTTTGGGGGTCCAGGATTCTTATCCTGAATGGGGCGCCATGCTTGACCGGGGGAAGAATTATTTACGGACAGCTCCCCATATCGCCACTTTTCCGGGCCTGGCCATTATGGTCACAGTGTTGGCCTTTAACCTGCTGGGTGATGGCTTGCGGGATCTCTTGCAGGGCGGGGAAGTAACAAGAAGTGTTTAGAGATCTTCAAACAATAACCGGGGGTGGACTATGATGGATAAATTCAAGGTGGTCGTCATAACGGTGGCACCTGTTGACCAGCTTTTGGTTAAAGTGTTGGCTGACCTGGAGAATAACTTTGGGTTGAAGGTGGACTTAAGATTATATTCTTTGCAGGAGAGCGTAGAACAGGCGGTTAACCGCAATCTTATGCAAAAGGACCTGGCGGCTGCTGATTGTGTCCTGCTGGACCTGATGGGGGTTCAGGAAGGGTTAACAAATTTCATCTGCAGCGTTCTGGCAAAGGCGGATAACGCTGTCATTCCCACCAGCTTTGTTTCCGAAGAAATGCGGCAGGTAACTAGGCTCGGATCGTTTTCCCTTCTCGAGGCTTTGAATTACTGGAAAAAAATGATGATGAAGCAGCAATCCCAAATGAATGTCAGGCCCCCATCCGAAATGATGATGGATGTAACAGAACTGGTGGGCAGGCTCCTTTCCTTTTTACCACCTGAAAAGCAAGGGGATGCCCGGAACTGGGTCCTGGCGCACAGGTACTGGACAAACAGCGGGCGAGAGAATTTGACAAACCTCCTTTTGATGTTGGCTAGATACTACAAAGGGTTGAATGTACCTGAACCGGAGCCCCCGCAGGAAATCCCCGATGTGGGGATCTACCGTCCGGAGACGGGAAAGATCTTTATCAATTTAGAGGACTACCTGGCTAATTATCCTCTTGATGAGACAAAGGCTACGATCGGGATCGTATTTTACCAGGGCCGGTACGGTGAGGCCTCCCAGGTGGGGTTAAATGCGTTGCTCAAGAGATTGGAGCCTTTTTGTAATGTGATCCCGGTTTTCTTTTATACGGCGGCAAGCCAGAAAGTGAAAGCGCTTAGAGAATATTTTTGTTGCAACGGCAAGCCCCTGGTGGAGGCGGTGATTAATCTTACCGCTTTCAGACTGAATGTGGGGCCGCGGGGAGGCGACCCCGGCCCGACCATTACGGAACTGAAACAACTCAATGTCCCCATTTTTCACCCGGTACCCATGAGCAGGCGGGAAATCAGAGAGTGGGAGGAAGCGGAGTCGCTGACACCCGTCGAGGTAATTGTCCAGGTGATCCTGCCGGAGTTGGACGGCTGTATTGAGCCCATTCCCATCAGCGGCCTGCAAAGTCAGGGACACAGCCCGGTGTTGGGCATGGAACTGAAAGGTGTCGCCCCCATAGAGGAGCGGGTGGATAAGATTGCCGGACGGGTGTTCAGGTGGCTGAGGCTGAGGCGCAAGCCAAACGCAGAGAAAAGAATTGCCGTTATCCTCTACAATTACCCGCCGGGTGAGGACAATATCGGGGGAGCTGCTTGCCTGGATGTGTTCGCCAGCATGAAAAATCTGTTGGCAAAAATGAAAGAGGCAGGGTATACCGTAGGAGAATTGCCGGAAGGCAAGTTATACGAACTTTTTCTGGAGCAGGGCATTGTTAACTCCGGCAGGTGGGTGTCCGGGGAGGTGACAGCTCGCCATGCGATAACTCTTGATAAAACGGTCTGTGAAGGTTGGTTCAGGCACCTGCCCGGCAGGGAGAACATGCTGGAGGAGTGGGGCCCACCACCGGGTGAGGTGATGGCGGGTGAGGATCAAATTATTTTGCCCGGAATAGTTTTGGGCAATGTCTTTATCGGCCTGCAACCGACGCGGGGGCTCCATGAAAAACCGGAGAAGGTTTATCATGATAAAGCCATACCGCCTCATTACCAGTACATTGCCTTCTATAAGTGGCTGGAAGAGGCGTGGGGGGCTGACGCCTGCATTCACGTAGGAACGCACGGCACCTTGGAGTTTACCAAGGGTAAAGAGGTAGGCATGTCCGGCGATTGTTTTCCTGACCTTCTAATCGGCAACATGCCCCACCTCTATATCTACCACGTGGCCAACCCTTCCGAAGCAATGATTGCCAAGAGAAGAAGCCTGGCCGTGCTGGTTAATTACAACTCTCCACCTGTGACTACTTCTGACCTTTATGAGGAACTGGCCGAGCTGGAGATGTTAATCGCTGAATATCATGAAGCCGTTTTACAAGATCCCTTGCGCAGTAAAAAAGTTAAGAAAACCATCCTGGAAAAAGCCGAAAGAGCCAACTTTGCAAGTAGCGACGTGGATGAAATCCATGATGAAATTTTCCGCATCAAAAGGTCGATTATTCCCAAGGGGCTGCACATCTTAGATGAAAGCTATAGTTTGGACGAGGTGATTAATTTTGTTGCCTTAATTTTGCGGTATGACCGGGGAGATGTGCAGTCACTCAACCGGCTGCTCTGCCAGGTGGAAGGCATTGACTACGACGAGGCCATCCGTAACCCGGCCAGGGTGGTTGCCGGGAAGTCTTATGCGGACCTGCTGATTGAGATTGAGTCAAAAGCAAGCGAGCTGGTGAGACGTTCTTTCCACTCGTCAATCGAAGAGGCAGTTGCCAGCATGGAAATTGCTGGAGAGCTTGCTTCCGAGATCAAATTAACCCTGGCATTTGGTCATAAAGTAGCGCAGGAACTGCAGCGGGGTGAGGAAATCACCGCCCTCCTGGAGGGATTGAATGGCGAATACATCCAGCCCAACCTTGGCGGAGACCCCATCAGGACCCCCGAGGCTTTACCTACCGGGCGGAATACCTACCAGTTCGACCCGCGGATGGTTCCCACTGAGGCGGCTTATGCGCGGGGGGCCGAGATTGCCGAGAATACCATTGCCCACTATTGTAATAAATACGGCTGCTATCCGAAAAGTACCGCCGTTATCCTGTGGGGCTTTGAAACAACCAAGAGCCAGGGGGAAACGGTAGGGCAAATCCTCCGTTATCTCGGAGTGAGAGTAACCCGGAAAAAGAATGCCTGGAGTCCCCAGTTGGAGGTTATTCCTTTGGAAGAACTGGCGCGTCCCCGGATTGATGTGGTTGTCAACATGTGTGGGTTTTTCCGTGACATGTTCCCCAATGTGATGGAACTGCTTGATGAGGCCTTTAACCTGGTGGCTACCCTGGATGAGCCGGTAGACATGAATTATGTCAAAGAAAATTCACTGGCCCTGTTCGAAGAATTGAAGGAGCAAATGGACGACCACCAGGCTGCCTGGGTCATGGCCAGGGGCCGGATTTTCGGGCCCCCGGCCGGAGAGTACGGTACCAGGGTGCGGGGACTGGTGGAAACCCAGAATTGGAACGAGGAGGGCCAGTTGGCCGATGCCTACCTGCAGAGCATGAATCACTTGTATACCAGGGGTATTCGTGCCAGGAGAATGGATCAGCTCTTTCGCCGGCAGCTTTCCCGGGTAGATGTCATTTCCCAGGTGCGCTGCTCGCATGACTATGAAATCACCGACCTGGACCACTACTACGAATACTTTGGTGGGCTTGCCAAATCCGTTGAGGTTGCCGGTGGGAAGAAGCCGGAAATGCTCTTCAGTGATACCACCAAAGAGGTAATCATTACGGAAGATGTGGAAGCAGCCATTCGCAGGGGCGTGAGGACGCGGCTCCTGAACCCGAAATGGATTGAGAGTCTACTGGCGCATGAGTATCACGGGGTGCAGCATATAGCCGACCGGGTGGACAACGTGTTGGGATTGGCGGCCACCACCAACCGAGTGGACAACTGGATCTGGAGTAAAATTGCCGAGCGTTATGTTTTTAATGAAGAAATGAGGAAGCGCCTGGAAGAAAATAACCGCTGGGCCACCGCCGAGATCATCAGGAGGTTGTTTGAAGCTAACACGCGGGGATACTGGCAGGCTACCGCGGAAGAATTGGATAAACTCCGTGAGGCGTACCTGGAACTGGAAGGTTCTATCGAAGAGAAACTCTGAGATAAGGGGAAAGGAGATTAACCGGTGGGTGATTACCGGCGTTATGTCTACCCATTTACGGCCATCATCGGCCAGGAAAAAAAATGAAGCTGGCCCTGGTCTTAAACGCCATCAACCCCCGCCTGGGAGGGGTGCTGGTGCGCGGGGAGAAGGGGACGGCCAAGTCCACCGCCGTGCGGGCGCTGGCGGCGCTGTTGCCCGAGATGCGGGTGGTGGCCGGCTGCCCCTTCGGGTGCGACCCCGATGACGTGACCACCATGTGCGCCTCCTGCCGGGAACGCTTCGCTGCTGGCGAAGAACTGCCCCGGCGGCGGAAGATGCGGGAGAGGGTGTTTGTGGAAGGTAACCTTACCTGGAAGGTCAGCCGTAATTTTGGCCAGAAAACACCATGAATTGCTCTCACTCAAACGGGGTATTCCTAATAAACCGCTTTGATAGTGTTTAATAATTTTCCGGCAAAAACAAAAAAGGCCAGGTAGATTTTTCTGCCTGACCGTTCTAAGACACGATAAGATTTAAGGATTTAATGGGCCTTTTAAGGTTGTATCGGACTTGGTTCTATAATGAGCGAGGCCACTAATTATTCATTGATTTACCGTGGCCTCAAAGCGAATTTCATACTCGGCTTCATTATGATAATGCAATTTTATCTCTTGCCGAGTATAGTATCCTGTTTCACCGGTTCACCTTCAACCACTCCAGGATTCAACTGGATGGGTGGCGGGGGAGGAGCCGTCCCTTGCCTGGCATATCTCCAGGGAGAAATATACTTTGCTGCCGGGATAACAATTTCTTCGTGTTTTTGAATCTCCAGTGTGATGCCATAGGTGCGGAAGTTATCCACAATTCCTCCGGGAAATGACAAGCCGGTTTGCAGGGTGGACGGTTCCCCGATAGCCTTGATCACGATGGGGAAATACAGACGCTCTCCATTAACAGTAATATAAATGTTTTCTGCGCCATCCTTGTCTCCAAAGCCGGATGTGGAGATAACCCGGTGATCGTTTATGGCAATCGCCTCTGCTCCAGTCGCCCGCAGTTCGTTAACTATATCGACCAGATCGTAGTGCAACAGCATCGCATCTCCGGTAATTGTGATTGTGATGCCAGGGCCTTTAACCGACTCTAACCCCTGGGACATCCGCAAACGATCCAAGCTGGTAATAACATGGGAGAGAGCGGTCGAGCCGGCAGCAGATTTTTCCTCCAGCAGCCGTTGCTGCTTCCGCAATTCCTCGATTTCCATTTCCAAACGCTCACGTTTTTCGGCCAGCCGTTTCCAAATAATTACCAGGTCGTCTGGTTTTTGAGCAGCCAAGCTCTGCCGGAAATCCTGCTGGGTACGGAATTGCAGCGAAAGCAGGATACCGGTAAACAAAAGGACAATAGTGACAGTTACCTGCCACCTGGCCAGAGGAGCCTTTTTTTTTGCAGAAGACATTAAGACCCCCCTTCCGGGACTTTTTGAGCATGATTAAGACTGTAACCGCCTTTAAATGCAGGCAGGCTGATTACTGTTTCCCGAACCAGTTTTACCGGGAAATCTTTAAATTTTAAATAGGTAAACTCCTCTCCCAGGGACACTGCCCTCTCCAGCCTGTCTGGGTCCCCAATGGCCTGGATCGTATAAGGGGGTGCCATCCGGGTAGAGTTTACAAAGATTACCGGGCCGACGCAGCGAATGTCCGAACTGGAAACAATCCGCTGGTTATTGACAGCAATGGCTTCGGCCCCTGCCCGCTTGATCTCATTTACCAAGTATAATATATTTTTGTCGTGGATAATAAAATTGTTCGGGTTATAGTCAGGTTGGTTCTTAGAGGCGTTAGATCCTGCCACATTATCTTCCAAAGTGACGGTAATGCCTGGCCCGTGCACTTCGGTTAAGGCAGCCAGGCTGCGCATCCACTGTAGTTCCTTCTGTAAACTGCTGATTTCTTCCT
This sequence comes from Bacillota bacterium, assembly GCA_040757295.1. Taxonomy (GTDB): domain Bacteria; phylum Bacillota; class PH28-bin88; order PH28-bin88; family PH28-bin88; genus JAGXSE01. The sequence continues at coordinate 9,074 of JBFLXH010000040.1, read as the reverse complement.
CGTCCTCTATTTGGGCATCATGGAGGGCATCCAGTTGATTTCGCAATTCAAGTATTCTTTCTTCCAGCTGAGCAGTGTCTGCTTCCAGTCCCTCGATCACTGAAACCAGCATGGCATTTCTGCCCTGACCGGCATTCATGGTCTTGAGAGTCAATGCATACTGCCAAGCAATCAGCATGCCTGTTACCATGCACAAGACAGCTAAATATATTTGCCAGCGGCTTTTGTTGGCCATGGGCATAATCCTCCTTTTCGCATCAATTGTAACGTAATCAGCACAACTCGGCAACTAACAATAAGTTGAAACAGAAGAGCCGCCTTTACCGTTATTATGGCGTACAGGAACTGTGGCTGGTCGGTGCAGAGGCCAGGACGGCGGAAGTATACTTCCAAGGAAGATGGGTGGTACCAGTTCGGCGCCTATGACGAGGAAGACGTGCTGACGTCATCCCTCCTGCCCGGTTTACAAATAAGTTTATAAGGAAATATTTGCTCTGCCGGAAGAGATCTCTCTATAGCCTGTATCTGGTTCGAGTTAAAAATTGGGGGCCGTAGCATCGCAAAGAATGTTACGGCCCTTATATTGCCAACACTTCTCATCGATATCCTGTCTGTAGACATGGCTTTAGTGCCAAAAGTTATGGATGTATATTTCGAAAAATGGGGAATGATGGCAGGAAAACGGCGAATTTTGTCTAAATCTTTGTTAGAGAGAAAGAAATTGAAAGGAATGATTAGGAAGATGACAGCGTTAGGCTATGCTGCCAGAACATATGTTCCCCTCTTTCTTGTCAGAACTTCAGGCTCCCTAGAACGTTTCCATGCTTATCTTGCCCTTCTAGCTTACCTCCCAGGGTTGCCCCTTCGCTTCTTGCGGTTGACAGTGGGGCGCATAAAACCCTTTCTTGTCAAAGGATTTATTTCCGCATTGGTCCCTCATGCATTTATCCTGTAAACAGGATTCTTCAAACGTGAACGTTTTGAACGCTGGAGAAACTTTTGTGTTCCGGCGATGGTGAATCATCCCCCTTAAAATGTTGAGTGGGGAAACTTTATTATGCTAAAGGCAAACCATCCGAAAGGGTGGGGCGCAAAGCCATGGGTCTGTAGCCCTAGAGGGTATGACTGCCAGGTTGCCGTGATAAAGGTATTGCTATTGTTTTAAATAGCGTTCTGTTGCGGCAGCTCTGGTCGGGCTGCCGTTTTTGTTCATAAAGTATGTCTAACCGTTAATGTTCTGGTATGGAGGTCGATAAAAAAATGACGGACAGCAAATTTATAAAGGGGGCGGTGCCTATAGAGCTAACGGGGATAGGCGACCTGTTAAAGTCGATGAAAGAGTGCTGGCCGAGACTATTCCTCCACAGCGCCAATGTTGCCAATCTATGTATGAGAATATGCACTTTCCTCCGTCTTGACGAAGTGGAGCGGGAAATCTTAATAGCCGGGGCGCTCTGCCATGATGTGGGAAAGATGTTAATTTCACGCGACATTATCGACAAGCCGGGACCGCTCACGGAAGAGGAATGGGTGCAATTAAAGGAACACTCCTGGCGGGGCGCCTCCTTGATTGCAGAGAGGGGAGGGGACTGGTCCTTGGTGGAAATGATCCGCTACCACCACGAAAGGTGGGATGGAAAGGGATACGAGGGGCTGAGGGGACAACGGATCCCCTGGCCCGCCCGGGTTATTGCCCTGGCCGATGCCCTGGATGCCATGATTTCCTTGCGTCCTTACCGCTTGCCTTTAAAAATGTATGAAGCGCTGGAAGAAGTCTATCAGGGTGCCGGTTCCCAGTTCGACCCGAAGCTGGTAGCGGCTTTGGCGGAAGAGCCCTTTTGGCAAATCGCTACCTATCGCGACCCGGGTAGGCTTGAAAGACAAATAGATGAAGAAAAGCAATGGCTTGCTCAATTGGTGGATTCATATTTTACTTTATCTCATCCATTGGTATGCGCCCAGAGTCAATGGTTGGATCGCTTACTAGTGCTATTTAGGCAATTTAAAGGACATGCAGCCGGGAGGGCTGACAGGTAGAAGGGTGGTGAAAAAATGCGACGGTGTCTTGAATGCGCGAAGAAAGAACCAGACCGTCATTGTGTGGAATGCCATTACTTTATTCAGCCGGGCCCCCTTCGCCGGGTGCCTTCGCCGCCTGTCCGGGTATTGCTGGAAGACGAGCATGGTAAGCAGTATCCGGCACACATTCTGGCGTTAAATACCACGGAGTTTGGGCTGGAAACGGAAGCTCCAGTTCCGGGCCGGTATGTACTCAGGCTGCAGGAAAGTTTGTGGGTCGAGGTAGCTGGAGTACCATTCAAGGGCAAAAATTATGTTCACGTTTTTGACATCCTATCTGTCCACCGGAGGCAGGGGACTGCCAGCCGGCTTAACAACGAGGAATACCAGTTGCTGGCCGGAAGGGTCGGCGAGCTAGTGCAAGAGATTAGCAGGCACTTGCCGGAGCACCTTCAGGACATGGTCAGGGAGAAACTATTGGCTGAAGTGGAGAAGTCCGAACTAATTAACGCTCTCAGGGTGGGGAAGGTGATGAAATATGAAGGTGGGCGCTTCCGCTACCTTTCAGGCCAGGCCGACCTGGACCTGCCCATGGAAGAAGCGGAAAAACTGATGCGCCAGGTTACCCGCCAAGCTGAACACCGACGCGAGGTGATCATTAGCGCTGACGGGCAAAAGGTATTTGATATTCACGGTGTGCCGTTCGACCACAGGAGCGGTGGGTTGCTGGCCTTTGACATTACCGAGGTGATTGAAAAGGAGAGAAAGATGCACCGGCAGGAGATGCAGGCTTACCGGGATGCCATAGCGGCGGTAACGGGAGGCCGGTTATACCTGGTGAATGGTGAAGAGATGGAGAAAGTGGTCTCAGTAGGGACAGAACTGGCCAAGGGTGAGGTCCGGCAGACCCATGATATTCCGGAAGCCCGCCGGGTAATGCGGGAAGCTTTGCCTATTCTCGACAGCCGCAGGTGGCACGCGATTGCCTTGTGTTTGACTGAGGCGCTGGCCAACGCTCTTAAGCATGCGGGGGGCGGTTGCTGGCAAGCCAGACAGTCAGGGGATGCCGTCAGGATTATCGTACAGGACCGGGGTCCGGGAATCAAAACCAGCGAATTGGCCCGGGCAACGCTGATGCAACATTATTCCACTAAGAATTCCATGGGGTGTGGATTTACCCTGATGCTCTACTATGCGGACTACCTCTACCTTAATACAGGACCGTCAGGTACCGCCCTGGCCCTGGACTTTGGTGCTGTGCCCCCGAACAAGACCAATGAAAGAAGGTGATGTTATTGCTGAAAGTGGATGTTTACGTTGCTCGGGGAGTGTGCCGGGTTGTGCTAAACGGTGAATTGGATGTAGAAACGGTAGCGCAACTGCAAGAGGTTGTTGGGAAAGTGGGGGAATACACGCTGGAAGTTGACCTGTCAGGCGTTTCTTTCGTTGATTCCACCGGCTTGAAAAGTTTGCTGGACATTAACAACGACTGGCGGCAAAAGGGTGGCCAGATGCTGATTTTGAGGCCGCAACCTGATGTGGCGGAGGTGATGCGGCTGGTAGGGCTGGACAGGCTCCTGGCGTAAAACACCGCTCCGGCCGGAGAAGAGAGGTAGGCGCAGGATGAAAGAAGTGATCACAGGGAATGGGAAAATAATAAGGGCTTGCGGGTTGGAAGGTAGTGGGTGCAGCCTGCCTGCCGGACAGGTCGGGGGAGATTTTTTTGAGTTTATCTCCTGCGACGAGAGAACCGTGTTTGCCGCCATCGGAGATGTAATGGGTAAAGGATTCCATGCAGCCCGGCTGATGGAAACAATCCGCCAAATGCTCCGGGAGTGTGTCAGGATTAATCCCCACCCTCTGGAGGTGGTGCGCCGGTTAAATAAGGTGGGAGGGTGTGAACTGCGGAAATGCGGGGCTTTTGCCACCCTATGCCTGCTGTGTTACGACGGGATAGCTGGGCGTCTCACCTGTGTCAATGCAGGGCACCACCCTCCCTTTCTTTTAACTGACGGCAAGGTGAAAGTGGCCCGGTGCCGGGGAGTCGCCTTGGGCCTGTTGGAAGATTACCTTGGGTCAGGGGCGGAGGAATTTTTTCTTGCCGCCGGAGATGGGGTGGTGCTGTATACCGATGGGCTTGTGGAGGCCTGTGGCCCGGGCGAGGAAAGGTACGGGCAGGAACGATTGAAGGAGATGGTTCGCCTTCAGTATGGCGCTGATGCAGACAGGATGAAACAAAATATTTTATCTGACCTGGAGACATTTACCCGCGGTTTTTCTCAAAAGGATGACGTGACACTGGTTGTGATGAAAGTGATGGGAAAGGCAGGTGAAAGGGGTGGAGATTAGAGCCCGGCAACAGAAAGGGATGGCAATCCTGGAGGTGGAAGGCGAACTGGATTTCAGCAACGTGGAGCAGTTGCAACAGGAAATTCAGCGACGGCCGGAGGAAGTGGTGGAGATAGATCTGCAGGGCCTCCGGTTCATAGACTCTTCCGGGGCGGGAATGCTCCTGAGCCAGGCCAGACACCTGTACAGGCAGGGGCGCACCATGAGAATTGTTCGCATCCCCGATCTTATTCGAGAAGACCTGGAAGTGATAGGATTTTTCCGAGTGTTGGAAGTCATAGAAACAAATCCTAACGCTTAGCAGGAGGTGAAATCCTAATGAAAGAGGAGATTACCCGGGGCTCCCCCGCAGCAACAGCGAGTGCAGTGGACAATGCTTTTCCGGACGGAGAAGCGGTGGGTCCATATGCTTTTGTGAAACAGGGGCGCCTTGTTGCCCGGCACCTACCGGAGGGACCTTACCCGGTGGTGGTACCTTGCCCAGGGGTAAGACTGATTGTTAACGGCCGGGAGTGTACTCAACCCACCCCCGTATCTATGCAAGATACGGTGTCACTGGAGGCGGTGAATGAACGAAGGGAAGGGGAATGGTCTTTAGCCATTTCTTCTGATGGTTTACAGGCAATATTGCGGATTAGCCCTACGGTGGTAATTCACCGGGAGGTGGCGGAACTCCCGGCTGCCAAGATACTACAACTGGCGTTAGTGGAGCGAGAAGAACGCCTTCCACCACTCACATGGGACAAACTGTTGCACGAGTTATCCCGGCTGGGGATTAACTATGGCGTAGACTGGGAAGCATGCTCTCACGGTGTTACATCCTGCGATGAAGAGGAGGTGGTTATCGCCCGAGGCATTCCTGCAGAACCAGGAGAAGACGGCCGGGTAGAATTGCTTTTTCCCTCTAATTCCAAGGTACCGGTACTGGCGGGGGAAGACGAAGCGGTGGATTTCCGGGAACGCTATGTTTTTACTTCGGTGGAGGCGGGAGGCATCCTGGCTGTCAAACACCCGCCTGGGCCGGGTCGTCCTGGCACCAGCGTCAAGGGTGAGATAATTGTGCCGCCGTCGCCCCGGGACTTTATCCTTTCTGTAGGTGAAGGAGCGGTACTTACTAGGGATGGTGAGCGGGCCGTAGCGGCCCGGGCTGGACGTCCTGTGGCCTCCCGCAGTCGTAACTTGGTGAAGGTAAGTGTATTACCTGAACTGGTGCATGCTGGTGACGTAGACATTGCTTCAGGTAACATTGTCTTTACAGGAGATATCCTAATTGCCGGAAATGTGGCAGAAGGGATGGCGGTAGAAGCCGGCGGGAATGTTAGGGTGGGAGGGCTGGTCTCGGGGGCCAGGGTTCAAGCTACTGGGTCCATCTTGATCAGGGGAAATATCCTGGCATCGGTAGTGGCCGCAGGAGGAACTCCAGCCTTTCTACAAGGAATACAGCCGCAGGTTCATGCTTTGGCAGTCGGCTTACAGGAGATGACCATGGCTATCCGGCAGTTACTGGGTCACCCGGCGTTCAAGCAGGGCGATCTTAAACACGGTATCGGCCCCCTGGTAAAGTTGCTGTTGGAGGGGAAGTTTCGCCATCTTCCTGCTGCCGCCAATACCTTCAAGAAGCAGGTTGAAACTATACCCCCGGGATTAGCCGATGAAGACCTGGAAGAATTTATCCGGGAAGTGGAACGGGCGCTGGTTCGTTCCCCTTTGGCCGTGCGTGATCTCCAGGAGGTTGAAACATTGGCCCGGCGAGCCGCGGAATGGGAACAGGCCTTTGCGTCCCCGCCGTCTGCGGAAAGCGATGTGGTTGCATCAAGCGTCCTCAATTCCACCGTTATAGCTACCGGCGATGTCCGGGTGGTGGGCAGCGGTTGTTATAATTCCCGGATTCAGGCTGGTAAGAAAGTGACTGTATCCGGGGTATTTCGCGGTGGCGAGATACAGGCTGGCGGGGATGTGCATGTGGGAGAGATGGGTTCCAGGGGTGGGGCCAACACCAGGGTGGTGGCTGGCCCGGTAGCCGTAGTTACCGTGGGATATGCCTTTGATAACGCTTCTATAGTGGTGGGCGGCCGGGTTTATCGTTTTGACAGGGAGGAAAAAGGCATCCGCCTATGGTTGGATAAGGAAGGAAACCTCCGGTCCAGAGGAATTCCGGCTTAAGAACCTAGTACACAGTGGCTTTAATACCTGATCACAAAGCGGCAGGCTAAACTTTTATACTCGGCAAGGGATAAAATTGCATTATCATAATGAAGCCGAGTATGAAATTCGCTTTGAGGCCACGGTAAATCTATGAATAATTAGTGGCCTTGCTCATTATAACAGCTTTCCTGCGTATGTCCAGCGAAACGGCTTGGCCAAATGCTTGTTGTAGTACTCAATAAATTGAGCAATCCGTTCCTCTCATGCTTCGACGGAGACGAAGCTGGATCGCTTGTTTAACCAGCGGCGCGCCAAAATGCTGAACCAGCATCGGTGCTGGTTCATGCTGTATCCATGGCGGTAGACCGGTATGCAGCCGGGACGAGGCGCTTTTAAAGGCGTTAATGTACTAAATAATCATCACTATTGCTTCTTCTGCCCCATAAAATAGGGCGGGAAGATGTCCTTATGGACGGTCTCCCCTAGCTAATATAAGGTCTGCCGCCATTTTTTGACTCTGTGTCGCTTCAACAGCCGCCTTACCGATAATTGTGCGTAAAGTATTATCCATAATTTCGGTCTCAATTAACACATAGGCCAAAGCTGCCATCCTAGCATCTTTTTCGTAATCTTGAAGCATGTCCATGTCAGAAAAATTCATGACTGAAATCACTCCTTTGTCATACTCTCGTAATACTCTTGAAGGGTACGCCTGGCTTTACCTAACTTGTCGGCTTCATTTTTGAAAAACGTGGTAATTTCTTGGTCGGCACAGTTACCAGCATAAAATTCACATTTACGTTCGCTAACCTCAGTTTCACTGATTATTTTGATCAGATAAGCTCCTTCTTTAATTCTTTGTACTGTCGTGGGGTCAAACTCTCTCAATTGAGGTTGGCCTTTATTAACCACTTTGAACAAGTTAACCAATTTCTAATACCCCCTTTGCTCATGCTTGTATCATCCATTATTCCCATGCGTGCGCTTGGTATGTAATCAACCCTTTGGATATTATTGCCACTAATATTCTCCTGCCGAAAAAAAATTGGCAAAGCCGGATACCCCGCCAACGTCTTCCGGGGGCATGTCCCTTTGCCATCCACGTAGACCGGCACATCATTTCCAAAGGGTTTGGCGGGCAGAATATGTTCCAGTTGCAGCAGGTGCCGCCAGTTGTCACCAAAGGTTTGTGGCATTAAATCGATTATCGATTAATATTCATGTGATACGGGGTTTATAAAGGCTTGTCTTGGCACAAACTAAGCCCATGAAAAAAGATCCTTCAACACCAGGGGAGTTATCCCCCTATAAAATTGCGGCTACCTATATCGGTACCATCATCGGGGCGGGTTTTGCCTCGGGACAGGAAGTACTGCAGTTTTTTGGTCATTTCGGGCTTTGGGGTATTATTGGGTTGGCAATTGCCGCCATCCTGTTTGCCATGTTTGGTTACGCCATGCTGGAACTGGGCAGACGCCTACGGGCCAACTCCCACCTGCCGGTAATCAAACATGCCGGTGGATGCCGTGTCGGCGTTGCCATAGATGGAGTGATCACTTTTTTTCTCTTTGGCGGTGTTGGGGTTATGGCGGCAGGTTCGGGCGCCATTTTCGCCCAGGAGTATGGTATGTCCGCCCTGTTGGGGAACTTTGCCATGTTGGCTATCACCCTTGTCACGGTACTGGTGGGTATCAGCGGAGTAATCTCCGCCATGAGCTTCCTGGTTCCGGTACTGGTAGCGGCTATATTGGTTATTGGCTCTGCTACGGTAACGGCAAACCCGGCAGCCTTTTGGGGGAACTTGGACTGGTTTCAACCGGGGCGGGCCGCCGTCCCCTTTTGGCTCCTTTCTGCTCTTCTTTACGTCTCTTACAATCTGGTCATCGGAGTGGCTGTGCTGGCGCCCCTGGGGCCTCTAACCAGTCAGGCCAAACTGCGTTCCGGCGCCATATGGGGTGGAGCAGGCTTAGGCATCGGCGCCCTGGCAATTACCGCTGCCCTGATAACCCACATGCCCGCTGCCTCCCGGTACGAGGTGCCCATGCTGTTCATCGCCGACGAAATGTCTCCGGTTTTCCGCTCCGGTTACGGTGTTGTGCTGCTGGTCGGCATATTTACCACTGCTGTGGGCAGCCTATATGGTTTTTGCGCCCGGCTTACCAGTCCGGGTACCCGGCAATTCCGCTGGTTGGCGGTTGGTACAAGTTTAGCTTCCTTTTTTACCGCCCAAGTTGGCTTTTCCCGGCTGGTGGGCATCCTTTTTCCCCTGGTGGGCTTTGCCGGGTTGCTGCTACTGGGTGCCATCGCCAATGTGATGACCCGGGATTACCGGGCCAACTTGTTATTACGCCTGGGCATCAAGCCAGCCTATAAGAAGGGAGCTCCCGTAACCGCCGCCCGCCCGTATAGCATCGACCCGATGGTAATTGAGCCTGATATAGAACGTGGGGAAAATCTGGAGCATACCGGGGAAAATCAGGAGGATATAAGGGGAGAAGGGGTTCGAAAAGAATAGGCAAAAAACCTTGCCCAACGACCGTACATGGTCGTTTTTTATTTGT
>JBFLXH010000039.1:0-24019 GCA_040757295.1 Bacillota bacterium | reverse complement strand
TCCGGGGAACGTCCGGCAGGCGGTATATAGGGGACGCAAATGGAAGCGACAAGCACTACTCCTTCTCCATTCCGTCAAGAGGCAAAAGCAGCAAACTGCACCTGTTTGAAAGCGCCATCGACCTTTTATCCTACGGCACGTTGGAGCTGCTTTCCGGCAGGGACTGGCAAAAGGATTGCTGCCTGTCCCTTGCGGGTATTTACAAGCCGAAAAAGAATATCGAGGAAAGCACCCCGCCCGCCGCTTTGATGCAATGCTTATTAGACTTTCCGCAGATCAATGAAATAGCTCTGCACCTTGATAACGACACGGCCGGCCGGCTGGCGGCAAAGGCAATTCAAGCCATCCTCCCATCTGCTTACTCCGTCTCCAATGAGCCGCCGCAGCGCGGGAAGGATATGAATGATTATCTGAAGAATGTATTGGGAAAAAAACGCGGACAAGAACGATGATTATTTTATTATTTCCCTGCCATCACCCCTAAATCGACGATAACAGGCCGAAAATAAAATATTTTTAATTTATCCTCTGCATGGTTGAAAAATTGGTGATAATATACTAAAATTAAAACCATCGGAGGTGGAAACATGAAGCACTACGAAGAACTGCTGGCAAAAGGCTGTTTTACCTGGGAGGATGTTTGTCATATGTCGGGAAATCCAAACACAGCGAGCAATCTCATCCAGAACTATTTGAAAAAAGGATATATAAAAAGGGTGAAGCGCAATTTGTATGTTGCCGTCAACATGGCGGACAAAATGCCCGTTGTCAACCGCTTTGTCATAGCGAGCCATATCACCCCAAGCGCCTATGTTTCCCATCATTCGGCGTTCTCGTATTACGGGTACACCAATCAAGTGTTTTACGATGTATATGTATCCTCCGCTTCAAAATTCAATTCTTTTGAATTTGACGGTCTGACTTATCGCTATGTGAGGTCACGGATAGATGCCGGCGTGGAGAAGAAGGCGGACGGCGTTACCGTAACCGATCTTGAACGCACAATGATAGACAGCATCAACGACTTTGAAAAGATAGGCGGTTGGGAAGAACTGCTGCGCAGCCTTTCCATGATACCCTATGCCGATGAGAGCAAACTGCTGCGCTATTTGGAAAACTACGGGAAGCAGGTTCTATATCAAAAAGCCGGGTATGTATTGGAACATTTCAAAAAGGAGATGAGCATCAGCGACAGCTTTTTTGAACGATGCGCTTCTCATCTTTCCAAAAGTGTCCGGTATCTGTATCACGGCTTGAATAACGGTGAAGCACAATACGACAAGCGCTGGCAACTGTTTGTGCCCCGCAATTTGCTATCCATCCTGTCGGAAGGAGGAAATGAATTTGCCTGATTATGATAAGCGAAAACTCGGAAAGCAAGCGCAGGAACTTGGCTTTATCCGCGACACATTGGAAAAGGCGTGCCGTTTGGCGGAAGTTTTAAAGTACCTGAATGCCAATCCTTTGCTGAAAAACGCTCTTGCGCTCAAAGGCGGAACGGCCATCAATCTAACGATTTTCAATCTGCCGAGAATGTCGATTGACCTTGATCTGGACTATACCCAAAACGATACAAGGGAAGAAATGCTTGCGGAGCGGAGCCGCATATCCGACAATATCATCAAATATATGACGGCCAACGGCTACGAGTTAAGTCCGAAGTCAAAGACGCCGCACAGCCTGGACTCCTTTGTTTTTTCCTATCTGAACGCTGCCGGGATGAAAGACAACATTAAGATTGAAATCAATTACTCTTTGCGTGCTCATATATTGCCGACTGAAAACAGGACGGTCAAAACACTCGGTTTGTTTGATGATATGACGGTACATTCATTGGCGGCATTGGAGATATTCGGGAACAAGATCGTCGCTCTGCTCACCAGAGCAGCGGCAAGGGACTTGTACGACCTCAACAACATGATTTACTTCGGGCTGTTTGATGAAAGCCAGTTGCCGATGCTGAAAAAGTGCGCGGTCTTCTACAGCGCGATTGGTGACGAAAAGGTATCAGCGAACTTTCGGTTCGACAATATCGACAGCTTTACAAAACATAAAATCAAAACGGATTTGCTTCCTGTTATCCGCAGGACGGAGCGTTTTGATTTGCCATCCGTTCAAAAGCGGGTAAGGGATTTCCTTACCGGCCTGTTGCGTCTTGATGAAAGAGAAGCAGCCTTCTTACGGTCATTCGCGCAGAAAGAATATCGTCCGGATCTGCTGTTTGACGACAAGGAAATCTTGGAGCGTATTCGAAACCATCCGATGGCATTGTGGAAAATGAGAAACTCATTGGAGGAACCAGAGCGGTAAAGAATTCTGAGCTTTCGGTGTATGTCTATTATCAGAAGTTGCTAATGAGGCGTTATTTTAATGGCAAAGAAAACTGTACCTTTCAATGAGAAAGGCATTGAAAAACTTCCGGACAACAAACCTGTTACCTACAAAATTCTGACCGAAGCGGGTAAGAACAACTACACTGGCATTGCTCAACGGGGCCGTGTGCGCGATCGCCTTAAGGAACATCTTTCCGGTAGCAAGGACTATGTTCCGGGTGCCAAGGTGCAAATTGAACAAATGGACAGCATTGATGATGCACAAGCCAAAGAGAGCCGAATCATATCTCGCACCAAGCCTCCTTACAATAAAAAGGGTAAATAATCCATATTCCTAAAATCGGTAAACTTGCTTGTTCATGATCGCTTAACGAAAGACATCCAGCAAATCTACCAACGCATAATGGTTTAGGCGGAAAGAACCAGAGAACACCAGAAGAGGGGAGAAATGATGGAGATTCGTGAACTTCAGGAAAAACTCAGTAAACTTGATCCGGAACTGGACGTGGTATGCTACAGCTAGGACGAAGGGCTTCTGGCTGAAAGACGTGGTTTTATTCTGTTTGATATTTTTGCTGTTAGCACGGCTGAAGCAGAACGGTTTCGCCTTAATGTTTGGATATTTGGAACTGTTTGAAAGAGGTGGTTAAAATGCCGAATCCCAAGATTCATTTTCTTAATGTAAAACAAGGTGATTGTTTTCTTATGGAAAGTGTAAGTGGCCGTCTTACAATGATTGACATTTGTGGTGGTAACCTTACCGATGAGGGTATTTATGAAGCTCAGGTAAGAAAGTTTGCAGAAGAAAAGCCAAAAGGTAATTATAATATGTGCAGTAAACCAACAAACCCAATTCATTATCTAAAAGAAAAAGGACTTTCTGAAATATGGAGATTTATTTTAACTCATCCTGATATGGACCACATGGACGGAATTAACCAATTGTTTAAGGAAAAAACAGTTTTACATTTCTGGGATTGTGGAGTTAGGAGAGAAAAACCAGATTTTGAAGAAGGTGGTCCCTACTTAGAAGAAGATTGGGATTTTTACGAAGACCTTATTAATGGACGGATTCAAAGTACAAAAGTTATTGGACCACGAGCTGGAGATAGAGGGAAATATTGGAATGCTGATGACGATCAAGGTAATGGAAATGGAGATTATATTGAAATAGTTTCTCCAAATGACGATCTTGTAGAGCAAGCCAATGATAATGGCGATATTAATGATGCTTCCTATGTTATTGTATACCGCCACAAGGCTGGAAATATTATTTTCCCTGGTGATTCTAATAACAAGACATGGGAATATATCCTTGATAATCATAAAGATCTCGTTGAAAATGCCGGAGTTTTATTTGCTCCTCACCACGGACGCAAATCAGATATGGACTTTTCTTTTTTGGATATCGTTAATCCAAGAGTATCATTTTTTGGTTGTGCACCCAGTGGAAATTTAGCATATTCAGCGTGGCGGAATCGAAACCTACTATATTTCACTAATAATCAATGTGGGAATGTCCATATTTATCCCAATAGTAACTTTATAGACATCTATATTGAGAATTATTCGTATGCCAAAGCATATAACCAAAAAGAACCGGACCAGAGAGACGGATACTGGTTTCTTGATAGTGTATAATCTTATTAATCCAGTTTTAGTAAAACTTTTTTTAGTTAAACGCTTTTTAAAAAGGGGTTATTATATGAGCAAACCCTTAAAAACTCAGAATACTCCTATGATTATTATGTTTTTGATTTGGTGCTTTTCACTTTATTTGTTGTTTCTATATGGTTTTGAAGATTTTTGGAGAGACATAATTATTTTAATGAATGAATTAAGAGATAAAAAAGCGTTTATGGTAATTATTGCACCATTATTATCTTTTGTTTTATCCAGCATTATAAACGCAGAAGCAAAAGCTGTTTTGGTGTTTTGGAAAATTAAAAATCCTTTACCTGGAACACGTGCATTTACAGAAATATGCAATAAAGATACGAGAATAGATATCAAAATTTTAAAAGAAAAAATCGGTCATATACCAACCGATCCGAAACAGCAAAACTACGTTTGGTATAACAAAATATATAAAAAAGTCCAAGAGAACACTCCGGTTTTGTTAGCACATAAAAATTTTTTGCTTGCTCGTGACCTTGCCTCAATAAGTTTTCTATTTTTTTTAATAACTCCATGGATAATTTATTTTGTTTCTAAGGATATTCGATATACTTTGTTGTATGTTTTAATTACTTTTTTACAATATATTGTTCTTAGCATCGTTGCTCAAAATCATGGGAAGAGATTTGTTGGTAATGCCATAGCAGATTATTGCAGTGAAAACATTGAATATTAGGAGCTTCTCCAATTCACTACAGTAACGAATGGTAATAATACCCAGGCAGCGTGTTAGGTATGGTGCCTGCCCAGGTCGTGTTAACAGGTTGAAGCCAGCCTCGGCGTCAACAGGAGCCGCCACCGGGGCGTTAGCCCCCGGCTTGGCCTTGATATGGAGAGGTGGCGGCGTGTTAGGCTCGAAAGCCGAGGCAGGCCAAGCCGAATGGCGGGGCTGCCCTTTAGCCTGCCCAGACACGCCGCCCAGAGGCTCCATATCAAGGCTGGCGGCGGTGCAAAAAGCTAGAAGTTAACCTGAAGACGGTCACCTGGATTGGTCCGCGGATCCCCCTCAGCTAGCATTTCATGCGGAGGCTTGGTGGATTTTCAGGATGAAATACTCAGTATCTCGAAAACCCTTAGCACGCCTTCGCAAAAGCGCTATGTTCGCGTTATTGGCCTCTAAGCGGGCCGTATTGATAGGGTATAAACAATAGGTCCATAGCCCCGAACGATGGCGTTCCAGGCTGTCAGCAAACTTGGCTAACTGAGGTATACCCGACTCCCGCGCTAGTTGGCACCACTGGTCCATTGCATTGTTAAACTGGGGTACTGTGGGGCTATCCCACAGGGTCTGAAGCTGTTCTTTAAGGGCATACGAGATATTCAGGTTTTCGTTGACCGCCAAAAGGTCCAAAAGCCTCTGCTCCTTCGCCTCGCTTAGTTTGGAACGGTTTTTGAGTAATAAGTAGCGACTGCCTTTGATCAGTTCTTGCTCTTCACTTTCCGCTCTTCTAAACTCGGTTCGCCGGATCTGGTCTATGATCTTATGGTAATTGGCAATGACATGAAACTTGTCAAAGACAATCTTGGCCTGGGGACAGTACTTACGGGCCGCTTTAATAAAGGCTCCCCACATATCCATGGCAATGGCCTGGATCTTCTTGCAGCGTTCAGGCCCTAACTCCCGATAGAATTTAGCGAATGATGACTCTTTGCGTCCTTGCAGTACCCGGATTAAGCGATTGTTCCTCAAGTCAAAAACACAAGTCAGGTAGTCATGTCCCTTGGCCCTGGCTACTTCGTCGAAACCGATGAGAGTAAGGCCGTCTAAGCTGATTTCTTCAAATGTCCGTAGTAAATACTCTTTGTCGATCCGTTTGACCGTCTTCCAGTCCAGGTTGAAGTATGCTGCCACATCGGATAATGTCATGTAACGGCAGGGGTAGGCGACTTGTTCTTCAAATCGTTTTGTCGCCCGGGCTCCAGGGCTGATAAACTCCAGCTTTTCGATCCGGATACCGCAGTTTGGGCAATTAACCTCTCGTTGTTCGAAACGTAAATAGACTATATGGCCAAAGGCTCCACTGTCTCGGGCTTCACGGGAACCGTTACGGTTGATAGGAGCAGGGCTGCCGCAATTTGAGCACCGTGGTTTATACCGCTTATCCGCGTCTATATTGATCCGGACGAACTGAGTTCCCTGGGTATCGTTTACATACTCCATGTCCTTGAATTTCGTCCTGGGAAGGTCTAAAATGGAGGTGGTTAATGATGATGGCATAAGAATCATCCTTTCGAGGGATTTGGTAATGCGATTGGTGCTCGCAATTACCTAGGATTCTTAGCCGTCATCTTTCTATTTTCCTACCAAGGGTTACTGTAATGTTTTGGAGAAGAGCCTCATAAACAAGGGCATTCTCAGTTCAAAAAATGAAATCAGTCAAGACAAAACCACCTTTGCACCTCCCTAGCACATGTACATGCTTAAGATCAGGCCGTGCCGATTTGTGATAACTCCGATAACCCCCTTCGGATATAGATGGTTTTGATTCCTTGCTTTTTTGCCAGTTTCTTGACCGCCCACATTAACTGGTGGTTGGTAAACTGACTGTATACCACAATAACTTCCAGCCCTTTTGGCAGAACTTCGGGAAGTTTCTTCTCCCGCCCCGTCCAGTGCACGATGCTTGAAACGCCTAGTTGCCTATGTAAGATCTGGGGAGCGGCACCAAGTCGATCGGTTCCAACAATCAAACATTTCATCCCTTTCCCCTCCTGCTTAACAGCCAGCTACTTGATAATAATGTTCATCTAAGAACCTGCAAAACATCGACTTCATTTACACCATAAAAGCCCGATAGAGTATTCTTATGTGGCTTTACGCGCTTCCCCAGGCTTACTTATGCACACATTTTGGATGAGAACCTTTCTCATTTGCATATTAGCAGATTTTTCCCCTGCCGTCAATATATCTCTGGAAAAAAACAAAAAGGGCAAAACGCCCTTTTCATGCTTAACCCTTTTCCCGGTCATGCCCCCGCTTGCTGGTTAAATTGTCGGGAGGTGTTTTATATGGGTTCTCCTTTACTGTCTGGGCCTGGTGAGCCAAGTCATCCTTTACCAATTCACCTTTGCGGGAAAACATCTGGGGTCTTATTTCTTGTTTTTTAGCCACCATAACCACCCTTCCCGTAATAATCAGGCGGCTATAGTTTGACCGGTGGAACGGCAAATATGCCATACTGGCGAGTTCTACAATGCAGCCAGCACAATGCCCCGTAACAACACTTCACGGCAGTCTAGCCCCTGGGAGGTTTATCCCTGATCCTAGGGGGGAAGAACTGGTCGAAGAGATCGCTTTCCGTCTTAAAGAGTATGACCAATTCATCGCACGGCGGGTGCAAGAGTTTGAAAATGATATTGCAGACATTGAAGGGGTAGGTGACCAATCGGAGGGGTTCCATGGACTCGAAGTATTCTTGGACAAAGAAACTCGAAAGACTTCTCAAGAGAATAGGGAGGAAATCTAAAAAGCTGACGAACAGCTTTTATGCACAAGCTGATTTGATACTTCAAAACCCTAAAGCGGGTGCCCTTCTAAAGGGAGACCTTAAGGGCTATCGTAGTTGGGATTATAATCCAGACGGAATTGCTGTTAGAATTTGCTGTTTGTATGATGAGCTTGAAAATATTGTCCACTTCGTTTACTTTGGTACTCGTGAGAATTTTTATGATGAGGTCAAGCGGTATTTACTATAAATTCACTTCGAGTCTGCTGCTCCAAGGCAGGCTCATTCTGTTTGATTTTTTTGGTGTGACAGTAGTGTTGACTGCAACGGCTGCCTTTTGGGGACTTTCCCCCGGATCCACTCCACAGATAAAGGATAGTAGCGGAAATGGTTTTCAGAGGAGTATAGCTTCTTCGGAAAAAGTGGAAATAGGCCATATGGAACAATGGATTCTTATCCGAGGCCGTGATATCAACAACCCGGTTCTCTTATGGCTGCACGGTGGGCCTGGGGCAGCCCAAATTCCGGTGGGACGTTATTTCAACGGGCCCCTGGAAGATGATTTTGTGGTTGTGCAATGGGACCAGCGCGGTGCGGGCAAGTCAAACCCCATTGGTTTTGACGAGCAGAACATGACCCTTGAACAGTTTGTTAGAGACGCCCACGAATTAACTCAATACCTGAAGAAACGCTTTAACAAGGAAAAGATATTCCTTATCGGACATTCCTGGGGAATGCATTTTGGGATCAAGGTGGTACGGGCTTATCCCGGAGACTACTACGCCTACGTGGCGGTGAGCCAGGTTGTAGATTCTGCCAGGGGCAGCAAGATCGCTTACTCCTGGCTGCAGGAGCAGATCGAAAACAGGAGCAATCAAAAAGATATAAGGCGATTGACAGAACTGGGCCTGCCCCCCTACACCGACCATTGGACCTACGTGAAGTTCGCCAAGATGGTCGAGGCTTACGGCGGCGGCATAGATGTAGGGATGGGCAAGCTGGCCTTGATCGCCCTGCGTGCTCCCGAGTACCGTCCTGGTGACTACATCGCCTGGCTCAGGGGCGCGAATCGGGGCAGCGGCCCCATGTGGAAGGCTACGCGATCTTTCAATATGTTCCAGGAGGTCCCGCAGTTGCTTCTTCCCGTCTACTTTTTTTCCGGCTCCCGCGACTATAACACACCCTTACAGCTGGTAGAAGAATACTTAGCCGTTCTCGATGCCCCCTTCGGCAAGCACCTGGTAAGGTTTGATAGTTCGGCTCATGCACCCTTTATGGGCGAACAGAAGAAGTTCAATCGGGAGATGGTCCGGGTTAAGGAAGAAACGTACCGGTCTCCCTAAGGCCGGAGGGATCAGAGCAGGGTTGTGGAAAAAGGGGCAATAATGACATTTTTGTAGGATTTTTGGGTAGAATGAAGCCAACCTAAATTAAAAGCGGAACCCAGATTGGTTTCTAGCCTGTACTGTGTTTAGTGGTAAAAAAATGATAAGATTGGACATAGGCGCAGTTATTTACTATTATACATATTAGACGTTGATGGCAGGATGAGTTTAAGGGAGGAAAATTATGATGTCAAACGCCGGTAAAATAAGGATTGACCCGGAGGGTACCACCACAGCGCCAAGCCAGGAAGGACCTGCAAACTTTATCCAGGATATAATCAATAAAGACCTGGAACAAAACAAAAATGATGGTAGAGTGCATACCAGGTTTCCACCCGAACCTAACGGATATTTGCATATTGGACATGCTAAATCCATCTGCCTCAATTTCGGTTTGGCTGCTAAAAACGGGGGCCTCTGCAACCTGCGGTTTGATGATACCAACCCGAGCAAAGAGGAAATTGAGTTTGTAGAATCCATCATCAGAGATGTTCGCTGGCTTGGACATGACTGGGAAGACCGTTTATACTACGCTTCTGACTATTTTGAGCAGATGTACCGGTACGCTGTCCAGCTGATCAAGGCCGGCAAGGCTTATGTGGACGACTTGAGCCCCCAGGAAATTAAGGAATACCGTGGTTCTTTGACCGAGCCGGGGAAAAACAGCCCCTTTCGAGACCGTTCAGTTGAGGAGAATTTGGACCTGTTTGAAAGGATGCGGGCCGGGGAATTCCCCGATGGATCCAGGGTCTTACGGGCAAAAATTGATATGGCATCCCCCAATTTGAACATGCGGGACCCGGTCTTGTACCGGATTTTGCGGGCCCACCATCACAGGACAGGTGATGTGTGGTGTATCTATCCCATGTACGATTACGCCCATCCCCTCTCCGATGCCCTGGAAAGGATTACCCATTCCATCTGTACCCTGGAGTTTGCTGATCACCGGCCCCTCTATGATTGGGTCTTGGACAACGTGGATTACTCCAACGAAGCAGACGGGCGGCCGGAACAGATCGAATTTGCCAGGCTTAACCTCACTCGCACCGTGATGAGCAAGCGGAAGCTCAGGCAGCTGGTGGAACAGGGGCATGTTAACGGATGGGATGACCCCCGGATGCCAACTATATCAGGATTACGAAGGAGGGGCTACACCCCTGAAGCCATCCGCGACTTTTGCGAGCGTATCGGAGTAGCTAAGGCTAGCAGTGTTGTGGACATCGCCCTTTTGGAACACTGTATCCGGGAGGACTTAAACAAAAAGGCCCTCCGGGTGATGGCGGTATTGCGTCCCCTAAAAGTGGTCCTGGAAAATTACCCCGACGATCAGGTGGAGTGGCTGGAGGCTGAGAACAACCCGGAGAATCCGGAAATGGGAACGCGGAAAATTCCCTTTTCTAAAGTGCTTTATATTGAGCAGGATGACTTTATGGAAGATCCCCCGAAGAAATTTTTCCGCCTCTCCCCTGGGGGCGAGATTAGATTGAAGCATGCCTATATAATAAAATGCGAACGGGTTATTAAAGACGAAAAGACCGGCGAAATTTTGGAACTGCGCTGCACTTACGATCCGGCAACTAAAAGCGGAGCTGACACCAGCGGTCGCAAGGTCAAGGTGACAACCCATTGGGTATCGGCGGCCCATGCACTAAAAGCGGAAGCCCGCCTGTATGACCACCTTTTCCTGGTGGATAACCCTGAAGAGGTGGAAGAGGGCAGCGATTTTACTGCCAACATTAATCCTGACTCCCTGGAAAAGTTGCCCGACTGCATGGTTGAACCCAGCCTTGCGGGCGCCAAACCAGGAGATAGGTTTCAGTTTCTTAGACAAGGCTATTTCTGTATAGATGCTGCTTCAGACGGAGGCAGTCTAGTATTCAACCGGATTGTTTCCTTAAAAGACACCTGGGCAAAGGTGCAAAAATCCTGAAGAATCCCGCCAAGTTTTGGGGTTGCGGTGTTTCCGTAACCCCATTTATAATGAGCGAGGCCGCTAATTAAAATGTGGCCTGCAAGCGAATTTCATGCCCGGCTTCATTGGCTGTAATCAAATTTTATCACATATGGCTACCCGCTCTTAAGCCTACGCTTCTTTAAAGCGGCGGGATAAGAGCGGCTACGCCCCTGCATTAACTGGCTCTAAGCTTCAGCGGGGGTCACAATCCCCCTCTGAAGCCAAGACCCAGTTGAATCCTTGCCGGGCATTTAATGAGCGAGGCCACTAATTATTCATTGATTTACTGTGGCCTCAAAGCGAATTTCATACTCGGCTTCATTATGATAATGCAATTTTATCCCTTGCCGAGTATATATGGTGCGCCCGGCATTTAAAGCCTCTTCTTTCCATTGGCTAGCAGCGTTTTGGGGGTTAAGAGGCTGTAAGCTGGTAATTTTAAACCGCATGTTCAGGTCTTTAGTGGCCATCTCAGATAACAACCGAGTCATGAAGGCGGGGTTGATTTTATCAGTTCGTAGCCATCTCTGGATAAACCTGAGTTCACTCCCCGGCAAGAGCGAAGACCCAACCTGAGCCAAGCATATCTAACAAAATATTAAGCCTCAAAGGATTTACTTGCACCAGTATGGAATACTTCCGCTAACATTCAGAAACAAAAAAGACAGGTGATTTCTATGGGTGCAAGGTATAACCCACGCAACACACCTAGGCTCCTCCTGTTTATTTTTCTGCTTTTCTCTGGCGGCATTGCCATCGTCAGTTATTGGCAGTATAAACTTGAAAAACAGGAAACCATTAAGGCTATGGGATGGAAAATCACCGCTGTTTCTGAGGTTAAGGCCAACCGGATCGCCTGGTGGTACCGGGAGCGCTGGGAAGACGCTCAGGACGTGTTTGAAAACCCCTTTATGACCTTGATGGTAAAACGCTATTTCGACAACCCGTCATTACCGCTTGCCGACCAAGTCGCCAGCTGGTTAGCGACAATTGAGCGTAAAGGGGATTACCGGGGTGTGGTCTTGTTGGATGCTGAAGCCAGGGTCCGGATGGCCGTCCCTCAGGGGGATTGGGTGATGGACAGTTACTCCCAGGAGGTCGCCCGGCAGGCCCTAGCCCAAAAGACCGTCCTTTTTTCAGACCTTCACCGCTGTCCCCAGACCAAAGAGATCCTGCTCAGCTTTCATGTGCCCCTGGTGTTGTCGGAAGAAACCGGCCCCGTGCCGGTAGGTGTGCTGGTCCTACAGATTGATCCAGGATTTTTCCTTTACCCCTTAATCCAATCCTGGCCGTTACCCAGCGATACCGCCGAACTGTTGTTGGTCCGGCGGGAGGGAGAAGAGGCGGTGATCTTAAACCAACTGCGCCACCGGCCTGACCCACCGCTTTCAGTACGCCTGCCATTGAACATCCAGGAAGTGCCGGCTGCCAGGGCGGCCCTGGGGGAGGAGGGGGTTGCGGAGGGTCAGGATTACCGCGGCTCTAGGGTACTGGCCTCTGTGCTGGCTATCCCGGGCACCCCCTGGTCCTTGGTCGCCAAAGTGGACCTGGCAGAAGTATACGCGCCCCTGCATGAGCAACTGACCATGTTAGTTATCCTCAACGCAGCTCTGCTGTTGGCCGCCGCGGCTGCAGTCAGCACCTTACACCGCCGCGAGCAGGCCTACTATTACCGCCAGCGGTACGAGGCGGAAATAGAGCGGCAGCTCTTAGTCCAGCAATATAACCTCTTGGCCAGGTATGCTAACGATATTATCCTCCTCCTGGACAGCAGCCGCAATATTGTTGAAGCCAACGAACGGGCGGTGTTGGTTTATGGGTATACCCCGGAAGAACTTCGCCAACTGAATATCAAAGACCTTAGGTCCCCTGGCGCCCTTGCCTTTTTGGAACAGGATTTTGCCCGGATTAAGAGGGAAAAGGAACTGCTCCTAGAAACTGAGCATAGGCGAAAGGATGGGAGTACTTTCCCGATTGAAGCCAGTATCCGCTATATTAACGCCAAAGGGCCAGAATTTTACCAGTGCGTCATCCGGGACATTACTGAGCGAAAACAGGCCCAAATGGCCTTGGTGCAAGAAAAGGAAAGGTTGGCGGTAACCTTACACAGCATTGGGGACGGGGTTATTGCTGTTAACACCAAGGGAGAAGTGGAGTTGATTAACCCAATTGCCCAAAAGCTTACGGGGTGGAGCGAAAGCGAGGCAACCGGTCGGCCGCTAACAGAGGTGTTTAACATCGTCAACGAGTATACCCGCCTGCCGGTGGAAAATCCGGTCGCCAAGGTGTTAACCACAGGAAAGATTGTTGGGCTGGCTAACCATACTGCTCTTATCGCCCGGGATGGGACCGAACGCTCCATTGCAGACAGCGCCGCCCCCATCATGGACCCGGCAGGGAACATCTTGGGTGTGATTATGGTCTTCCGGGATGTCACCGAAGAGCGCCAGTGGGAAGAAGCATTACGCGAAAGCGAAGAGCGTTTCCGGCTTTTGGCAGAAAACGCCCGCGACGTGATCTTCCGCCTGGCCCTACAGCCCAGATTGAAAATGGATTTTATCTGCCCTTCGGTGATGCAAATTACAGGTTACCCGCCGGAGGAATTTTACCAAAACCCGAACTTCTGGTTTAGGATCGTTCACCCGGATGACCTGTCAATGGTGGAAGACCTCACAGCGGTTGATTTCACTAAACCTGTGGAACTGCGGGTAATCCGCCGAGATGGGGAAACCATCTGGGTGGAGCAACGGTTGGCGCCAGAATATATTGAAGATAAACTGGTTGCAGTGGAAGGGATTGCCAGGGATGTAACCGAACGTCGGGAACTGATCGAAAAGCTCTGCTACCTTAGCCTGCACGACACCCTGACCGGGCTTTACAGCAGGACTTACTTTGAACAGGAAATACAGCGCCTGGACCAAGGGCGGCGGGGTACGGTAGGGATTATTGTATGTGACCTGGATGGCCTCAAGCTGGTCAACGACACTTTGGGTCACGATACAGGAGACGTGTTGTTAAAAGCGGTAGGAGGGGTATTAAGGGAGACTTTCCGGCCGGGGGATATGGTGGCCCGGATCGGCGGGGATGAATTTGCTGTTCTATTGCCCCAGTGTAATCGAGCCGCGATGGAGAATGCTGTTGGGCGGATTAAAGGCGGCCTAGAGCGGTATAACGAGACCAACCAGGAACTTCCCATCAGTCTGTCCATTGGGTGGGCAGTCAGCGCCGCGGAAACTAAAAACCTGATAGATGTATTTAAAGAAGCGGATAACAACATGTATCGTGAAAAACTGCACCGCAGCAAGAGCGCCAAGAATGCGATCGTGCAGGGGCTGATGAAGGCTTTAGAGGAACGGGATTATATTACCGAAGGCCACGCTGAGCGTTTACAGGAGCTGGTCGAGGGTTTGGCAATGGCCCTGGGATTGAGCGATCGCAGTGTTGCTGATCTCAGGCTTTTGGCCCAGTTTCATGATATTGGAAAAGTCGGTATCCCAGACCGCATCCTGTTCAAGCCTGGAGCCCTTACCCCGGCAGAAATGGCCGAAATGCAACGCCACTGTGAAATTGGTCACCGGATTGCTCAGGCTGTCCCTGATTTAGTGCCGATAGCCGACTGGATTTTAAAGCACCGTGAGTGGTGGAACGGGCAGGGATACCCCTTGGGTCTTAAAGGAGAGGAAATCCCCCTGGAAAGCCGGATTTTAGCTATCACGGACGCCTACGACGCGATGACCAACGACCGCACCTACCGCAAGGCCCTCTCCCACGAGGAAGCGGTAGCGGAACTGGAGAAAGGCGCGAGTACACAGTTTGACCCCTCTTTGGTCTCCATCTTTTTGCAGCTTTTAAGAGACAGGCAGGCCTCTTTAGGTCAAGAGTAAACTGTAATCTGATGGAAACAGAGAAGATACTGCCTGGAGCAAGCGGGGCGTTTCTTGCTAGTTCGGCAGTATTGCGAGGTAAAAGGCAAACCCGCAAATACCACACTGATCGCGGAACTGGACACGGAACCAGCGGGCTGTGTGACCAACTCAATACTTCGCCTGCCGCCTTAATCCAGGCTTGCAAAGGGTGTATTCTTATTTTGAGGTATTCAGAATTCAGACCCCCACGCCGCTTATCGCGGCACCATCAGAGGGATAAAAAATATGACAAGCTATAATGAGCAAGGCCACTATTTATTCATTGATTTACCGTGGCCTCAAAGCGAATTTCATGCTCGGCTTCATTATGATAATGCAATTTTATCCCTTGCCGAGTATATTTTCGCCGGTTCTCTCATTCTGACTCCTGACTCCTGAGTAGGTACAAATTAGAATTATTAACGTAGGAGTAGTTACCCAGTAACTTTTAATTCTGACGGCTGAGAAAGACTTGCATGAATAGAGAGATAAATGTATAATAATCTAGTCACGGTGAGCAAGGGCCAAATATTTCACCTTGACAAACCCGGATAAACTATTAATATTAAAGTTGCTAGGCTGCGGAGAGATGGCTGAGTTGGTCGAAGGCGCTCGCCTGGAGAGCGAGTAGACGCAAATTAACGCGTCTCGAGGGTTCGAATCCCTCTCTCTCCGCCATTTATTTTCTTAGCGACTGGCGATTGGTGGCTGATTACTAGTAGTGGTTGAAAAAGACCTGACTAGCCGTTAGCCACCAGCTGCTATTCAACTGGATCTTGGCTTCAGACGAAGGCTGAAGCTTAGAGCCAGTTAATGCAGGGGCGTAGCCGCTCTTCATGCCGCCGCTTCGAAAGAAGCGGGGGCATGAAGAGCGGGTAGCCTCTGTGATTAATTCAGATTAAAGTCTTGGCCGTGCTAGACGGGGAGGTAGCGGTGCCCTGTACCCGCAAACCGCTGTAGCGGGGTTGAACTCCCACCCCAGGGCTTGGCTTGTGGGGACTGGCCGGTATAAGTAGCGAGGAAAGTTGGGTCCTGCGCAACAGGAACTCATGAACCCCGTCAGGTCCGGAAGGAAGCAGCGGTAAGTGAATCCTCTTGTGTGCCGCGGGGGCGCCTGATTAGAGCCGGCTGTACCGGTATCGCCCGGAAGTCATTGTTCAAAGGTGGGTGCACGGTCGTAATTTTTTAAAAAGGCTAACAGGTTGTCCTGTTGGTCTTTTTTTTCGCATTGAAGGATAGTAACATATTGCGGCGAACTTACTAACACCGGGGGTGTTGTTATCCATGGGCTATTTGGCTCTTTACAGGCAGTGGAGGCCCCAGGGTTTTAAGGAAGTTGTGGGCCAAGAGCATGTTGTTCGGACATTGCGGAATGCCTTAATAGCTCAGCGCTTCGGTCACGCTTACCTGTTCGCCGGGCCGCGGGGAACAGGTAAAACCAGTATAGCTAAGATATTGGCCAAAGCAGTCAACTGTCAGGATTTGCAACAGGGGGAGCCTTGTAACCGCTGTTTATGCTGCCAGCAAATATCTGCCGGCTCATCTTTAGATGTTTTGGAGATTGACGCCGCTTCAAACCGGGGTATTGATGAGATCAGGGATCTGCGGGAAAAGGTTAAACTCGCTCCTGCCGCCAGCAGGTATAGGGTATACATTATTGATGAGGTACACATGTTAACTACCGAAGCCTTTAACGCCCTCTTGAAAACCCTGGAGGAGCCTCCACCCCATGCTGTTTTTGTGCTGGCTACTACAGAGCCGCAAAAACTGCCCCTCACCATTCTGTCCCGCTGCCAGCGGCTGGACTTCCGGCGATTGAATGGAGAGGAGATGGAAGAAAGGCTGCGGGAGGTTGTTGCAGCTAACGGTGCAAGTGTTCATCCCGAGGCAATCAGGTTTTTAGCGCGGATGGCCGGCGGAGGAATGAGGGATGCCTTGAGCCTTTTGGATCAATGCCTTACCTATGCCGGTCAGGAGATAAGTCTTGCCGACGTCAGGGAGATGCTTGGTGTTGTTGATACAGAGCTTTTGCTTGACTTGGCTGTTGCTGTTGGACAAAAGGACCTTTCCCGGGTGCTCCTTTTAGTTGACAGCGGAATGGCTGCAGGTAAAGATGTGCGGCGGATGGCAGGGGATCTGGCTGGTTTGTTTAGGGATTTATTAATGCTGAAACTGTGTAAAGATGAACATCTCTTAACTTTTCCCATAGAAATAACCCAGGCGTATGATCTAGCCAACAATTTTGCGCAAGAGCATTTAGTAGAAATCATTGATGAACTGTGCAGGATAGAAGGAGAAATGAAGTGGAGCGCCTACCCAAGGGTCTTGCTGGAGACAACCTTGCTCAAGGTTTCCGATGCTTCCGGCAGGATTGCCGTAAAAGCCCTGGCTGACCGGATCTCTTTGCTGGAGCAGCAGCTTAATGAACTTAGGTTTAGCGGGGCAGGGGTTGTCTCTGCAAATAAACCGCCCGTCAAGGGGGCAGAGCCAGTCCGGGAGGGGGGCAAGATGCCTTTCCCTGCAGCAAAGCCTGCAGCCGTCCGGTCAACCGCCGGCAGTTTAAGGAGCCGCTGGAGCGAGGTGTTGGAAGGAGTCAAGAAAACAAAGATTACGGCTTATGCCTTTTTGGTTGAGGCAGAACTGGTTGAGGAATATCCTGGTGAGATAGTCCTTGGTTTTAGAGCCGGGCATGTTTTTCATAAAGAGAGAATCGAGCAGGCCGAAAACCGGCAGGTAGTAGAACAGGTGCTGCAGAATGTCCTGGGCTATCCTGTCCGGCTCAAGTTTCAGATGCTGAGTTTACCGGAGAACCAGGCGGCTAAAAAACCGGAGCCTGAGCCAGGGGAGAATATTCATGATTTGGTGGCGGAAGTGTTCAATGAATAGGAAGCTAATAATTAAAACATTGAAGGGGGTAAGCCCATGAATTTCGGAAACATGAACAAGATGATGAAACAGGTACAGCAAATGCAGGCCCAAATGGCTAAATTGCAGGAGGAACTGGGGGAAAGGCAGGTCGAAACAACCGTCGGCGGCGGAGTTATTCAGGTAATTGCCAATGGGAAAATGGAAATTGTCAGTCTTAAAATAAAACCAGAGGCTGTGGACCCCGAGGATATAGAGATGCTGGAAGATATGGTAGTAGCAGCGGTTAATGAAGCCTTGCGCAAAGCTCAGGAAATGGTCAATACCGAAATGGCAAAAATAACCGGGGGCATTAAGGTACCCGGACTTTTCTAGGAGGAACCTGTCTTGCTGTATTATGCCGAGCCTGTTGCCAGATTAATAACGGCCTTAAACAGGCTGCCGGGTGTCGGGCCCAAAACAGCCCAGCGGCTGGCTTTCTATTTGCTGAATGCTTCCGGAGAAGAGGCCCGAGACCTGGCCATGGCTATCTTAGATTGCAAGGAAACAGTCCACCGCTGCCAGGAATGCAGTAACCTGACAGATACGGATCCCTGCCGCCTATGCAGCGATACCAACAGGGACCACACCGTGATCTGTGTGGTTGAAGACCCCAAAGATGTAGTGGCGCTAGAAAAGACACGGGAATATAAGGGTCTTTATCATGTGCTCCACGGGGCTATTTCACCCATAGATGGCATAGGGCCTGACCAGCTGACCATCCGCCAGCTCTTGGAGCGAGTAGTCAGGCAGCCTGTACGGGAACTGATTATTGCCACTAATCCTGATGTTGAGGGAGAGGCTACGGCGTTATATTTGGCTAAATTAATCAAACCTGCCGGGATAAAAGTTTCTAGAATAGCTTATGGTATTCCCGTGGGCGGAGACCTGGACTACGCTGATGAACTTACCCTGGCCCGCGCCCTTGAAGGCAGAAGAGAAATTGGTTAAGTGTTGGGACGCTATTGGCGTTCCTTTTTCATTAGCACCTAGGGAGTTATCTTCACAAAAAAGTTGATAAGCCATAAAGTCCCGTAATTTTATTTCAACAAAATCAACCTTTGGAGTTCTCTAAAAGGAAGGTTATGTTCTAAAAAGGGAGAACTCCCCCGGCGGGGTAGTCCCCCGACCGCATGAGCGTTAAGCCGCCCTAATTTTGTTCTTTTTTTTATTTTTTACATCTATATAAACGGGCTTATGCCCTGATAATGGCCGGAGAACAACCGCCCCGAAGGTTTATCTATAACCCGCCAAAATTTATCACAGGTGGCTACCCGCTCTAATGCCCCCGCTTCTTTCGAAGCGGTGGCATGAAGAGCGGCTACGCACTGCATTAACTGGCTCTAAGCTCCAGCTGGGGAATGCTTTCCCCCGCTGGAGCCAAGACCCAGTTGAAGAAAAAATGATTCCACTTGCTGGGTTATAGTATATGTTATGAAACCCAATGCCCATCGGTTAATGAATTAAAATGAAAACCTTAATTAATAATAACCTGTCCTCTCTCATCATATGTTTTTAGTAACGGACAATAAGCTGCAGGGAGGCGGTTGATATGGCCCAATGGTTAAGGTTTTTGGGCTTTGTGCCGGAAACAGGTTTTTGGCACAAAGTCTGGCAGGCTTTTCGGCGTGAATCGCTCCGGATAGCCCTTTGGTTTGCTTCTGTTGGCCGAAGCCTGTCTGGTTGGTTGACCTATTTGATGGGAAGGGGCCTTTGTCCACGCAACAGATATCTTCCCTTACTTAAAAAAAACCAAGAACCGGAGGCTGCTGAACTGGCCAGGTATTCGCAACGGGAATTGAAGATGGCCTACAGGTTCTTTAATGAAGTTACAGATCCGGATCTGGTTGACACCGCTATCCACCTGATTTCAGCTTACGAAAAGCATTACAACTACCTTTTAAAAGAGATGCGCCATGCCCAAAATAGCTAAATCAATTTAGCGATAGTGAACCAGGCAGTGTTAAATAGGATTAGGCTAACATATATTTTTTATGGGACAAGGAGGGAGATAGAATGGAAGATTTTCAGATTTATTTTGCCTTGGGATTGTTGGTTCTGTTGCTTGTTCTGGCCGGGAAGATATTATTAAAACCATTTAAGCTGCTCTTCCGATTGCTTTACAATTCTTTGGTAGGTATTATCCTGCTATGGCTAGCTAACCTGATTGGAGGTGCGATCGGACTGTTTCTTCCTCTGAATTTGGTTACTATACTGATTGCAGGTTTTTTGGGCATTCCGGGAGTGCTTCTTCTTTTGATAATGAAGGCCCTTATGGGATGAAACGATTAGGAGAGAGAGAACCTTTTTCGCCGCTCATCCTTGACGGGCGAGCAAAGTTGTTTTATAGTACCATTAGGGGATGCTTACTGGGGAATACTTAAAAAGATAATAGACTAGAGAGAGAAAAGGTACCAACAGGGACCCGGGAAATAGGGGTAGGTAGAAGGCTTTTTTGTTTTTTGGGCATTCATCGGGATACTATGAGTGTGTAACATCTGCATGCCTGCAGGCGAGGTGGCGGACATTCATCCAGCCAAAGAGCAAAGAGTAATAGAGGCTTATATTGGGGAATATGCCAGCGGCAAGAGCGAGGTGGCTATTAACCGCGCTTTATTTTTAGCCGCAAAAGGTCGCCAAGTAACCATTGCTGATCTTGATCTGGTCGAACCCTTTTATACTTTGCGGCCAATTAAGCATCTTTTAGAAGCGAAAGGTCTAAATGTAATCGCTTGGGACACCCGAAAGGCTACAGGACTCGGCGAGGCCGGATCAGTGATCCGCCCCGAGGCAAGGTGGGTCTTGCGCAATCCCGGAGACATTATCTTGGATATAGGATATGGTGTTAAGGGAGCCCGTTCCCTCAATCTCTTACATGGGTATAAAGAAGCCAAAGAGTTAAGGGTCTATGCAGTAGTGAATATTTCCCGTCCGGTTACCGGAACTGAGGAAAGAATTGTGGCCTATGTAAAATCCCTTGGGCGGGTAGACGGATTAATTAATAATACCCACCTGGGGGATGATACGGATATCGAAACTGTTCAGCGAGGCGCTGCTGTTGTTTCTGATGCGGCAGCCAAGCTGGGCCTGCCAGTAATCTTTACATCTGTAGAAGAAAAATTGGCTCCAGCTATTGGAACGATTGACAATAGGGGCAACCCGGTTTTTTTGCTGCGGCGCTACATGCCGGGAGCTTTTTGGTAGGGGAGAAATATCCCTATAATGAGCGAGGCCACTAATTATTCATTGATTTACCGTGGCCTCAAAGCGAATTTCATACTCGGCTTCATTATGATAATGCAATTTTATCCCTTGCCGAGTATATAATCTGCGGGAGGTGTGGTTTATGACGGACAAGCCAATCCAGGGAGAACAAAAGGTTTTTATGACGGGGAATGAGGCGGTTGCTTGGGCTGCTTTGGCGGCAGGCGCACAAATCATGTATGGTTACCCCATTACCCCCCAAAATGAAATCATGCATTATTGGACCAGGTTAGCGCCAAAGTTTGGACGGAAGTTTTTGCAGACTGAGGATGAGATCTCGGCTGGCTTTACTACCGTTGGAGGTGTTTTGGCGGGGGTCAAGACCTTTACGGCCAGCGCTGGGCCGGGTAATACCCTGATGCAGGAACCCATGTCCATGGCCGAGATGATGCGGCTACCGACAGTAATGGTTGTGACTCAGCGAGGAGGCCCATCCACAGCTACTGTTATTTACTCCCAGCAAGAGGTTACCATGACCTGCTTTGGAGGAAACGGAGAAGGCTTCCGCATCGTATACTCAACCTCGGGCCAACAGGATCTTTTTGATTATACGATTAAGGCCTTTAACACAGCCTGGAAATACAGGTTCCCCACCTTTGTGCTGGGGGATGGTTATCAGTCTAAAATGCGGGAACCTTTTATTATCTATGACCCTGAACTCAAGGGAATTGAAATGATCAAGGCTGAACCGTACATGGGTAATCCGGGAACTCCAGGAATTGACCGCGACCCTGCTCATTTGCGAAATACCTATAATATGGAAGACGAATTGCTGGAAGCGGTTCGCCAAATTGGTGCCGCCTATGAAAAGATTGCTCCGGAAGTGGTAGAGTATGAACAGTTCGAAACTGTAGATGCGGAGGTGCTCCTAGTAGCTCACGGAGTTGTTTCCAGGGCTGCTCAAGGCGCTGTCAAGGTTCTGCGTCAACAGGGTTATAAGGTGGGACATTTCCGCCCGATCACCCTGAGGCCGTTCCCGGGGGCCGAGTTGAAAGCCGTAGCGGATAAGGCCCGGCATATTCTGGTTATTGAATCTTCCTACGGCCAGTTTAAAAAACTGGTTACCGACGAAATTTACGGGTGTGCTACGCCGCTTTTACCCTACCTTAAACCGGGTGAAGGCATTACCGTTGAAGAAATAGTAGCTGAGGCGAAAAAACTCTTTTAGCATGAAAGGAGGTTCCCATATGTCCATCCAACCCCAAATGCCGGCGGTATGGAGAACGGAAACTAAGCCCCATAAATTCTGCCCGGGGTGCGGACACCCCCTGGTGCTGAAAGCGCTAGGCGAGGCTATTGCGGAACTTGGCATACAGGATAAGGTTATGTTCGGTTGTGACATCGGGTGCTCTTTGCTGGCCTGGGACTTTTTTAACCTTGATACGGTACAGACTCACCATGGGCGTACTACTCCTATAATGGTGGGGATTAAGAGGGCGAAGCCAGAGGCTATCACGATTGCCTACATGGGAGATGGCGGCGGCTATGCAATCGGCTCCCAGCATTTAGTAAATGCGGCTATGCGAAATGACAAGGTTACTGTTGTCCTAGTCAATAATATTCAATACGGCATGACCGGCGGTCAAATGGCCCCAACTACGCTGCCGGGCCAAAAGACCGAGACATCTCCTTACGGAAGGGATGTTGAGGCAACCGGGTATCCCGCCCAGGGGCCCGAAATGGTAGCGGCCATCACCCCGGAAGGCGCTTATGTGGCAAGAGGTACGGTAGCTAATGTCCGGCAGCTAAAACGCTTTATTAAAAAGGCTCTGGAAAACCAATTGGAAGGCAGGGGGTTTTCCTTTGTTGAGGCTCTTTCTTTATGCCCAACCAACTGGGCTACCAATGCCAAGGAAACATGGCGCCTTGTTGAAGAAGAAATGCCCAAGTTCTTTAAGGTGGGCGAATTGAAAGTACCCGGGGAAAAGAAGGAGGGTTAACCATGGCCAAAGGAGCAAAAATCGCTATTGGCGGCGAAGGAGGCCAAGGGGTTCAATCCGTTGCAAATATTTTATCTGAAGCCGCTTATGAGGAAGGCTTTGAGGCTCTTTACATTCCCAATTTCGGTGTCGAACAGCGGGGTGGGGTCTCTGTTGCCTATGTCCAGATAGCTGAAGGAAGTATCGGATCGCCGAAATTTAAGATTGCCGATATTGTGGTTGCCCTTAGTGACCGGGCAGTATACCGCACAAAAAAATATGTAGGTCCCCAAACGATTTTTGTCTATGACGCAAATATCAAAGGAGTGGAAGAGGCCCTTCCCAAGAATGCGGGAAAAGTGCTGGCCATTCCGGCCATTAAGGTGGCTAAAGAGGAACTGCATCCCCGGGTGTTTAATGTAGTAATTATGGGAGCGGTAATTGGCGCTACCCAGGTGGTCAGCCTGGAAAAAGCCAAAGCCGCCCTGGAGGCCAAATTAGGTTACAAGTTTGAACAGGATCCCAGTTTGCGGGAGCTTAACTACAAAGCCCTGGAGCGGGGAGTTGAATTGGTTCAAGGCCTTATTTAGCCTTGTATAAAGGAGGGAAAAATCATGGCGGTAGTATTTAAACCCATCAGCATCTTAAGCGGCAAGGCAATTTTTCATGTGTTCCCGGCTTTGTGCAAGGGCTGCGGGTTGTGTATCGAGAAGTGCCCTGTAGATACCATCAGCTGGTCAGAGGAACTAGGAGTATACGGCACACCCACTGTTGAGCCCGGCCACGGTAAAGACTGTATCGCATGCGGTATGTGCCAGTTAGTTTGCCCCGACTGTGCTATATTAATTGAAAAAGTTGATAAAAAGGATAAAGACAAGTCAGCCTAAAAGCCATAGGTTTTAGGGCGTGTCTGCAAAAAGGTCTCACTGTGCCTGCGGTTAGCACCTGAGAAAAACATTTCAGGTGCTTTGTTTTTTTAAGGCAATTAACATTGACTACGGTGATGTCCTATGATATATTAATTCTTGCTCCCCATTAAACAACAGGAATACTGAAAAAAGTTTCCACAGAACACCTGTTGACATGTTAGGGGTTTGTATGGTAAACTAACAAATGTCGCGCGCCGGAACCTGGAAGGTTTCGGTGAGTGGAGGAAGAAAATGGCCGTTGACATGGAATAAGCGGCGTGATATAGTAGGGGACGTCGCTTGAATGAGCGGCCGGGCCGGGAG
>JBFLXH010000038.1:0-24962 GCA_040757295.1 Bacillota bacterium | reverse complement strand
ATTCCGCGTTCAGGATGAATGCGGTAGACATGTCCCTGCAACCTTAACTTGAGATAACTTACGCGGCAAGAGCAATTTGCAAGCGGTGTGTCCCCGTTCCTTAGAGCGGGTAGCCATCTGTGATAAACTCAAGCGCCGAAAGGAGCGGTCAAGATCAGCGGAATGAAAAAATGGCCTTTTTCAGCCTATGTATTTGGAACCATTATTGCCATAACCCTGGCGGCATGTGCCCGCAACCCTGAACCCAAACCCGTACAGCCCCCCATTATGATTGGGGTCAGCATTGGTAATCTTGACCGGGATGTCGCCGCTGTCCTGCGGGATACCATGAAAGGCAGGGAAAAACAGGATAATGCCAGGATTATGTGGTTCGATGCCGAGGGAGACCCAGCCAAGCAAGAGGAGCAAATCGACAATTTGATCAAAAGAGAGGTAAGGGCCATCATACTCCAGGTGGCGGAGCCGGAGATGGGCGGCTTGCTGGCCCGGAAAATTATGCTCGCGAACATTAAGCTGGTGGGGATTTATTCTCTGCCCCGTGAAACGCCGTTTGACGGGTATGTGAGCACTGATAACAGGCGGTTGGGAGAACTGCAGGCGTCCTTCATTGCGGACATAACAGGGGCTAAGGCAAGCCCAGGGGTGCCGGTGCTATTGTTGCGGGGTCCGCAGGCCGATTATGCGATGCAGGAAATGGCTGAAGGGTTCGCAGCGGTGGGAAAAAATCTGGGCCTGGCAATCTCATCCAGGGATTGGGATCCCCAAAAACTAGGTTTTGCCGAAGAGAATCTGGAGATGCTGTTGGCCCAAGACAAACGGCCAAGGGCCATAGCGGCACAGACGGATAGACAGACGAAACTCTTGCTGGAAATAGTAGAAAGGAAGGGTTTGGCAGAACAAATAGTGACGGTTGGCAGCGGCGCCAGCCTGGATGCAGCAGCTGCTCTTGCCGGTGGAAATCATGAAGCTGAGGCTGATTTGATGCCCGACCAGGTGGGAAACCATGCTTACCAGGCGGCCCTGGATCTAGCCAAAACAGGGTCCTGGAATTTTGACAAGACCATCAGGCTTGGCAGCAGTGACCTGCCGGCCAAGATAATTCCTGCCCGCTTGGTCACACCGGAGAACCTTTACCTGTTGGAACAGCGGTTTGGCCAGGACAAGCTCAAAGAGAAGCAGCAGGAGAAACAAGGGGGAGGAGGACAAGGCCAAGGAGGCGGAAGTAACCCCAAAAACAGCCAGGGTAAGAGCAGCAGTAATCCGGGCAACAGTCCGGGAGGGCAACAAAAGTCAAAGGTGGTGATCACCACTAGTGACGGGAACACCATGGAAATTGATGTGCCGGGTGAAATAGTTGGGATTACGGTGCAAAAACAAGGAGGGCAGCAGCAAAAGCAGCAGGGACAACAACAGTAAAAGGGGCCAAACGGCCCCTTTTTTTAGGTAAGGATGGCAAAGGCTGCAGGGCTGCTGGCAAATGCCTCATAGAGGGTCTTGTTCTTCACTTCTTCCATGGGTTGAGGCAGGTTTGGGGCAGCCACCATTTTAAGTCCAACCGAGTTGCGGTAGTTTTCGTTTCGAACAAATTCGCCCTTCCGGTTTTCTCCCTGAATGTAGTAATAGGCAGCGCCCCTTTTATCTCTAAAAGGTTCATAAAGGGAGGAAAAATTTTTCTCAATTAAATTGCACATTACCAGCGGGGTATCGCCGGCGTTAATGGTGATATGACCGTAATTAGGCGGGATAAATACCTTGTCGCCTTTTTTGGCCTCTACCGCCATTATCTCCTCCACATCACCGCCGCGGGTGTTTTTCTGCAAGAGGTAAATGGCCTCTCCCCAAAGTACTTCGTAATACTCTGGGTAGGTGTCGCTGCTGTTAGGCTTTAAGGGGTGAAAATGACCAACAGTCTTAATGTATTCCCTGCCGATATTGCCGGGAACCAGTACGGTGATATCGTAGCGGATATTGTGGGATAAAAAAGTATCCCAGTCGTGGCGGCGGAAAACGCCCCGGTACATGTAATAAAGTGGTGTACTGCCATCCATGGGAGTATCTTGATAAAGTACATAACGGATGTCTTCCAAGCGACGGACATCGGGTTCGGGGTAAATAACCCCATCGGCAAAAGACAAAAGACCATTGGCTTCCAGGAAAAAGTCCTTATTAATCAGCAAACTCTAATCTCCTCCTTCCCAAAGCTTCACCCTATTATATAATGGAATAAAATGGAATGCAAGCAGCGGTTTTCTCTATCAAAAGGCCAGCTTCGGCAGGAAGCTGGCCTTTTGATCCGCTGTTACATCAAACTCATAGGTTGGCCGCAACAATTCTGCTGGGTTGGGCTGATTTTACTGCATTTTCGGCAGGCGTAGGATCTGCGACTGGCCATGGAGGATCCGCAACAGTAATCCGGTAGTTTGGCAGTTCTCCCGCACTGGGGGCAGACATATGGCACCATTAATCACCTCCACCTGGACGTTATTCCGTGTCGGTAATTTAATTGCAATATGATTCTGCCCAAATATGTCCAACTATACACTAGGTCTTATGGCAAGAACGCCCATACATTTCTCTGATTACCCTGGTAATGACTGTGCGTTCACTGGGGTCAAACAAGCGCCGGACAGAGAATTCAACTACTGTAGTAATTGAGCCGTCGGGCAATTGGTAGATTTCTGATTTAACTATCCGGCCAATACCGATGGCTTCTTCCTCTTTAGTGACAATAATAACATCCATGCCAACCGGGTGGGATAGCTTGTACCCTTCCCGGAAAAAGCCTAAAATTATGTTTCCGCTGGAGCGTTTCCATAACAGAAGGTTTTCCCCATCGCCCTTTTTTTCCCCGGGGTGTGCCGGGAGTTCATTGACAGGCAGGCGGAGCAGCCAGGTGAACTCAAATTTATAACCCAAAAGCCATCACCTCTCCCATAGTTTCTGCTCCCGTGTTAATAATATTCCAGTTTTTTATATTACACAAGGGGGATTATCTCTTAACAGTCTTTGCACCGGGAGGGCCGCATATAAATATATTGTTCCTGGTTCTTCACCGAGTTTTATATCCAATCAAAAAGGGGGAAGGGGCCAGTGGATTTTATCCGTCTGCTGGAAGAACACCGAGAAAAGGAAGACAGCTTTAGATGGGAGGGCAGTTTTGCCGAGTACCTGGAATTGATCCGGCGGCAGCCCGGTGTCGCCAGGTTGGCTCATGCCCGTATATATGACATGATCGTCAGTGAAGGTGTTGAGGAAATAGCCGGCGTTAAAAAATATCGGTTTTTCGCCAAAGAAATGTTCGGGCTGGACCGGATGCTCACCCGGCTGGTAGAAGATTACTTTCATTCAGCCGCCAAGCGCTTGGATGTACGAAAAAGGATTTTGCTCTTGATGGGTCCCGTCAGCGGCGGCAAGTCAACTATTGTCAGCATGCTAAAACGAGGCTTGGAAAAATACACCAGGACCGAACAAGGAGCTGTGTATGCCATCAAGAACTGCCCCATGCACGAGGAGCCCCTGCACTTAATTCCCAAGGCTTTAAGGGAAAAGTTTCAAGAGGAGTACGGAGTTTATATCGAAGGAAACCTTTGTCCCTCGTGCAAACTGATGGTGGAAGAGGTTTATGCCGGGCGGGCAGAAGACGTCCGGGTTCACCGGGTTGTATTTGATGAAGAAAAAAGGGTGGGCATCGGAACCTTCAGTCCTTCTGATCCAAAGTCTCAGGATATTGCCGAGCTAACCGGTTCAATTGACTTTTCCACCATCTCAGAATTCGGCTCAGAATCCGATCCCCGGGCCTACCGCTTTGATGGAGAGCTGAACAAAGCCAACCGAGGGATCATGGAATTCCAGGAAATGTTAAAATGCGACGAGAAATTCCTCTACAACTTGCTCAGCCTTTCCCAGGAAGGTAATTTTAAGGCTGGACGCTTTGCTTTAATTTATGCGGATGAAATGGTTGTGGCCCATACCAATGAAACAGAATACCGCTCCTTTGTGGCCAATCCAAAAAATGAGGCATTGCGTTCAAGGATGCTGGTTATTCCAGTTCCATACAACCTGAAAGTCTCCGAGGAAGTAAAAATTTATCAAAAACTGATTGCCCAAGGAGACATTAAAGTCCATATTGCGCCAAATACACTGCATGTCGCGGCCATGGTTTCTGTGCTTTCCCGGCTAAAAGAATCAAGGAAGCAGGGCATTGATTTAGTAAAGAAGATGAAACTGTATGACGGCGAAGATGTTGAAGGTTTTAAGCAAAAAGATGTGGCCGAATTGATGAACGAAGTGGAAGGAGAAGGGATGAGCGGCGTAGACCCCCGGTATGTCTTTAACAGGATATCCAGCGCTCTAATTACCAAGGATATGAGGTGCATTAACGCCTTGGATATTCTCAGGTCTTTAAAAGAAGGGTTAGACCAGCACCCATCAATTTCTAAGGAAGAGAAGGAGCGCCTTATTAATTATATTGTGCTGGCGCGCCAAGAATTTGATGAAATCGCCAAGAAGGAGGTGCAGCGGGCATTTGTCTACTCTTACGAGGAATCTGCCCGGGCCTTGTTCGAGAATTATCTTGATAATGTTGAAGCTTACTGCAACAGGGCCAAGGTGCGAGATCCGATTACCGATGAAGAGCTGGAGCCTGATGAGCGCCTGATGCGGTCCATTGAAGAGCAGATCGGGATCACGGAAAACGGCAAAAAGGCTTTTCGGGAAGAAATTTTAATCCGGCTTTCTGCCTATGCCAGAAAAAACAAAACCTTTGATCACAAATCCCATGAAGTATTACGAGAGGCCATAGAGAAAAAGCTGTTCGCTGACTTGAAGGATGTGGTAAAAATAACCACTTCTGTTAAGACTCCCGATCCCGAGCAATTGAAAAGAATTAATGCCGTGGTGGAACGGTTAATTTCCGAGTACGGTTACTGCCACCTGTGTGCCAACGAATTGCTAAAATACACGGGCAGTCTATTAAACCGGTGATGAGCTGAGGAGTGTTTAAAATGGACAGGAAAACACTAATAGTATCCCGCGAGGATTGGTCCTTGCACCGAAAAGGATACATGGATCAGCTCCGTCACATCGAAAAAGTAAAAGCTGCGATCAAAAATAACTTAGCTGATATGGTTAGCGAAGAAAGTATTATTTATGCAGAAGGCAAAAAAGTAATCAAAGTGCCCATCCGCTCCTTGGAGGAATACAGGTTTAGGTTCAATGTCAACAAACAAAAGCATGTCGGACACGGTACAGCGGGAAGTAAGCCGGGAGACGTAATTGGCAAGGAACAACTAGGAAACCCTCAGGGAGCGGGCGGCGCCGGTGAACAACCGGGCATGGACTACTATGAATCGGAAATTACTCTTGATGAATTGGCGGACATGGTTTTTGAGGAACTGTGCCTCCCTAACCTGCAGGAAAAGAGAAAGAAGCTGGTGGAAAAAGATACCTTTCGCTTCAATGACATCAGGTCCTACGGGCTAATGGGAAATCTGGATAAGAAAAAGACTATCCTGGTTAATTATAAGCGCAATGCCTTAAGGGGGAACCCCGGTATTCATGGAATAAAGCCAGAGGATCTAAGGTTCCGGACCTGGATCCAAGAACCCCGCTGGGAGACAAGTGCAGTTGTCCTGGCTATGATGGATACCTCAGGATCCATGGGAACCTTCGAAAAGTACATTGCCCGCAGCTTTTTCTTCTGGATGACTAAATTTCTGCGCAGTAAATATAAGGAAGTGGACATTGTGTTCCTGGCCCACCATACCAGGGCCAAAGAAGTGAGCGAAGAAGAGTTTTTCACCAAGGGGGAGAGCGGAGGTACCAAGTGCTCTTCGGTTTACCAACTGGCATTGAAGTTGATCCAGGAGAGGTTTCCACCGGAGGATTTCAACTTGTACCCTTTCCATTTTACCGATGGAGATAATCTGCCGTCAGATAACGAGCTGTGTGTTCAGTTGGTGGAAAAATTAGCGGATGTCAGCTCTTTGTTTGGCTATGGCGAAATTATTAACCCCTATTATCGCAGCAGCACCCTGATGACTTCCCTGAAAAAGGTCAAAAATCCTAAATTGGTAACGATAACCATCAAGGATAAGATGGAAGTCTTTGAGGCCTTGAAAACCTTTTTTTTCTGCCCAGATAATAAAAAAATAGATTAAAAAGGACTGTTTACGGGGGTATGGCAAGGTGTCTAATGAGCTGAAAGAGCTTCAAGCTGCAATAGAAGAGATCTATGAGACAGCCTCCCGCTTGGGGCTGGATTATGAGGACATGCGGTTTGAATTATGCCCGGCAGATATCCTATATACTTTTGGTTCCTATGGCATGCCTTCCCGTTTTTCCCACTGGAGCTTCGGTAAGTCCTTTCATCGTTTAAAAACCTTATATGATTACAATCTAAACCGGATGTATGAAATGGTAATTAATACAAAACCTTGTTACGCCTTTTTGCTGGAGGGCAATTCCTTGCTGCAGCACAAGCTGGTTGTTGCTCATGTGCTGGCTCATAGCGATTTTTTTAAGCATAATGTTTATATGAAACGGACTAACAAAGACATGATGGAGACCATGGCAGTAAATGCTGAGAGAATTCGTCAGTATGAGTTCAAGTTCGGGAGGGCCCAGGTGGAGACCCTGTTGGATGCTCTTTTGGCCCTGCAGGAACATGGGGATTTTAGCCTGTGGCCGGGGCCGGAAGCAAAACAAGAGGTCAATGGAAAAAAACTTGTCAGTCCTTATGATGACTTGTGGCAATTAGGTCTTCAGGAACAAAACAGGGAAACCAGTTTGGCAAAAAGGAGGCTGCCTGCTCACCCCGAGAAAGATTTGTTAAGGTTTATCGGAGAGCACAGCCCGGTGCTGGAGGAGTGGCAGCGGGATGTCTTGGACATGGTCAGGGAAGAAATCCGGTATTTTTGGCCGCAGATGCAAACCAAAATTATTAATGAAGGCTGGGCTACCTATTGGCACTTGAAAATTATGCGGCAACTGGATTTAAACGAAACAGAAGCAATTGAATTCGGTAAAATGCATGCAGCTGTCATCCAGCCTTCCAAGTTTCGCATCAATCCCTATCTCCTGGGCCTAAAAATTTTTCAATATCTTGAACAAGAGCAGTCGACACCTGCCTTGGAGCAGGTCTTCTGGGCCAGAACAACGGAAAACGACATATCCTTCCTGCGCAGCTACCTGACACCTAAAATAATTGACGAACTAAATCTATATGTCTTTCAAAAAGCCGGGGTTGATTGGGTAATAAAAGACCGGCGGGCAGATGCTGTTAAAGAACATCTTATTAAAAGTTTATTTAATTGCGGAATTCCTGTTCTCTTTGTGGAAGAAGCAGATTACCGGAACAGGGGGGAACTGTATCTACGGCACTCCTATGAGGGAGAAGAACTGGACGTGCCTTATTTGGAAAAAACCCTGCCCCATGTTTATCTCTTGTGGGGCCGGCCTGTATACCTTGAAACAGTTGTAGAAGGAAAGAGCATGGTTTTTTCCTACGACGGCAAAAAGAATTTCCGTCATGCAGGGGGCAGCAAGGCACTGGTTTAGCAATGCAAAAATTCTTTTTTTGGATCAGGAAAAGCAGGTTAAATAGAAGTAATCTAGAATAAATTATTTTTAATATATTTTTCAATATTTGCCTCAATTTTGGTTGACAGGAGGTTCTGCCGTGTACTGGAACGAGCGTTACGAGCGAATATCCCGCGATGAGCTGGAGTATCTGCAGCTGGAGAGGCTGAGGTCAACCGTGGAAAGGGCCTATCACAACGTGCCTCACTATCGCAAGGCCATGCAGGAAAAAGGATTTGAGCCAGGGGATCTAAAATCTCTTGCCGATTTGGCCAAACTTCCTTTTACTCTTAAGCA
Source organism: Bacillota bacterium (assembly GCA_040757295.1). Lineage (GTDB taxonomy): Bacteria > Bacillota > PH28-bin88 > PH28-bin88 > PH28-bin88 > JAGXSE01. The sequence goes on along the minus strand of JBFLXH010000038.1, from coordinate 17,087 downwards.
GGACCTGCGGGATAATTACCCTTATGGTATGTTTGCTGCCCCTTTAAGTGAAGTGGTTAGAATCCATTCCTCGTCCGGGACCACCGGCAAACCCACAGTAGTAGGATATACCCGTAATGATATTAACACTTGGGCGGAATTGATGGCCCGTTCCCTGGTATGTGGAGGCGCAGGGAAAAATGACGTAATCCACAATGCCTACGGTTACGGTCTCTTTACTGGAGGATTAGGAGTGCATTACGGCGCTGAACGCATCGGCGCTTCAGTAATCCCCATATCCGGTGGAAATACCAAGCGGCAGGTCATGTTGATGAGAGACTTCGGCAGTACCGTTTTGACCTGTACCCCTTCTTATGCCCTGTTTATTGCCGAAGTGATGGGGGAAATGGGCCTATCCCCAGCAGATTTTAAGTTGAAATGCGGCATTTTTGGCGCCGAACCATGGACTGAGAGCATGCGGCGGGAAATCGAGAAAAAACTCGGGATCAGCGCTGTGGATATTTTCGGCCTGAGCGAAATAATCGGACCCGGTGTATCTATGGAGTGCCAGTGCAAAGAGGGTTTGCATGTGTGGGAAGATCATTTCATTCCTGAGATAATCAACCCCGACACAGGAGAGACATTACCCTATGGTGCTACAGGGGAGTTGGTATTTACCTCCCTTACCAAAGAGGCCCTGCCGATGCTCAGGTACCGGACAAGGGATATCTCCCGTTTAACCATTGAACCTTGTGCCTGTGGCCGCACCCATGTGCGGATGGCCCGGGTTACCGGCAGAACAGACGATATGATTATCATCCGGGGCGTGAACGTCTTCCCATCCCAGATTGAGAGCGTGCTCTTGGAAATTGGGGAGACAGAACCTCATTATCTCTTGATCGTGGACCGGCAGGGCACCCTTGATACCCTGGAGGTTTGGGTGGAAGTCTCTGAGGACTTGTTCTCCGATCAGGTGCGCCGCCTTGAACAGCTGGAGGCTAAAATAACCGAAGAAATTGAGACAACCTTAGGATTAACGGTGAAGGTAAAACTGGTAGAACCCAAGACCATCGAACGCAGCGAAGGAAAAGCAAAAAGGGTAATCGACCGCCGGAAAATGGAATAGGAGGAGATTTGATGAAGGTTAAGCAGATATCCGTTTTCTTAGAAAACAAGTATGGGCGGCTGGCAGCTGTTACCAGGCTTTTGGCGGACCATGGGATCAATATCAGGGCTTTATCTATTGCCGATACCTCTGATTTCGGCATCTTACGATTGATTGTGAACCAACCCGAAAAGGCTTACCAGGCCTTAAAGCAACATAATTTTACTGTCAGCATGACGGATGTGATTGGGGTAGAAATCCCTGACCAGCCGGGTGGACTGGCCGGAGTGCTGGAGGTCCTCGGCCAGGCGAATATCAATATTGAATATCTTTATGCATTTTTAGGCAGGTGGCATAACGGCGCTCTCGTAATTTTCCGGGTAGAGCAAGTAGAAGAAGCAATTGCTGCTTTGGCAGCCAGCGGCGTAGTAACGGTGACGGGAGACAAAATCTATTCAATGTAGATTAGGTAAAACATGATAGGAGTCTGAAAATGTCTGTGAACAGCTATCCCTTCCCTCAGGGGAGGCAGGTTTTATCTGCTATCAAACCGTATGTGCCAGGAAAGCCCCTGGAGGAGGCGGAGCGGGAAATAGGGCTAAAAAACATGGTGAAACTAGCCTCTAACGAAAACCCGTTAGGTCCATCTCCGCTTGCCTTAAAGGCCCTGCAGGACAGAGCCGGGAATGTCCATCAGTATCCGGACAGCTCTTGCAGCTCTTTGCGTCTGGCTCTGGCAGGTCATCTGGGCTTGAACCCCGATAACCTGTTGCTTGGTAACGGTTCAGATGAAATATTGAAGATGATTGCTCTTGCTTACCTGACTCCTGAACATCAGGCTGTCATGGCTGCGCCTACATTTTCGGAATACGAATTTGTTGTCTTAGTGGCTGGAGCTGTTGCCCGAAAAGTTGCTCTCAAAGATTTTACTCATGATCTGGAGGCCATGCTGGCAGAGATTAACCCTCTTACCAAACTGGTTTTTATCTGCAATCCTAATAATCCAACTGGGACTATTGTAACAAAGGCGGCTCTGGATAGGTTTTTGGCGGTTGTGCCGCCGGAAGTCTTAGTGGTGTTGGATGAGGCCTACCGTGAATATGTTACAGACCCCGGCTATCCTGACGGGATGGAGTATATCCGCCAGGGACAGCCCAATCTGATTGTTTTAAGGACCTTTTCCAAGATATACGGTTTGGCTGGCTTACGGGTTGGTTATGCGGCGGCAGCTCGCGAGGTGGCGGCATGGATTAACCGTGTAAGGGAACCCTTTAATGTTAACTCTTTGGCCCAGGCTGCGGCAATTGCGGCTTTGGGAGATTTTCGGCACCTGGATCAAAGCTGCCAGGTCAATGAAGCGGGTAAGAATTATTTGTATAATAAGTTGGAGGAATTGGGGCTAGCCTATATCCCCACCCAGGCCAATTTTGTCTTAATCAATGTAAAGGAAAACAGCCGCCGGGTTTATGACCGGCTTTTGCAGCGAGGTGTCATTGTTAGGGCAGGAGAGCCGTTCGGATTAGACCAGTGGATTAGGGTAACTGTTGGCACCGCCGAGCAGGTGCAAAGGTTCTTTCACGCCTTACGCGAAATTATGGTCCTGTAGTTCAGGAGCCAGCCAGACCCCGATGGCGCCTGTCGAAAAATCTTTTAACAGGGCTGGCGAAGCGAGGTCGATTTTTTATTGGCGCCATGGGCTCTTTGCTCCATTGGCAATTCGAGGAACAACTTGCCGAGTATATTAATGAGAAATAGAATTTTATTTTATGAGGGAGGCAGTTATGAACAGCGAACAGATCAAAAAAGGAGCGGAGCGAGCTCCGCACCGCAGCTTGATGTGGGCCACCGGCATTATTAAAGACGAAGCGGATTTTCAGAAGCCTTTTATTGCTATCGCCAATTCCTTTGCTGAGATTGTGCCGGGACACGCCCATCTCAACGAATTTGCCAAGGAAATCAAAGAAGCAGTGCGGGAAGCCGGGGGAGTGCCCTTTGAGTTCAACACCCTGGCTTTGTGTGACGGCATCGCCATGAATCATCCCGGCATGCGCTACAGCCTGCCCTCCCGGGAGCTTGTCGCCGACAGCGTGGAGACAATGGTGCTGGGCCACAGGTTTGATGGCATCATCTGTATTCCCAATTGTGATAAAATAGTGCCCGGCATGTTAATGGCAGCTGTAAGGCTAAATATCCCCACCATATTTATTTCCGGCGGCCCGATGCAGGCCGGCCGGGCCAAAGATGGGCACGCTATCGACCTGATCAGTGTTTTTGAAGGGATTGGGGCTTTCCGTGCCGGCAAGATCACCGGGGATGAATTGCTGGAACTGGAGCAGGCCGCTTGTCCCGGTTATGGCAGCTGTGCCGGCATGTTTACCGCCAATTCTATGAACTGCCTCTGTGAGGCTTTGGGTTTGGCCCTGCCCGGCAACGGCACCATCTTAGCAGTAGACCCGCGCAGAAGTGAACTGAAAAGACAGGTGGGCCATCAAATAATAGAACTGGTAAAACGGGATCTCCGGCCGCGGGACATCGTCACCCCGGAGGCGGTCGATAACGCTTTTACCCTGGATGTGGCCATGGGTGGCTCTACCAACACTATTTTGCATCTGTTGGCAATTGCCCGGGAGGCGGGGATAAGCTATCCCCTGGAACGCATCAACCTGATCTCTGCCCGCACCCCCACCCTGTGCAAAATATCCCCGGCTTCCAGCCTGCACATCGAGGACGTGGACCGCGCCGGTGGCGTTAGCGCTGTTTTGGGTGAGCTATCCCGCAAGGCCGGCCTGCTCAACCTGGACTGCCTGACGGTAAGCGGGAAAACATTGGGGGAAACCGTTGGGCAGGCTAAAAGCCTTGATCCTTCGGTTATACGCGGCCTGGAGGAGCCCCTTAGCCCTGTGGGGGGACTGAAGGTGCTTTTCGGCAGCCTGGCGCCGGGGGGAGCGGTAGTGAAGACAGCGGCGGTGGTGCCGCAAATGAAGCGCCACCAGGGACCGGCGGTAGTCTTTAATTCAGAGGCAGAAGCCTCTACCGCCATCTTAAGCGGCCACATCAAGCATGGTGACGTAGTTGTAATCCGCTTTGAAGGGCCAAAAGGCGGCCCCGGTTTCATGGAAATGCTCGGGCCAACAGCGGCGCTGATGGGAATGGGATTGGGTGAGTCGGTGGCACTGGTTACCGACGGCCGCTTCTCCGGTGGTTCCCGGGGGGCCTGTGTTGGCCATGTCTGTCCCGAAGCTGCCAGCGGCGGCCCCATTGCCCTGGTCGAAAACGGAGATCTGATTTCCTATGACCTGGAAGCAGGCACCTTGGATCTGCTGGTGCCAGAGGCAGAGCTGGCTGCCAGGCAGGCAGCCTATACCCCGCCTCTAAGGCAAGAGCCTTCCGGCTGGCTGGCCAGGTATGTGCAGATGGTTACTCCGGCCAGCAGCGGCGCTGTGCTGCGTCCTGCCTGCGGCAAGCCGCCGGCGGATTAATTGAAGCCCTGGAGGCTAGTAGCTTCCGGGTGATGCCAAGCAGATACCGGCATTTTTGCGAGAAACGCTACAAATGAAGGAGGTCTATTTGTGGAAGAAATTTTGCATGCTCTTTTAGAGGGAAAAATCGACATCGCTACTGCCAAAAACAAGCTGCGAGTGCTGAACATAAAAACCGTAGCCGAAGTGGCAAAGCTGGATGTGAATCGAGCCCAGCGGACAGGGGCGCCGGAGGCGATACTGGCTCAAGGCAAGCGTCCTGAAGACGTAAGGCGGCTGGCCCTGGCGATGGCCGAAGAGAGCGGCTATACTTTGATTACACGAGTGAAGGACGAAGATTTAAAAGAGCTGGCAACCGATCTGCCCAGTGGCTATGAACTGGAGATTAACCGGCAAGCGAAAACGGTGATCTTAAAACAAAAAGAATACTCCTTCCCCAAGACAGGCAAGATCGGGGTGCTGGCCGCAGGCACGGCCGATATGGCTGTTGCCGAAGAGGTGGTGGTTACCGCTAAAGTGATGGGCTGCGAAGTGATCAAGGCTTACGATGTGGGAGTTGCCGGCATCCACCGGCTGTATGGGCCCCTGACCGAAATGCTGGAGAAAAATGTGGCGGCCATAGTGGTGGTCGCCGGGATGGATGCGGTACTTCCCATCGTCGTCTCCAGCAACGTGGATGTACCGGTGATCGGTGTCCCCACCTCCGTGGGTTACGGCATGGGCAAAGGGGGAGTAGCAGGGCTTTTAACCATGCTGCAGACCTGTTCCCCCGGACTTGCCGTTGTAAACATTGACAATGGTTTTGGCGCCGGTGTTTTCGCGTCCCTCATCGCCAGGCAATCGGTCAGGACCACTTAAATAAAGAGGGTAGCAAGCAGGAAGCAAGCGGGAACGGTTCTTGCTTGCTACCCCTTTTGCTAACTAGCGGCAATAGAGCCTTAAACTGAGGTTGAACAGCAGCGCGCCGTGACGCGCTGCTGTTCAACCTCTTGAACTCACATTCCTAAAAGGCTGCGGATTGTTTTAGCCTGGGAGCGGCTCACCGGAACTTCGCTTTTTTCGGCGTCGTCCACTACCAGCACCAGGGTGCCGTTAACCATTGGCACAACTTCCTTGGCTTTTTTAATATTTACCAGGTAGGACCGGTGACACCGGAAAAACAGGTGTGGGTTAAGGCGCTTTTCCAGGTCTTTCAGGGTAAACCTGGTCAAATATTTTTCTTTGTTTGTCTTGATAAAGGTGTAGTCATTGCTGGCGTAAAGGTAAACAATATTCTTTTCATCTACCAGGATGGTTTTTCCCTTATGCTCTACAGGAATTAAGCCTAAGGATTTTCTTTTTTCTTCAACTTCCTTGGGTTCCCCTGTTTTTGTGGGAGGATTGGCCTGGATTAGCTGGAGCACTTTCGCCATGGTCTTGTCAAGGCGGCGAGTGTCTACTGGTTTTAAGAGATAGTCTACGGCATTGACCCCAAAAGCTTCGACAGCGTATTCTTCATGGGCTGTCACAAATACTACCAGCGGGGGACGGTCCATTTCACTGATAATTTTACTTAGTTCCAGGCCGCTTAAGCCAGGCATGGCAATATCCAGGAATACAATTGAGTAGTCCAGGGCGTGGATTAAAAGCATTGCTTCTCTTGCGTTGGCAGCTTCTCCAACAACCTGCACATAATCGTATTTTTCCAAGAGATACCGCAGTTCATTACGGGCTGGGTATTCGTCATCGACTATTAGAGCTTTTAAGACCAAAATCAGCCCTCCTTTTCCCCAATAAATAACTTATTCTGATTAAATTGTCTAAATCCTCTCACAGAGCAAAAAATTCTTAAAAGTCTGGGCTAGTTTTTTTTTGGCATAAAACAGGGTGAGAAAAAGCTCGCTCAAAAAAATGGCGTCAGTACCAAAATCAGTAATAATTTGATTTCCTCCTCTATACAATTCTAGTAGTAAAAAACGGTAAAGGAGGAGTTTTTTTATGCGGCCAGAAGCGGACAGGAAGACTAAACTGGTCCTGGCGCTGGTCTTGGCAGGCGTGATGCTGTTTACCAGCGGCTGTGGTATTACCAAAGCCCTTAGCAGCTTGAAAGACAGGTTTGCCGGCCAAAAAGTGCAGGAAGTAAAATCCCCTGGGGAAACCCCGATTAACCTGGTACCCGAGCAGCCGGCAAAAGCAGTGGAAACCACCAAGGTTGTTTTATATTTTACTGACGCTACAGGTCAGTTCTTAGCTGCCGAGGAGCGAGAAATTCCTAAAGTTGTAGGGATAGCAAGGTCGACCATTGAACAACTTATTATGGGTCCCAAGCCGGGTTCATCCCTGTTACCCACAATCCCATATGGAACCCAGCTAAAAGATATCAATATCAAACCGGACGGATTAGCTATTGTTGACTTTAGTAAAGAACTGATCGCCAATCATATTGGAGGTAAGGCGGCCCAGGAACTGACGATTTACTCTGTTGTTAATACCCTGACCCAGTTCCCGACTGTCGACCGGGTTCAGTTTAGGATCGAAGGGCAAAACGTAGAGAGGGTTGGCAGTGTGGTGGTGGCTCCGGTGATGACCCGCAAGGATAGTATAATCGGAACCAGATAGCAGAGGATTCGCCTGCCGCCCCTGGACGCTTTTAAAAAAAGCGGCTTTGGGTTAAAGATGGCAGTGCAGGTAATTAGTTTTGGCTTTACTGTATTGAAATAGCAGGGCCTAAAGTGCTACAATTTGAATAACGGGAGTGAGAAACCGATTATTCAGGGGGAGTTTTTGGTGGCACTGTTTTTGGGCTACCTGTTTATTTTTTTTGCCCGGATTGTTGATGTAAGCCTGCAAACCCTCCGGGTATTGCTGTTGGTCCGTGGAAAAAGAATACCGGCGGCGGTCATTGGTTTTTTTGAGGTTATCCTCTATATTGTAGTGTTAAAACATGTTGTAGACAGACTAGATGATGTGTATAACTTAATCGTCTATGCCGCCGGTTATGCCAGCGGTAATTTGTTGGGGGGCTTTATCGAGGAGAAAATGGCCTTCGGTCATGTCACCGTTCAGGTAATTACCCTGTGCAGGCCCCACCAGCTGTCGGAGGAGCTGCGCAGCCAGGGTTTTGGCGTTACAGTTCTAGAAGGGCAGGGCAGGGAAGGAGTACACCATATCCTGCACATAATATTATCTCGCAGGGAGTTGCAGGGGCTGTTAAAAACGGTAAACGAGTGGGACTGCAAGGCTTTTGTCACAGTGCTTGATACCAAGGCCACTAAGGGTGGGTATTTTCATTCGCGGAAGGCCAAATAGTTGCCGTATCCGGGACTCAAGATGGGCATATTTTAAGCGTAGAAAGGACGGGGGTGAGGCCATTGACAATGTTGTCTGAGCTGCCGGTGGGTGTCTTCGATTCCGGTGTGGGCGGTTTGACAGTCGCCAGGGAAATATTTCATCAACTGCCTGGAGAGCGGATTCTGTACTTCGGCGACACGGCTCATGTACCATACGGTCCCAGACCAGCGGCTGACTTGATAGCTTTAGCCGATGAAATAGTAGGCTTTATGGTTTCCCGGGGGGTAAAAGCAGTGGTTGATGCCTGCAACAGCACCTCGGCTGTGGCCTTAGAGTATTTACAGCAGAAATACCCTGTGCCGATCTTGGGAGTTATCGAGCCTGGAGTTGGGGCAGCTTTGAAGGCTACCGTTAATGGCCGTGTGGGGGTAATTGGAACAGAGGCAACTATTAATAGCGGCGCCCATTTAAAAACCGCAAGAGGCCTAAATCCAGAAGTAAAGCTTTACAGCCAGCCCTGTCCTATGTTTGTCCCTTTAGTAGAGCAAGGAGAACTGGACAGCAGGCATACCAGGCAGGTTGCTGGCGAGTACCTGGACCCCTTGCTAAATGCCGGTATTGATACTCTGATTATGGGCTGCACTCATTATCCTTATCTCGCGCCTGTAATCCAGGAAATTATGGGGCCGGGTGTCAAATTAATTGATCCAGCCCTGGATACTGTTAAACAGCTTAAAGCCCTGTTGAGGGAAAAAGGCTTGCTTAATCCCCATAAACCAAAACAGGAACATCAATACTTTGTGAGCGGCGAAATGGAGGCCTTTCAACAGGTTGGGGCAAAGCTGTTGGGGGAATACTTGCTCGGCCCGGTTAGCCATGTGAAATTGCGTTAGGGGGAAAGCTATGGATACTTTTTTTAAGGGAAGAATACCCCTGGATACTCTGGAAGAAATGCGGCCAGAGGTTTTGCAGGTTTGGCCTGCCGGCGTTTCCGTGAACCTGGAAGAAACCGTTGAATTCCTGGCTAACGAGCCCCGCCGCAGGAACCTTGCCCTGCGCATGCTGGAAGCCAAGGAAAAAGGGGAGACCCTGGTTCAGCCGCGGGGAGGCAGGCTGCGGCTTGAAGAGCATCTTCGCCTCCTGCAAAGCCTGGAGCAAGATGGAGGGGCGGATATTCTGCCGACCACCCTCGACAATAGAACCCGAATGGGTCGTTTCCAGGAATTGGAGACAGAGTTGCATTCCTCAGGTGAAAATCCAGATCACGGCACAGGTTTCCCTGTTGTTAACCATGGGGTCATGGGGGGAAGGTATATTACGTCCCAGGTTGGTCTGCCTGTTCAGGTGCGCCATGTGGCAGTTGATGCCAGACTAGTTGCTGAGACGGCTATTGCAGGCGGTTTTACCGGTATCGAGGGCGGAGGAATTTCGGTTAACATTCCTTACTTAAAAGATATGCCATTAGAGCGGTCAATTGCCCTTTGGCAGTATGTGGACAGGCTGGCGGGTCTTATGGGGGAAAAGGGCGTCCCGATCCATCGGGAACCTTTTGGCGGTTTTATGGGGGGAGCCTTGCTTCCTCCTTGCCTGTCCCACAGCATTGGCATCCTGGAAGGGCTTTTGGCTGCAGAGCAAGGAGTACAGCATTTATCCCTAGGGTATATGCAGACAGGTAATTTGTTGCAGGATCTGGCGGGGCTCTTAACCTTGTTGGAACTGGGCCGTGAATACTTTCATCGGATGGGTTACCCCCAAGTTGTATTAACTACCGTATTTCATCAGTGGATGGGTGGATTGCCACAGGATGAGAGCAGGGCTTATGCAGTAATTGTATGGGGGGCAGTAACGGCGGCCCTCGGCGGGGCAAACAAGATCATGGTACGCTCACCAAGGGATGCAACAGGTTTTCCGGGGGTAGAAGCCATCAATGCCGGGCTGAAGGCTTCTAAACAATCTATTAATATGGTAAAACAGCAGCAGCAAGCCTTTGGAGACCACCCCGGGCTGGAAGAGGAAAAAGAATTGCTGCGAGTGGAAACCCGCAGCATATTAGATAAGGTACTGGAGTTGGGCGAAGGTAATGTTGCGGCAGGAGTAGTAGAAGCCTTTAACCGAGGTGTAATTGACATCCCCTTTTCTACCAGCCGCATCAATGCCGGAAGGGTCTTGCCGGTTCGAGATATTCACGGAGCGGTAAGGCTTTTGGAACCGGGCAATCTTCCGCTTCCCTCCGAAGTATTGGCTATCCACGCTTTCCGGGTAAAGGAGCGGGGGCGGCAGGAGAACCGGGCGCCGTCTTTTCAGATGGTCTTAGATGATATTTATGCTATCGGCAAGGGTATGCTAAGGGGAAAGTAATTCTAGGGTAGAGAGCAACATCCTTGTTTGAAAATGGAGGTATCCGATGCAGGTTACGATATTGGGTTGTTGGGCGCCATATCCCCGGGCGGGCGGAGCGTGCTCCGGTTACCTGATTAGGGAAGGGGAATGGACGCTGCTTTTGGAGTGCGGCAATGGTGTAATGTCAAAACTGCAACAAAAGATGAACTTCCGTCGCCTTAATGGAGTTGTAGTCTCCCACCTTCATGCAGATCACTCCAGTGATTTGCCAGCTCTTCACTATGCCTTGGCTGGCAGTCTAATGGATGGTTCCCGAACCGGGAAAATACCCCTTTACCTTCCGTCTCAACCCGGGGCCGAGTTCGCCCGGTTTGCAGGCTATACCAATACCTTTGAGTTGAAGCTTTTGGAACCTCCCGTGCCTCCCAGGGCAAACATAGGCCCATTTAGCCTTCAGTGGATGCTGACTGTACATAAAATACCTGCTTTTGCTGTAAGCATTTCTTCGGCTGCTGGAAGGATGGTTTTCTCATCCGATACGGCCTGGAGCCCTGAGCTGGTAGATTTCTGTTCCGGCGCTGGCCTCTTCTTATGTGAAGCAAGTGTTGCTGAACAACACAGGGAGTATGCCGCCACCGGCCACCTAACCAGCCGCCAAGCCGGGCAGCTTGCTAGGGAGGCAAGGGTTTCCCGGTGTGTCTTAACCCATTTTTGGCCTGAATACGACCTGGGCCATATCCGGCGGGAAGCCGAAGCGGAATATGGCAGTTCCCTGGAACTGGCCCAGGAAGGCTTGACTTATCAGGTTCTTGGCTAACAAGGCCAAAAATGGTGTATTTGCCCAGTCAGATATGTTATACTTGGTAATAAACCAAAAAGGGTAACTACTCAGGAGTCAGGAGTCAGAGGTCAGAAGACAGAACGAAAGAACGGTTTATCACAGATGGCTACCCGCTCTTAAGCCTACGCTTCTTTAAAGCGGCGGGAAATGCTCGGCAAAGGAAAAATATTAAAATCAATGAAGCCGAGCATGAACTTTCAGGCCACGTTAAATTATAGTAACCAAAAAGGTTTACTTAGGCAAAGAAACAAAATTTCGCTGGCGGAGAGGCTGCCAAAACGGCTTCCCCGAGAACGGAGAGAAACAAGTGGCTGTCAGCGTAATGCATGAATATCTGAGGCATGCGGTTTATTTTGCACCGCGGGGCAAAAAAAGGTTATTGCTCTTGGGAACTAATATTGCCCAACGCTATTTAAGCCCTGATGACCGGTTGATCGGCTTGATTGGGGACGCCGGCGCCGGGAAATCCCTGCTGATCCGGGGTATGTTTCCTGGACTTGAACTGACCAATGATGATGACGGTGTTAATGTGCGCCCATTACCCTTAGTGGCAGATGGGGAAAGGACCTATTTTCGGTTTCATACCTATCACCTGGATGTCAGGTTTGAAACAGCGTTTTACCAAATTGGCGAACTGGCCCAGCTCGTAAAAAAGGCATTGCTGGAAGGTAAAAGAGTGGTGGTCGAGCACTACGACTTGCTGCACCCATACCTGCAGACCAAGCCCGATGTGTTGATTGGTGTTGGGGAAGAGGTAATCGTTACACGCCCAGGTGTTTTCGGGCCCGATCCCCAGGAAATCGCGAAAATAGTGTTTCAGTCTATCTTGTACCGCAAAATGGCTCACAGTGCGGAAGACTTAACCGGCTTGGTATTGGAGTCCATGGGCATCACCAAGCCGAAGGTGCACAGTGATATCCGCCACGGTTTTTTAATGGAGTTTGCCGAAGTGCCGGAGATCAACTTGCATGAAGTAGAAAGCCAGGTGTTAAACTACATTAACCGGCAACTGCCGATATCTTACTTTGATGAACAACATATTAAAATAGGCGATCGGTTGGTTCGCTGTACCGGACCCCGCATTCACTTGTCCAATACCGGGGAAATCTCCGGCTTTAGGCTTTTAAAGGAATTCCACTGGGATCCAGTTCAGAAACTATATACTATTGCTGGGCTGGTGGGGGAAACCGGGTTGGAGCAAACCTTTTATTAATTATTTGCAGTTCCGAATAATAGGAGTGAACGACATGCGTTTGGACCAAAGAATGCTTGAACAGGTGAGACCTGTTCAGATTACCAGAGGTTTTATCAAGCAGGCAGAGGGCTCGGTACTGATCGAGATGGGAGACACAAAAGTAATCTGCACTGCCTCAGTAGAAGAAAAAGTGCCTCCCTTTCTAAAGGGGGAAGGCAAGGGTTGGATAACTGCTGAATATGCTATGCTTCCAAGGGCGACCCAAGTCAGGACACCCCGGGAGGTTGCCAAGGGAAAAATTGGTGGCCGTACCCACGAAATTCAAAGGTTAATCGGCCGCTCCCTGAGGGCGGTGGTTGATTTGAGCAAACTGGGAGAGAGGACCGTTTGGCTCGATTGCGATGTTATTCAGGCTGACGGCGGAACTCGAACAGCTGCAGTGACCGGAAGTTTTATTGCTCTTGCTGAAGCCTTCCTAAAGTTAGGGGAAAAAGGTGTTTTGCCCCAAATGCCCTTGATTGATTATCTGGCTGCCGTCAGCGTAGGCAAGGTAGACGGTGAGTTAATGGTCGACCTGTGCTATGAAGAGGACAGCCGGGCTCAGGTCGATATGAATGTGGTGATGACCGGCCGAGGCAAAATTGTGGAGGTCCAAGGTACTGCAGAGGAGTACCCCTTTACAAGAGAAGAAATGGATGAGATGATCAATTTGGCTTCATCGGCAATTAACAGACTTGTTGCCATTCAAAAAGAGGCCTTGGGCGGATTGACTTTCCATACGGGTGAAGAGCTGTGAAACCGCTAGTATTGGCTACCAGGAACAAAGGCAAGCTGGCTGAATTCAGGGATTTACTGAAAGACTATCCTGTTCACATCATGAGCCTGGGGGATTTTCCGGACATTCCGGAAATAGAGGAAACAGGGGTTTCTTTTGCGGAAAATGCCTTAATTAAAGCCGGGACTGTGGCAAAAGCCACCGGATTGTTGGCGGTTGCAGACGACTCCGGTCTTGAGGTGGACTGCCTGGATGGGGCTCCGGGGGTCCACTCGGCCCGTTTTGCGGGTGAGCCTAAAAACGAACAGCGGAACAACGAAAAACTGGTGACTCTTTTGCGTGATGTGCCTAAAGAACGGCGAAGGGCTAGGTTTCGCTGCGTGCTTGCTGTGGTTACTTCTGAGGGGCAGGAGTTTTTGGCCGAGGGCGCCTGTGAAGGGGTTATTAATTTGGAGCCCCGGGGCAGCCACGGTTTTGGCTATGATCCACTGTTCTTCTTGCCGGAATTTGGCCAAACAATGGCTGAACTGGATCCGGAAATAAAAAACAGGATCAGCCACAGGGCACGAGCATTTCAGGCAGTAAAAAAAGTGCTTGTAAAGCTGATTTAGCATCCCGGAGGATGGTAATGAAACTGTGGGTGTTGAGTGATACACACCGGAATCTCTCTGCTGCCAGGCGGGTGCTGCTTGCCGCACAGCCAGGAGACTTATTGGTTCACGGGGGAGATTACTACGGAGATGGAATTGCCCTGGCCAAGGAGGCGGGTCTAGAGGTTGTAGTTGTAGGCGGCAACTGTGATTGGTGGGGAGGCAGCAGTCCGGAGGAAGAGGTTTGGGAGGCCGCAGGAGTCCGGATTCTTTTGACCCACGGCCACCAACAGCGGGTTAAGGAAGGCTACGATAAGCTGAAACACCGGGCTCTGCAGGTTCGGGCTGGTTTGGTGATTTTCGGCCATACCCACATTCCCCTTAACAAAACCGAAGACGGGATCCACTTGTTTAACCCAGGCAGCATCAGCCGTCCCAGAGGAGGGGAACGGGGAACTTACGGCATAATTGTTTTGCAGGCCGGTAAGATAGAAGCGCATATTTTTCAGGTGTCCGAGTAATAATGTGATTATGTTTCTGATCAGCTGAAATCCAGATATTTTCAGAGGAAACTGGCAATAAATGTTTTTGACAAAAGGTATTTTTTTGTTTATACTATACTTTGTCAGTTAAATTAGGGTTCCAGAAGTTTAAGATGCGGGTGTAGCTCAATGGTAGAGCCCCAGCCTTCCAAGCTGGTCGCGTGGGTTCGATTCCCATCACCCGCTCCATTTTATCAAAACTTCTTAATGCGCCTGTAGCTCAGTTGGACAGAGCAACGGACTTCTAATCCGTGGGCCAGGGGTTCGAATCCCTTCAGGCGCGCCACTTTCAGCAAATCAGCCTTTGAAAAAATGGTGGGTGTAGCTCAGTTGGTTAGAGCACCAGATTGTGGCTCTGGGGGCCGTGGGTTCAAATCCCATCATCCACCCCAAAATTTTAAATAACGGTGAGCGGTCGTTAAGTCGGTTACTCACCTAATCCTTACGACACAATTTTTTGCTGGGGCGTAGCCAAATGGTAAGGCAGCGGACTTTGGATCCGCCATGTGTTGGTTCGAATCCAGCCGCCTCAGCCATATTCTTTTTTTTTGATGCGGGTGTGGCGGAACTGGCATACGCGCTGGACTTAGGATCCAGTGGGGCAACTCTTGGGAGTTCGAATCTCCCCACCCGCACCAAACTAGGGAGTGTCAAGGGGACGGGGTTATTGACAACATGGGCTGTCCCTACGGGGATCTTGGTTTAAGTCCCAAGAATCCCGTCTTCCGCTCCAGGAGATTTCGAGGCACCTATTAGTTTAGGTGCTATTTTAATATCTTTAGCAGCGGCTGGCGCCGCTGGCGGGTTCCCCCCTTGGGACAGCCCTGAAATGCCCAATTGAACCAGGATCGGTTCATAACTGACGCATGAATTAAGAAATGCTTGTCTGTTAAGGGGTTAAACGCCAAAGCAGAAAAATTTTATCGCAAAAAGGGCTGGACGCGCAGAAAAGATTATGGTTCTTACGCACTTAATGTTAAAGGATGCGCTAAACCAGCAGTTCGCTGCTGATTTAGGCAGCTTTTCTGGGTTCCATCCGGGAGAAAGTACGATAAATATTTTTTTTATGCAGCGGTTTTGTAACTACTCGTATGCCCAGCCGAGGCTGGGACGTTCAGCGGGAGATAGACCCGCCATAGGAAAAAGTCAGAACTATGTAACTTGGGCAGCAGGGCGGCGGGAAACCAAAGTCCTGAAGTCTGCCGACAAAGCCGCTTTTAGAGTGGTGAGTGAGCTACCGGGCCGTAACGCAAGTGAACACACAGGTAGCCTCGAAAACATAAACTCTGGAGGCTGAGCCTTTGAGTAGTAGGTGAAGGCAGCATGCAGGCGCGAAAGCTGACTGACACGCGACTGCACTCCAGCGGGGTATTAGTGATGGCACGGCAGCACAGGACGTCCTAAGCAACTGGGGAAGCTCTCCTCGTCCCGGACGAGAAATCGCGGAAGCAAGGTAAGCCCTATAACCAGAGCACCTGGGAAATGGGACTGAAAGGCGAGAGGGTGGCGGAGGGGATTGTAGTACCGATGATAGCGGGTAATGCCGGAGGAGGGAAGAGTCCACACTATTGGCAAAATCCTTCAACAAAAAGAGGAAGGCAGGGATGAAATGATAAAACCATCCATAAACCTGCAAGACCTGAGGAGGAGGATATACAGCAAGGCGAAGTCCGAACCTGAGAAGCGTTTCTGGGGCCTTTATGTCCATGTTTACAAGATGGAGACCCTGGAGAAAGCCTACAAGATGGCCAAGGAGAACAACGGAGCACCGGGGATAGATGGTGTTACCTTTGAGGGCATCGAGTCGCAAGGTAGGGATGAATTCCTGCAACGGATACAGCAGGAACTGCAGCAGAGAGCCTACATGCCGTTAAGGAATAGGCAGAAAGAAATACCCAAGGCAAACGGCAAGGTCAGAATCTTAGGAATTCCCTCCATACGCGACCGCGTAGTCCAGGGCGCCCTGCGCCTGATACTGGAGCCCATCTTTGAAGCCGATTTTCAAGACGGCTCCTTCGGCTATCGGCCCAAACGCTCGCCCCAGGAGGCGGTGCAAAGAGTAGCCACAGCTATAGCCCAGGGCAAGACCACAGTCATTGACCTGGACTTAACGGCCTACTTTGACAATGTGCGCCACCACATACTCCTGGAGAAAGTAGCAAAGCGCGTAGACGATGCGGAAATAATGCACCTGCTAAAGCTTATTCTAAAAGCCTCCGGTAAGAAAGGAGTGCCGCAGGGAGGAGTCATCTCGCCACTTCTTTCCAACATCTACCTGAATGAGGTAGACAAGATGCTGGAGAAAGCCAAAGAAGTGACCAAGCAAGGCTCTTATACCCAACTCGAATACGTCCGCTTTGCCGATGACCGTGCGCCACGAAAGCGCATTCATGCGACAATTCCTGTCGCATAAATAGCAGCTATGCTGCACAGAAGATGAGGGTAGGCCCCTCGAAATCGCTATACAGGTAGAGATTTCAAACCACCTTAAGCTGCTTTGGTCAAAAGCCAAGGTAGTGAGCGTTAAGGAAAAGGCGAGGCTTCGATCTCGTCAGGTAAGTGCTATGGAGACGAACACAATGAACCACTGATAACGTGTCGAAAGCGTAGGGACGTCATCAAAACCAGGGGGTAGTCGTTAACCTGGGATAAATCTGGAGGAAACCTGTTTACTGGCCAGATGGTGACCGGCATGAAGGTGGCGTGAACTTAGCGCAGGCTTCTGTGTAGAACGTGGGAACCTACGACTTCGATGTTAAGGGAGAAATCCAAGTGGAAGACCCACAAGGATGAGAGTACCGATGCGAAGCATAGGGGCGGAATAACCCGTAGTAGTGATGAAACTCCTCAAATTATCCCGAGGTCGGGATAATTTGAGTTATTCCGAAATAATAGTTATCCCGACCCTCAACACAATTGCTGTTAAAGTGCAATTTGTATAGGTCAAAGGTCGGAATAACAATATAGCTAC
>JBFLXH010000037.1:0-24998 GCA_040757295.1 Bacillota bacterium | reverse complement strand
CTGTAGGAGCAGGCGTAGTAAGCAGCATAGTCTAAATAAAGCAATCTCGGACCGCTGTTTGGCAAAAAACTTTGCAACAAGACCCATGGAGAGACAGGGACCGGGGGCAACCAGCCTCTGATCCCTTGCTCCATGTTTAAAACGGTTCACCAGTCAGGAGATCCGGAAATGTCCTGCGATGAGGTGAGAGGTTGCTGCAGGGTTTACCACAGATAGCTACCCGCTCTAATGCCCCCGCTTTTTGCAAAGCCGGGGGGATATGCTCGGCGAGGAATAAAATTTGATTACAGCAATGAAGCCGAGCATGAAATTCGCTTTGAGGCCACGGTAAATCAATGAATAATTAGTGGCCTCGCTCATTATAAGAGCGGCTACGCCACTGTATTAACTGGCTCTAAGCTTCAGTGGGAGACACAATCCCCCACTGAAGCAAAGACCCAGTTGAATTGCGGGGAATTTTCACTGAGAAGGTCGATATTAATCCGACCGAAGAGGAGGAACAGATAATGGCGAAACAAAAAATCAGAATTAGACTCAAGGCCTTTGATCACAAAGTACTGGATCAATCAGCCCAGAAAATTGTGGAAACAGCTAAACGAACAGGCTCTAGGGTTTCCGGTCCCATTCCTTTACCGACGGAAAAAAACATTTATACAATCCTGCGGTCACCCCATGTGAATAAAGACTCCCGTGAGCAGTTTGAAATGAGAACCCATAAGCGCTTAATTGACATTGCCGATCCCAACCCAAAAACTGTAGATGCACTAATGCGGTTGGACCTGCCCGCGGGTGTGGATATAGAAATCAAACTGTAGCAAGTGTTTAAATTGAATTTCGGCGGGATTGAAGTTAAAGTTGTTGGAGGTGCGACCGATGACCAAAAAGATTCTCGGCTACAAAGTCGGGATGACCCAAATATTTACCCCGGAAGGAAAATGTATTCCGGTGACTGCTATCCAGGCGGGACCCTGTGTGGTTGTTCAAAAAAAGATCGAGGCCACCGACGGGTATAATGCCATTCAGGTTGGCTTTGGGGAAATAAAAGTAAACAAAGTTACTAAGCCAATCAAGGGCCACTTTGCTAAGGCAAATTTAAAACCCTTTAAGTATCTTCGCGAATTCCGCGGGGACAATGTGGACGCCTACCAGGTAGGCCAAGAAATTAGGGCTGACGTTTTTAGCGCCGGTGACCGGGTAGACGTAACCGCGATATCCAAGGGAAAAGGTTTTGCCGGTGGGATTAAGCGCCATGGCTTTCACCGCGGCCCAATGAAGCACGGGTCCAAATACCACCGTCGTCCGGGTACTGCTGGAGCGAAAGGACCGGCCAGAGTTTTCAAAGGGCATAAGATGCCGGGTCGCCTAGGCGGAGTACCGGTGACAGTCCAGAATCTGCAGGTTGTGCAGGCAGATGCGGACCGGAACTTAATCCTTGTTAGAGGGGCTGTCCCAGGTCCCATCAACGGTCTAGTAACCATAAAAAGCTCGGTAAAGTCTTAGGAAAGGAGGACCAGTCATGCCAAAGGTAGCGTTATATAATATGCAAGGCCAAGAGGTCGGTGAAGTTGATTTAAACGACATGGTCTTTGGAGTAGAAGTTAATGAAGCAGTGCTGCATGATGCGGTAGTAATGCAATTGGCCAGCCGCAGATTGGGCACCGCTGCCACCAAGACCAGGGCCATGGTCAGCGGCGGCGGTAGGAAGCCCTGGCGGCAAAAGGGTACCGGTCGTGCCAGGGCTGGGAGTACCAGATCTCCTATTTGGCGTCACGGCGGGATCACCTTTGGGCCTCAGCCGAGGAGCTACAAGTATACTCTCCCTAAAAATGTCCGCAGGTTGGCAATGAAATCGGCCTTGTCTGATAAAGTTAACAACGGGAACTTGATTGTGGTTGATGAACTATACTTCTCCGAACCCAAGACAAAAGAAATGCTTAATGTCCTTAAAGCCCTGATGGTAGATTCTAAGGCCTTGGTCGTGACAGCTGAAAATAATGAAAATGTGTACCTGTCAACCCGCAATATTGCCGGTGTTACCCCTCTTACCGCCAGTGGCCTAAATGTGTATGACCTGTTATATCATGACAAGCTTGTGATCACAAAAGACGCGGTGGCAAAAGTAGAGGAGGTGCTGGCAAATGGCTAAGGCCCATGAAATAATTGTGCGGCCAGTGGTCTCAGAAAAATCCATCGGCCAGATGCAGGACACCAACAAATACACCTTTATCGTGGACAATAAGGCCAATAAGGTGGAGATCAAAAAAGCTGTTGAAGAGCTTTTCAAGGTAACAGTGCTTAATGTAAATACCTTAAAAGTTCCCGGCAAGAAGCGGCGCCAGGGCCGTTTTCAGGGGTTAACCCCTGAGCGTAAGAAAGCTGTCGTCACACTGAAAGATGGCGACAAGATCCAGGTGATGGAAGGACTGTAAAGGAATGGGGACGCACCGCTGCTGCCGCATTGCATCCTTGCCGCGGAATGTCCCCAAGAAGGAATGGGGACGCACCGCTGCTACCGCATTGCATCCTTGCCGCGGAATGTCCCCAAATAAAGTGCAAGCTAGATTCTGCTAGAGGAGGTAACCCGATGGGCATCAAGAAGTTCAAGCCGACATCGCCGGGACGGCGGCAGATGACGGTGTCCACTTTTGAGGAAATTACGACAGATCAACCAGAAAAGTCCCTTTTAGAGCCCTTAAAAAGAAAAGCCGGTCGTAATGCTGCTGGGCGTTTGACCGTCAGGCATCAAGGCGGGGGACATAAGCGTAAATACAGGATGATCGATTTTAAGCGTAACAAAGATAATATCCCCGCGAAAGTAGCTTCCATTGAATATGACCCCAACCGGTCTGCAAACATTGCCCTGTTAAATTATGCAGACGGCGAGAAGCGTTATATCTTGGCTCCCCTGGGCTTGTCTGTAGGGGACACAGTATACTCCGGTCCGGAAGCTGACATTAAGGTCGGGAACTGCTTGCCAATCCAACAGATACCTGTTGGTACCATTATTCATAGCATTGAGCTAAAGCCAGGAGCTGGCGGTCAATTAGTCCGCTCAGCCGGGGGGTCTGCTCAGCTGATGGCCAAGGAAGGTAAATATGCTCATGTGCGCCTGCCCTCTGGCGAGGTCAGGCTGGTGCTTTTGACCTGCCGGGCAACCATTGGTCAGGTTGGCAACTTGGAACACGAAAATGTTACTATCGGCAAGGCAGGTCGTAGCCGTTGGATGGGTGTGAGGCCGACGGTCCGCGGGGTGGTAATGAATCCTGTAGACCATCCCCATGGTGGCGGCGAGGGCCGTTCTCCAATCGGCCGCAAGAACCCGGTTACGCCCTGGGGCAAACCGGCTATTGGCGGTAAGACCAGGAAGAAGAAAAAGCCCTCGGATAAAATGATTGTTAAACCCAGAAAGAAGTAAGGGCAGCAGTTGAGCGATAAAACTTAGGGCTGCAATTGAGGAAAGGAGGCATTGACCGATGGGCAGATCTCTGAAAAAGGGGCCTTACTGTGAAGAAAGCCTGCTGGAAAAAGTAGAAAAAATGAATGAGCAGGGCGACAAGCGTGTAATTAAGACCTGGTCACGCCGTTCCACCATCTTCCCCCAAATGGTAGGCCATACCATTGCGGTTCACGATGGAAGGAAGCATGTGCCAATTTATATTACGGAGGATATGGTAGGCCATAAGCTGGGCGAATTTGCGCCTACTAGGACATTCAGAGGACATGGTGCTCACACTGAGCGTTCCACATCCTTGAAGTAGGATTTTGGAAAGGGGGCCAATAAGTTGGAAGCTAAGGCAGTAGCTAAGTATATCAGGATTTCTCCCGGCAAGATCCGGCAAGTGGTGGATCTGATCAGGGGAAAGAATGTTAAAGAAGCTTTGGCAATTTTAAGATTTACGCCCAAGAGGGCTTCGGCAGTAGTTGAAAAAGTGGTCAAATCTGCTGTTGCCAATGCTGAGCATAACTACGAAATGAATGGTGAAAAGCTCTATGTTGCGAAGGTCTATGTTGACCAGGGACCGACATGGAAGAGGTTTAAGCCCCGGGCGATGGGAAGGGCCGATCTGGTTCGCCGGAAAACAAGCCACATTACAGTAGTTGTCAGCGAGAAGGAGGTCTGATTGTGGGTCAAAAAGTCCATCCAAAGGGATTGCGCTTGGGGATTATCAAGGATTGGGACGCCAAGTGGTATGCAGATAAGAAGGAGTTTGCCACTTTGCTCCATGAGGATCTGAAGCTTCGTAAATACCTTAAAAAGCGTCTGTTTGCTGCAGGCATTGCAGGCATCGAAATTGAACGCACCGCAAACAGGGTTAAGATAACCATCCGTACTGCCAAGCCGGGGGTCGTTATTGGCCGGGGTGGTACAGAGGTAGATAACCTGCGTAAAGATCTGGAAAAAATGACTGGCCGCCAGATTAACTTAAACATCATTGAAATCAAAAAACCTGAAATTGACGCTCAGCTTGTAGCCGAAAATATTGCGGCACAGTTGGAGAAGAGAATTTCTTTCCGGCGGGCCATGAAACAAGCCGTCTCAAGGGCAATGCGTTTGGGAGCTGAGGGCATCCGGATTGCCTGTGCCGGCCGTTTGGCTGGCGCGGAGATCGCCAGGACTGAATGGTATGCAGAAGGCAAAGTTCCGCTGCACACCCTGCGGGCCGACATTGATTACGGGTTTGCAGAGTCCAATACAACCTACGGTAAAATCGGAGTTAAATGTTGGATTTATAAAGGCGAGGTTTTACCTGAAGCTAAAGGAGTTGTCCAGGAAGGGGGAAAATAGCCCATGCTAATGCCGAAAAGGGTTAAATACCGGAGGCAGCATCTCATTTGGCCGGAAGGAAAGGCGCAAAGTGGAAACGAGATTGTCTTCGGCGAATATGGATTACAGGCCATTGATGCGGGTTGGGTTACCAGCCGTCAGATAGAGGCTGCCAGGGTGGCCATGACCAGGTTTATCAAACGGGGGGGCAAGGTCTGGATTAAGATTTTTCCGGATGTGCCTGTAACGGCTAAACCGGCTGAAACCAGGATGGGCAGCGGGAAAGGGGCGCCGGAGTATTGGGTTGCCCCGGTAAAGGTTGGCCGGATTATGTTTGAAATGGCAGGCGTTACCGAGGAAATAGCCAGAGAGGCCATGCGCCTGGCGGCCCACAAGCTGCCGGTTAAGACTAAGTTCGTAAAACGTGCAGGAGTGGGTGGTGACGCTAATGAAACTGAGTGAAATTAAAGACCTTTCCACAACTGAACTGGAACGCAAGGTAGACGATTTGAAACAAGAGTTATTTAATTTGCGGTTTCAGCTGGCCACCGGGCAATTGGATAATCCTATGCGAATTCGCATGGTTCGCCGCAATATTGCCCAAACCAAAACGATCCTGCGGGAAAGACAACTGAAAGAAACTAAACGAGCCCAGTAAGGGCCGTTCCCAGGAAGAAGCAAAGGAGGGAACAATGCAGGTGGAAAGAGCAATACGAAAGACCAGGATTGGTCAAGTAGTCAGCAATAAAATGGATAAGACTGTAGTGGTTTCGGTTGAAACCATGATCAGGCACCAAGCCTACGGCCGAACCATCAGAGAAAGCAAAAAGTTTAAGGCCCATGACGAAAATAATCAATGCAAGGTTGGGGATAAGGTAAAGATTATGGAGACCCGACCTTTGAGCAAAGAAAAAAGATGGCGGGTAGTCGAGATCCTTGAAAAGACCCAGGATGTCTAAGATTCTGCGGTAGCTCCGAGGGAGGCCTTGCATAAGCCGGATCGGAGATTGCCATACCAATTGACGGTCAAAGGGGGTATGTGCTGTGATACAAGCTGAAACCAGGCTGAAGGTAGGGGACAATACCGGTGCCAAAGAGCTTCTTTGTATTAGGGTGATGGGCGGAGCCCATAGACGGTATGCGTCTGTCGGCGATGTAATTATTGCCTCTGTTAAAGAAGCAACACCGGGCGGCGTGGTTAAAAAAGGTGAGGTCGTCAGAGCGGTTGTAGTTAGAACGGCCAAAGAAGTAAGGCGGCCTGACGGATCTTATATAAAGTTTGATGAAAATGCGGCAGTAATTATTAACGACCAGGGCAATCCCAGGGGAACCCGGATATTTGGCCCGGTAGCCCGGGAGCTGCGGGAAAAGGATTTTATGAAAATCGTTTCTTTAGCACCGGAAGTAATTTAGCATGATAGCAAGACCGGTTAAAGGTTTTGCATTACCCACCAGATAGTGAGGTGATGAAACAATGTCGACTCCAAAGGTCCATGTAAAAAAGGGCGATACCGTTGTAGTTATTACCGGTAAGAGCGCAGGCAAAAAGGGCAAGGTCCTGGCGGTTGAGCCAGAAAAGCAAAGGGTTATCGTTGAGGGCGTAAACATGGTCAAGCGTCACACCAAGCCGACCCAAAAAGTGCAGCAAGGCGGGATTATTGAAAAGGAAGCGCCCGTTGCCAGTTCTAATGTGATGGTTTTTTGCAGCAGGTGTAACAAACCGACCCGCATTGGAAAAAAGCTGCTTGATAATGGGACTAAGGCTAGAGCCTGTAAAAAATGCGGCGAAGTACTCGATAAGTAGCTGCTTGCGGAAGGGGGTTAAGAGATGGCAAGTTTAAAGGAGAAGTACCTCGCAGAGGTAAAACCGGCCATGCAGTCTAAGTTCGGTTACAAGAACGTAATGGAAATACCGAGGCTGGAAAAAGTCGTAGTGAACATGGGTGTAGGGGAAGCAACCCAAAACCCTAAGGCTTTAGACGCCGCGGTTGCGGATATGACGGCGATTACCGGACAAAAACCGGTGATTACCCGGGCTAAAAAATCTATTGCCGCTTTCAAACTGCGGCAGGGTGTAGCTATCGGGGCGAAAGTGACCCTGAGGGGCAACCGCATGTACGAGTTTGTGGATAGGTTAGTCAATGCTGCGTTGCCCCGGGTGAGGGATTTCAGGGGAATATCACCAAAGGGTTTTGACGGAAGGGGTAATTTCACCCTGGGCCTGCGTGAACAGCTGATTTTCCCGGAAATTGACTACGATAAAATTGACAAAGTACGGGGTATGGATATTGTGTTTGTGACCTCAGCGAAAACCGATGAGGAAGCAAGAGAACTGTTAAAATTAATGGGAATGCCTTTTAGAGAGAGCTAACATCTTATCCAAACAAGGTTTTCTTGGTTAACCTAATAAATCATTGTTAAGGCAAGGAGGGATTCTCAAAGAATGGCCAAAACGTCCATGATCATGAAGCAACAGAGGCCGCCTAAATTCCAGGTGCGTGGATACAACAGGTGCAAGCTGTGTGGGAGGCCTCATGCCTATATGCGGAAATTTGGTATGTGCCGGATCTGCTTCCGTGAACTGTCATATCGGGGTGAGATACCTGGCGTAACAAAAGCAAGTTGGTAGGGTAATAGAAACGGAAGGAGGTTATGTGCATGGTCATGACAGATCCGATTGCGGATTTTCTGACACGGATCCGTAATGCCAATACGGTTTACCAGGAGCAGGTGGAAATCCCGTCCTCCAAAATGAAACGGGCAATGGCAGAAATCCTTAAAAATGAAGGGTTTATCAAAGAAGTGGAAGTTATTGAGGACGGAAAGCAAGGCATCCTGAGGTTATTCTTAAAATACGGGCCCAATCGGGAAAAGGTGATTACCGGCCTGAAGCGGATTAGCAAACCAGGCTTACGGGTATATGCCCAGAAGGACGAAATCCCCAGAGTGTTGGGCGGCCTTGGAATAGCCGTCATTTCAACTTCTAAGGGAATAATGACCGATAAGCAAGCCCGGAAAGAGGGCGTAGGCGGGGAAGTACTCTGCTATATTTGGTAATCCGTGAACTTGGAGTATCAGCAATAAGGTTAGAAACGGAGGTGTTACGGAATGTCACGAATCGGAAGAATGCCCATTACAATTCCAGCAGGAGTTTCAGTTAATATAGAAGGCAATCTGGTTACCGTTGTTGGTCCCAAAGGTAGACTAGAGAGAGAATTTCACCCGGATATACAGATCCAGGTGCAGGAAAACCAACTTACTGTTACCCGCCCCACAGACCAAAAGGAACACCGTTCTCTCCACGGTCTCAGCCGGGCCCTGTTAAATAACATGGTTGAGGGGGTCACTAAAGGTTTTCAGCGGAATCTGGAACTGGTCGGAGTCGGCTATAAGGCGGCAAAACAGGCGAACAAGTTGGTGCTGACAGTAGGCTACTCCCATCCAGTGGAGATCATTCCGGAAGAAGGAATTGAAATCGAAGTCCCGGCCCCAACCAAGATTACCCTAAAAGGTATCGACAAGGAAAAAGTAGGCGCACTTGCTGCTAATATCCGGGCCGTCAGAGAGCCGGAGCCTTATAAGGGAAAAGGGATCAAGTATGAAGGCGAAGTTATTCGCCGGAAGGTAGGAAAGACAGGCGGCGGTAAGGGCGGCGGCAAAGGCGGCGCCAAAGGCGGCGGTAGCGGCAAGAAGAAGTAGGGTTTTGCCAAACCGTGCTTGAAGCCAATTTTGAGGGGAGTGACAAGGCGTTGTTGACCAAGATAGATCGTAAAGTGCTGCGATCCAAAAAGCACCAGCGGGTCCGCAACAGGATCAAGGGAACCGCAGAGCGGCCCAGGCTGAGTGTTTACCGCAGCTTGAACCATATTTACGCTCAAGTAATTGACGATCAAAAAGGCATTACTTTAGTAGCTGCTTCCTCAGTGGAAAAAGGCCTACGGGATACTCTTTCCACCGGTGGCGACTTAAAGGCAGCTAAAGAAGTAGGCAAGCTGATCGCAGCGAAGGCTCTGTCCAAGGGGATCTCTAAAGTGGTTTTTGACCGTGGAGGAAATATTTACCATGGGCGGATTGCAGCGGTGGCTGAAGGTGCCAGGGAAAGCGGGCTTGACTTTTAAAAAGTAAGGAGGGAAGTAGATGGCCAGAATTGATCCCAAAAAGCTCGAACTACAAGAAAAAGTAGTTTATATAAACAGGGTGGCGAAGGTTGTTAAAGGCGGTCGCCGGTTCAGCTTCAGCGCTTTAGTAGTAGTAGGAGATGGCCATGGCTATGTGGGAGCGGGTTTGGGCAAGGCGGCAGAAGTACCTGAGGCGATCCGGAAGGGTATCGAAGACGCCAAGAAAAACCTGATCAAAGTTCCTCTGGCAGGGACGACCATTCCTCATGAGGCTATTGGTAAGTTTGGAGCAGGCAGTGTTCTGATGAAACCGGCTTCGGAAGGTACGGGCGTTATTGCCGGCGGTCCTGTGCGCGCTGTAATGGAGCTGGCTGGTGTGAGAGACATTCTTACTAAGTCCCTGGGCTCCGCTAATGCTAACAATATGGTCTATGCTACCCTGGAAGGCCTGAAGAGCCTGAAAACATCTGAAGAGGTTGCCAGGTTGAGAGGTCGTTCAGTGGAAGAGATGCTCGGGTAGGAGGGATAACGGTGACTAAGATGCTGAAAATAACCCTGATCAAGAGTACTATCGGCAGACCGGAAGAGCAGAAGAAAACTGCCAGGGCTTTGGGACTGAATAAGCTGAACTCTGTAGTAACTAAAAGCGATACCCCTGATATCCGGGGTCAAGTGAACAAACTAAGGCATCTCGTTACGGTTGAAGAATACGAAACCTAGGAGGAAACAACCCATGAAATTGAATGAATTAAAACCGGCGCCAGGTGCACGGCCGAAACCCACCAGAGTTGGCCGGGGAACCGGTTCTGGATTGGGTAAAACCTCCGGACGCGGCCACAAGGGACAAAAAGCCCGGTCGGGCGGGGGTGTGCGCCGTGGTTTTGAGGGTGGTCAGATGCCCTTATCCCGGCGAATTCCTAAACGAGGCTTTACCAATATTTTTAAAACCGAATATACCATTGTCAACATCGAGGCTTTGAACGGCTTTGCCAGCGGTACGGTCATTACTCCCGAATTAATGTTAGAGTCTGGTGTTATCAGAAACTTTAACAAGCCGATTAAAGTGTTGGGGCGGGGAGAACTGCAGCAGGCTGTAACTGTGCAAGCGGACGCTTTCAGCAAATCGGCGCTGGAAAAAATCGAGGCCGCAGGCGGCAAAGCAGAGGTGATCTAAGTGCTGGGAACACTTGTAAGTGCGTGGAAAATACCTGATCTGAAGAAGAAGATTCTTTTCACGCTGGCCATGTTCTTGGTGTTCCGCCTTGGAGCCCATGTGCCTGTCCCCGGTATTGATGTGGCTCGCTTGGAAGAATTAATGCGGGGCGGCACCCTGTTGGGGTTTCTAGATGTGATTTCCGGCGGCAGCCTTAAGCGCTTTACCGTTTTCGCCATGGGGATTATGCCCTACATTAACGCATCCATTATCATGAACCTCTTGACAGTGGTTATTCCCGCCTTGGAAAAACTGGCCAAAGAAGGGGAAGAAGGCCGCAAGAAGATTGTCCAGTTTACCCGTTATGGAACAGTAATCCTGGGTACTATCCAGGCGACAGGAATGGCTTTATTCCTGGGCCGGACCTCGCCCCCTATTTTGATGGACACCAGTATCATGTCCTATGTGATCACAGTGATCACCTTAACTGCGGGAACAGCCTTCTTGATGTGGTTGGGGGAATTGATTACTGAAAGAGGCATCGGTAACGGGATTTCCCTGATTATTTTCGCCGGAATAGTTGCCGGGCTGCCGGCCGGGGCGGTTAACCTTTATCAGTACCTGTTAGCCGGCACGATAAATATTTTCGCTGTGCTCATTTTCGGAGTTTTTGCCCTACTGGTGATTGCGGCTGTAGTGGCAATTCAGGAGGGCCAGCGCAGAATACCGGTTCAGTATGCCAAGCGGGTGGTAGGCCGGAAGGTATATGGGGGACAGAGCACCCATATACCTTTGAAGGTAAATCAGGCAGGGGTTATTCCTGTAATCTTCGCTATGTCGATTTTACTGTTCCCTTCCACCATCGCGCAATGGTTCCCGGCAAACAGGTTTGCCCAGTGGATTACCTCGGTATTTAACGGGACTTCATTCCCTTACATGTTCATGTACGCTCTGTTGATTATTTTCTTTACCTACTTCTATACAGCTATTACCTTTAACCCGCAGGACGTTGCTGACAACATGAAGAAGTACGGAGGGTTTATTCCCGGTTACCGGCCGGGCCGGCCAACAGCGGAATTCGTTGAAAGGGTTCTCAGCCGGATAACCATGGCCGGGGCGATATTTCTCGCTTTCATAGCCCTGTTGCCTTTGTTAATCAGCCGTTTAACGGGCCTGCCTATCGGTTTTGGCGGCACCGGGCTCTTGATCGTAGTAGGTGTGGCCCTGGAAACAATGAAGCAAATGGACGCTCAACTGCTCATGCGCCATTATCAGGGCTTTATGAAATAGCCGCCGGAGGCAAAAGATAGGGCAGAGGAGGAACTAAGCATGAGGCTCCTGCTAATGGGTCCGCCGGGAGCTGGAAAGGGTACTCAGGCGGAAGTTTTAACAAAGAAATTGGAGATTCCCCATATTTCTACAGGGGATATGTTTAGAAAAGCCCTCAAAGAGGGCACCCCCCTTGGGCGAAAGGCCAAGGAGTTCATGGATGCCGGCCAATTGGTGCCCGATCAGGTAACTGTGGGGATCGTAGAGGAAAGATTGGCGGAAGAAGATTGTCAAAAAGGTTTTCTCCTGGACGGTTTTCCCCGAACAGTGCCCCAGGCGGAAGCCCTAAAGGAACTGCTGCAGAAGAAGGGTGTCACTTTGGATGCCGTACTGAACATTAAGGTTCCGGCAGAAAAACTGGTGAGTAGGCTGACCGGCCGCAGGGTTTGCCGCAACTGCGGCGCCACCTATCATGTTCTTTATAATCCGCCTCAGGAGGCCGGTGTCTGCGGCCATTGCAATGGGGAGTTATATCAGCGCGGGGATGACAGGGAGGATACGGTGCGTAACCGGCTGGCGGTATACGAAGGCCAGACGGCCCCTCTGATATCCTATTACGATACTCAAGGACTGCTGCGGGATGTAAACGGTGACCAGCCCATTGAAGATGTGTTAGCAGAAATTGGCCGCATTTTTCGGAGAGACTTGATATGATTGTGCTTAAGTCTGACCGTGAACTAGCCTACATGCGGGAGGCCGGCAGGGTAGTTGCCCGGGTGCGGGAAGAGCTGGTAAAGGCAGTTAAACCCGGAGTCTCCACGGGGGAATTGGACAGCCTGGCCGAAGATTTAATCAGAAAACAGGGAGCCATATCTTCTTTTAAAGGCTATAATGGTTTTCCGGCCTGCATCTGTACCTCAATCAACGAGGAGGTAGTTCATGGTATTCCAGGTTTAAGAAGGTTAGAAACTGGTGATATTATCAGTATTGACATCGGAGCGGAAATAAATGGATTTCACGGAGATGCTGCCATAACCGTGCCGGTTGGAGAAGTTGATAAGGAAGTGCAGCGCCTATTAACAGTAACAGAGGAATCCCTGGTGGCCGGTATTGAAAAGGCCATCAGCGGGAACCGTCTCAGTGATATTTCCCATGCTGTGCAAAGCACCGCTGAAAAACACGGATTTGGGGTTGTGCGGGATTATGTGGGGCATGGTATCGGGAGGAAGATGCACGAAGAGCCGCAGGTGCCAAACTTTGGCTTGCCGGGAAGGGGACCTAGGCTAAGAGAGGGAATGACCCTGGCAATTGAACCAATGATAAATATGGGTACCCATGAAGTGCGCACACTGGCAGATAATTGGACCGTTGTAACGAAAGATAACCTACCCTCAGCCCACTTTGAGCACACCATAGCCATCACTGATCGGGGTACCGAGATCTTGACTGCATGACTGAGGCTGTTTGTTTCGGGAGGTGTGCCATGTCGTCAGCTAGGGAGATTCAGCCGGGACAACTGGTATGCTCTAAAAGCGGCCGTGATAAAGACCGATGCTACCTGGTGTTAAAGGTAATCGATCAGTACTTTGTGCACTTGGTTGATGGAGATGTGCGCAAGCTTGATCGCCCTAAGCGAAAGAATATTAAACACTTACAGGTATTGCCTACAACAGCCGGCGAACTGGCAGAAAAGCTGAAGGCCGGAGAAAGCATTACAAACGCAGAGGTGCGGCAGGCTATTAGCCAGACGATAGGTAATGGGTGATTAATCCCTTTACCAAGGCAAGGAGGTTGGTTGCTTCATGTCTAAAGAAGATGTCATAGAAGTGGAAGGCACCGTTTTAGAACCTTTGCCCAATGCTATGTTTCGGGTACAGTTGGAAAATGGGCATAAGATTCTAGCCCATGTTTCAGGTAAGATCAGGATGAACTTTATCAGGATTTTGCCAGGGGACCGGGTTACGGTAGAATTATCGCCTTATGATTTGACACGGGGTAGAATCATTTACAGGTTTAAATAAGAACATTTAATTAAGTATAAGCCTTGAAAGGTTAGTCCAGGCATGGAAGGGGAATGTTTACCGGACGGCACGGACCACTACCGTAAGGAGGGTTTCCATTGAAGGTCAAACCATCAGTAAAAACAGTTTGCGAAAAGTGCAAGATAATTCGCCGCAAGGGGAAGGTCATGGTGATCTGTGAAAACCCCAAGCATAAACAAAAACAAGGCTAAGCTAAATATCCCCTAATTTGTAGGCAACAGCATTATGGAGGTGTTTAATTAATGGCGCGTATCGCCGGAGTAGACCTGCCTAGAGACAAAAGGGTGGAAATAGCCATTACCTACATCTATGGTATTGGGCGTTCTACAGCTGCCAAAGTTCTCGCCCAGGCGGGGGTTAATCCTGATACCCGTGTGCGAAACTTGACTGAAGAAGAGATAAACCGCTTGAGAGAAACTATTGACAAGACCTGCATTGTTGAGGGGGATTTGCGGCGCGAGGTATCCCTTAACATCAAGCGGTTAATGGAAATTGGCTCTTATCGGGGCTTACGCCACCGCCGCGGGCTGCCCGTAAGAGGACAGCGCACCAAGACCAATTCCCGCACCCGTAAGGGTCCACGGAGAACAGTTGGCGTCAGGCGTAAGAAGTAAACGGGAGAGGAGGAATTATTTTTGGCTAAAAGAGCAGTTCGTACCAGAAGAAGAGACCGGAAGAATGTGGAAAACGGTGTAGCCCATATTAAATCAACTTTTAATAATACTATCGTGACCATTACCGACAAGACTGGGAATGCCATTTCCTGGGCCAGCGCAGGCGGAATGGGCTTTAAAGGTTCCCGGAAAAGCACTCCTTTTGCGGCCCAAATGGCCGCCGAAGCTGCTGCCAAAGAAGCTATGGAGCACGGTATGCGGGAAGTTGAATGTTATGTTAAAGGGCCAGGAGCCGGGCGCGAGGCAGCCATCCGCTCCTTGCAGGCTGCTGGCTTGGAAGTGAACATGATTAAGGACGTTACTCCCATTCCCCACAATGGGTGCCGGCCGCCTAAACGTAGAAGGGTCTAAGGAGGTACAGGATTAATGGCAAGATACAGAGAATCAGTCTGCCGCCAGTGCCGCCGCGAAGGGGCTAAACTATATTTGAAAGGTGACCGCTGCTATTCAGATAAATGTGCTGTCACCCGCCGCGCTTTCGCCCCGGGACAACACGGCCAGGGCAGGAAAAAGCTTTCTGAGTACGGAGTCCAGTTGCGGGAAAAACAAAAAGCCCGCCGGATTTACGGTGTTCTCGAGCGTCAGTTCCGCAATTACTTTGCCAAGGCAGACCGCCAAAAGGGAGTTACAGGAGAAAACCTGCTCAGGCTTTTGGAACGGCGCCTGGATAATGTGGTCTACCGCTTGGGGTTTGGCCTTTCCAGAAATGAAGCCCGCCAATTGGTGAGGCATGGACATTTTACGGTTAATGGGAAAAAAGTTAATATCCCTTCGTATTTGGTCAGGCCGGGCGATGAAATCGCCGTAAAAGAAACCAGTAAAGATTCGCCCAAGATCAAGGAAATTGCTGAGACTTTACACCATAAGAACCCGCCGGCCTGGCTGGAATTGCAGGCTGACCAGTTAAGGGGCCGGATGGTAACCCTGCCTTCCCGGGAAGATATTGATGCTCCGGTGCAGGAACACCTGATCGTGGAGTTATACTCGCGTTAAACGGAAGGGTTTGCATATTGGCTTCCGAGGGCAAGCCATTTCTGGAAGGTACAGGTCCGAGAAGGAGGGTTTTTTATGCTCGAGATTGAAAGACCCCGGATAGAATTAGTTGAGGCAAGTGATGATAACCGTTATGGCAAGTTCGTGGTGGAACCGCTGGAAAGAGGGTACGGCATTACCCTGGGCAATTCCCTGCGCAGGATACTGCTGTCTTCCCTGCCTGGCGCAGCAGTGACTTCTATTAAGATCGAAGGCGTTTTGCATGAATTTTCCACTGTCCCCGGGGTATTGGAAGATGTCACCGACATTATTCTTAATCTGAAGGCCTTAGCAGTAAAACTGCATACTGACGAGCCGAAGACGGTCCGTTTAGAGGCAGAAGGAGAAGGAGAAGTCAAGGCTGCAGATATCATTCATGACGCCGATGTAGAAATCTTAAACCCTGAACTGCATGTTGCAACACTGGAAAAAAACGCGAGATTGTTTATGGAAATCACCATTGAAAAAGGTCGGGGATATGTTTCTGCAGACAAAAATAAGCGGGAGGATCACCCGATTGGGGTTATTCCTGTGGATGCTCTGTTTACCCCTGTTCCCAGGGTAAATTACGTTGTGGAGAACACCAGGGTAGGCCAAATCACCGACTATGACAAGCTGACCATTGAAGTTTGGACAAATGGAAGTATTGCGCCGGATGAGGCCATCAGTTCCTCTGCCCGCATCCTCAATGACCACCTTAAGCTCTTCATGGGTCTGACCGAAAGGATCACCGATGAAGTTACCATGGTGGAAAAAGAGGAGGACAAGAAAGACAAGGTTCTGGAGATGACTATCGAGGAACTGGACCTGTCGGTGAGATCCTATAACTGCCTTAAACGGGCAGGAATTAATTCTGTAGAAGAACTGGTAAACCGGACAGAAGAAGATATGATGAAAGTAAGAAACCTGGGCAAAAAGTCCATGGAAGAGGTTAGTGCAAAATTGAAAGAATTGGGCTTGTCGTTGCGCAAATCAGAGGACTAGGAGAGGGGGTTAATTCATGGGTTACCGCAGGTTAGGCGTGAGGATGGATCATCGCCGGGCTATGCTTCGGAATATTGTTACGTCTTTGCTCAAAGAGGAACGAATTGAAACTACTGAGCCCAGAGCTAAGGAATTGAGAAGTATTGCTGAAAAAATGATCACTCTTGGGAAGCAGGGCGGCCTTCATGCCCGCAGGCAAGCGTTGGCCTACCTCCTGGACGAGGATGTAGTCACTAAACTTTTTAAAGAAATCGCTCCTCGTTACCAAAACAGGCAGGGCGGTTACACTAGAATGGTGAAAACCAGTTTTCGCCGCGGGGATGCCGCTTCCATGGTCATGATTGAATTGGTTAAATAGTTTTAAGCGCCTTCAGCGGATGATGAAACTGGTTTCTCTCTATTACGTTGCAAAGGTCAGGAGGATTCTGGTAATGCCTATGGCAGATGCCCATTTTTCCTGACTTCTTGTTTTGGAGGCCTTCGGTGCAAACAGGACTTGCAGCGCGGGAAGTTGGTGTGACGGTTTGATTAAGGTAGAAGATGTTTCCTTCAAATACCCAGGACAGGGAGAAGACCCTGCCTTGGATAGAGTAAGTCTCCGAATTGATAAAGGGGAATTCATTGCTATTATTGGCCATAACGGGTCAGGTAAATCTACCCTGGCCAAACATCTTAATGCCCTGTTAATGCCCAATTCAGGCCGGGTATTGGTACAGGGATTAGATACCAGGGACCCCATGTTGGTATGGCAAATCCGCCAGACAGTGGGCATGGTTTTCCAAAACCCGGATAACCAGCTGGTAGCAACTGTCGTTGAGGAGGATGTTGCCTTTGGTCCCGAAAACCTGGCTATCCCTCCCAAGGAAATTAGGCAGCGGGTGGAGGAGGCCTTGGATGCTGTTCGCATGGTGGAGTTTAAGCATCGACCGCCCCATCTGCTTTCCGGGGGGCAGAAGCAGAGGGTAGCGATTGCCGGTATTTTGGCCATGCGTCCAGCTTATCTGGTAATGGACGAGTCCACTGCTATGCTGGACCCGGCAGGCCGCAAAGAAGTCCTGGAGACCATTATCAGGCTGAACCGGGAACACGGCCTGACGGTGGTTCATATAACCCATTTCATGGATGAAGCGGCAGCTGCCCATAGAGTCCTGGTAATGGAAAGAGGACAAATTGTGCTTGAAGGCTCCCCGAGGCATGTGTTTACCCAAGTGGACACTTTGCGTCAACTTGGCCTGGATGTTCCGCAAATGACTGACTTGGCTGCCAGTTTGGCCAAGTCGGGGCTGCCAATTACCAGAGATATTTTAACAGTAGATGAAATGGTGACGAACTTATCACAGATGGCTACCCGCTCTAATACCCCCGCTTCTCCAGGCGGCGGGATAAAGAGCGGCTACGCCACTGTATTAACTGGCTCTAAGCTTCAGCGGGGGACACAATCCCCCGCTGAAGCCAAGACCCAGTTGAAGTCAATTGAGCTTGAGCGGGTAACTTATATTTATAAAAAGGGAACTCCCTACCAGGCCGAGGCCCTTTCCGATGTCAGTGTTGAAATAAGGCAAGGGGAATTTATAGCCATTATCGGCGCTACGGGTTCCGGCAAGTCCACCCTTGTTCAGCACTTTAACGGGTTGTTAAAACCGACTTCGGGCAGGGTTTACCTTCAGGGTATCGATGCTTCAGCAAAAGGGGTTTCCTTACAGGAACTGCGGAAAAGGGTCGGCCTCCTCTTCCAGTACCCGGAGCATCAGCTCTTCGAAGAAACGGTTTGGCGGGATATTTCCTTTGGGCCTAGGAATATGGGGATAACCGAACCCGAGCTGGCTAAGAGAGTGCGGCGGTCGATGGAACTGGTGGGACTAGATCCGGAGGCATTGTGGAATCGCTCGCCCTTCAGCCTTAGCGGGGGGCAGATGCGGCGGGTAGCCCTGGCCGGGGTTTTGGCTATGGAGCCCGAAGCCCTAATTCTTGATGAACCCACGGCAGGCCTTGATCCAAGGGGCCGGGAAGATGTCCTGGGTTTGATCCTTTCCCTGCACCGGAAACTCGGGATTACAGTGGTTCTCGTTTCCCACAGCATGGAAGACGTTGCGCGGCTGGCTGACAGAATCCTGGTAATGCACAAAGGCAGACTGGTCATGGATGGGACCCCCAAAGAAATATTTGCCCAGGGAGAAAAACTGCAGGAATTCGGGCTGGATGTGCCACTGGTTACCACCTTAATGCACAAGCTAAAACAGCGGGGGATTCCTGTTTCCACCGAAGTATTTACGGTGGAAGAGGCTCGGGTGTCAATCCTGCAGGCTATAAGGGGAAAAGCCAATGATTGAAAATATTACCATTGGGCAATACGTTCCTGGCGCCTCCATTATTCATCGGATGGAAGCCAGGACAAAAATATTGGCAATACTTTTTTATATGATTACCTTGTTTTTGATTAATAACCTAGTGGGTTTGGGCCTAGCTTTCCTTTTTACCGCTGTTATTATCCTGCTGTCGGAACTGCCGGTAAAATACCTCTTGCGGGGTTTGCGACCCCTATTGATCATTTTGGTGTTTACATTGGTATTAAACCTCTTGTTCACCCCGGGAGAAGTCCTGGCCCAAGCAGGGCCCTTGAAGATCACCAAAGAAGGAATTTGGCGGGCTTTCTTAATGACTTCACGCCTTGTTCTGCTTGTTCTGGGAACATCGATCCTTACCTTAACCACATCCCCCATCAGCCTGACCGATGGGATTGAACGCCTGTTAAGCCCAGGCAAGAAATTGGGGATCCCATCCCATGAACTGGCCATGATGATGAGTATTGCCCTAAGGTTCATCCCGACTTTGATTGAAGAAACCATGAAGATAATGAAAGCCCAAATGGCCAGAGGCGCAGATTTTGAAAGCGGCAATGTTTTTCAGCGGGCTAAAAATATGGTTCCCATTTTGGTGCCTTTGTTTGTGGGGGCTTTTCGCCGGGCAGATGACCTGGCAATGGCCATGGAGGCGCGTTGTTACCGGGGAGGGGACAACCGTACCAAAATGAAGGAAGTCCGGGTTGGATTAATTGACTACCTGGCCCTTTTGGGGACCGTGCTGTTTTTCGGGGCAACTATTGCTACTCGCTATATAAACACCATGATCTGAGGTGGGGGGATCGGGGTTTTGTTAGATGGTCTGACCCTTCGGAATATCAAACTGACCCTGGCCTATGATGGGACGGCATATCATGGTTGGCAGGTTCAATCCCAGCATCATGAACCGACTGTGCAGGGCAGTGTGGAAAAAGCTCTGGCAGTTCTGACTAAGGAGGAGGTCCGGATAGCCGGCGCCGGCAGGACGGATGCAGGAGTACATGCCTTGGGGCAAGTGGCCTCTTTTTTAACCAGAGCGCGAATTCCCATCGAGCGTTTCCCCGCAGCCATCAACAGTGTTCTACCCGGTGACATTGTGGTGACAGATGCCCAGGAAATGCCTCCGGACTTCCATGCCCGGTTCAGCGCTAGAGGTAAATCCTATCGCTACCTGATTGACAACCGCCTATATCCGGACCCCTTTTGGCGGAATTTTGCCCTCCATCATCCCTATCCTTTGGATGTCCGGGCCATGGAAAAGGCTGCTGAACAATTTATAGGAAAATATGACTGGCGCGGATTCTGCGCCAGCGGCAGCGGCCGGACAGACTTTATCCGGACAGTTGTTGAAAGCCAAATACGCCTGGAAGATTCCAGGATCGTATTTGAGGTAACGGGGGACGGATTCTTGTATAACATGGTGCGCATCATGGTGGGTACACTGCTTTTAGTTGGCAGGGGCAAAATACGGCCTGACAGTGTTAGGGATATTATTCTGTCGCAAGAGCGGAGCAATGCCGGTCCTACAGCGCCGTCCCACGGTCTCTATCTGGTAAAAGTAATCTACTGATCCGTGACAAGGTGACAGGTGACAAGGGTATTTTCTTGACACGTAAGGTCTTTTGGGATAAAATTGAGAGTGCGAGTTTTTGGCCTGTCTGTACCAGCCCCGGCAGCAGGAGAATAACGACCGATTACCTTCTATGAGGAGGAAAGAAACATGACCACCTATATGGCAAAACCGCAAGAGGTGGTGCGGAAGTGGTATGTCATAGATGCTACCGATAAAACTCTTGGCAGGCTCGCATCCGAGGTGGCCCGCCTATTGAGAGGTAAGCATAAGCCTATCTTCACGCCCCATGTGGACACGGGTGACCACGTAATTGTTGTAAATGCTGAGAAGGTTAGACTAACCGGCAACAAGCTGCAAAGCAAACAATATATCCGCCATACCGGGTATCCGGGAGGCCTGAAAGTGATGCTTTATGAAGCTTTGCTGCAAAAAAAGCCGGAAAAAGCCATCGAACTGGCAGTAAAAGGCATGATCCCTCATAACTCGTTAGGTAGAAAGGCCTTTAAAAAGCTTAAGGTTTACCGCGGTCCCGACCATCCTCACCAGGCCCAAATGCCTGAGGTATGGGCTGTCCAGGAGTAATATTTTGTTTTGAGCAGTTAATCTAACTAATTAAGTGAAGGGAGGCTTAAGATGGCACAGGTGCAGTTTTACGGAACCGGACGGAGAAAAAATGCCGTAGCCAGGGTAAGGCTAGTGCCCGGGCAAGGCAAAGTGCTGGTGAATGACCGGCTGCTGGACGAATACTTTGGTCTGAAAACCCTGGAAATGATCGTCCGCCAGCCGCTAGAGATAACGGAGACTTTTAGTCGCTTTGATGTACTGGCTAAAGTGGAAGGCGGCGGCGTCAGCGGACAGGCAGGAGCAATCCGCATGGGTATTGCCCGGGCATTGATGGAAGCAGACGAAAACCTTCGTCCGATACTTAAGCGGGCTGGCTTTTTGACCAGAGACCCCAGAATGAAGGAGCGGCGCAAATACGGCTTGAAGAAAGCCCGGAAAGCTCCCCAATTCTCCAAGCGATAATATTGTGGAAACGAAAGAAGGATGGCCTAAAAAGCCATCCTTTTTTTGCATATATGCTCACCGCGTCTTTAGGTATTGGGCTGCCTTGGTGTAACCTCCGTTAACGGAGGTTGCCCTAATACTTGGAGGAGATTTATTTTAGATTATATGAAGCAAGGTAGAGCTGGGCGCGATCCCGGTAAATCTGATAGGTGCGCCTGTTATTGGCCAATTCCTCTTCGGTTAGCTCCCGCACTATTTTGATGGGGGAACCCATCGCCAGGGTCCGAGGGGGAATTATCTTTTTTGGGGGAACCAGGGATCCAGCGGCGACCAGGGCTTCTTCTCCAACAACCGCCTCATCAAGGATGACAGCGCCCATCCCGATAGTTGCGCCGTCATGAATGTGGCAGCTGTGGAGAACACAATTGTGGCCAACAGTTACCCGGTTGCCTACAATCATCAAAATCCCTGGATCGCCGTGAAGGGAACTGTTGTCTTGGATGCTGCTGTCTTCCCCAATAAAAATTTCGGTAGAATCCCCCCGGAGCACGGCATTATACCAGACACTGCTGCCGGTGCCGATGGTTACCCTGCCG
This sequence comes from Bacillota bacterium, assembly GCA_040757295.1. GTDB lineage: Bacteria > Bacillota > PH28-bin88 > PH28-bin88 > PH28-bin88 > JAGXSE01. Next base: position 3,445 of record JBFLXH010000037.1, on the reverse strand, counting down.
ATTACATGAGCGCCGGGGGCGATAAAAATGTTTGGCGAAATCTTAGGGTAAAATTCCTTGAAAGAGTGCAGCATTAACAAACTCCTTTCCCAGTATAATAATTTGGATATTATTCGTTTATTATCCAGTGGTTCCTTTACAATAATACCTCTACCCAATCCAGTTTGCAAAAACTTTTTGCAGGAGGTGCCCCCTGTTGTACGTTATGGTCTGGAAGCGGAAAAGAATTTGGGGTCTATTGTTGATTTTGCTGATAGCAGGTCTCAGCGTGGTATGGGCGCAAGGGGCAAGAGCAAACAGGCGGCACCAGCGGGTCGTTGAGGCTATGGCATGGACCGTGATCAACAAGACAGTGATCATTGACCCTGGGCACGGAGGCGTAGACCCTGGGGCGGTAGGGCCAGCAGGGACACTTGAAAAGGATGTCAACCTGGCTGTTGCCAAGAAACTTGGATCTATCCTGAAGAAGGCCGGAGCAGAAGTCATTTACATCAGGACTACGGATGAGGATCTGGGAACCAATACAAAAAACATGGCACTGCGTAAAACCCAGGATTTGCAAAAAAGGATTTCAATAGTCCAAAATAGCGGGGCCGATATCTATATTAACCTGCAGACAAACAGTTTCGGTACAAGATGGACAGGAGCCCAGACCTTCTTCTACCCTGGAAATGCTGAGGGAGAAAAGCTGGCTAAGTGTATCCAATTCCATTTGCGGGAGTACTTGAAAAATACCAACAGAAAAGCTCAACCAATGGCAACTTCCTTTATGCTGCGCAATATAATGCTGCCCGGCGCCATGGTGGAAGTGGGCTTTATTTCAAACCCCAAAGAAGAAAAGCTGCTCAACAATCCTGGCTACCAAGAAAAACTGGCCTGGTCAATTTATGCCGGTTTGGTTTCATACCTGGCAAAGGTTGATTGTCCATATTAAATGGAAAAGACCTAAGGAAAAATTTATATCACTCAGAAGGAAATTGGCACAGCAACTAGAAACATGGGGTTGAGCAAGGTAACATCCAGTTGGCAAAACCCTGCCATTCGGAAAAGTTTAGCAAATTATCCTCGCCAGGAAAGGAATGCAAATGAATAAAAATTACAGCAGCCGAGAGCTGGAATACAAGCTATTGGAAAGAATCGAGCAGTCTGAACAACCTATAGGGGCATCCTGCCTCAACTTGGTTCTGGGCAGAGAACTGGCGGTCAGCCAGTCTACCATTGGCAGGAAGTTGCATGAATTGGAGTTCAACGGCTATTTGGAGAAAGTGGGCCGTAAAGGCCGCCGCCTTACCGAAAAGGGCAGGGAGTATTTCAAGACTCTGGGGCGGCAGCTGCAAGCCTACCAGGAAAGCGATTCTTTACTTAAGGCCATGGACGAAGACAGCAAGCGCAGGCTGATTGAAATACTGATCACCAGAAGGGCTCTGGAGAGAGAGATTGTGGGACTGGTAATAGAAAAAGCCAGCGACAGGGACCTGGACATGCTTTATTCAATCGTGGAGGAGCAGAGCCGGATGATTGACCTGGGGCAGTCCGGTTCAGATCAGGATATAAACTTTCACCAAACTTTAGCCAGGCTATCAGGCAACGGAGTGCTGGAATACACCTTAAGGCTGGTATTATCTCTGGGTGGACTTGCCCCTGTTACTTCCCATATCCGTCAGCAGATGGGAGGGGTGATCACTGACCACCAGGAGATTATCCGTGCCCTGGAGGAAAGGGCTCTGTCCCGGGCCCAGGCGGCAATGACCAACCATATCAACCGCTTGATTAGTGATGTGGAGTTATACTGGCGCAGCCGGAGAGGGCATTAATCCATGGGCTTAACAGATTGTTATGTCAAGGGGCCAGATTGGCGAAAACCTGGCAAGTCTCTCAACTAAGATTAATCCTCAAGGTTAATAATTTGGTTGGTAGAAAAGGCCTGTTGGGGTGGGAGAAGGATATGATAGCTAGAAAAAAGGCATTTGAGAAGGAGGCGATCTAAAAAAACCATCCCATTCATGGAAAACCCACTGCTTAACAGACATGAAAAAGCAACAGGCCCAAATCGAGAGGAGGAAACTAAGTGCATAGCGCTGAAAGATTGAGTAGAGTACAGTTTTCAGAGATCAGGCTTATTTTGACCCGGGCCCAGGAGATGGAACGCCAGGGACAAAAGGTTATTCATATGGAAATTGGGGAACCGGATTTCCCGACCCCAGCCCACATTGTTGAAAGAGCCATCTGGGCTTTGGAGGCCGGGATGACCCATTATGCCTCCAACCGTGGCACGCCAAGCCTCTTACAGGCTATAGGCCGCAAGATGGCTAAGGACCATGGGATTCACATCAATCCTGAAAAAGAGGTTATTGTTACCGTCGGTGCGGCTGAAGCGATACTTGATTCAATGTTAGCCTTTCTCAACCCAGGGGATGAGGTAATTATCCTTAATCCCTGCTTTTTTAACTATATCCACTGCGCCCATATCGCCGGCGCCAAGCCAGTGCTGGTTCCTTTAGACAGCAAAAACGGTTTTCAGGTTGATCCGGAGGCCCTTAAAGGGGCTGTTACGCCAAAGACTCGCATGATCGCTTTTAACACCCCCCATAACCCAACCGGGGCTGTGCTGAATTTGGACAGTCTAAAATCCATAGCGGAAGTTGCTATTGCAAATGATTTATTGGTACTCTCTGACGAGATTTACGAAAAGATCCTTTTTGACGGGGCTGTTCACCATTCCATAGCTTCTTTGCCGGGGATGAAAGAGCGCACAATAACAATTAATGGTTTTTCCAAGGCTTATGCCATGACTGGATGGCGGTTGGCTTTTATTGCAGCAGATGAACAATTGATTCCGTCAATCTTAAAAATTCACCAGTACAATACTACATGCGTAACTACCTTTGCCCAGGAAGCAGCCGCATTAGCCTTAGATGGGCCGACTGGTCCCCTGGAAGAAATGGTAGCCGAATTTGACCGGCGGCGTCGGGTAATCCTTCAGGCATTACAGGGAATGGAAGGGGTAGCCTGCCCGGTTCCCCAGGGTGCCTTTTACATTTTCCCTGATATCAGAAGTTTCGGCATGTCCTCCAAAGAATTTTGCGATATGATCCTGGACAGGGCAGGAGTGGCTATCGTCCCCGGCAGCGCTTTTGGGCCTGCTGGCGAAGGTTTCGTCCGGCTTTCCTATGCCACATCCCTGGATTTAATCCAAGAAGGAATGGAACGGATGCGGGCGGCCTTACCCAAACTTGGGGGTGCGAGGGCAGTTTAATTGACCTGGATTAAGCGAAGAAATGGGGTGGGTTGCCAGGAGGCCCCACCTTTTTTCGCGCTGGAGCAAGTAGGGACGGTTCTCAAAGGGGTCAATCGGAAGTTTTGTAAATACGAAAGGCTCAACTGTTAGCTGGTAGCTTTCGGTTGAGCCATAATTATATCTATATTCCTGTTGGCAAAATTTTCG
>JBFLXH010000036.1:0-26647 GCA_040757295.1 Bacillota bacterium | reverse complement strand
TTGGGCAAGGACTACCCTGTATCTCTATTATAAGGGATTTTTCTTTGAAAGGCACGGTTTTTCCACTATTTTCGTGGGTTTTGGGCGGTTGACAAATTAGTTTTTTGTTATTGCAACGCTAGTGATTGTCATTAGGATATAGTTACTGAGGCTGGTGTTTTGGGGGATGCCCTCCTTGTGCACCAGGTTTTCATAGAGGGCCCAACCGGCACCCTGTGCAATGCCGCCGGTAATCTGGCCGCATACGCCTTTGGGATTAATTGCGTATCCAACATCATGAGCTGCTGCGACACGCAAAATCTTCACTTGACCGGTTTCCGTATCTATTTCTATCTCGACCCCATGGGCACCATAAGTATAAGCGCTTGAATAATCACCGTAATAATTATTATCAGTCCCGCTTGTTGGCGGATCATAGGTGACGTAAGCCGTAAGTTCAAAAGCTTCCCTTGTTCTAATACCTGATCTGCAAGCTTCTGCCACAGACATATTTTTTCCAGGATCCAACCGGGTAAAAATAACCCCCTCTTTGATGTCAAGCATATTCGGGTTCTCATTCATCAATTTACCTGCCAGCTTTAATAGCTGCTCTCGAACATTTATTGCCGCCAACATTACAGCTTTACCCCCCACAGTTGTAACGCGGCTGGAGTAGGACCCGTAACAAAACGGGCTGACATCGGTATCAAGTGGCATCACAACAACATCTGCTAGCTGAATACCCAGTGTTTCCGCTGCAATCTGCGCGAATACAGTACGGGCCCCTTGTCCCATATCACTCTCGCCTGAGAAGACCAAAGCCCTGCCGTCTTCCTGGAATCGAACTAGGGCAGAAGAACCGTCGAAATTGCTTCCACTTCGGTTACCTGAAACATGGGTCATGCAAGCAACACCAATCCCTCGTCTTATCCTCCCATCATGGTCTTCCCTGGGTAATCTTCCGCTAATAATTGCAGTTCTAGCTTCTTCTATACACTGACTAAGCCCGCAACTTCGTAAATTCCATCCGTGCAGGGTTAAGTCCCCCTGACGAACAGCATTTTTTAACCTGACTTCAACCGGGTCAAGCTCAAGTTTACGAGCACAAATATCTACCATGGATTCCAGGGCGAAATGCATCTGCGCATTACCATAACCGCGGAATCCGCTTGTGGGCACATGATTGGTATAAACAAGAACCGCTTCGGTTCGGCTAGACCTAAATCGATACAGGCAGTCAGTCCGCATTGACATATTTAATAGAATTTTTGGCGCTGCCCAGGAATAAGCGCCATTATCCGCAACTATTTTAGCCTCTTTACAAACCATAGTTCCGTCTGCCATCATTCCCAATTTAAGTTTAATGCTCGCAGCTACACGGGCTCTCGTCGAAAGGAATTCTTCCTCCCTTGAAAGCAAGATCTTTACAGGCCGTCTTGTTTTTTTTGCCAGGATTGCTGCTATCGGATGAAAATTCCTGATCCATATCTTGCCTCCGAATCCTCCTCCGATATATGGAACCTTAACCGTGACATGGCTTGGGCTGATGCCAAGAGCCTTGGCTATCTCAGCCCGGGCATGGAACGCTGACTGGATTCCAGTCCAGATGGTGAGGCGCCCATCAGATTCCCAATTTGCAATTGCCCCAAAAGGTTCCATGTAACAGGGTTGCACCAAAGAGGTACCAAATTCTTCCTCAAACACATAGTCACATCTGTCAAAGTCTTCTTCAATATTCCCCCGTTCGATTCGATAGGTTTTGGCAATATTACCCTCTTTATCCTCATGAACCAAGGGGGCACCTGGAGCCAGTGCCGATAAGGGATCCGCCACAACTGGAAGGGGCTCGTATTCGACATCTATCATTGAAAGAGCCTCTTCGGCAATATCCTCGCTGACAGCTGCAACTGCTGCTACTTCATCACCCACGTAACGAACCTTTTCTACTGCAAGCATGTACACATCAGGATGGTCAAGCCCAAAGCGGATCCGTGGACAATCTTCGGAAGTAATAACTGCTTTCACTCCCGGCAACCTTGCCGCCTGAGAAATATCAATGCATTTTATCCGAGCATGGGGATAAGGAGAGCGTAGTATTTTACCATAGAGCATTCCGGGAAAAGAAAGATCGTCCATGTATTGAGCCCGCCCAGTAACCTTCTCTTTGACATCTATGAAAGGTACATCCCTGCCTAGGATCGAGAACTTTTTTTCCACCCGTTTCACCTCCTGATATTTTGAATGCACTTGCCAATCTGTTCAATACTAAACAATTTTTTTAAGATGGGATGCAAGAAATAGAGGCATAGTCCTTACCTGTCCCTGCACAAATACAACTGCCCCCTCCACCAGTTTCTGTCGGAATAACTGTCCGGCCCGCTTTAGTCCCTTTGAAAGGGCACTTTCCATGCTATCAGCGTTTAGCCGACCAACCCGGAGAGTCACCAAATGTCCACGAATATCCGTTAGATGATCCATTTCTTGTGCCAGGCATCTTTCCACAGAGGGATCTTCACAGTTAGTCGCATTGGCAATGGAAGTTGCCGCCGCATCTGCGATGCCGCTATTCTTAGATAGCACAGCTACTGCCGATGCCACCCCCTTGGTAAGGCTTCGGCCACCAAGGCCACTGGTTGCTATCCCACCTATTCCCTGTTCGGGAAATAAAGTCAAAGTATGGGTTACCTTGCCTTCCTGCAGATCGCTGATTATACCTATCCTTAACGGGGTACTGCCAGGACTCAAGTGGATTGAAATATCCCCGCCGTTATTGACTACAACCCTGTCTGCACCTGCATCTACGGCTGTCTCCTTAACCAAATCAGCAATACTGCCAGCTACGGCGGCCATAGGTGTGAAGTCTGGTTCTCCCATTAGACGCACAGAAGATAGCATTTGTCTGAGGATTTTAGGATAATGAATGTCTTCTGCAGGGTTTAACTCTGCAACGGGACGGCGGGCTATTTCTAGACAAGAGCTAAGTTCTTTGAGGAGTCCCACCGCCGATTCAGCCCCAGCGATAGACGCCGCTGTAAAGGGGACTGAGCGTAAACTGGCCTCGATTGTCATCGTAATGGGACCATAGTCAACCAATATTTTCCCGTTTGTTAACACACGATATATTGGTTGATTGATCATTCGGTGGTACCCCTTTCGTTTCCGGTGAACTTTCTTCATTTACTTTCTTTATAGGGGGGACAGGAGGTCTGAACCTCCCGTCCCTCTCTAGCAAATGTAATTACAAAGCACCTTTTTCTTTATAGTATTTCTCGGCACCTGGATGTAATGGAACGGGAGCAGTTTTCGCCATACCCTTAAGATCTAACCCCTTTAATGAGCCGTGAATTCCCTTAAAGTAGTCAAAGTTATCATGGATGGCTTTTACTATAGCATAAGCCTGCTGTTCAGGAAGGTCTACGCTCGTAAACAACACTACGGTCGCAGCTACCGTTGGCACATCTTCTTTTAAAAATGGATATTTTTCTTTGGGAATAACAGACTTGTATGTGCCTAATTCAGCGTTAACTTTTTTTATAGCCTCATCGCTCATGGGGAAAAGGGTTAACTTGAGAGTTGTAGAGGCGTCTACTACGTGACTGGAAGGTACTTGAATTACGTTACTGAAAGCATGAAGTTTACCGTCCCTCATTAAATCTAACGACGGACCCATGGCCATGAAGTTTACCTTGCCTCCCCAAGAGTTAATGTCATCATAGGTTATGCCATGAGCTTCCAAAGCCTTTCTTCCAACTATTTCCATGAAGGAATCTTTGGTATTTAGATTCAATAACAAGGGATATTTTTTTGCCTTGAGCTCCTCAAAGGAAGCAATGCCCGTATCTGTCCGAACAATGAAATGTTCAACTGCCTCCCCATAAAGAACTGTCAAAGCACGCAGCTGAGCATAGGCCTGGTTAAAGGGCGCTTTACCTTCCATTGCCAGTTTCAAAAGCCCGGTATGAGCAATTCCTAGTTGTACTTTTCCAGAACCAACTAAAGCAATATTGGCTGCCTCCTGACCGACTTCATAGGCAGTATTTGAACCAGGATAGCTCCGACGAATTACTTCACCCACACCTTCCCCGATAGCAGCCCAAGCGCCGCCAATAGAACCGCCGGCAATGGTTACATTCACCTTAGGCGCTTCCTTAGGCTGTTCTGCCTGGGGTTTACTCTCTTTCGTTCCACATCCCGCAACTGTAAACATTAAGATTAAAAGTAACACCAGCACCAGTGCCAACCATTTGTTTTTTTTCATTCCGACTCGCCTCCTTCACAAACCTTAAGCAAATAATTCACCGTGACCATTGGAGTTCTTCCATTTATCACCTCCGCTCTTTTTTAGGTGCGCGCTGATTTACGGTGTCCATATTGTCCGTACCAGATCTTTTGGACCGAAAGTACCAGCAAAAACATGGTTATCCCTAAATAATCAGAGATGGTATTAGGGAACATGAGCATCAACCCTGCCCCAAAGGCAATCACCTGTTCCCAGAAACGCATTTGTTTAAAAAGCCATCCTTCTAGAGCAATACTTAGACTGTATACTCCCAGGAGACTGGTTGCGATTACCCAAAGGGTCCCTAAACCCAAGGTTTTGACAGAGATCAGGAGTGAAGGATCAATTACAAACATGAAGGGAACAATAAATGATACAATCCCAAGCTTAACTGCGGCCCACCCTATTTTTGAAGGATCTGCGCCGGCTATCCCGGCAGCAGCGTAGGCAGCCACGGCAATGGGCGGAGTAATCGCCGACATTGTTGCGAAATAAACCACAAACAGGTGCGCAGGCAAAGGGGCAACGCCCAACTCATAAAGAGAGGGAATTGCCAAAGCCGCTGTAAGGGCATAGGCTGCTGCAACAGGCATTCCCATTCCCAGTAAGATGCATAGTATAGCCGTAATGAAGAGGGCAACCAACTGCATCCCCCCGCCAAAGCTTAATACCAGGCTGGCAATCTTACCGCTTAAGCCGGTAGTCATCAGTCCGCAAATTACTATTCCGGCAACAGCACAAGACATGCTAATTACTACTGCCGAACGGGCCCCCTCGTCTAAAGACATGACGATTTTCTTGAGTCCCATTCTGGTCTCCTTCCTAAACCAACTAACGATAATCACAGCTATAATGCCGCCTACAGCTGTCAGGGAAGGAGTATACCCAAGGGCTAGCATGACTACCAGCACTATTAATGGAAGGAAGAACTGACAACCTTCTTGCAAAGTTTTTCCCAGCGGTGGAATATCCTCAGAAGAAAGGCCGGTCAGGCCAATTTTTTTGGCCCTTAAGTGAACCATAAAACCTAATGCGAGAAAATATAGAATTCCTGGTAAAGCCGCGGCAATAGCGATATCCCGGTACGGGATTCCTGCCATTTCCACCATCAGAAAAGCTGCAGTCCCCATGATAGGTGGCAGCATCCCTCCACCTGTTGAGGCAACAGCCTCAACAGCCCCGGCAAATAATGGAGAGTAACCAGTTCTTTTCATCATTGGAATGGTAAAGGAACCTGTTGTTACCACATTAGCCGTTGGGCTACCATTAATTGACCCGAACAGAGCACTAGCCACGATAGCTACCTTAGCAGCCCCTCCAGGGGATCGCCCGGCAGTTGCTAACGAGAATTTATAAAAGAATTCCCCTGCACCTGAATTAGCAAAAAAGACCCCAAACAACACGAAAAGAAACACGAAAGTTGAAGCGACAGCAATAGGGGAGCTATAGATACCGTTGACAGTAAAAACCAACTGATCAAGCACATCAACAGGTTCAAGGAGCCGGTGGTAAAGGAACCCAGGCAGGAGATGGCCGAACAGGGCATAGGCCAGGAATACCAGGGCAATTATTGGCAGTATTATCCCCATAGTACGCCGCGTTGCCTCCAAAACCAGGATGACTATGAGACAAGCGGCTACTACATCAAAAGAAGTCAGAGGATCCACAAGCGGCCACCGACCAAGATACCTTTCAATCTGGGAAGCATAATAAATACCTGACATCAGAGCAGTAATGGAAAGGAAAGCATCTGTCCATATTATTTTTTTTCTGGAGCTAAAGGCATGGGGAGTATAGATTAGAAATGCTAACAACAATATCAAGGTCAAGTGAATGGATCGATGCAGCAATGGCTGGACAGAACCGAAAGTACTACTCCAGATCTGGTAAAGGGATGTACCTATAGCTACCAAGCTTACAATGCTATAACCAACCCCGGCCAGTTCACGCCTTCCTCCAGAAGTCTTAAGTTTTTTAATACCTGACATGAATTCCATCTGTTACCTCCCCCAGCCCTTTTTTGTTTTTTAGCCTCCTCCTGGGAGTTTATACCACTGAAATCGCCCTTCCTGGAATACCTCCCTAAGCGGCCTGATTGACTGAATGTGGCCACCTATCTCCGCGTACTTAGACAGCAGCGCGGTGTATTCGATAGGTGCGACCAGCGCCGGAGAGGGTGTATAGGTAAAGGGTTTAGGGACCATTTGCTCGACATCTGCCAGGAAAGTGATCCCCCCTCCTGGCATTACATAGGCCGGCGCCCCGGCAATACTCAAAACCACTTCCCCTCTATGTACAGCCTGAGTAAGCTTGATGGGGTTAACCGTCACTCCAGCCCGGGCGCTACCTCCTACCCCCGCGTAATACATAGCTGATACCCGGCTCTCCTCACAATTTGATTCAAAAATCACACGCATGGCCTCAATTTCCGGGGTTACCGGCACTTCTACCGCTTCCCCGCTTTCGTTAACTTGGAACAGGGCTACCTGGCGCCAAGTGGTTTCCGCCACCAGGATTTTCATGCCCGGTCTGGCATATTTCATATCAATTGATTTTATAGCCTGTCTGGGTTCCTGGATATTGGTGCCGCCCCAGCCCGTGCCATGCTCAAAGAAGTAGCGTCCTGCCGTGGTTAACCGGCCCACAGGCTGCACGCCGCTGTACGGCAGCAGTTCTGCCCCGGCAGGGCGTTGGGTTAAAAGACCGGTAATGTGATGGTCCAAAATAATTGCCTCATCCACCACTTCAGCAAGCTGTTTGGCAAACAACGCACAGCAGGCTCCACCACAGCCGACACGCATCTTCTTGTCTTCCACCCCATCCACTACCGGGTAACCGCCTACCCGCAATTCCAATGTGGCTCCTCCCTCAATCTTAAGCCGGACGGGCTCCTGATTGCCGATTTCCATCATGGTTCTTACAACCGTCAGCCCATGGGGCCCCTTGACCCGGTTAACTCCTCCCAAAATCAATATCTGGGAGCCGTATTGTTCGGTTGACACCATCCCGACTACTTTTCCATCTCGTTTTACCAGGGCCCCTTCTTCACCCAGATACAGGTTGGTATCGATCTTTACCATCATGGAACTGTAGGACACCGGAGCCTCGGTGACTACTGTCACAACGTCAAAGTCTTCGACCCGCTCCTGTACGATGTAGGGAGCGGGGTGGTAATCGGGATAGCTTGCCCCGGCTCCCACGGCAGTGATTAATGGGCGGCTAATCGCAATTCTATCCTTTTCAAATTTCTGCGGTTCCGGTACCTGGAGGGGGCGGTTTCGAACTATTTTGCCATCAATATTTGCAAATCTTTTACAGGCTCCTGTCAGTCCCGGGGGCAACATGCACTTAACATCACAGAAGGTGCACAAGAGGCTTCCGTCAGGGGATTTCTCAACAGATAGAGCTCCTTGATTACAGGTACGAATACAGGCACTGCAAGTTGAGCAGCCCTCTCCAACCTGCGCCTTTTTAGCCACTACTTTAATAGCTTCCAGGGGGCAAGCAATTTCACACTGTTTGCAGCAATTACACTTTTCCGCATCAACCTTGATCATGATAGTTCACCTCCACCGCTTCCAAGGCAGCCTTCCATTAAGAAATTAGCCCTCAGCAACTGGTCTGGGATAAAGACCAGCCTGACGGACAATTTCAGGCACAGCCTCTTCCCATGCTATTGCCATCAGATGAATGCCAGCAACGCCTTTAATCTCCTGCAACTGCCGGATTGTCTCCAAACAGATCCTGATCCCTTCTTCCTTGGGATCCGCGGCCGCTTCCATCCGCTTGATGAGATCCTCAGGCACCGTGATACCTGCTACTTTGTCCCGCATATACCTTGCTGCTTTTGCCGATTTAAGAGGTGTGATACCGGCAAGGATATGGACTTTCCCGTCCAGGCCTTCCTTCCTGACCATTTCCATAAACCTGGCAAAGCGATCCAGGTCGTAAACGCATTGGGTTTGCACGAACTGGGCTCCCACTTTGACCTTTTTGCGCAACCTGCTTACTCTTAACTCCAGCGGGTCGGCAAACGGGTTGACTGCAGCGCCGATAAAGGCCGCCAGCGGGGCTTCCATCCGGTCGCCCCCCGCAAATACTCCCCGCGTCATCCCGGCCAACACATCAATTAATTGGATAGAATCCATATCAAATACATTTTTGGAGTTTGGTTCACTGCCAAAGGTCTGGTGATCGCCGGAAAGGCAAAGCATGTTGATTGCTCCCTGGGCGGCAGCCCCAAGGATATCGCTTTGGAGGGCAATCCTGTTGCGATCCCGGCAGGTCATCTGGAATACAGGATCAATACCCATCCGAACTAGCTCACCGCAGCAGGACTGGCTGGAAAGGCGGACAATAGCTGTCTGGTTATCCGTAATATTGATCGCATCTACATAATCGCGTAACATTTCGGCCTTCTCTTTAAGAGGGGCAAAATCGGCGCACCTGGGGGGTCCTACTTCCGCGGTGACAGCAAAATACCCTTGCTGAAGCACTTTTTGGAGATTACTTTGCTTAGCCAATTTGCATGTCCTCCCTTTCCAGTTTTCTCGGCCCGCCGTGATGAGCCTTGGACCAATTCTTTGGCGGGCGAACCTCATCAAGAAGCTCTAATTTTCCCAGAGCCGTTAATCGATCGTAGATCAACTGCCAGGCACAGTCGTGACCTTCAGGCACAGTCGTGACCTTGGTCACTTCACACTTGCCTTTCACCGAACCACCGCAGGGACCGTTTTGCAGACTCTTGGCACACCGGGCGATAGGGCAGATACCCCCGGTATGAGCCAACATACAGTCCCCGCAAGACAGGCACGCTTCGTACCAAAGACCCTGTTTCACCGGATAGCCCGCGCCAACGGTATCCAAACCAGGGAGAGTCAATTTGTTCGGCCGCCAAAGGTTATAGCACTGGACACCAATACCGCAGGCAAGAGACAAGACCACTTCATAGTTTTCTAGCTCCGCATCCAAAGACTCCAGGAACTCGGGCTCGCACTGGCGCTCCACTACCCGGGCAGCGACTCGAACCGGCCGTCCTTCTTGTTGCCGCTGCAGCCTGATTGCTGCCGCTGTTTCTTCAGCTTCCTTCAGGCCGCCGGACATGCAAACAGTAACGCAAGTCCCACACCCGACAATTAAAATGCGTTCGTAAAACTTTATCATCTCGAAAATCTGTGTTAATGGCTTTCTGTTACCTGTAATCATAAGTTCCACCTTCCCCCTTGTTGACTTGCAGTCTGTGGACAAATTCCCGGGTCAATCCTGACAGGTCGAGCGCTTGGAGGCCGGTCAATTCAATCTCTATTACTGATTTATGGTTAAGCTGGGCCTCATTGAGGATTTCGTTGGCCCGACGCACCCTGCGGGAAGCCCACGGCTGATGATGCCTGTATTTGCATTCGGGATTTTCAGCAATTGTGCACCTAGCCATGAGAATCCCATCCACCCCTAATTCCAGAATGCGGAGCATTTGCACGGTTTCTATCTTTCCGGGGCAAGGCACCCTGATCAGGGCTACATTGTGGGCCAAACCTTCGGCCATAAATTTATCATCACAACGGAAGGGACCGGAAGCACAGTTGATGATCACCGCTCGCAGTTCTTTAGACTTTAACTTCCTGACCGCCGGGGCTACCTGGTCAAGCACCCAGTCATACTGCGGATTTGTTTGGAAACGCACCACCTGAGCAGGACAAAGCCCTGAACACATGCCACACTCATCACACCAATCGTTGCCAAACTCCAAAATCCCCTGGTCATTGATAAATGGCAGATGATACGGGCAAGAGCGCAGACAGGTTAGACACTTGGCACACTCCCGTTCCATGCACTTGATAGGGTCATCCGGGTGACGGCGCTTGTATAAGCAGTTATTGCACGCTACACAGGTTTTGATTAATTCCGGGCGGCCTGCCTTAACCTTTTTCACCCATTTATCGTCTGCCAACATTGGTCTAATCATAGCGATCATGTCGGCTCTACCCTGCTCCACTACACTGGCAGCAAAATCCGGGTTGCCTAGCTTTCCGCGGGTGATTACCGGAACACTGACATATTTCTTGATGTCCTCAGCTAGATACACATTCGGGCCATCGGGATACTCAACCGTAGGTTTACCCCGCAAATCGCTGTAACCCTTGAGGCCGCCATCATCAAAGCGAACCCCGGCAGTAACATCCAGACAGTCAATGCCGCACTTCTCCAACTCCTGAGCAACAATACGGGTTTGTTTGAGGGTATTGCCGCCGATAATAAACTCATCGGCGCTGAAGCAGGCAAATAGCGGCACATCCGATCCTAAAAGCTCCCTGATGCCCAAGATTACCTCCTTATGAGCCCGCATCCGGCCATAAATGTCCCCGCCATATTCATCCAGGCGCCTGTTGGTGCGCCGGGATAGCAGATCTGCCATGGTATAGGTATGGGCAAAGTGCAACTCTACAACGTCGAAACCGGCCTCAAAGGCGCGCCGGGCGCCTTGGATAAACTCTTGGATCATTTCCAGAATTACCCGTTTAGGCAGGTCATCAGGCTTTAGCCCCACACCATGGATGGAATGGGCAATCTGCAATCCAGCCTTCGCTCCTGCATGTTGAATTGTTCTGGCCAGACTGGCTAAACCCGGGATGTGTTTATCGGTTGATACCTGCAGGCGGTTCCCTCCGTGGATGTAATAACCGTTTACACTGGTATGCTCAACCATCACCAGGCCAACGCCCGCGGCCGCCCTCTTTTGATAATGCCGGAGAGTCCAATCTGTCACAAACCCTCCGGGGGCTGCTGAGTTGGAAAAGGCTGGGGACATCATAATGCGGTTTTTCAGCTCTAGCTTGTTAATTATGATCGGCGTAAAGAGACCCACTTTTTCCAAACCATTTCCTCCCTTCGATTAACAAATATCTTCAGACAAGCCCAGCCTTTTTGGCCCTTAGGATCGAGAGAATCCGCTCCTGCTCGTTATGTACAATCATGACCCCCTCGTCCACTCCCATCCCCGGTTTTCCCGCCATGGCGAAGGGCTGAGTTGCAATAGCCAGGTTAACGCAAACCTGTGCCGACTTATCAGTCTCATTGCAGGTTCCGCCCTGATAAGCCAGAACGTCGTGCTCTTTACAGTAGATGACAGCCTCGACCACGTTGTTGATCCCACCGAGGTCAATAGTCTTAACCTGCACCATATCTGCACCTCTGGCATCAACCCATTCTTTAATCTCCTCCAGAGTATTGGCATACTCATCAATGATCAGTTTTAATTGAGAACCTGCTTCGTCCAGCCGCTTCCGCAGGTATTTCATCCCTTGCAATTGAGCCTCGTTGCTCTTTAAATCGATAGGCATCTCAATAAAGACATCAAAGGGATGACAAATTCGCTCGACCTTGATTAAATAATCAACCACTTTGTCCAAGTCATTGTTGAAGGCCTTACCTATGCAGCCATAGACGTCATACCTTAAGGTGGGACGGTAGCCAGGAGCTCCGACATCAAGGATCCGGTTTTTCACCCACGTGATCCAATCCAAGAATATCTCGCCGTTTTTGCCCAGCTTTTCCTCCACATTGTTGATTAGGCCATGGGGCATCATCCCGACTTGTTTCAAGATCATCTTGTCGACATTGGTGTAACGCTCATCCCCCGATTGAGCATTTATCTTGACAGGCTTAAGCACCAGTTCCAGACCATATTCCTCTGCTACCACCTCAGTCATTGTTAGGCGCCGGGCCTTGGCCACTGCCTCCAGGATTGCTTGGGTGACACCATACCGGATGGCTGCAGGCAGCCGCTCCCCGCCGACCTCCAGACGGTCAAACTCTGTGGCGTCTTTCCGAAAACTGGTTAAGTTCTTACCCTCAAATCTGGGCACTACTTCCTCTTCAACAATCTTGATCAGGTCCTTGCCCCGCATAGGCGTTTCCCGGCCTCCACTGGCAGCATACTGGGCAACCGCGCAGTCCCCGTAGGCTATATCGCCATTTTCCAACAGGAATATTACCGAAACGGCCTCCCCTGTTTGCCGGATAGTATCAAAGCCAGGGGTTACCGGTTGCCCGCGGTAAATGAAACCATCCTGTTTGGCCCCTTCCCGGATAGCCTCTTTGTCATCCATATAAAACCCGGTTAAGCCGGCAGCATAGAGAACCTTCTTCACTTTAATCATGCATCCACCCCAATTTCATTTTCAGTTCCTCTATTCAATGTTTAGACCAAGCGCTTGCCTTCTCTGGCTACCAATTGGCCACCGATAAAGATATAAACCACCCTTGAGATTTCCGGGTAAGCAGTAACCACAATATCAGCGGTAAAACCTTTTTGCAGCAACCCAAGATTAGGAGCAATACCCGGTAAGGCATCGGCAACATTTTTTGTCCCCAAGGCTACAGCTTTCGGCAGGCTGATTAGGTTTCGCTCCACGCCATGCTGCATGGCCTCCAGCATGGAATCAAAGGTTCCCGCAGCAAAGTCGGTCGAAATTATGTCTACCAACCCTTGCTGGAAGAAGGCAAAAAGATTATCCGGAACTGACACCAACCGCTTGGCCCCAAAGGGATCATGTACGGCAGCGTCAATAATCACCCCCGGATAATTGCGAAGCTTCTTGGTATTTTCCACTGCTTCTTCCAAGGTGAACAGGTAATTAGAATGAGCTGCGATCAGCCTTTCCAAGCCAAGTTTGGCAATCTCATGGAAAACTTTCATCGAGGTCGGGGCATTGTGCGCCAAAAGAGGCACGTTGAACTTTTTGGCCTCTTGAGCTGCCTCAATGTATCCGTCCAGGGCAAGCTTCACTGAAGCCAGTGTCGTGTCAAATACAATATCTCTTGTCTGTTCCGGAGTTAGGAAACTGTCAAGATTATGTTCCTTCAGCGCTTGGGCTACCCGGTCCCGGTCGTAATATGACCCCTCAATATAACGGCCAAGAACGGAGAGCTTCATCGCCCGTGCCTGCAGGTAATCGATATCCCTGCCGGTGGCATTTTTTACTGCCCGCGGGATGTAGAGGTAATCCTGCCCGCCACCCCCCAGGGTATGTCCCCCGCCTATCTCACCAATACAGACAGCTCCCTCTTCCAGCATTTTTTCCGCAGTCATGGTCCGATGCTTTTCCTCCAGGCCCGAACCGTCACACCGCAATCCGGCCTCCAGGTTAACCGGTATATGGGTAGTGGCGGTCTTGATGCGGATGGGATGAGCCTTCTGAGTTTCCTTGACCTCATCCATAGTTACAAAGCCATCAACATTCATTACCGTGGTATGACCCTGCAGGAGGTTCCTGTCCAGCAGCTCAATGATTCGCTCCCGGCCCGGAGATTTGGCACCGCTGGCAAACATGGGGCCAAAGGTCACCCCATGCTGGTGGTGGTTAATCATTCCAGGCAGTATGGCCTTTCCAGTACAATCGAAAACCTGGGTGGCATAGGTTTCAATGGACGGATCAACATACTCCAGCACATCGAGGATTAGGTCTTTCTTGACCAGCACCGAGGCGTTTTTCTTGACTGTCTTTCCATCTCCGGTCACCACCGTACCGTTTTTCAGCAATAACATCCTCTAGCCCCTCCCTGAAATATATAAGTAAAACCATAAAAAGTGCCGTTTTGGCGGCCTTCTGCCTATGACCCGCCGGGTTTCCTTGCCAGTTCTCGGTTGACAGGCCCAACGTACTCGTGAGCCGTAGGACTGATCCGCCGCATTGGCAGCTGGGTGGTCATTTCCTCGTAAACATGCGCTATCAGGCCGGGCATCCTGGCAATTAAAAACAGTCCATTAGCCAGCTCCGCAGGAAATTTTAACTCGCAAAGCAAAGCAGCAATGGCACCATCTATATTAAGCGGGAGTTCCTTGCCGGTTTCCTGGCGAATAGACGCCTGTACGGCTTGAGCCATGTCCACGTATTCGGCAGCAATACCCGCCTCTTGTGCTAAACTAATCAGCTTGCCAGTACGGGGATCGTTGGTATGGATCCGGTGCCCATACCCCGGCAGCCGCTCCCCTGCCTGCCGAGCTGATCTGACCAACTCAAGTGCTATTTCCCCGGCAGCCTTGCCGCTGGAATGTTTTTTGTCAACTGCTGCATGCAAAAATTTCATACATCCTTCGATAGCGCCTCCATGAAACTTGTTAATTGACAACACTCCAGCAGCCAGGGCAGCGCTTAAAGAGGCCCCGGTAGAAGCTGCCGTGCGGGCTGCCAGAGCAGAAGGCGGAGTAGCCCCATGATCAATAGAAGAGACCAGTAAAGCATCTATTACCTTTGCTACTGCCGGTTCCGGCAGGTCCCCAATCAGAATTAAATAGATGGTTTCAGCGAAAGAAAGTCGCCCCATCAGCTCGTCCAGACGGTAGCCCCGGACCGAGAGTTTATTTGGTTCCACTTTTGTGATGGAAGTGGTCCAGGCCTTCTCCCCCAATAGTCACACCCCACTTCTCTTTTCTAAATGTAGAAACAAAGTTTAAGGCTGCCCTTTTTTCTATAAGGTCCGAATGACCTCTCCGGTTACCCCAGGAATGTCTCCAAAAGCTTCAACTAAATGGGCACCGGCATGCTTAAGGGCCTCCACCTTACCGGCATAAGTCCCAAAGCCTCCTTCAATAATGGCCCCAGCGTGAGAAAAGCGGGTCCCCGATTTGGCAGCGCGGCCACCAATATAAGCAATCAGGGGCTTAGTATATCTTCCCGCCCTGATCAATTCCGCAACCTCTTCTTCCTGGCTGGTGCCAATCTCTCCAAAAAGCACAACTGCCTTGGTTTCAGGGTCGCCCTGAAACTCTTGCAGCACGTCTGCTTCCCGCATACCGATCACCGCATCACCGCCAACGTGAACAATGGTACTGAGACCAAGCCCAGCCCGGCAAAGGTAGTAAGAAATCGCCGAGGCCATCCCACCGCTTCTAGAAATGACCCCAATATTTCCTGGTCTAAACCACTCTTTGGCAGCCTGAGCCCGCCCGCCAATCATACCTAAAACGCCCCGGTCAGGGCTGATCAACCCTAAGGTATTCGGACCAATAAACCTGGCGCCTTTTACCTTGGCAAAAGCGGCAATCTCCATCGCATCGTATAGAGGTACCCGGTCAGGTACCAGCACTGCGAGTTTGACACCTGCCTCAAAAGCCTCCATCGCAGCATTCTTAACTAACGGCGCCGGCACAAAAATTACGGTAACATCAATTGATCCGCGCTGTTCAACGGCCTCCTGCACCGAATCAAACACAGGAATGCCATGCACCTCTTCGCCTTTGCGGCCAGGGGTTACCCCGGCTACAATGTTGGTTCCGTAATCCGCCATTAGTTTGGCGCGGGTGGAACCTTCCCGGCCGGTAATCCCCTGGATGATCACCCTCATTGTTTCATTAATAAGAATGGGCATATCCGGTCCTCCTAAGAAGTCAGTTGTGGTAGCGGAAGATTAATGGTTAACCCACCTGATCCCAAATAACCGCAATCCAATTCACAGGCCAGGCATTCGATGCACTTTCCTTTTGCTGCGGCTTCCCGATCGATAGCCAGTACAGGCTTTTCATTTTCCAACTTCAGGAGGCGGGGCTGGCAGGCTGCAATGCAGGGTTTATCTTTACAACCAATGCATTTTTGATCATCAATAATTACCTCTCCCGTAATAGTTCGGAAGCTATACAAGTCGACCACCAACCCCTCCCTGGTTTCTTGCCTTTTGGGCCGCAATCAGTATCTTTAACCTTTCCACGCAGTAGTCGACGCTGGTATCCCGGCCGTAGGCCTCAATTGGCGCTGGCAGGTCCCGCGTATACTCAGTAAGGATCTTAATCGCCAGTTCTTCACCATTGCCGCCCACCCGGATCACTGCCGGTATGGACAGACCCAGTTCCTTGAAGGCCTTCACCAGGCCTCTGGCGGTGTGGAACTGCTCCTGGCTGGCTACGCCGGAGCCCGAATAGAAATAACCCTCCAAGTTTTCCTGAGACAAAATGATTTTGGCTGCCCGGTAAATCTTGGAGGCAGGGGGATTGCCGCTGGTGTCACAAAAATTGGGGATTTTAAAGCCGGCTCTCTGCAAGGCATCCATGGCCATCATCGATCCGCCTCCGCCTCCTCCGTGAAAGCCAATATACCCGCCGCTTTTGGTATCCATCTCAAGCTGCATGAAGTAAAAAGTACCGCGGTAATCATTGGCTTCAACCATGTAGGCAATCCGGTCAAGGGCTGTCGGAGGATGGTCGAATTCCCTGGCCACCTCTATACCCAACTCAGGATGGCGATAAACTGCGTTGTCATCAATGGTTACCCGTCCATCCAAAGCGTAAAACTTTCCATCTTGGCCCAAGGCGATGGGGTTAATCTCTGCTGAGCGGGCCTCGTACTTCCTCGCTGTCGAGTAAAGCCTCACCAAGAGGTCTGCCAAGCCAGGCAACTCTCCTCCTGTGATACCCAGGCGGATCAACATATTGCGTGCAACATATTCATGGAGACCTTCCCGCACATTAATAGGATGAGTAACAACTTTATCCGGATGCTTTCTGGCCAAATCCTCAATGCCACTCCCACCCATGGAGCTGAAGACAAGTACCGGGCTCTTATGAGCATCGTTGACAATTATGCTGGCGTAATACTCCTTTATTATTGCTTTCCGCTCCTCAACCAAAACTTGAGTAACAGGAAACCCTTTTATGGATAAACTAAGCATTTCTGCGGCAAGATTTTCTGCTTCCTCAGGAGTATCAGCAAATTTTATTGCGCCATACTGGGCTCTTCCCGTTACTAACACTTGAGCCTTTACTACCACAGGAACGCCCAACTCCCTGGCAATGAGACCTGCTTCCAGCCCGCTGGCCGCCACACGACCTCGGCATACTCTAATCCCCTCGCGCTCAAAAAGTGCTTTACTCTGGTATTCAAATAACTTCGTCATTACCATGCCCCCTTGAAAATGGCCAACCCTACCTTCTTAAACCGTTGAGAAGCAAAATCTATGCCATAAAATTTTCCGTGCTCCTTTTGCCACCAATCTGCCCTGTTAGAAAAGGCCTGTACGAAATTTAAACAATTATGTTTTATTTCAGAACGTTAGGGTTGCCCGCCGGGGATCAAAGCAACATCCCACCCGCAAAGACACTACCCTTACCCCGCTGGCACGTTGAGGACCAACCTTTAGAAAAGTGGCTAATACTGTGTTATTTCCCCCCAATCCTAATGGACCGATCTTTGCCTTGTTTACAGCCTCTGTAATCCGCTTTTCAAGAGGGTTTTGCAGCAAAAAATTTCCGTCCTTCATGGCCTCAAGGGCCAGAGAAGCTGCCTCAATATTAGTTCGTCCTACACCAAAGGCAAGAACACAAGGAAGACAACCCAATAAACTAGCACCTTCGTTTGCCCACTGAACCATCTCCTCAATCGCCACATCAATGGAGTGCTTATGAAAGATCCTTTGAGTCTTGCCCCTTATTTCCGGCCCGCCGCCTAGCATAAGGACCGTTAACTGAACCAAGGAACCGGGAACGCTCCTGATCTGAATTGGCGCAAGAGACACATCCGCCGGATCCTGAGAAAGACCGGCTGATTGGGAAATGCGATCAGCTTCATCACCCAAAACCGCCATTGGCCTGCCTGGAAGCCTGCGCAACCCGGTGGCCACTCCATTCTCTACTGCTTTAAAAAACCCGGGTGGCAATCCAGCGTTATTGCCAACATCAAGAAAGACATGGGGAATTCCTGTGTCGTCACAAAGAGGCAGTCTCTTTTTTGCTGCGACCTCAGCGTTTTCAAGGATGGTTTCCAAAACCCATTTGGCGTTAAGGTTTTCTTCCCTGTCAATGGCATTTCGGTATGCCTGAATTTGATCCGGACGAAATGTTGTACTGGCACTGACCAGGGTCTCAGCCACTTCTTCAATAACTCCTTTATATGAGATATTCATGTCTATCACCACCCTGGTCAAAGATTGATTGCCCGTGAGCTATAGCTATAATGGCAGGAAAATCTACGACTTCAAGTTCATGCAGGGCTTCCATTCCCTCCTCTAGGAAAGCAATGGCCCGTTGTTTCCTTACCTTCGCGCCAAAAAGGGCCGATACCGGAGGGGTAATGGCGAAAAGGGATCCGTGCTCTTTTAGAGCCTGAACAGTAGCCCGACTCAAGCTCCCTTTACCGAGATGAATTTTTACACCTGCTTTCGATAAGGCTGGAATTGATGATTCAATATCCACTTTGTTGCTTGATGTAGGGCCGATTCCCGCGGGGCTCACTGCTGTATGGAAAATAACCGAACCTTCCAGGCTCAGTTTCAGGTCCTTGAACCCATTGTTCTCAATTATCCGGACTAACTTGGGCAAGACCACATCACGGCCGGTCAAGATCCGTCCGGAAATAGTGATGTTGTCAAGGACCTTTAAATTGTTGATCTGATCCTGGCTTAATGGAGTGACTAACCTTAACATAGGTATTCCTCACCTCGTTGTCCTAAAAATAGGCTGCAGGCCGTTTAATAAGCAAATGTTATGCCAACTACTTCAATCCAAAAAAAAAGCAGTCCCTATCGACTGCCCGTTTTTCCCAACCAACACCTCAACACTTAGAAGTACTGGTTCCCTTATCAATTTCTTTCAGTTTACTCCATAGATTAGATCGACTGATGCCCAGCTTTCTTGCCAATGACGTTTTATCATCATCTGA
Source organism: Bacillota bacterium (assembly GCA_040757295.1). GTDB lineage: Bacteria > Bacillota > PH28-bin88 > PH28-bin88 > PH28-bin88 > JAGXSE01. The sequence continues at coordinate 7,744 of JBFLXH010000036.1, read as the reverse complement.
TCTGCGAATTAATTGCTCTATTAATTGGAGTTCCATGGATTTAAGGGTCCCTATTTCCACCGTAATCGTATCTGCATAATGCCCCTGCACTTGCATCTCCTGTTCAAGGTGGGAAAATTCCATGTAAAGGTCTTCTAGCAGACCAAAAACATCCTTATCATCCTCTGATAGAATGGCAAACTTCTGGACAAAATTTTCTAGCTCTCGCACATTTCCCGGCCAGCTATGCTTTTGTAGTCGCGAAATAAACATTTCCGGGATCTTGATATCTTGACCGCTCTTTTTGTGCCGGCTCAAAAAATACTCAATGAGTAGCTGGAAGTCTTCTTTTCGCTCGCGCAATGGGGGAATGTTTAATTTTAGAACGTTCAACCTGTAGTACAGGTCAGCCCTAAACTGCCCTGCCCGAACTCTTTGCATTAAGTCAGAATTTGTTGCAGCTATAACCCGGACATCAACGGAAATTATCTTATCTCCACCAACCCGTCTAATCGCCTTTTCCTGCAAAACCCGCAATAATTGAGCTTGAGTTCCTAATGATATCTCTGACACCTCATCAAGAAAAATAGTTCCCGCATGAGCCAGTTCAAAAAGACCGGCCTGTCCACCCTTTTTTGCTCCCGTGAAAGCCCCTTCCTCATAACCAAACAATTCGCTTTCCAAGAGGCTTTGCGGCAAAGTTGCACAGTTAACTGCGACAAATGGTCCCAAGCATCTTGGACTTATATTATGAATACTGTTGGCAAAAACCTCTTTGCCGGTTCCGCTTTCACCGGTGATCAGTATTGTGGAATCGGTTTTGCCGAAGCTCTTGGCTTTGCGAATGGCGCTGCAAATCGCCTCGGATCTGCCCACAATATCATTAAAGGTATGCTTCGCAACTAATCCCCGGCTCCTCAGTTCTTTACGCTGCCCGATCTCAATTTTGAGTTGTTCTTGGGGATACCCAATCTTAAGGGCAAAGCCCATTGCCTTTTCACCACTGTACATGTCTATCTTGCTGATCGCGATTTCCTGCTGGTTGCCAAGTTTAAACTTAACAATTGATCCGGCAGATAAATCTTCCTGTGTTTTGACACCACCAGGCAAAATATCATGGATCTTTTTGCCAACAATAGATTTGCGTTCAGTTCCCAGCAACTTGCACGCTGTGTTGTTGGCATACACGGCTTCTTCGGATCTGCTAAACACAATATAGCCTTCGGTTTCAAAACTGTCGAGCAATGTATTGATGTATTTTAGCAGTCTGCGATCCTTATTCCTGATGTTCAAAATGTCTTCTGCCTGTTTAAAGGCGTTGTAGATCGCCTCTTTGGTAGAATGAACCATGATTGACTTCATACCATGGAGTTTAGCCATCTCCAGCACAAAAGCACCGGTAGCTACCACTACATTCACATTACTGGCAAAGGCCGATGCAATTTTTTCTCTCAAATCCTCTTCACTCTGATAATAATAGATGCTTAAATCTTCTTCATTTATCTGTAGTATTTTGGCCATACTTTCAAAGTCGTGGTAACTGTTTCCATGCACATACTCAAAGTATGCCATTCTTTCCCCAATTTTTTTTGCCTTATACAGTGTTTGCAGGATATCAAAATTTGTGATTTCAACCAAAATCACAGGGATGTTGACAGCCCTCTGAATTAAGGCGCCGGTAACCCCCCGGCTGATAATTAGGTCAAACCCTTCTGCCTCGAATTTCTTGGCCATTCGGATGGCTTTATCGAAAACACAGATTTCTACTTCAATATGATATCCTTTTCTGCGGATCAGTTCTTTGGCAGCTTCAGTCATTTCAGGATAGGCAGAGTAGATAACGGCAATCTTGTACATTACCCTCTCCCCTTTTTTAATTTGCCTTCTCCGTTAAGCACCATTTGGATGTTCATTCTACATAAACCTTTTATTTTCCTTCGCAAGCCATTCTCGGCCTGCAATTCTCCGCATAGCGGATCACTATTAAGCTAGATCGTGAAGGTTTTTAGGATGAGCCTTTTGCATAATTTTGAGCTCTTGTGTTGTAAGCTTTTGAGGAACAAAAGAAAGGACTTCACCCCAAATTGGAGAATCTTTACAAGTGACTAAACCAGAAAGACCAAAAAGGAGTGAAGTCACTTGTATATTCTCCAAGAAACCCTGTTTTCCCTTGAGGAATTACAAAAAATTGAGTTTAAAAATCGGCTGCCAATTTTCTTTAGTGCTCTGGATTTAGAACCCTACGCTAAACAGTTGAGATCGACATCACCCCTAGGCGCTTACGGGTACAATCGAGCAGCAATTATTCGGGCGCTACTGGCAGCGCCACTTGAAGGGATAACCACTTTTACTGCACTGCACAAAAGGTTGGCGACAGACCTCAGATTTCGCTACCAGTGTGGATTTGATATCCGTCAGGAAGGTGTAGTTTCACTTGTTAGGGCTCCGATTCAGTGGCGGTAACCCATGGGAATTTGATAAAGTTATGTGGCGGGATTGGAGGAGAATTCCGCCAGTTTAGTGAATCAGGAAGTAACTGGAGAAATAAAAATGACCTGAATCCGTGATTTCATAAACATCTCCGTGGCAGAAAAACAGAGAAAAAATGGGTATAATAAAGATAATAAGACATTATCGCTAGTCGGAATGCTCTTACCTCAAACTTTGCTCATTAAACGTCTTAATAAAATACCTTTGCCAAAAGCAAAAAATCCACAAGTATCTCATAGCGATTGTGCCATTGCATACCTTGGCCTGCTATGCCAAGGCAAAAGTGATTTTGACCATATTGAAGCTTTCAGGGAAGATGAATTTTTTCAGTTTTCATTAGGCATTGGCAAAGTCCCGTCAAGCCCTACATTGCGCCAGCGTTTGGATATGGCGGGGTCTTTGTGGAACTCTGTTATTCTGGAAGAATCAGCCCGTATGCATAAGATTGCCAATGCTGAAATCACCCCCAGTATCCGGGAACTGGTTCCCCTTGATATCGATGTTTCCCCCTTCGACAATTCCCATACCAAAAAGGAAGGGGTTTCTTGAACTTATAAAGGCCATGACGGATATGCTCCCATCTTCGCCTATCTGGGCCAGGAAGGTTACTGCATCAATACGGAGCTCCACGAAGGAAATGACCACAGCCAAAAAAACACCGCTGAATTCCTTGAAAAAAACATCCGCTATGCCCGCATGATTACTGACCGGCCGCTTTTGGTACGGATGGATTCCGGCAATGACAGCCTTGACAATATCAAAATCATGGTCAAACCGGAAACCAAAACGGATGTTATTATCAAGCGCAACTTGCGCAAAGAAAGTCCCGAAGCTTGGTTAATGACAGCCAAACAGCATGGCATGTGCTGCTTGGAACGGGAAGGCAAAAACGTCTATATCGGCGACATAGAAATCACACGCCAAGGACTTGATAATCCGCTGCGGATTGTATTTAAAGTCGTTGAAAGAACCATCAAAGCCAACGGACAAATATTATTAACACCCGAAATTGAAGTAGAAACCTATTGGACATCGTTAACGGACCCAGCCTATAAAATTATTGAGCTATATCACGAACATGGCTTAAGCGAGCAGTTTCACAGCGAAATTAAGACCGATATGGACTTGGAGCGGCTGCCGTCAGGGAAATTTGCCACGAATAACCTAGTCTTGCATTTAGGCATCATGGCATATAATATTTTGCGCCTGATCGGCCAGGAAAGCATCAAAAAAACCGATGCCCCCCTAAAGAAAAAAGTGCAGCGCAGGCGAATCCGTACCGTTATTCAAAACCTGATTACCTTAGCATCAAGATTGATTTGCCATGCCCGAAAATACAAATTGGGCTTTGGGCGATACTCTCCTTGGTTTGCAACATTTAAACGGATTTATTGTGCTTTTGCCGCTTAAAATTAAAAGGAGCCCATGCTTTTTTTAACAAACTGCACCGCCTTTTTAAAAAGGTGGGCTTGAATATTGCCTGAATCAGTTGCAGAACCAGTATTTTTCCGGGGGGGGGTGCATTCTCATGTAATTTTTAATGTCAAAATATTGCCTTGTTTGTAAATAAATGGACTTAAAATGTCTTTTGAGTTTGTGAAAAATCAGAAGTTATAGCTGTTTCACGGATTCAGGATCTCTAATTTTTGCTACTTCGACAAGATTGATATGTTGAGGATTCCCTTTGGCCAAAGGGGTAGGATGGTAGCGAGTCAGCACGTTGATACATCCTCCCTTATCAACTCCTTTTTCATCCGGACTGTACCAAGCTCCCTGGGGAATGGCTACAACGCCCGAAAGGATACGGGAGGTCACCTTCACTTTGATCTCCAGTTCACCACGGCTATTGAAAACCCGGACCCGGTCTCCGTCTTGAATCTCCCTGGCATCTGCGTCCTCCGAATTGATCCACATTTCCAGGGGAACGACCTTTTCTGCCCAGGGGAGGTTGGCAAAGATGGAATGAGTGCTCCTCTTGCTGTGCCAGCCGATTAGTTGAAGGGGATACTTGTCTTTTAGCGGGTCGGAGGGTCCTTCCCAACGGGGAATATATTTTGGAATGGCGGGAATTTCTCTTGGGTTTTTCATCTCATAGAGCCCCTGGGAAAAGATTTCGATTTTTCCTGAAGGGGTAGGAAAAGGGTGATGTTCCGGGTCTTTTACTTGTTCCTGGAACGCAATCAAAGGTTTCTTAAAGTCCGGGCGGTAAATCCCACAACGGGAAAATTCCTCAAAACTGGGGAAATCCCTGTAGGCCTCCCGGCTTTTCTCCACGATAAAGCGGCCCCAGTCCTCATAACTTTTGCCTTCAGTGAATTCTGCCTTTACGCCCAGTTTTTCAGCCACTTCTGTTATCCAATCATACCCTGTACGGCGCTCGAACTCCGCCTCAACCGCCTTGTTTTGAAAAATGACGTAGTCAGCATATTCCCACGGCGCTACAATATCTATCCGCTCCAGAAAATTGGTACTGGGCAAAAGCAGGTCGGCAAAGCGCGCGCTGGAAGTCATGAACTCATCCGCCACTAGGATAAATTCACACTTTGTCTCATCTTCCAGGACCCTGCGGGTCAGGTTGATGTCGGAATGCTGATTGATCAGACAGTTCCCACCCAGACTGGCCAGGAACTTAATGTTGCTGGCCAGTCTGCCAGCATGCATGACCCCTTCCTGGGTGCCCATTTCGGTACCCCGTAAAATGGCATCAGGCCACATGAAGACCGGGATAGAGGTTCGTACCGGGTTTCTGTAGGGAATGGAAGCAAGGCGGACCCGGGCATAGGAGGCCGCTCCGGAGGCCCATCCTCCCAGGATGCCAACATTGCCGGTGATGGCAGCCAGGACTGTAGCGCCTCTGACCGGTTGTTCCCCATAGGCGTGGCGCTGGGGGCCCCAGCCCTGGATCAGGGCTGCGGGCTTACTGGCAGCATAATCCCTAGCCAACTGGCGAATGGTGTCAGCCGGAACCCTAGTAATTTTTTCTGCCCATTCCGGGGTCTTGGGAACACCATCAGTTTGGCCTAGGATATAACTTGACAATGAATTGCCTTCAGGTATTCCCTCAGGCATCTGTCCTTCATCGAAGCCAAGGCAGAATTTCTCCACAAAGTCTCTGTCATAGAGGTTTTCAGTTATCATCACATAGGTCATGGCATCCATTAGGGCATTATCAGTAGTGGGTAAGATGGGTATCCACTGGTCGGCTAAAACACTTGCCGTATCCGAATAGCGCGGGTCAATCACGATAATACGTGCTCCCTTGGCCTTGGCCTGTTTCAGGTAGCGGAAGGTGTTTGTACCGAAGACGGTCTCCGCAGGGTTATGGCCCCAGAGGATAATAAGCTTGGAATATAACCAGTTATCCCGGGAGCTGCCGGTCTGGTCTGTGCCATATGTATAGGAGGTGGCAACCCTTGTGCAGGCAGAACTATAGGAATTGTGGTAGTTGAGATAGCCGCCTCCATAAATACATAGAAGTCTTCGAAAAAACTCCCTTTCCGCCAGTTTACCGGAGATTCCCGTGGAATAGTTTATGTACCTGGATTCAGGACCGTATAATTGTGTAATGCGTCGAAGCTCCCTGGCGATAATATCGGTAGCTTCTGCCCAGGAGATCCTGGCAAATTTTCCCTCTCCTCTTTTTCCCACGCGCTTTAACGGATATTTTAACCTGTCGGGATGGTAAAGTCTCTCCTTGTATGCGCTGCAGCGAACGCAAGGCAGCAGCCGCTGGGGTTCTTCCCCCATTGCACCGCTTATCGGTTTTATACTGGCAACAGTATTTCCCCTCACGTGGACATGGAGCAAGCATCGCCCGCCACAGTTGTGTCCGCCAGATGTAACAATTACTTTTTCCTGGTTTTCCATCCTTACCCTCTCATACTAAAGGCAAACTTATTACCCCTGACACATCACGAGGTGTTCCTCAACACTATCCAAGATAGTTTTATTTTATTATTACTATCCACTACAGAACAACCCCTCCTCAGGCTATCCGATATTATGAACGCATCAGGCAATCTCATTTAATCGTAACTACTCAGCCACCCTACTGGATTGAAAAATAATGCTGGACTCTGCACTGCTAATCATGTTGAATGAAAACATGAAAGCAAAAGCAGAATTCCGGGTAACACAAATAACCGAAAATCATGTGCAGGCAGTTAAACAGCTAATCGCCGACAACCCCTCATGGAGCCGCAGAAGACTGTCAATGGAACTCTGCCGGCTTAAGGAACTGGTACTCTCCCGTCGGGCAAATGAAAGATATGGCCTGCCGAGACCTCCTGCTTAAGTTAGAGCGGCAAGGGCAGATCGTACTGCCCCGTAAATCTGCTGGCGCTAAGCAGGATGGGAACAGAACATCAATCGTTCAAGTACCTCATTCCACAGTCAGTATCACCGGCGAGTTAAAAGACCTGCTGCCCCTGCGGGTAGAAGTAGTGGAAGCCAAACACCCATCCTGGGATCTGTTCAAGTACCTGCTGTTTCGATACCACTACCTGGGCTTTAATGGCACGGTGGGCGAGAACATGAAGTATCTGGTGTATGACCGGCTGAGTCGCCCCCTTGCCTGCCTGCTGTTCGGCTCCGCCGCTTGGAGTTGTCAAGCCCGTGATCGGTTCATTGGCTGGGACAAAAAGACCCGCCTCAATCATCTGCCCTATCTCACCAACAACACCCGGTTTTTGATCCTGCCCTGGGTGAGGGTTCCCCACCTAGCCAGCCATGTCCTGGGGCAAATCTGTCGGCGCATCCTGGGAGACTGGCAGGAGAAGTACGGCCATGGCCTGCTCTTGCTGGAAACCTTCGTGGAGATAGACAGGTTCCTGGGAACCTGCTACAAGGCCGCCAACTGGCGCTACGTCGGCCTGACTAAGGGCCGCAGCCGTAACGACCGCTGCCACAATCTCGAAGTTCCCTTCAAGGCCGTTTACCTGTATCCCCTGGCAAAACGCCTGCCTGGGGGTGATCTCCGGTGAAACGGGAAGAGATCCTGGCCGTTTACAATGAGGGACCCAAAGCGGTGGTCGCCTTGGTGGAGGGCCTGATTGCAAACTTTGAACGCATTTACCAGCAGCAGGCCCTGCAGATTACCATCCTTGAAGCAAGAGTCAAACAACTGGAAAACCAACTAAACCAGAACAGCAGGAACTCTAGCAAGCCTCCTTCCAGCGACGGCTTCAAGAGAACCAAGAGCCTGCGCGCCAAAAGCGGCAAGAAAAGCGGCGGGCAAAAGGGACATCCCGGCCATACGCTGAAAATGGTGGACAGC
>JBFLXH010000035.1:9496-27047 GCA_040757295.1 Bacillota bacterium | reverse complement strand
GTTTGGAAAGGGCGATCATGTATATTACAGGAGTAAGCAACATTAGGGACGTTATTCCGTTTCCAAGGACAGTTAAATCCTGTGAGTTTTAATTTGGGGTGTGGGGTGGCAAGTTGGGGACGGTTCGTGCTTGCTCAAGGGGACCAAGCAAGAACCGTCCCCAACTTGCCCCTCTGGCGGAGCAGTGACGGGGTGCTGGCCGGGGGAACTGAACCCAGGGCTGATGGAGCTGTGGCCGCCTGGTAGGGTTCGAAGGAAAAACTAGATTCAAGAATAAGCCTAGTGTCGGGAGGAATATACAATGATAGCCCATGCTCCTCTGGCCCTGGCGGTAGAGGCTCTCCGTTCGGGGCAAGTCAATTTGCCAGAGTACATTGACCAGTTGTGCGACCGGATCGACGCAAATGAACAAGAGGTACAGGCTCTGCTGCCTGAACCTGGTCGCCGGGAACGGCTGCACCGGGAAGCGGCAAGGCTTTTGGCAGAGTATCCTGAACCCGCCGGGCGACCGCCTCTTTTTGGGGTGCCGGTGGGGGTGAAAGATATTTTCCGCGTCAACGGGTTCCCCACCAAAGCCGGTTCTCGGCTCCCTGCCGAACTGTTTGACGGGCCGGAAGCCAGCTCAGTAACTGCACTGCGGGCAGCGGGAGCCTTAATCCTGGGGAAAACCGTCACCACTGAATTTGCCTACTTTGCTCCGGGACCAACCAGAAATCCTCATAATCTAAGTCATACCCCCGGAGGCTCTAGCAGCGGTTCGGCGGCAGCGGTGGCAGCGGGCTTTTGTCCTGTGGCCTTCGGCACCCAGACCGTCGGCTCCGTTACACGCCCTGCTGCCTTTTGCGGGATTGTGGGCTTCAAGCCAAGTTATGGGAGAATACCCATCGACGGTGTAATCCCTTTTTCCCAGTCAGTAGACCATGTAGGCCTCTTTACCCAGGATGCCTCTGGCATGGCTCTGGTGGCTTCCCTGCTCTGCCGGGACTGGCAGCTGCCCGCCGGTAGAACCCCTACCAGGCCTGTCCTGGGTGTGCCGGAGGGGCCATATCTTTTGCAGGCTTCTCCCGAAGGGTTAGCGGCTTTTCGGGTACAAATCGCAAACCTGGAGAGGGCCGGTTACCGGGTGGCCCGGGTCCAGGTCATGGCAGACATAGAAGAGATAGCCCGCCGCCACCGGCAGATGATCTCCGCTGAACTGGCTCAGGTGCACACCCATTGGTTTGCCCAGTTTGGGGAACTGTACCGTCCCCATACCGCCAACCTGATCCAGGAGGGGCAGAAAGTTGGCATGGATGAACTGGAACAGGCTCAGGCCGGGAGGGGAAAACTGCGGTCCGAGTTGGAAGAACTGATGCACCGCCATGGCATTGACCTTTGGGTAAGCCCGGCTGCTCTTGGGCCGGCGCCGGAAGGCATTGAAGCTACTGGCTCCCCGGCGATGAACCTGCCCTGGACCCACGCTGGCCTGCCTACGATTACCCTGCCCGCTGGATTTGCTTCCAACGGGCTGCCCCTTGGCCTGCAGGTAGCGGCCAGGTTCATGGCCGATGAACAGCTTTTGCTGTGGTCCGTTGGCCTGGAGCGGGGACTGCAGGACTTGGCTCCGGCTTTGTAACAAGGGAGTAATGCCGCATGAACTGGGACAATAATAAGGGGTGGGTGTTCAACTGGGTCTTGGCTTCAGCAGGGATTTTCCCCTGCTGAAGCTTAGAGCCAGTTAATGCAGTGGCGTAGCCGCTCTTATACCGTCGCATTACAGAAGCGGGGGTATTAGAGCGGGTAGCCATCTGTGATAAACTGTGAGGTGGAATATGCAGCCCTTGGTTGTCCTGACTAGATCAAACCAGGTAGAAAGTTTGCACCAGGGTTATGTTTGCGTGGCCTCCTCTGAAGGCCAGGTTCGATACAGCCTTGGCGATCTGCAAACCAAAATCTTTCTCCGTTCTTCTGCCAAGCCCCTGATTGCGGTGGCCTTGGTGGAATCCGGTGCCTTGGAGAAATTTGAAATCAGCCCCAGAGAGCTTGCCGTAATCTGTTCTTCCCACAGCGGGCAGGATTTCCACCGGCAGGCGGTCAGTTCCATACTGAAAAAAATAGGGCTGGATGAGCAGTTTTTGCTCTGCGGGCGGGCTAACCCCTATAACCGGCAGATGAATGAGAAATTAATCAAGAGGGGGGAGAGGCCTTCTCCCCTGTATAACTGCTGTTCGGGAAAACACGCCGGAATGCTGGCACTGTGCCGCTACTTCGGCTACCCGGTTGAGAGGTACACGGACCCTGAGCATCCTGTTCAGCAATTAATCCTGAAAACCATTGGGGATCTCTTGGATTGCGACAGCAGTGAAATTTGCACCGGCACCGATGGCTGCGGGGCGCCTAATTTCCAGCTGTCCATGCAACAGGCGGCTTATTTATTTGCCCAGTTGGCCCAGGGAGGCAAAGGCCAACAAAAACACAGCGGTTCTCTCGGATTAATCAAGAGAGCGATGACCTCTTTTCCCAGAATGGTAAATGGTGACGGTGAGTTCTGCACTGACCTGATTAAGCAATCTGGGGGCCGGGTGATTGGCAAAGTCGGTGGGGAAGGAGTCTATTGCGCCGCTGTGCTCGACCAGCAGCTGGGTATTGCTGTAAAAATAGCGGATGGGAATGAAAGGGCTGCCTACCCTGTAATGGTTCAAATCCTTAACCAGCTGGGGGTCTTTAGCCAGGCGGAATTGGACGGGCTCAGGCTTTGGGCTTGCCCGCCCCTGAAAAACCATCACGGCAAGGTCATCGGCTACACCCTGCCGGTGTTTGACCTGGGCCAGGGGGCCAGGGCCGGGGCAAAAATAGGCCACCCCTACGAATTAAGAAATGTACCGGAGGGAGATGTATTTAATTAAATTCACCTGCCGGGCCAGCTGGTTCAAGTATGGCGAGGACTTAAGCCTGTTGCTGGGAAAATAAAATTTAGGGGGTCTTTAGACAATGAAAAATTGCTGTGGGTGGCCTTTGGGCGAGAAGGACCTGAAAGAGCAAATCTCGGGGTACTATGTAAAGAGGTTGACGGATACTCCGGAGAACAGCTGTTGCAGCCTTTCTCCCATGCCGGGAAAAGCCAGGCGGAATTTATCGGGTATAGCCCCGAAGACCTTGCAGTTGTGTTTCCGGCGCCATCTTGGAGGGTGATTGCATGGCTGCTATCCAACAGGCGGGGTTTAAGGACGTTGAACAGGTGGAAAGGGTAGTTTGCTCGGATGAGGTGCTGCTCGGTTTCGGCAAGTCCCTGGCGGCAGATCACCCTGATCTGGCAGCCGGCCTCAATATTTTGGATTCTTTAATCGAAAGCCTGAGCGGCAAGGTAATCTCCGTTAAAATAAAAGGGGTTAAACCCCAAGATTAAGGGCAAAATGCCCCAACTCTACCCCATGAAAGTAAAATGATAGATAACCCGCAACTGCGGGTTTTTTTTGGCTTGTGGCATTTTTCTCTTTCGTTTTGCTATAATGGTCATGGAAAAGAGGGGTCAAAGGAGGTGGTTTCAAATGGAGGTTATCCTGGAAGGGCGAAACTTAAGCAAATGGTATCAAATGGGAGAGGTCCGGGTCCATGCTCTAAAAGAGGTGGATATTCAAATCTTCGGCGGCGAGTTCCTGGTAGTGCTTGGTCCCAGCGGATCGGGCAAAAGCACCCTTTTAAACATGATTGGGGGAATGGACAGGTTGTCCAGCGGCGAGCTTTTTTATCAGGGACGCCCTCTGCACACCATGGATGAAAAAGGGCTTACCCGGTACCGCAGGGAGGCCGTCGGCTTTATTTTTCAGTTCTATAATTTAATGCCTAACCTGACTGCTTGGGAAAATGTTCACCTGGCTGCGGAAATCGCCTTAGACCCGCTGCCGGTGGATGATGTCCTGGCTGAAGTTGGCTTGGCTGACCGGAAAGACCATTTTCCTTCCCAGATGTCCGGCGGTGAACAGCAGCGGGTTGCCGTTGCCAGGGCGGTTGCCAAAAACCCGGAGATCCTCTTGTGTGATGAACCCACCGGGGCCCTGGATTTCCAAACAGGGATTCAGGTGCTGAAGCTCTTAAGAAAGTTTAACCGGGATTACAGGAAGACTGTGATCGTAATTACCCACAACGCCGGGATTGCCGAAATGGCTGACCGGGTTGTTTACATGAAGGATGGCCGGCTGGATCGCTGGCGGACGGTGGAAAAACCCCTGCAACCGGAGGAGGTGTCCTGGTAGTGCTGCGGCGAAAAATATGGCGTGATCTAAAGGAAAACAAAGCAGCCTACCTTGCTTGCCTGACAGTAATCACTATCGGCTTAATGGTGTTCACCTCCACGTCAATGGTTTACGAAAACCTGATGGGAGCCAAGGAGAGGTTTTACCGGGAGTTCCGTTTTGCCGGTGGTTTTGCCCAAGTCAGGGGAATACCGGCTCAAGAATTGGGAAGGCTGGCCCGCATTGAGGGGATCGAGGCAATTGACGGGCGGATGATTGAGGATGTTAGGGTCCTGATGCCGGGACGGAAGGAAAATATCTATCTCCGGCTGGTTTCCTTAAACCCTGGCCAGGTTCATCCCATAAACGGGGCAAAACTGCTGGAAGGTTCTCCTTTTTCGGGCAAGGCCAAGGAGGTCTGGTTGAGCCCCAGCTTTTTTGCCGCCAATAACCTGCGTCTGGGTGATACCCTAACGGTAATTGCCGCCGGAAAAAAGGCCCAGTTAACGGTGGTAGGGATCGCTCAAAGCCCTGATTTTGTATATGCTTTACGGGATGCCCGGGACCTGTACCCTGCCCCGGAAACCTTCGGGGTAGCTTATATTCCCTTCAGCACAATGAAGAACCTGTTTGGCGAAAAGGCTCTAATCAATGAGCTGGTCTTTACCCTGAAGCCCGGGTTCAGTTACCAAGCCGTTGAGGATCAATTGAAACCAAGGCTGGAAAAGTTCGGGCTCACCAGCATTTTTCCCGGCAAAGATCATGTCAGTGATGTTATTTTAACCCAGGAACTGGTGCAAATGGAATCTACAGCCAAAAGCCTCCCGGTTTTATTCTTGCTAATAGCTGCTGTAATCCTGTACATCCTTTTAAAACGGATGGTAGAGCAGCAGCGGGGCCAAATCGGTACGCTGAAAGCCTTTGGTTTTTCAGGTAGCGAGGTAATGCGCCACTACCTGTCCTACCCTTTAATCATCGGGATAGCAGGCGGAGTTTGCGGCGGCCTCTTGGGGATCTGGCTGTCTTTTCCTTTAACGGAACTGTACCGGATGTTTTTTAACCTGCCCGGCCTGGAAAGCAAGCTGTCTCTCAAGTACCTTATTTCAGGCCTTTTGCTCTCTGCCGGGTTCAGCCTTTTTGCCGGGTACTTTGGCAGCAGGGAAGCCCTCAGGCTGCAGCCTGCTGAAGCCATGCGCCCCGCGGCGCCTCCTGCGGCCAAAAAAACACTTTTGGAGCAATGGCGTTGGTACTGGAAGAGCCTCAATGTCCAGGGGAAGATGGCTACCCGGAATTTAATGCGTAACAAACAGCGCAGCTTCTTTGTCTTTTTGGGCATCACCTTATCCTTCAGCATGATAGCAACTACCTGGTACTTTCAAAAGATCAGCGATATCATGATTGTTGACCAGTTCACCAAGGTGCAGACCCATGATGTGAAATTGGTTTTTAAAAGCCCGGTCCCCTTGGAAGGGGTGAAAAGGGAACTCGCCCGGCTGCCAGGGGTCAAAAAGGTGGAGCCAATGCTGGAAGTGCCCGCTACCCTTAAGAATAACTGGCTGGAAAAGAATGTTATGATATTGGGCTTGCAGCAGGATGCACAGCTGTATAACATCCTGGCTGACAGCGGCCAGAAGCTGACCCCCCCCGTTGATGGGCTGCTCCTGTCCCGGCGGTTGGCCGAATCCCTGGATGCCCGGGTAGGAACAGAAATCATCCTGGAAAGCAGTTTATTCCGGGATGACCCCCTTACCCTGCCGGTATCCGGCATCATCCCTCAGTATATTGGCATCAATGCCTACATGGACCTGCAGGCTCTGAACCGTTTGCTGGTCCAAACCAACCTGGCAACCTCCATGCTGTTGGCGGCGGATACGGGAGCAATAACTGCTATTAAAGACAAATACAGAGATGCGGACCTGGTGGCTTCCGTCGAGGACAGCAGCCAGCTCTTGGATAAATTTTACGAATTGATGGAATCCTTTGGGTTCATGATCTGGATCTTGGCCCTTTTTGCCCTGATTATCGGGTTCGCGGTTATCTACAGCTCAAGTATTGTAGCCCTGTCAGAGCGGAAAAGAGAGTTGGCTTCCCTCAGGGTTTTAGGGATGAGCCCGGGGGAAGTGCTGCAAGTACTAACCTTCGAGCAGTGGTTTATCAGTTTCTTTGCCATGCTCGCGGGGATCCCGCTGACTGTGATGCTGAATGAGGCTATGGCTAAATCCATGGACAATGACCTTTATTCCCTTCCTGTATTCTTCGAACCCTTCTCTTTTGTCATTGCCCTTATCGGCACTGCTTTTGCCATCTGGGTAGCCCAAATTTCTTTGGCGAGGCAAATCCACCGGCTGGTCTTGGTGGAGGTCCTGAAGGAAAGAGATTAATCACGAAATAGAAGGCGGGTGAACCTATTCATGAGACGCTCTGTCAAATGGGTCATTTGGGGGATCTTCCTGCTTGGTTTGGTGGCTTATGCGGTTGCTGGCGCAGTCCGTCCGTTAAAGGTCGAAACGGTGGTTGCAGAACCCCAAACAATTGCCAAAACCTTTACTGAAGAAGGGCTGGTTGTGCCTGTACTGGAGCAGGTTATTTATTCTGCTGCCGGCGGAAAAGTTGCCAAATTGGCAGTTGCCGAGGGAGAGCAGGTGGAAAGCGGCAAGCTCTTAGTGGAGATGGATACCAGAGAAATCGGCTATCAACTGGACAGCCTGCGGGGGCAATTGAGCAGTATTGAGGGACAGCAAAAGCAGGCCTTCCGGCCACCCTTAGAGGCTCAATTAGCTCAGCAGCGGCTGGCGATTGAACAGGCGATGGTGCAGCTGGCGGCTGCCCGGGCCGAGTTTGAACGGTTAAATGTCCTATATCAGGGTGGGGCCCTCAGCAAGGGGGATTACGAAGCCGCGGAAAAAACCGTTCGCCAGATGGAATTTTTGGTTTCCCAGCAGGAGAAGGCTCTGGAGCTGATGCAAGAACAGGGAAGCCCGCCAAGCGGGACAAAAGAGCATTTTTACGGGCTGATTAAATCCCTGGAAGCCCAGATTGCCCTCTTGGAATACCGGCAGGCGCAAGGAAAAACTTTTGCGCCCATGGATGGCATCGTCAGGGAAATCCACGTTCAGGAAGGGGCGGTAATTGCTCCCGGAATGCCCCTGGTAACCCTGTTTAAACCGGACGAAATGCAAATAGAGGTATTTCTCCTGCCCGAGGATGTTTTAAGTATTAAACCGGGCATGGAGGTCAAGCTCTTGCAGGAAAACCCAGGCGGAAAAAAAATTTACCCGGGAGCAGTTATAAAAATGGCCCCCGGCGCGACGGAAAAACTTTCTCCCTTAGGGCTGGTTGAACAGAGGGTGAAGGTTACAATCAAGCTAAACGGGGATTTGAAAGAAATCCGTCCGGGCTACAACCTGGAAGCGGAATTTATCACTTACCGGGAAGAGGGCAAGTTGGTGGTGCCAAAAACCGTGCTCTTCCCCTATAAAGGTGGGGAAGCTCTCTGGCTGGTTAGGGAAGGGAAGGCGTCTATCCAGCCGGTGAAAAAGGGTTTTGCCACTAACGAGCAAGTAGTGATTGAAGACGGCCTGAAACCGGGAGACCGGGTTATCCGTAATCCCAGGTTGGAGGGGCTAAAGCCCGGACAAAAAGTGGAGTTTCATTAATCATGAAGCAGGGACAGAAAAGGCTCTTCAATTTTGCCTGTTGCCAGCTGGATGCCGACTTAACTCGAAAGGAACTTCAGTTGTCATCCCTTTGGTTTTTCATCAGGCTCACTTTTAAATAAGTTTTGCCGCCAAACATTTTTCAGGAGAGATACTGCCTTGTTAAAAATATCCCGCTACCCAAACGGAATTACCCAGATCGCTTTGGCTTCAACCTGGTGGGGCCGCCACCTGATGTTCTGTCATGCCTATCTGGTCGACGGGCTTTTGGTTGACTGCGGTCACCCGCGGGGTGCCAAGGAGTTTGCCGCCTGGTTGGACACTGCCCAGGTAGAGCAGGCTGTGGTGACTCACTACCACGAGGACCATGCGGGAAACATACCCTGTCTGAACAGCCGGGGTATCGTTCCCTTCGCTCATCCGGCAGCTCTGGCCTGGCTGAAAAACCCACCCCGCCTGCTTCTTTACGAGAGAGTCCTGTGGGGGCAGAGCCAGCCGGGCAAGGCAGCTCCGGTAGGGGATAGCATCCTGACATCCCGTCGCTGTTTCCGGGTAATTCCCACCCCCGGCCACTCCCAGGACCACCTGGTCCTGCTGGAGGAACAAGAAGGGTGGCTTTTTGCCGGAGACCTTTACCTGGGCGAACGGCTTTATTATCTCCGGGGCGAAGAGCGGGTGAGCCAGATGATTGCATCCCTTTCTGCCGTTCTTCAGGCGGATTTCGACATGGTTTTTTGCGCTCACCGGGGGGTGGTTGCTGGGGGAAAAAGACGCTTGGCCAAAAAAAGAGACTTCCTGATGGAAAAACAAGAATTGGCACGGGAGTTATATCAGAGAGGCAAAAGCGAAAAGGAAATCACCACACACCTTTTTGGCAGGGAAGGTTGGATGACCTGGGTGACAGCAGGGGATCTCTCCAAGAATAAGCTTGTCCGTTCTTTGATTGCCGATTAAGGAACGGGCAGGCCCAAAAATACCGGGCGCTGCCTGGAAGAAACAATTGCTTGCTGAGCAGCAGGAAGAATGACCGGGGTTAGCGAATAAAATAAAATAATTTGATGCTTTCTGTCGCAGCAGTTGTTTATCCGTCGCTATGCCTCCCCGCCTGCCGCAAAGGGCGGCGCCAGGTTTTTCCCTGGAAAAATAATCTGGCGGAGCAAAACCTTGGCCGCCCGGACCCCTTCTTTCCCTGCCCTATGGCTGGGCCGCCGATGAGGCGATAAAAATAGCAGCTTCCCTGGGGTATCAGCTGGTTTTCACCATCAAGCCCCGCCCGGTGGCGCCGGAAACGCCCCCCTTGGCAGCAGGCAGGCTGGATGCCGGAAAAAGTACGGCAACGCCCGAATCCTTATTCCAGTCCATTTTAAACACTGTTGGATCCCCATAGGTTAATTAATTAGCAGGAGGAAAAGCCATAAATGAAAAAAAGGGGTCTTTTTGGTCTGATTTCTTTATTGATTATCCTGGCAGTCCTCGTTTCTGGCTGTTTTACAGATAGAAATGAGCATCTCCTCCTGCCTGGGGAACCTCCTCCTGTTGCCGGAAATCCCCCAGGCGAATACTTTGATGTAATCGTGGTGGGGGGCGAGCCCGAAGGGGTAGCGGCGGCAGTTGCGGCGGCCCGGTTGGGCGGCAGGGTGCTCTTGGTGGAGAAACGGTTCGGCTTGGGCGGTTTAATGACCTTCGGCATGTTGAACTCCATTGACATGAATTATGGGCCTAATGGGGAACTCCTTACCCAGGGGGTCTTTGCCGAGTTTTTTAAAGAGGTGGGCGGGGATTCCTTTGATGTGGAACAGGCGAAAAACGTATTCCACCGGTTGGTGGAAAAGGAACAAAACATCACCCTCTTATTAAATGCAAAATATGAATCTCCTGTGATGAGTTCTGATGGGACCAAGATCCTGGGAGTTGAAGTCAGCCAGGAGGGCGAGCGCCGTTTCTATTATGCCGGAAGGGTCATCGACGCTACCCAGGATGCTGACGTAGCCGCCAGTGCGGGCGTTCCTTATACCGTTGGCTCCGAGGATATCGGCGTCAACTGGACCATGGCCCAAACCCTGGTCTTTGGCGTCGGCGGGGTTGACTGGTCAGTGATCCAGGCTACCTTGTCCAAAGACGACGACTCCATGACTGGGGCCAACAGGGTTAGCGCGTGGGGTTTCGGCAAGGAAATGAGGAATTATCAACCGAGCAGCCCCAGTCTCCGGATGCGCGGCCTAAATATGGGGCGGCAGTATGACGGTACAGTGTTAATCAACGCCTTGCACATCTTTGGGGTAGATGGATTGGATGAAGCAGCCAAGGAGGAGGCCATCGAGTTGGCCAAAGCTGAGCTGCCCCGCATTGTGGAATTCCTGCGCCAGAATATCCCGGGGTTTGGCAATGCCTACCTGGCCTTGACGGCGCCTGAACTGTATATCCGGCAAACCCGCCATATCAAGGGTGAGTATACCCTTTCCATTTTGGATGTGGTTGAGAACAGGGACTTCCCAGACCGTATTGCCCATGGCTCTTATCCGGTGGATATCCAGTCCACCAGCCCGAAAAACACCGGGTTTACAATTGCCAATCCGAAAAAATACAGCATTCCTTTCCGCTGCTTGGTGCCTGTCAAGGTGGATAACCTCCTGGTGGTTGGACGGTCTGCGTCCTTCTCTTCCCTGGCCATGGGCAGCGCCCGGGTAATTCCGGTAGGGATGGCCACCGGTCAGGCAGCAGGTGTGGCCAGTGTGTACAGCCTAGCCAAGGGGATGACCCCCCGGGAACTGGCCTACAGCCCGGAGGATGTTGAAGAGGTGCAGAAACTGCTGGTTAAGCAAGGGGCTTATCTGAGACCCTTTGCCATCCAAAATCCATGGGAAAATCACTGGGGCTATCCCTACCTCAGGGCCTTGCTGCCGGTAGGGGTAATTATTGGCGGGTATGACAACAACTGGCGGCTGGATGAAGTAATGCCGGAAGAGGCCATGGTCCATATCGCTATGGTGGTTGCCGAACGCCGGGCGCCGGGCCGAGTTGATAGAACAGCATTACATAGACTGGTTAAAAAAGATGTTCCCTTGACCGAAACCAAGGCCCTGCAGGTGCTGATGGTCCTTAGAGGTTTGGACCCCAACAGCATCCCGCCGGGGCAGCTTAAAGAGCACTTTAAGAGTCAGGGGTGGTTGAGCCAGGAGGTCTTCTCCAGGTTGCCATCCAATAATGAACCTTTGACCAGGAGTATGGCCTATGCCATGATGGTAGAAACCTTCCGCCAATTGGGTATCCTCCCCCGGGAATGATATGGTTTGCCAAAAATTTTTTTGCAGCCATTTCATGGGGAGGAATTTTCCCCGCCTTGTGGTAGTATTAATATAGATTAAGGCATCGGGGGATTTTGCGACTACCAGTTGAGCGCGGATGGCAACCAGCTAAGCACTTAATTACTTACAGTAAGCGCGATGGGCTCTGCCGGTCAAGGCACGATTCCAAAAAGGGTATTACGCGATTGCACGATTGAGTGCTGGGCCAAGACCCAGTTGAGACAGCGATAGATCCCCCACAGCCCGGCCTTGAGAAGGGAGAGGGATTGGGTGTCGGAAGAGCGGCTAAAAAGTATGGAACAGATGATGACAGAGCTAATCCGTATTGTGGGGAACACAAATTCCGCGGTGGAGGAATTGCGCTCCGAGGTGGCGGAACTGCGCTCCGAGGTGGCGGAACTGCGCTCCGAGGTGGCGGAACTGCGCTCCGAGGTGGCGGAACTGCGCTCCCGGGTCGATGATCTGGCTGCAGGCCAGGCCCGCATGGAAGCCCGCCTTGACAGGATCGAGGCGGAGATTCATGAAATTAAGGAGAACCAAAAGTCCTTATTTGAAATTGTGGGAGAGCATGATGTGGCTATCAGGACCCTGCGCAGGAGGCCGGTTTAAAATTATAGGTTTTTTACTCAAAAAGGAAAAAACATTGTTTGGTGATTGGCGGCGGCGCTTTGCCGGCCGCCAATTTCTTTTTGCACCTCCGCAAGCGTACAGTCATAACCTGGATGGTCTCATTGCTACAGGTGGTGCATATGCTGTTCTATGCAGGAAAGGGGATGGTACCAGTGCCCAGGTTTTTGGAAACCATGCTGGGAACCTTCTTAGTGGCCATGGGGGTGATTGTGGGAGGGACTCTGGTAGGCTCTCTGGTCACAGTCTTTTCCAGCCAATTCCCCCTGAAATCTACAGCGTCCCTGGCTGCTCGCCTAAAGCTGTGGGCAATGGTTGCTGCTCTGGGAGGCACTTTTACGGCCCTGGAAAACCTGGAAGCGGGTTTTTTTCGTTGGGAACTTCGCCTGGTGGCAAAGCAGATGCTTTTAATTTTCAGCGCTTTTGCTGGCGCTCACTTGGGATACCTTTTGATCCTGGCTTTAGGGAGAGGTGGCGGCAGGTGAGGCGGATTTTCTCAGCATCTACTCTGGCTGTTTTTAGCGCTTTAGTGCTAGGTTTAATCACCGGTAGCTCATTAATGGTGGTGGTATTGGAAGAACGCTTAAAGGCCGCTTACCTGGAAATCCAGCAGCTTTCCATGACGGTTAACCAGCAGAAAGCCAGCCTTGAACAACTAAAGAAGCAAGGGCCCAGGGTTTTTATTGTAAAAGAAGTGGAAGAATTGGTGGATAATCCTGATGAAGTCCTTAGGCTGGCAGTGGCGGAAAAAGTCCATAATATATTAAAGGATTTTATCGGTCGGGAAGTGCGGGAGCTGGACCCGTTTTTGGTCTATCACCTGTTCGACCGCCGGATCATTACAGTGGGGGAGACCAGTGTCCTTTTAACCGTAAAGGCCTTGATGATCTCGGAAAAGCTGATGCTCTATGTTCAGGCCGTTGAGCAAAAGCCTCGGCCTTGACAAAGTATAAAAAACAGTTTTTCAGCCAAATTATAATGAGCGAGGTCACTAATTATTCATTGATTTACCGTGGCCTCAAAGCGAATTTCATACTCGGCTTCATTATGATAATGCAATTTTATCCCTTGCAGAGTATATGCTGGCGTAGGCAATTTGGGGTAAGAGGGTGGAAAAACTGGCCTGGCGGAAAACAATGTCCAAGCTAAGCCGTTTTGGTGAGATATTAATGATCAGCGGCCGTTTCGGCCTTTATTATTTATGGGGACGGGGGACAGGAGCCATCAGCCGCCGGAGAGCGGCTTTAAAGCCTTTGGTTAAGGCAGAGCCTATCCCATCCAAGCTGGAACTTGGTCGGCCTCCCTTGGTATGCAGGTGGTTGGAAGACCTGGGCCCAACCTTTGTGAAGCTGGGGCAGGTGATCAGCTCCAGGCCTGATTTAGCGTCCAAAGAGCTGGCTGACCAGCTGCGAGGTTTGCAGGACCAGGTGCCAGGTTTTGGCCACCGGGAAGTAAGGGCTCAGTTTCGCCGAGAGTTGGGTCAAGAGCCCCAACATCTTTTCTTGGACTTTGATTTCAACCCGGTAGCAGCTGCCTCGATTGCCCAGGTTCATTTGGCCATATTGCCTGACGGAAAAAAGGTGGCTGTTAAAGTGCAGCGCCCAGGGGTAAAAAGCTGGATTCAACGGGACTTAGATTTAATCCCATGGCTAACTCGCTTTTTGCACCCAACCGTAATTGGCCAAACTTGCGACTTGGACGAGCTGATCCGGGTCTTTACCCGGCAGATCCAGCGAGAAACCGATTTTATGGCAGAGGCGCTCAATATGGAAACCTTCAGGGAGTTGTCCAAGGATTTTCCCGGAGTGGTGGTGCCCAGGGTGTACTGGCAGTATACCAGCAGCCAGATCCTGACCATGGATTATGTAAGAGGCCTACAAATAAACGATTGGGTCAAAACCGGTGCCGGCGATATGGGAAATTATGCTCAGAACCTAATGCATGCTCTTTGGATGCCTTTTTTTTGCGGGGGCCTTATTTACGGGGATCCCCATCCCGGAAACGTGCTCCTGATGCCGGACGGGCGCATCGGCTTGATTGATTTCGGCATTGTAACAAGGGCTGATGCTGCTTTCCGTTACCAAGTGGCCAAGTTCCTTCTGGCTTTGGCTAACAGAGACGTGGCTGGGGTAATGGACTTTACCCTGAAACTAGGAATTATTACCAGGGACTTCAGCAAGGAGGAACTATTTGAAGACCTGTCGGAGCTAATGGATAAGGCCTGCAGGCTGGGGATGGGCTCGATTAATATGGGTCACCTTATCGGCGGTATGGTCCAGGTAGCCTTGCGTCATGGGATTAAGGTGCCGGGAAGATTTATGGCCGTCGCTAAGGCGGTCATAGCCGGAGAAGGTTTAGCCAGAAGGCTTGATCCCCAGTTGGACGTCCTGGCTGTAGGGCGCTCTTTAGCCCTCGAATATGTCCAATCCTGCCTGCGGCCCCAACTAGCCCAGGAAAAAATTTATCAAAAGGCCGCCGACACAATGCAAACGGCAGCGGCAATTCCCGGGGATGTGGCCAAGTTTATTCACCGGTTAGCTGAAGGGAATTTTACCACTATTTTTTTCCACAAGGGCCTTGAGGATCTAAATCAAAGTATAGAAATATTCTCTTTGCGGCTTAGTATCAGTGTCATTACCGGAGCCCTTTTGCTGGGTTCAGGGTTAGTGCTCCAGGCAGGCGCGGGTCCCCAGTTCCGCGGGCTTTCCATCATCGGATTGGGAGGCTTTTTGCTGGCTATCGGCATGGGCTTCTGGATGATCCTGGGCATGACGAAAAAAGGCCAGTTAAAAGGCTGAATGGTGAACATTAGCAAAACCCTCCAGCAGGACAATCTGCTGTCAAGAAAGAAAACTATTAGGCACTTATATACTCGGCAAGGGATAAAATTGCATTATCATAATGAAGCCGAGTATGAAATTCGCTTTGAGGCCACGGTAAATCAATGAATAATTAGTGGCCTTGCTCATTATAAGTGTCTAATTTTTTTTGAAAAAAGTGCAAGTTTTTTGGAGCCCAGGTCGTATTATAGGGTAGATAAGGAAATGAGGGAAAACAGTGGACAGACTGCCGGATGAAATGCTGGTGAAGTCGTGTCTCCAGGGGG
Organism: Bacillota bacterium; assembly: GCA_040757295.1. Lineage (GTDB taxonomy): Bacteria > Bacillota > PH28-bin88 > PH28-bin88 > PH28-bin88 > JAGXSE01. The sequence continues at coordinate 12,142 of JBFLXH010000035.1, read as the reverse complement.
ACATGGGGTCCTTCAGCGAATTGGTGCGCCGGTATCAAAAACAGGTCTATAGTTTGGCTTACCGGCTGACCAACGATGCGGAAGAGGCCATGGACCTTTCCCAGGAGGTTTTTTTAAAAATCTATCAAGTTTTGGAAAGGTATGACGGAACCAGGCCGTTCTTTCCCTGGATGTACAAGGTGGCCAGCAATATTTGTTACAGCTTGCTCCGGAAAAAGCCCCAGGAGTCAGTTCCCCTGGACAAGGTAATCGAATTCACTCCGCTGGTGCCCAAAATGGAATCTCAACCGGAAGACTATTACGAGTCCAGGGAAATCCAACAACTAGTCCAGCGGGCCATTGTTGAACTGCCGGAAAAATACAGAGTGCCGCTGGTATTGCGTTACCTGGAAGACCTAACATACCAACAAATTTCCGAAGTGATGGAGCTGCCGGTATCAACTATCGAAACCCGGCTTTACCGGGGAAAAGCGCTCTTGCAAAAAAGACTGTCAATTGTAATGGAAAGGGGGGCACGCCGTGAACTGTCAAGATGTTAGACAAAACATATATACCTATCTGGACGGTCAGCTTGCGGCGTCCCAGGAACAGGGCCTGTATTCCCACCTGTCCGGCTGCGGTGGATGCCAGGCCGAAATGGTCCGGGGCCGGCATTTAAACCGGCTCTTGGAAATATCCTGCACCCAGGTGGAACCTCCAGTTGATTTTACCCAGCGCATCATGTCCAGGCTGGCGGCTGCTCAGGCAGAGGCAGGGCCGGTTGTTGTTCCTGCTCCTGCTGCCAGGGTTGAGCTTGGCATGAAAGACTTGGTTAAATCGATTACACTCCGTACCAGGTCACTGGCGGCAGCCTGCTGCCTGATGCTGGTTTTAGCCGCATCTGCCTTGGCGCCAGTAGGCCAAAGGGCTCTTCAGGTTGTTTTTAACCCTGACCCCAGTTATAAGATTGGCGATAATACCCCTTTAGTAACCGGTCCTCAGGGCCACACTCTGGAAGAACAGGCCCCAATTAGCGTTGCTGGGCCAGGAACGGAAGCCCCTGGGAAGCCGGGAAGCCCGGATCCTCTTTCCGGGGAACCTTCAGGGGAACGGGTTCCTTCCGTGGGTAGAGTGCCGGGGCAAAACGGTGAAACAGTTATAGCTGCAATTTCCCCTCAACAAAAGGATGCCGGTGCAACCTTGAAGCCGCCGGTTTCCTCGCCTCCGGCCGCAAATCACCCGGCAGAAGAGCCGAAAGCCGCTCTGGAACTGCCTGGGATTATTGGCCCTATTACCATAGCCGCTGTTGAAGCCGTGGGGCGGATGGAGATATCCCCATTGATTGTGGAGGAGAAAGAAGCCAATATCCGTCCGGTTTGGTCGGCTGACGGAAAAGAGATTTATTACCTGTCCCAGCGGCAGGCTGGTGATGGCAGGTTCACTGCCTGGAAGGCGACCCTTGATGGAAAGAACCGCCAATTGCTTGGTCCAATCAACATCCCTGTTACTGCCGGCGGCGGTGTCTGGTCTCCGGCGCGGGATCGCCTGGCCTTTGTAGAAGATAGGGACGGCTACTGGCAAGTTCAGATTGCCAACCTGCAAGGGCAGGTGTTTAACCCGGCAAGGGATGCTTCCGGTACTGCAGCCCAGCGCCGGGACGCCAATCCTTCTGATTATTGGGCCTACTGGCCGGTATGGTCTGCGGCAGGGGAATTGGCATATCTGACTACCCGCCACGACAGCGGGGACATTATGGTGATGGATGTAAATGGGGATACTCATGTTCTAACCAAATCCTCGGGGAATGACCTGTATCCGGCCTGGTCGCCGGATGGTTCAAAACTGGTTTTCTACCGGTCCCAGCGGGACAGCGAGGGTAAGCGGATTGACCGGCTATATGTTGTTTCCAGGCAGGACGGGGAAGAGGTCCCTTTGACCCAGCCCATTGGCGCCGACTCTCTGGTACCCGCATGGTCACCCGATGGCAAGCGGGTTGCCATTAACATCGGATTTACGGAACCCCAGCCCGGCGCCCGCCAGCGGGGACTGTGGCTTGTCAACGCCGACGGCACCGGGTTGGTGCAGGTGGCTCGTGAAGGCGGAGGGCGCTTGGTCAGTTGGTCGCCGGACGGCAAAAAGATTGCTTTCACTGATGCCATAGGCCGGTTGTATGTGGTGATCCTGGCTGACCAGGGTCTAAATCACCAAGTCTTGCAGGTGACAACGACGGCAGATATGGGCAATATGAGTGTCACCTGGTCTTGGGACTCCCAGCAGATCCTTTTTGACTGGCTGGAAAGCGGCAAAACCTCCCGTGGCATCTATTTTGCGAACTTGCCCAGAACAAGGCCAAATCCATAACAAACAGCTTTCGCCCCGTTGCCCTGCGGGGCGAAGTCTTTTAAATGAGACGAGACAAGGGGGACGGTTCTCCTGTCTGACAGGAGTCCGTACTCAGGAGCCAGACCCCAATGCCGCCTATGACGGCACCATCAAAGAAACAAAAATGGGGGCTATTTTCAAACTAGAATGAAAGGAAAGTTTTTGCCCTCCAAGAATTCTGAGTTCTGACTCCTGAATTCTGAGTACTCTTTGTTGTTATAACGCATAGGGAATTATGCTCCTTTAAAGGTATGATTCAACTGGGTCTTGGCTTCAGTGGGGGAT
>JBFLXH010000035.1:0-9396 GCA_040757295.1 Bacillota bacterium | reverse complement strand
TGCGTCCCCCGCTGAAGCTTAGATTCGACCAGTTCTTGGCTCCGGTTTACCGGAGCTTAGAACTGGTTAATCCCATAGGGGGCCAGTTAATGCAGTGGCGTAGCCGCTCTTATATCCCGCCGCTTTACAGAAGCGGGGGTATTAGAGCGGGTAGCCATCTGTGATAAAGCATAATTTCCGTAATGCGTTTCAACAAAGTCAACCACATGATTTGAGTCTTCCAAAAGAAGACTTTGTTATAACGCATAGGGAATTATGCTCCTTTAAAGGTATGATTCAACTGGGTCTTGGCTTCAGTGGGGGATTGCGTCCCCCGCTGAAGCTTAGATTCGACCAGTTCTTGGCTCCGGTTTACCGGAGCTTAGAACTGGTTAATCCCATAGGGGGCCAGTTAATGCAGTGGCGTAGCCGCTCTTATATCCCGCCGCTTTAAAGAAGCGGGGGTATTAGAGCGGGTAGCCATCTGTGATAAAGCATAATTTCCGTAATGCGTTTCAACAAAGTCAACCACATGATTTGAGTCTTCCAAAAGAAGACTTTGTTATTTTAAGGCTTGACTGTGTGCAAACTAAGGAACAGGGGGAGGGATTCATTATCCCGTGTCGAAATAATCTCTTGGAAAAAGATACAGCTGGAAACTGGTTAATAAAGGGGAAGAAGATAATGACTAAAATCGCGCCCAAAGCCCCTTGCCCTTGTGGCAGTGGGAAGAAATATAAAACTTGCTGTGGGGCTAGAGTTGACAACTTGGTTGATTTGGAGGCAAAACGCTGGCAGGTGCTGGCGGCGGAACTGCAGCGGCGGCTAATCGAATATGCCGAAGCTCCTGCCTGGGAAGCAGACCGGCAGCGGGCGATGGTTGATTTTTTTGATGATGAAGACCCGGAAATTGATGATTACCTTTGGGACAGCTTTATTGACTGGTTTTTATTCGATTACCGCCCCCTGGGAAAATATGACCAAAGCCTCATAAGCAGTTATCTGGCTGAAAACAGGGGAACACTTGATCCCAGAGTTGTGAGCCTTTTGGAAGGATGGGCCGAGGCCATAATTTCCCTTTATGAAGTTGTAGATATAGATGCCGGGCGGGGGTTGACCGTCAAAGACCTTTTGCGTGGCGGGAAATACGAGGTATCCGAGCCAGGCATTTTATCCAGAGCAGAAAAAAAATCTCTTCTGGTTACCCGCCTTTTGCCGGCAGGAAATTATTATCGCTTTTTTATGGGAGCAACAATTCTGCCTCCTTTTTTCAAAAATCCCTTACTGCAGATGGTGCGGAGCGATTATCATGAATTCCTTGACTTGCTGGAGCCAGGGGCCCCTGGCGGCTATAACCGGTATTTGCGGGAATGGGGATTTGAATTGGAGGCAATGGTGGATTTTCTGGCTGAACAGTTGTCCGAAGCCGCTAAGGGTGAGGAAGCTATTTCTACCTTTAATTTGCAGGATGCTCCCCAGATCCCTGAATTGCAGAGTTTTGTAAATGAGATGCTGGCCAACGAAGCCCACCGCCAATGGATCGATCAACCCTTGGCAGACCTGGGCGGCTTGTCTCCCCGCGAGGCCTTGCGCAGTTCCGAAGGCAGCCAGAGAGTGGAAAAGATCCTGCGCCGCATGGCCATCCATGGTACCGGGAAAGAGGCAGAGACCAAATACGATGTTAAGCGGCTGAAGAAAATGTTAGGCATGACCAGACCAGAAGGGCTGCCGTCCCTTGATCAATTTCCTTGGCTGCAGCCCTCTCACCGGAGAGTGGCGGAATTATTAGATGCTGAAATGGCAAAGCACCGGTTTACTCCTGAGCAGATTTATTCCGGGCTGCACATGTGGTATGACTTTACCCAGCAGGAAAATCCCCGGATTAACAAGCCTGGTGTTTGGGCAGCAAGCATAATTTATGCCATGGCTAAGTTGGAGCTGTTTGACCACCAGCTCACCCAGCAGTACTTGGCAGAGTACTTCCAGGTATCTGCCGGGAGCGTTTCTCATAACTATAGCCGGATTTGCGCTGCTTTGGAGTTAAAACCCTTTGACGGCCGATATAGTTCTTTGGAAATCCCGGTGGATGGGATGAAGGATTTGCTGAGCCTGTTGCTGCAAGCCAAAAGTCCCCACTAGGGTTGGGGCCTTTCTTGACATAATCGGAATGGAAGATTAAGCTAATACTGGGCATGCCCCGGGACAATTTGGGGCATTTAACCCCATGGCGGATTCTTTTTTATCACATATGGCTACCCGCTCTAATACCCCCGCTTCTTTAAAGCGGCGGGATATAAGAGCGGCTACGCCACTGCATTAACTGGCCCCCTATGGGATTAACCAGTTCTAAGCTCCGGTAAACCGGAGCCAAGAACTGGTCGAATCTAAGCTTCAGCCGGGGTCACAATCCCCCTCTGAAGCCAAGACCCAGTTGAAAACACATAGGAGATTATGCTCGTTCCAAAAAATGTGGATAATTCATAATTTCCGTAATGTGTTTCAACAAACTCAACCATATTAAGGAGTCTTTCAAAGAAAGACTTTGTTTCAAGGAGGATTTTTCTTGCATATAGTAGCCAAGATCAAAGAACAAATATTTTTTGCTTTAACCCAAGCTGCCGAAAGAGCCCGGGATGCAGGCGACCTTTTTTATGAACAACAACTGCCTAATTTTGTGGTAGAAGTACCCCGGGAAAAAACCCATGGCGATTTTGCAACCAACTTGGCCATGCTGTTGGCCAAAGAGGCCAAACGCCCCCCCAGACAGGTAGCAGAGATACTGGTAAATTATTTTAACAGGAAGGATGCCTGGATTGACCGGGTTGAGGTAGCTGGCCCCGGTTTTATTAATTTTACCCTTGATCCCCGGTGGCTGTACCAGGTTCCGTCTCATGTGGTAAGTGAGGATGCTCTTTATGGCAAGTCTAACATAGGCTTTGGCCTCAAGGTTCAGGTGGAATTCGTCAGCGCTAATCCTACCGGATTGCTTCATATGGGCAATGCCCGGGGCGCCGCTTTAGGTGACAGCATTGCGGCTTTGCTGCAGGCGGTAGGCTATGAAGTCTCCAGGGAGTTTTACATAAATGATGCCGGGAATCAGATTATCAATTTTGGCAAATCCTTGGAGGCAAGATACCTGCAGCTTCTAGGCCAGCAGGTGCCTTTTCCTGATGAAGGTTACCATGGCGAAGATGTCATCGAAACCATGCGCGTTCTAGTGGCAGAGGTAGGAGACGCCTATGCGGCAATGGATCCGGGAACCCGGCAGGCGGTCCTGATCAAGTATGCCTTGCAGGAAAAACTGTCAGCTATCCGGGAAGCCCTGAACAGGTTCGGCGTCCAGTATGATGTGTGGTTCAGCGAACAGACCTTGCATGATTCAGGAGCAGTTAAAGAGGTTGTTGCGGAACTGCGCGATAAGGGATATGTTTATGAAAAAGACGGGGCCCTTTGGTTTAAAGCCACCGCTTTTGGGGATGAGAAAGATGAAGTGGTGATTCGCGCCAACGGTGTTCCGACCTACTTTGCAGCAGATATTGCCTATCATCGAAACAAGTTTCAGCGGGGTTTCCAGTGGGTCATTAATATCTGGGGAGCTGACCATCACGGCCATGTTTCCCGGATGAAGGGGGCCATGGCTGCCCTGGGATATAATCCGGACCAGCTGGATGTGGTCTTAATGCAGTTGGTGCGCCTGATGCAGGGAGGCGAGGTATTGCGGATGTCCAAGCGGACAGGCCAGTACATTACCCTGCAGGAGTTAATCGATGAGGTGGGGGTTGATGCAGCCCGCTACTTCTTCGTGATGCGGAGTCCCGACAGCCACCTGGAATTCGATCTGGATTTGGCCAAATCCCAAACGGCTGAGAATCCCGTGTATTATGTTCAATACGCCCATGCCCGGATTTGCAGCATCCTGCGGCAAGCATCAGAGCAGGGATACCCCATGCCTCAAGCTGAACGGGTGGGAATGGACGTTTTAACCCACCCGTCAGAACTGGAGCTAATCAGAAAGATTGCCGATTTTCCCGATGTGGTGGCAGGAGCGGCCCAAAACCTGGAGCCCCACCGGCTGACCAGGTACGCCCAGGAACTGGCTACCTTATTCCATGGCTTCTACACCAATTGCCGGGTCTTGGTGGAGGAGGAGCCCCTGCGCCAGGCCAGGCTCGTGCTGGCTGACGCTGTCAGGATTACCCTGCGTAACCTCTTGGGTCTGATTGGAGTATCCGCCCCTGAAAGGATGTAGTCCCGTTTCCGGGCAGGATATAAAATTATTCGTTTCAGAGGTTGTTCTTTCTGAAAGAAATCGTGCTTTCCACCATGACTGGTTTGCCGGTGGGTTTCCTTTTTTCCCTGCTCAAGCTGCCGGTTCCCGCTCCTGCCGGCGCTGCTGGCCTGATAGGGATTGGAGGCATTTTTGTGGGCTATCTTCTGGGCCACCGGCTCCGTGGTAATCCGGATAACGTTGTGCGGGAGATGACTCTTGCTGGGGTGCTTGACAGCAATCACCCGGTGCAGATAGAATAAATAAAGTTATGCAAGGGTTAAGGGACAGGAGGAACATCATGGCTAAATTTATCTTTGTGACAGGCGGGGTTACCTCTTCCCTCGGCAAAGGGATCACCGCTGCCTCTTTGGGGAGGCTGTTGAAAAGCCGCGGTTTAACCGTAGCTATCCAGAAATTCGATCCTTATATCAATATTGATCCCGGTACCATGAGCCCTTATCAGCACGGGGAGGTTTTTGTTACTGAAGACGGAGCTGAAACCGACTTAGACCTGGGGCATTATGAACGTTTTGTAGATATTAACCTGACTAAGAACTCTAATGTTACCACGGGCAAGATCTACTGGTCAGTGATCTCCAAGGAACGCCGGGGTGACTACCTGGGCGGCACAGTGCAGGTCATTCCCCATATTACCAATGAAATAAAAGACCGGATTTACCAGGTGGTTAAGGAGAGCAATCCCGATATTGTAATCACCGAGATCGGGGGTACGGTGGGTGATATTGAATCCTTGCCTTTTTTGGAGGCCATCCGCCAGTTAAAAGGCGACCTGGGCCGCGATAATGTAATGTATATTCATGTGACTTTGGTGCCTTTTTTAAAGGCGCCGGGCGAGGCCAAAACAAAACCTACCCAGCACAGTGTCAAGGAACTCCGGAGCATCGGTATTCAGCCAGACGTAATCGTCTGCCGGACGGAACGGCCTTTGTCTCGGGAAATGGAAGAAAAAATAGCCTTGTTTTGTGATATAGATCGGGAAGCAGTGATTCAGGCCCTTGATGCGGAAACGATTTATGAAGTTCCTTTAATGCTTGAAAAAGAAGGGCTTGATGAAATTGTCGTGGAGCGCCTGAAACTGGAATGCCCCTTGCCGGATTTGAATGACTGGGCCCAATTGGTTGAGAAATGTAAAAATCCACGCCAAAGCGTCTGTGTGGCCTTGGTTGGCAAATATGTGGTACTGGCTGACGCCTATCTTTCCGTAGCCGAATCCTTGCGCCATGCCGGCATTTACCATCAGGCCCAAATTGAAATCCGCTGGATTTATTCGGCTGACGTTACGCCTGAGAATGTGGCCGAAAAACTGGCAGGGGTTGATGCCGTCTTGGTCCCTGGAGGATTTGGCGACCGGGGGATCGAAGGGAAAATAACCGCCATAAGATATGCCAGGGAAAAAGGCCTGCCTTTCCTGGGGTTATGCCTGGGGATGCAGTTGGCGGTCGTTGAATTCGCCCGCAATGCCTGTAAGATGCCCGGGGCTAACAGCGCTGAATTTGACCCGGATACCTTATACCCCGTCATTGACTTGCTGCCGGAACAAAAATACGTGGAGGAAAAAGGCGGCACCATGCGCCTGGGTAGTTATCCCTGCACCCTTCTGCCTGGCAGCAGGGCGGAAGAGGCCTACGGGGAAAGGTTTATTCAGGAAAGACACCGACACCGTTTTGAGTTTAACAATGATTTCCGGCAGACCATGGAGACCGCCGGCATGGTCTTCTCAGGCACCTCCCCTGATGGCCGCCTGGTGGAGATTATTGAGCTGATAGACCATCCTTGGTTTGTCGCCTGCCAGTTCCACCCCGAGTTTAAATCCAGGCCAAACCGGCCCCATCCCCTGTTCCGGGATTTTGTGGGAAAGGCCTTGTGGCTAAAAACCCAGCCCAAATAACATAAAATCTCCCGTAAAGCTCCGGTTTTCCGGGGCTTTTTTTCTCCACCAGAAGGATTTATGGTATAATAAGCGAAACTTTCCGACATATACTCGGCAAGGGGTAAAATTGCATTATCATAATGAAGCCGAGTATGAAATTCGCTTTCAGGCCACGTTAAATCAATGAATAATTAGTGGCCTCGCTCATTATAGGAAATGGCGCCCTATGATAACGGGAAAGGTATACGTAAGGAATCATTTAGCAAGAATAATTAGCAGTTGAGATAGAATGCTGCCCTACCATAGGTAGCTTTAGGAGGCGTCTGATGCGCTGGACAGCCAGGCTTCTACATGAAGCTGACAGAGAACTTTACAATAATTTTGTCAAGACTTGCCCCAAGGGACACATCCTGCAGTCTTGGGAGTGGGGAGAGGTGAAGGCCGCTACCGGTTGGGTACCACTTCGGCTGGTAGTTGAGGAAAAGGGGGCGGTTGTTGCTGCCCTATCCATATTAAAGCGGCCCCTGCCCGGTGTGAAAAAATCCATTTTTTACGCTCCCAGGGGTCCCGTGCTTGACATCCATAACCAGGAGCTGTTTGATTTCCTCCTGGGGGAAGTTAAAGAGCTGGCCCGAGCCCATCAAGCAGTCTTCCTGAAGATTGACCCCGATGTGCCCGTAGCAGATAAGAGCTTTGTTGCCTACCTGAGAAAGGCCGGATTCAGGGCGGCTGATAAAGAGGTTGGTTTTGAAGGGGTGCAGCCCCGCTTTGTCTTTCGCCTTGATATTACCCCTCCGGAAGAACAACTTATGGACAACCTACACCAAAAAACCAGGTATAATTTGCGTTTGGCTGAACGTAAGGGGGTTACTGTAGAAGCATCGGAAAACAAAAGGGATCTGCAGGTTTTTTACCAAATACTGGTGGAGACAGCCCAAAGGGACCGTTTTTTGATTCGTTCCTACGACTATTTTTCCGTCCTTTGGGACAAGCTGGTTACCCGGGGCTATGCCCGGCTGTTTTTGGCCAAATATCAGGGAGAGGTAATTGCCGGCACCCTGGCTTTTATCTTCGGTGAAAAAACCTGGTACATTTACGGAGCTTCATCAAATCGGCATCGTAATGTAATGCCCAATTACCTCCTGCAGTGGCACATGATCCGGTGGGCCAAACAGGAGGGGTGCACCCTGTATGACTTTCGGGGAGTACCGGGAAACTTGACGGAGGATAATCCCCTTTACGGCCTTTACCGGTTTAAAAAGGGTTTTAACGGCGAATATTCTGAGTTTGTCGGCGAGTATGATATGGTTTACCTGCCTCTGTACTACTGGGCCTGGCATCGTTTGGAACCCTTGTACTCTAAAGGGGTCCGGCGGTTAATCAGCCTGAGGAAGAAGCTCAGGGGGCGGTAGCATGGCAAATAATGCTGAGGGGGGTGATTTTGTGGAAGACTGGTGGACAACCATAGAGGCGGCTCGCTTGGCGGGACCCCGCTGGGTCGAAATTGATTCTGACGCTATTTTTCACAATGTAGGTGCAGTGAAAGAAAGAATAGCTCCCGGTGTAAAACTGATGGCAGTGGTTAAAGCCGATGCTTACGGCTGCGGAGCGGTGGAAACTGCCCGGGTGGCAGCGGCTGCAGGAGCAGATTTTTTTGGCGTAACTACCCTGGAAGAAGGCTTAGAACTGCGCAATGGCGGAATCGATAGGCCCATTTTGGTTTTTGCCCCATTGGTTGGAGGAGCCTCCCTGGCGGCCAGCAACCGCTTGGCGGTCACCCTGGCCGGAATGGATAGAATAGAGGAATTAGAAAACGGGGCTAAAGCAATAGGAAAAACCCTGGATGTCCATATTAAAGTGGAGACCGGCTTGGGCCGAACTGGCCTATTTCCCGGGGACGTAGTGAGGGCTGCGGAAGCCCTGAGGGATGCACCCCACCTGAACCTGGAGGGCATTTTTACCCATTTTGCCACTGCCGGGAGGGACGGCAGGTTTGTGGAACATCAATTTCAGGTTTTTTTAAGAGTACTGGATGCTCTTCAGGCAGCCGGTATTAGGATCCCTCTGCGCCATGTCTGTAACAGCGCTGCTACCTTTGAACACCCAGCCATGCATTTGGATATGGTGCGGGTCGGAACCCTGCTCTACGGCCAGTACCCGGGGGGCAAAAAACGGAATTGGGGGCTTGACCTCCGGGATCCCTTTAGGGTCCGCGTCCGGCTTCTCCATGTCTGGAATGCCCCCGCTGGGTCAGCTATTGGCTACGGGCGGGACTATGTCTGTCCCCGGGATACTAGAGTTGGAGTCATCCCGGTTGGTATTGCCGACGGTTTTGGGGTTCAGCCGGTAAGCCGTCCCAAAAGCTTACCTGATCTGATCAAAACAATAGGCAAGGCTGTTCTGGCCTATTTAGGCTGGGAGCCGGCTTCACCCCTCTCAGTAAAATGCCAAGGATCCTCCTTGCCTGTAATTGGCCGGGTGGGCATGCAGCTGACTATGGTAGATCTAAACAACAGACCGGAGGCTCAACCAGGTGATGTAGTGGAGATCAAACTGCGCCGCTTGACCACCAGTGCCAGGCTGCCGCGGGTGTATACCAGAGAAGGCAAACCATACCAGGTGCGGGGACTGCAGGGTGAGGTCCCTTGGCACCGCCTTTTAATCCTGCGCAGGCTGACCAATGCCCATGGAATTTCCGCAACCAGGAGATTTCAAGTAAAAAACAAAAAAGGCTTTAGGCAGTCCAATAGTTAAGTGCCAAGGTGCAAATAATTTTGATTACCAATAAAAAAAGCAGGATTTTCCAAGGCAGGCGCGAATACATAAATTTGGCCTGTTATTTTTGTTTAAACCATTGAGACCCCAAAAAAAAAGAATATAGGAAGAAGGATGGTGGAAGAACCAAGTGAGAACATCCGAGACGGATAAGATTTCTGTGCTGGTCGTGGATGACCAGTCGGGTGTGCGCCGTCTTTTACAAGAAGCCCTGCAAGAGGAAGGCTTTGATGTGCGGCTGGCGGATTGCGGCGAAGCAGCCTTGCGCCAGGTGCAGGAAAGGAAGCCTGATCTTATTCTGATGGACATGAAAATGCCAGGCATGAGCGGGCTGGATGTCTTAAAAGAATTAAAAACAGGAGTTATGCAGTTGGTGGAAATAAATAGAAAATGATAACTCAAAAAATATTTTAAAAAAGATCCTAATTTTCGACAAAAAAGGCTTGACTTTTTCGGAAAGCCCCCATAATCGCTTTGGATG
>JBFLXH010000034.1:0-27845 GCA_040757295.1 Bacillota bacterium | reverse complement strand
TGTTGAAAAAACATTATACCAATCTTTTGTACACATATCGCACCTCACAGGCTTAATTTTATAGTATATCATAACATTAAAACCTGTGGTTGTCCAGTTTTTGTCATTTTATTTGAGAATGAGCCCGATGGAGTATAAGGAAATAGAGTTGCTGCAGTACGACGAGAACGGGATATCGTGCGCAGGGATAGCTGCCAGTTTAAAGAAAAATCCAGACTCGCCGGTCGATGACATGTTCACGAAGTTTATCACCAGGTATGTGGAAATTCTGGCCAGGCTCCTCGGTCATGAAAAAACGGAAATAATCAAGAAGAGGCTGAACGAAGAATTCGGCAGGATTCCCTTTGACTCCAAGGAGGAATGAGAGATGGATAAATTGAAAACGGGCATAAAGAATCTTGATCATATTCTTGATGGCGGCATACCTGTATATTCACTGAACATCGTTTCTGGCTCGCCGGGTAGCGGAAAGACGATATTTGTACAAAACATTATATTTAACAGCGCGAGGATCGGTCTCAAAAGTCTATACCTGACCACTATATCAGAATCACAATTCAAGATGGTAAGGCATCTTCAAGGGTTTGAGTTTTTCTCAGATGATTGCCTAGGAGACAAGGTTATTTACGGGGATTTGGGAACTGTTCTGCGCAAACAGGGTACGGACAAGGGACTAGAATACCTGTCTCAAATGATCAAAAAACATCGGCCGGATATAGCTGTAATCGATAGTTTCAAGGCCATAAGAGACTTCTTCTCGGACGAAAAGGCTTTTAAGGCTTTTGTTTTTGACCTGGCTGCCGCTCTATCGATATGGGAGGTCACTGTATTTCTCGTCGGCGAGTACGAAGAACAAGAACTGACGTTCTTAAGTGAATTTGCCGTTGCCGATGGGATTTTTCATCTTTACGGGCAGGAAGAAAAGCGGTTTCAAAAAAGGTATTTGCGTATTCTGAAGATGAGGGGGGCTAATTTTGAGCAGGGGGAACACCTGTTTCAAATTAGTCATGCGGGAATAGAAGTGTACCCGAGGATGAGGCCGGAGGGTAAAGAACTCCAGTATGAGGCCAGGCCGGGGAGAAAGGGATTCGGGATCACGGGCTTGGACGAAATGTTGTGTGGTGGGTTAACAGAAGGGACTATCACGCTCATTTCCGGTGGTACAGGTACAGGCAAAACCGCACTTGCCCTTAAGTTCTTACTGGATGGGGCTGAAAAAGGCGAAAAAGGACTGTTCCTTTCTTTTGAACAGCCTGTGAATCAACTTCAGGATACTGCCCGTCACCTGGGATGGGAAATAGATAGATATCTGGCAGAGGGTCGACTCGATATCAAATTCATTTCTCCCATAGAACTGGACGTAGATAAGCACGCTTTTGAAATACTGGACATGGTCAGGGAAAAGAAGGTGGACAGGTTTGTCATCGACAGCATCTCTTCTTTTGAAAGCAGCGTTTCTGATATCCAAAAGTATAAAGATTATCTCTGGGCGATAGGACAGCAACTTAAAAGGCGGCATATCACCACTATATTCACGGTACTCAACGAAGACCTCTTTTCGCCGATCGTAGTAACTAAAGCTCAAATATCCTTAATGACTGATAATATTATTATACTGCGATACGTGGAAGATGATTCAAACATCAAAAAAGTTCTTGGCATCCTTAAAGCCCGTGGAAGCGACCACAACAAGGCCCTGAGGGAGTATGAGATTACCCCGAACGGAATAAATATTCTTGGCAAATTAAATAGAGCAGACATGTTGAGATGAGGTGCACTAGATGCCGGCAAACCTTTTCCTTAGCATTTCGGTAAAATACTGGCAGGATTTTCAGGATACGCTGGCCAAGGTCATGGACGCAAACATTTACATCTTTGATGCAAATGGTGGCTCTTTTTCCCGCTTCAGCCAGCCCGTCGAATTATGCCAGGAGGTAAATAAAGGAGGAAAGATCAGCAACGAAAAATGCATCCGTTTTTATAAGTCCGCCCTCGGTTCGTTAGAAGATAAAGACATGCTTACCTGTCCTTACGGGATTAGACTTTATGCCTACTGCCTGGGCAACTACGCCCAAAGGACAGGGTTCCTTGTCATTACTCCTACCAGGAACAAAAACCGGGTGGAAGGTGAGGAAAAAAATACTTTTGTCACCAAAGCGAATAGTATTTATCACACGATTAATGAAGTCCTTAAGGCCATCCTGGAAAAAAATTTGTTGGGATTACGGAGGCTTGAACTGAACAGTATCTACGAAATCAGCCGCCTGATGACCTCGATCGTCGAACTGGACAAGGTCATGGACCTCATAACGAATTCGCTGATCATAATTTACAAGGTCGAGCTGGGTTTTGTCGGCCTTCGCGAGGGTGATAAAATCAGGGTGGCGCAGGCTAAAGGTGAATACGGCCACCTGTTGATTGGGAAGGAATGGCCGATGGTCCAGCCGTTGATTGAGCAGGTATTTTCAAAAGTTGAGCCGTCATCTCTGAGTCTTGAGGAATTAATGACGCTACCGGGTCTCACCGGTTTAGAGGTTGCTCCCGGGAATGAAATCATGGTTTATCCCCTCTGGACTGCTTTGGGCGCCGTCGGGCTGTTAGGTATAGTGGCCCCTGTTTCCCTGGATGACAACGGTAGCAAAAACCTGCAGATATATGCGAACTTCGCCGCGGTAGCCCTGGCTAACGCGAAGCTTATACACCGCCTGGAAAGAGAAGCCGAAACCGACTTCTTGACCGGTTTCTTTAATAAGCGTGCCCTGCGAAACTTGCTGATCGTCGAACTTGAGAGGACAACAAGGTACGGTACCCCCCTCTCGGTCATTTTCCTGGATATAGATGACTTCAAGACTTACAATGATACCTTTGGCCACGTGGCCGGCGATGTGGTGCTGCAGAAGACGGCAGAGATAATAAGAAACTCCATCAGGCTCGTGGATATTGCGGGCCGTTACGGGGGCGAGGAATTTGTAATCATTCTTCCAGGGACAAAAGAGGAAGGTGCTGTAGCAGTGGCGGAAAGAATACGGAAATCGATAGAGGCTTTTCCTTTCCCTCGCTGCCAGGTTACCGCAAGCCTGGGGATAGCCTTAGCGAAAAACAACGATTCTGTTGATTCCTTGCTTGAAAGGGCGGATCAGGCCTGTTATCAGGCGAAGAGACAAGGAAAAAACCGCTTTTGTTTGAACCTATCGTAACGGTATTCCCTTCAATTGCTTTAAAATGGACCCGGCTCAAGAGCGTTGTAATGCTTCTCAGATTGAAGTGGCAAAGGCGCCATTGACGCGATCACGAATGAGAGGAGTGTTGACATTGTATGGCACATCTAAAGGCGCAGAGTTCGGCGAAGATGAAGATCGCTTTTTGAGCGTCCTTCGTACAAGCCTTGCCCTGGCCATGGACCGGGGTCTGGAGGAAAACGCGGCGATGCTCAAAAAGCTTATTGAGGTCGGGCAGATGATATCTTCCAGTTTAGAAGTGGACGTGGTCATTAAATATACGTTGCAAAGCCTGAAGGAAATCGTAGGTGCGAAGTGGTGTGTGTTGGGGCTGCATGACGAAGAAACGGGAGAAATGGTGTTGAAGGTGAGCCCGGGACTCAGCGAGGAATTGCAAGGAAAGGCTGAGCGGGTGCCGGCAGAAGATACGATCTTGGGTGAGGTGCTGAAAACGGCGCAACCGCTGGTCGTGGAAGATTCGGCAAAGTACGATCGCCCTTTGCGCCTGCCATATTCCAGCGAGGATATACGTTCGGTTGCCGCAGTCCCCGTACAGGCCAGGGGAAAGACACTGGGTACGCTGATAGTATACATGCCTTTCCCTCACCGCTGGGAAGAAAATGAGGTCGGTTACCTGTCGATCATAGCCAGTCAGGTGGGCCTGGCGATAGAGAACGCACAGCTTTACGAATCGTTACAGGAATATTACATGAGCGTTGTAAAGGCGCTGGCCGCAGCGTTAGAAGCAAAAGATAAGTACACGCAGGGCCATTCGTTGCGGGTAGCGCGGTGGGCGAAGGCTGTGGCTGGAGAAATGGGGCTTTCTGACAAAGAACAGGAAATGGTTTATATAGGAGGGCTCTTACATGATATAGGAAAGGTTGGGGTAAGGGAGGATATACTGCTCAAGACAAGAGGGCTTACACCGGCAGAACAAAAAGTAATACGGTCTCATCCGGGCGTGGGAGCAAAGATCCTGGGACCGGCAAATCTCCCCAAAGAAGTAGTTGAAGCGGTTCTTTACCACCACGAAGACTATGGTGGCGGTGGTTATCCGGAAGGCATCGCTGGTGAAAAAATACCCCTTCTAGGCCGGATCATCAGGGTGGTGGACTCTTATGACGCCATGAAGTCGGACAGGCCTTATCGCAGGGCGTTTTCCCCAAAGTGGGTAATAGAGGAACTAAGGCGTTGTTCCGGGAAGCAGTTTGACCCGGCAGTGGTAGAAGCAATGAAAAAGGTTTTAGAGCGAGATGAATCGACCCGCACCTAAAGATCCGCAAAGACGGCCGATTATGTTTTTTATACGCACGTACTTTTAATTGAAAGGAGCATGTTAAAGTGGATAACAACCTGGTAGAAATGCTTGTTGAGGAGCTGGAGGCTGGTAGTAAGCAAGAGGAGAAACTATGGCGCAACCTTTTGCCGGGAGTTGTTTCGGGCGCCACCGGAAATAATTTGCGTGAGGCGATACGGGAACCCTTGTTTGGATTGCTTCAAGAACTGGGAGAAACGGCGCTGGGGGCAAAGCTAAAGCTTGTTATCGAGCGTACACCAACTATTCCGGCAGCCGAGCTTTTGTCGCTGATTCTAGAGCTTTGTGGTGAGCTGCGCCACGACAGCGAGCAGGCTGTTCGCGAGCTTGAGCGTATGCTTTCGGAGCTGGCAACGCCGATTATCCGCATTTGGAGGGAGATACTGCTGGTGCCGCTGATTGGTGGCCTGGATAGTGACCGGGCGCAGGGTATGGCAGAAAGGCTTTTGGATCGCGTCAGTGCCACGCGGGCTAAAGTGGTAGTTGTGGACGTCACCGGGGTCCCCACGATTGACACGGCAGCGGGTGGTTTTCTTATCGAAACGTTTAGCGCAGTGAAGCTACTGGGAACGGAGGTTATCCTAACCGGCCTTAAGCCCGAAATCGCCCACACCCTGGTTAAGTTAGGTGTCGATTTCCGCATGGTGGCGATAGCGCGTGACCTTGAAGATGCTCTGCGCCAGGCTATAGCCATGATCGAGGAAGACAGGAGCCGGCAGAGAAAAATTGTATGGGCACGGGGCAGTAATTTCCCAGATGAAGCTGAAGGTGGGGAACACAATGGGATTTAAAGAAAAGGTGGTCCCAACCATAAGGATTAGTGATTCTTTGTTGGTGCCCATCCAGATAGACCTGGACGATAAGACTGTGGAGCAGCTGCAAGCACAGCTTTTGGCGGAAATTCAGGAGCACCGGGTACGAGCGGTTATTCTGGACGTACGGATGGTGGAGGTAATTGACAGCTATATATCCTATACTCTTACGGAGACTGCCGCCATGGCCCACCTGATGGGTTGCCGTACGGTGATCTGCGGTATTCAGCCTCCTGTGGCCCTAACCCTGGCACAAATGGGGATAGAACTGCAAGGTTTTTTGGTTGCTCGTGACCTCGAGCACGCTATCGGTATGGTATATTCGCCCTGAGAGAGGAGTAGGAGGTTTTGGACGGGAAACTAAGGGAGTTGCTGGATATTTCGGAAAACGACTTTGACGTGGTGGTGCGCATCTCCCGGGAAGAAGATATTGCCATAGCCAGACAGATGGCCAAGCAGCTTGCCCAAGAGCTTGGTTTTTCTCTCGCTGATGTAACCAAAGTAGCCACTGCGGTTTCTGAACTTGCACGCAATATCTATCGCTATGCAAAACCTGGTAAAATAATGATCCGTAAACGGCCCGAGGAGAGCGGTGGGCCTGCCATACAGGTGGTTGCGGCTGATCGTGGTCCGGGCATCGAGAGCGTAGACAGGGTTCTGACAAAAGGCTATACGACACATGAGCGCAGCCTGGGTATAGGCTTGTCGGGAATAAGGCGCCTTATGGATTTTTGTGAGATTGCCTCCGAAGTCGGCACGGGCACCGCAGTGGTGGTGGAAAAGAGGAGGCGCAAGTTTTGAGTTTACAAGTTGAAAAACCGGAAACTGACCAGCAGGTACGAGAAGGCTCCGGGTGGGAGGTATTCGCTTATTCGCGTCCCCACTGGCGGGAGAAGGTAAGCGGCGACCTTTGTTACACTAAAGAATTTGGTACCCACGCACTTGTAGTTGTAGCAGATGTGCTGGGCCATGGGGAGGGAGCACACCGCGGAGCGGTGGTCCTGGCGCAGGCGATGCAGCGGGCCACGGGTGTTCTGCAGCAGACATACTCCGTTCTGGAAGAAGCGGCTTCACAGACGCGGGGATGCGCTCTTTTCCTGGCCCTGCTTGACCGGAAAGCGATAGAATACATCTTGGTCGGAAACATCAGAGGGTGGGTGCTGACGCGAAAAGGTACGGAGGTCCTGGTGGGGCAGCCGGGCATTGCAGGCAAGAGAGTGTTAAATCCTGCCATCCGCCGGCTGGAGCTGCCGGGGCCTGCCCTTTTTCTGGTTTGTACCGACGGGATCAAGCGCAGCTTTTCGCCTGTAGGATTGCCATGGCTCTGGGAGGGAACAGGGGAAGAAACAGCATGCCGTGTGGTAGAGAGATACGGCATCGCTGAAGACGATGCCAGCGTGCTGGTAGGGAGGAGGTATGTCTAGTTGCCGGGGGAATTCTATTCAACTTACCGCAGTTATCTTGAACGTTATATGTACGAAGGGGCTGCGGAGGGGGTGCTGCTGGAAGCGTACCAGGATCTGCCGCGCTGCCTGGACGAGGGCGATGCGCAGGCCGCCAGCATTTTGGACGTGCATACGCGGGCACTGCGGGAGGTCTTGGGAATTAGGCGGGACAGCGACAACGTGCAGTGGATATACATAGCCCGGGCGACCGAGTTTTTGGCCCAGATCCTGATAGTTATTGATACGTTCCTCCTCCAGCTAAAGGAAAGGGTTGAGCGCGATCCCCTTACTGGGCTTTGTAACCGGCTAGCCCTTTTTCGCATGCTTCCCCAGATGCTCGAAAAAGCACAAAAACAGGGCAAGCCGCTTGTTGTGGCCATGCTCGATTTGGATGATTTTAAACAAATAAATGACCAGTACGGCCACCAGGCCGGCGACGAAGTACTCCGTTCCACAGCTGCTCTTATCAAAAGAATTTTGCGGAATGATGACTTGGCCGTTCGCTTCGGCGGTGAAGAATTTGTAATTGTCCTGCCGGCGACGGATTTTGCTAACGCCAGGATTCCCCTGGAACGAATTCAGGCCCAAATAGCAGCGGTAAGGATACTGCCGGATGTGGAGGGTCTTACGGTAAGTATAGGAGTTGCCGGGTATGCCGGCCGTGGCTCTGTCGATCCCGACGAGCTAATCCGGCAAGCGGATGAAGCGATGTATCGAGCCAAAGAATTGGGCAAAAACAAAGTGGTCTTTGCCAGGGCGATGATGGGGAGTGAGTGTGCATGAGGTTTTCAAAGGGAATGCTGGAGCTTATTGAAGAACTAAAATTCCAGGCTGGTCAATTGCCCTTGGATTGGGTAGAGGTTACTGGAAAGGCGGCGCAAGCATACGTTGGGCGGCTGCGGACCTTGCTGGAGCGGGCAGGGCAAGAGGCGAACGAGGCGGAACTGCGCGGAGCAGCGAGCGACTTATTGGCGTTGTTTGCTGGAAACCATGATGAGGAACTCTTGCGGCGGCGTATAGAACTCGGAAGAAAGCTGGGCGTTGCAGAAGTGTCGCTGGAGCAAATGGTAACAGCCTATGGGTTCTTTTTCGGGCGTTGGTGCGACGAACTGGTCCCGCTTATCCATACCCTGGAGAGAGAACTGAAAAGCTTTAAGTACGGCGGAACATCGTTGCTTATTGACCTCGGCCTGCTGCTCCTGGGATACAGGGGAGAAGTAGCGCGCCAAATGCAGATGTTTTCGACAGTAGATGTCCTTACAGGCCTTTTGAGCCGCCGCAAGTTCGAAGAAGAGTTGCAGCAGGCAATCGAGTTTGCGCGGTGCACAAAAGGAGAGTTTTCTTTATACTGGATAGACATTGATAATTCTAAGCTGATTAACGACATTTACGGTTATACCGTAGGGGATATTGTACTGAAGGTTGTGGCTGGCTTTCTGCAGGAGTCGTTCCCCGACGCCTTTACTATTGCACGCATAGGCAGTGACGAATTTGGGGTTGTGCTGATGGATACAGGTCCTGCTGAAGCCCTGGCAAAGGCGCAGGTGCTGTGCCATGGCATTGCCGAGCTGCAAAGTCGTCCTTTGGGGGATGAGGGCATTTTCATTACCAGCAGTATTGGCGTGGCTTCGTACCCCCACCATGGGCAAGCGCTGGCCGACCTTATGTTAGCTGCCGAGGTTGCTCAGGTAACGGCCAAGAGGAAAGGGAGGAACCGGGCGCAGCTCATAGATGCGGTCGACGAGAGTACTAATCCTACTGTGGTTCACGAGAGAATTCTTCTCTTGCGAGAAGCTCTGCGTTCGAAGGAGTGCATCGTCCCCTTTTATCAGCCGATTGTAGATTTAGAGACTGGCAAGCCATTAGGTTACGAAGTGCTTGCCCGCGTGAGGAGAGGGGAAAAGTTTCTTTCTGCCGGGCTTTTTATAGAGGCGGCCGAGCAATCCGGCCTTATGAAGGATATTGGTAGTATCGTCATAGAGCAGGCCATGCGGGAAAAAAAGAGTTCTTGGGCGAAGGACAAGCTTTTCTTTATTAACTTCTC
Source organism: Bacillota bacterium (assembly GCA_040757295.1). GTDB lineage: Bacteria > Bacillota > PH28-bin88 > PH28-bin88 > PH28-bin88 > JAGXSE01. Next base: position 19,011 of record JBFLXH010000034.1, on the reverse strand, counting down.
CATGCGCGAGTTGGAGAACAGAGAAACTCCAGGGTTCCTGGCTGACCTGTTCAGCCGCTACGGCATCCGTCCGGAAGAAATTGTGGCCGAAATTACCGAGCGAGAAGCCGTGCTTGATATTAATGCCGTGCATGCTTTCGCCAAGGAGCTGACAGATCTTGGGGTGCGCCTGGCGGTCGACGACTTTGGAAGCGGTTTTTCCTCATTTATTTATCTTCGTTACTTTGACTGTTACTTTGCCAAGATTGAGGGCTCCCTGGTGCGTGAGATAACCAGGAGTGGACGCTCCCGGATGATTGTAGAAAACATGGTAAAACTTTTGCAAGGGCTTTCGATAGAGGTGGTGGCCGAGTTTGTAGAGAACCGTGAAACAGCTGAAATTTTGCGCCGCGCCGGCGTTCGATACGGGCAGGGTTATTATCTGGGCATGCCCTCGCGGTCCCCTCGTAGCGGGGATTAGCGTCAATGTTTAATTCGCACAGGCCGCTTGTGGGGAGACATTAAACATGCGCCTTAACTTTGGTTTAGGAGGAGACCAACAGATCGGCGGCATGGGGGCCCGGGGTAAGGTAGGAGCAGATGTCAGGGTCTCACCTGGTATCCAAAAAAACGCTTCGTTACTCAATGCAAGTACGTTAACTATACCTGAAAACCAATACATCCAAAGCTTGTCTACGGTTTTTTGGGTAGACACGACCCCGTGAGGAGCAGTGCCATCAATGAGTGCTACAGCAATTTCAGGGATTACTACACCGTCAAGGGAGTTGTTGTCAGAGGAACAGCAATGGTATTCCACGCTGTACCCGTTAGCAATCAAGCTCTCGGCGATGGTTTTCATAAAGGTTGATTTGCCAACTCCGGGTCCGCCTTTCAGCACGAAGATGCGGGTTGCATCAAGCGGGATAATGTGGTGATAAAAGGAATAAAATCCTTGAGATGTATTCCCCCCCGGGAAAACTTTTCTAACCCCTTCGTTTTTCATTAGACTTTCCCCTCCTGATGATTTTTAAAGAAAGCTCATGCATGGAATTTCACGCCATCGTATGTTATCGTAATGAAAAGTGTGAGGGGAAATACCAAGGAAATTATTGGGGAGATTCGATAGTTTTAAGAGGAGTTAACTATATATTGCGAGAATATATAATCTATATAGATATAAAGGGAATGCTTCATGCCAGGAGAAAAATTCTCAATTGAAAAAAATAAGTAGCGAAAGGATGGTAATCATGCAAACAGGTTTGCCTTTAAGGATATTGATGGGTCCCGGCCCAAGCGATGTTCATCCAAGGGTTTTGCAAGCGCTGTCCTACCCTGTAATCGGCCATTTAGACCCAGAGTTCTTATTACTTATGAATGATACAATGGATATGCTGCGCAAACTCTTTGCAACTGATAACCAGGTTACAGTTCCTATGTCTGGTACCGGAAGTTCCGGAATGGAAACCATTTTTGTAAATTTACTTGAACCTGGTGATAAGGTTATTATTGGAGTAAACGGACTTTTTGGGCAGCGTATGGTCGATGTTGCCGAGAGAGTTGGAGCTCAACCTATCGTTGTGGAAGCTCCCTGGGGTGAACCGATTGATCCTGAAGCAATAGAATCGGCAGCCAAGAATAGTGGTAGAATTAAAGCAATTGCTGTTGTCCATGCGGAGACCTCTACCGGAGTTAGACAGCCCTTAGAGCCTATCAGTTCTATCGCAAAGCAGTTTGAGGCGCTTTTCTTAGTAGATGCTGTTACTTCACTGGGAGGAATCCCTGTCAATATCGAACAGATTGGAGTTGATGCCTGCTACAGTGGAACGCAAAAGTGCTTGAGTGTGCCGCCAGGGCTCTCCCCACTTTCCATTAGTTCTAAGGCTGAGAAAATCCTTAATGCTAGAAAAGATAAGGTTAGGAGCTGGTACTTAGACCTAACCATGATAACCAAATATTGGGGCTCCGAACGCTTTTACCACCATACTGCTCCGATCTCGATGATATTTGCACTGCGTGAGGGCTTAAGAATGATTTTAGAAGAAGGGCCGGAAAAGGTTTATGCCCGCCACCGTCTAAATGGGGAGGCCTTACAGGCAGGATTAACCAACATGGGGCTAAAACTATTGGTCAACCATGAATACCGCTTGCCAATGCTCACTTCAGTTGTTATTCCCGAAAATGTTGCTGACATGGAGGTAAGAAAACGTCTCTTAGACCTGTATGGAATAGAAATTGGCGGCGGTTTAGGTGTGCTGAAAGGGAAAATATGGAGGGTAGGCTTGATGGGGCATGCCTCCAGAAGAAAGAATGTATTATTGTTTTTATCGGCTTTAGAGGATACCTTGCGGCAGCTTGATTATCCGGTTCCTCCCGGAGCGGGGGTGGAAGGAGCACTTCAGGTGTATAATAACTAGCAAATATTTTGGGCTCCCAGGGCTAGTCCTTGTAGGAGCCTGATTTTTTTGATATGATTTGCAGCAATACATATATCCTTGCTTAATGAAGGTGCTGCCTTTGTTTGGGTTAAGAATAGTGGTGGGCGACCAGGAAGAAGGAGCCCGGAAAAGCATAAAAGACATGTTAAAAAGAGCAGGCCATTCTGTAATTGCAGAGGCAGGCGACGGTCGAACTTTGTCTCAACAGGCTTTTAACCGTAGCCCGGACCTTGTGATTGCAGATGCGCTTTTACCCTTAAGGGACGGTTTTGAAGTGGCCAGGGTTTTAGACGAACAGCGGGTAGCTCCTGTAATCTTGGTGATGAACGAAGATTACTATTGGGTTTCTTTAGATAAGATTAAGGAAACTGGTATCTACGGTTGTTTGGTGCGACCGTTAAGTGAGGTTAGCCTATTATCTCAGGTAGAAATTGCATGGGCTTGCTTCCAAAGAATAAGGAGATTGGAGGAGGATAACCGCAAGATCAAGGAAACCTTGGAAAACAGAAAGATAATCGATAGGGCAAAGGGACTCTTAATGGAACAAAGGGGCTTGTCAGAACAAGAGGCTTTTAGGTTATTGCGCAAGGCGAGTATGGACCGTTGCTTATCTTTAGAGAAGATTGCAAAAGCCGTTATTAAAGGGGAAATCTAGGTATACATTATTTTTTAAAAATTCCACTTGATACGGTTGGGTTGCTTGATATATAATAACAGATAACAACGGTATATAGTCTTGGGCAATGACGTCCGCAGACAGGTTCAGGTAACCTGTTCTGTGGACGTTTGGTTTTTCTCACTAGTAATCTAGGAGGTAATGGAAGTGTATTTGCCCGAAGACGTTTTAGAAAAAGCTAAAGAGTATAATGTAAAGTTTATTAGGTTGCAGTTTACCGATATTTTTGGTGTATTGAAAAACATTGCGGTGACCGTGGATGACCTGAAGCGAGCTCTTGATGGGCAGTTAATTTTTGATAGCTCTGTATTAGAGGGAGCTGTAAAAAATAGAGAAAGAGATATCCTATTGAAACCCGACCCCAGCACTTTTGTGGTTTTCCCTTGGAGACCCAGGGAGGGAGCCGTTGCCAGGTTAATTTGCGATATAGCCAACCCTGATGGCACACCATATCCGGGCTGTCCCCGCTACGTATTGCGCAAGGTTCTTTCAGAGGCTACGGCCATAGGCTACAGCGCTATGGCAGGTACTGAGGTTGAATTCTACCTATTTCATGGGGATGACAAAGGCAATCCAACTACAGATACCCATGACAGAGCTGGGTTTTGCGACCTCTCCCCCATCGATTTGGGGGAAAACGCCCGTAGGGATATGGTCCTCACTTTGGAAGAAATGGGAATCGAGATTGGTTCAAGCCACCATGAGTTAGGCAATGGGCAGCATGAGATTGTATTGAAGTATGATGAAGTCTTAACTGCGGCAGACAAGTTCATCACCTTTAAGTTTGTTGTTCGCACCATCGCTCAGCGTCACGGCTTACATGCTTCGTTTATGCCAAAGCCAATAATTAGTATGCCTGGATCAGCTTTGCACTGGCATATATCCCTTTACCGCCTTGGTAATAACGCCTTCTTTGACCCCGAAAGCCCAAGGCAGCTGAGTAAGGATTGTATGCACTTTATTGGGGGCATGCTGAAACATGTTAAGGGAAATACAGCCATTACCAATCCCTTAGTAAACTCCTACAAGAGATTAATCCCCAGTGAGCTGGTTCCTGTGTATATAGCTTGGTCAGAACATAATAGAAACTCTGTTATTAGGGTTCCAGCTTATAGGGGACAGCAAACCAGGGTGGAAGTAAGAAATCCAGACCCGTCCTGTAACCCTTATCTAGCTTTAGCTGTAATGATTAAGGCTGGCTTAGTAGGAATAAAAAACCTCTGCATACCTCCTGAGCCAGTTGCTGAGAACATTTACCAAATGAAACAGGAACAAAGAGACGCGCTTCAAGTGGGGCGTTTGCCCCATCACTTAGAAGCAGCATTGGCTGAACTGGCGCAGGATGAAATAATCCGCTCCACTTTGGGTGAGTACCTGTTCAATCGGTTTTATGAGGGAAAGTTACAGGAATGGGAAAGGTATCATAACCTTGTTCACCCCTGGGAGCTTAAAGAATACCTGACTGTTTACTAAACTTATCAAAAATATATTTGTTTAAGGGGTGGTGCCTTAGAAATAACATTTCCACAGCGAAAAATTAGAGAGAGAAAGAGGATGGTAGATTATTGGGGGTGGCTATATGGCTACTAGGTTCTTTGCTGAAAAACCTTGTGGGAATTGGATGACTGTAAGCGAGACCTCGTTGTTTGCAATAGTCACAGAGAAATTAATTTGTTTCCTGTATAAGGGGATGTTGAAGGGCCGAGATTCCAGGACCAAGGTCCCTGACCCGGTGGAAGGAGATGAGGGCTCGTGCTTACAAGTATATTGATTGAGCGCTCATTAGAGTTTTGCATGCGTGCCATCGGTAAGACAAGAGAAGAGATAATCAGTGGCCTGGCCCTGGAAAATCGGGAAACCCACAGTTGGTTCAGGTATGGTCTGGCAAAGTATTTGTGCGCCTGCATCAATGAATTGGGCGAGGGAATGATTGCCGCGTATGTTCACGGTAGTACAGCCAGTGATACAGCCGGAATAGCTTCGGACATTGATCTGATTTTTATTGTTAACGGTGAAGATGAGTATCTTTTTCGAATTTTAAAATCCCTGGACCTGCACCTGGTTGATTCCTATCGTAAGCTTGTTGGGGCAAGGGCCAATTTTGTTAACAAGTTGTTAGATGTAAAAATTACCTCAGATCAAGGACGTAAAGACAGTATGGGAAACAGCCCAATTAGAATTTGGGAAGCAAGTCTCGAACCTACAGCCTAGTCGTTGAGCCATAGTTCAGGAATTCTAAAGTCTTAGATTAGATACAAAAAAAGATAAAAAAAAGAGAGAGAAATTGGAGGATGGTAGAAAATGAGCTTTAGTTTTGGAGTAAATGCCACTGAGGCAACAGGAACAAGGCGGCGGTCAAAGTCTGATTATTGTCCTTTTAGCGGTATGTGTGCAACTTGTTTGGATGGGTGCCCTGGTCTATGTGAAGTTGGCAAGTCAGCAATTCGCGGCAAGGAAGTTCTTTATCCTCAGCCATTTGGGAAAATCACCACTGCTTCCCAAAAAGATTATCCTGTTGACCTCTCCCACTTTAATATCATGGGTACAGCCGTAGGGGCTTACGGGATCGAAGCTGACAGTGACAAGGCCATTTTCCCAGCGGTGAATTTAGAAACTGAAATTGGAGCCACAAACAAACTAAAGCTTCGGCTACCAATTGTAATTGCTGCGATGGGTTCCACCAATGTGGCGGCGGACAATTGGGAGCATTTAGCTGCCGGAGCAGCCATTTCAGGTGTCGGGATAGTGATAGGGGAAAATGTTTGTGCCATGGATCCAAATTCTGAAATAAAAAACGGGCGGGTTCTGCGTTCTCCTGGGCTTGAGAAGAGAATTAAAGCCTTCCAAAATTGGTATAACGGTAAGGGTTTTATTGCTTTGCAAGCTAATGTGGAGGATACCAGTCTGGGAGTTCAGGAATATGCCTTGGAGCACCTAGGTGTTGACGCAGTGGAAATAAAATGGGGCCAAGGGGCAAAGGACATCGGTGGAGAAGTTAAATTGTCTACCCTTGAACGAGCCCTGCAGCTAAAAAGTCGTGGTTATATTGTTTTGCCAGACCCGGAAGACTCTGAGGTACAGGCTGCCTTCCGCGCTGGTGCATTCTCTGAATTCGAGCGCCACTCCCGTGTAGGCATGGTAACGGAAGAAGCCTTCCATTCAAGGGTAGAAACACTTAGAAAAGCTGGGGCAAAATATGTTTTCCTGAAAACTGGAGCCTACAGGCCGGCTGACCTGGCTAGGGCAGTAAAATTTGCCTCTGATGCCAAGATTGACCTGCTTACGGTTGATGGTGCCGGTGGAGGTACCGGCATGAGTCCATGGCGGATGATGAATGAATGGGGCATCCCAACAGTCCACCTGCAAGGATTGCTTACCTGCTATTTAGATCGGTTGGCCTCAAAAGGTGCCTTTGTTCCCAGTGTGGCTATTGCGGGCGGCTTTGCACTGGAGGATCATATGTTTAAAGGATTTGCCCTAAGCGCACCTCATGTAAAATTAATAGGTATGGCGAGAGGTCCTTTGGCAGCGGCCATGGTAGGCAAATCTGTTGGTGAAAAACTGAAGGAAGGCGTTGTTCCTGCTGAATATAAGAAGTACGGTGAGCATTTGGAGCAAATATTTGTCCTTTCAGCAGAAATTAAGCAGCAGCTAGGTAAAGAATTCGAAAGGCTGCCAGTAGGAGCAATTGGTGTATACACTTATTTCGAAAGGCTTGCTCAGGGATTAAGGCAGTTTATGTGCGGGGCCAGGAAATTTAGCCTTGAACACATTACTCGAGATGATTTAGCAGCTTTAACAAAAGAGGCGGCCGAAATAACTGGGATTAAATACGTTATGGATTTAGATGCGGAAGCTGCCGAAAAAATTCTTGGCTAAGATGGTTTAGGGCTGCTTGCCTGCCGCGAGCAGCCCATTAGAAAATCAAAAATAAATTCTGCGGGGTTTTCTCTGGTTGACAACCTGTAAATTATGCTATAATTGTTTTTGAATTGTTTGCTCGATTATTATTTGGAAGAGAGGATCTAGGCTATGAGTAGATTAACAGCGGATGATGTCAGGGCTCTGGCCAAGGAGTATAATGTAAAGTTTGTTCGGCTGCAGTTTACTGACATATTCGGGGTCTTGAAAAATGTTGCTATTACGGTTGATCAACTAGATAAAGCCCTTGCTAATGAGTTGATGTTTGATGGCTCTTCTATAGAAGGATTTGTCAGGATAGAAGAATCCGATATGTATTTGCGGCCGGACCCGTCAACCTTTGTTATTTTCCCTTGGAAGGCCAAAGAAAATGGCGTTGTTGCCCGGTTGATGTGTGATGTATATAATCCTGATGGAACACCCTTCGCAGGGTGCCCCCGTTGCACTTTACAAAAGGTTTTGGCGCAAGCTTCTGAAATGGGGTACACAATGAATGTTGGGCCTGAAGCCGAATTCTTTCTTTTCCATACTGATTCGGAAGGCAAGCCAACAACCATTACCCATGACCGGGCAGGATATTTTGATATGACACCGGTGGATCTTGGTGAGAATGCCCGCCGGGATATGGTTCTTACACTTGATGATATGGGTTTTGAGGTAGAAGCCTCCCATCATGAAGTGGCTCCTGGTCAGCATGAAATCGATTTTAAGTATTCTGATGCCCTAGATATTGCAGACAAGATTGTAACTTTTAAATTTGTTGTGCGGACCATAGCACAACGCCATGGATTGCATGCCACTTTTATGCCCAAACCAGTTTTCGGGATCCCGGGTTCCGGCATGCATCTAAATATGTCTTTGGTCAAAGACAGGAAAAATGCTTTTTTTGATCCAGACACAAGTGATCAGTTAAGTCAGGTTTGCCGTTATTTTATCGGTGGTTTGATGAAGCATGCCCGCAGTTTATCTGCCATTACTAATCCAACGGTAAATTCCTATAAGCGGCTAGTGTCCGGGTTTGAGGCTCCTGTTTATATTGCTTGGTCAGCGAGAAATCGCAGCCCATTGATTAGGATCCCTGCAAAGCGCGGAGCCTCTACGAGGATAGAATTGCGTAGTCCTGATCCCTCATGCAACCCGTACTTTGCTTTGGCAGCCTGCCTGGCTGCTGGACTGGATGGCATCAAGAATAGTATTGAGCCACCTCCGCCATGTGACCGCAACATTTATGAGCTGAGCGCTGAAGAGAGGAAAGAACTAGGCATTGACCTCCTGCCATCTTCGCTTCAGGAAGCGCTGGAAGAGTTGTCCAAGGACGAGGTTTTGAAAGCAGCCCTTGGAGAGCATATTTATCACCGCTTTATGGATGCTAAGATGATTGAATGGGATCGTTACCGCATGCAGGTTCACCCATGGGAACTACAGGAATACCTTGCCAAATTCTAGTTAAGACCAACAACCAAAGTATTTTCCTAATATGCAGATTTGAAGTGCAAGGGCAATGGCGTCCTCGCGCGGTGTTTTATGCCGCCCGGGACGCCATAGCTGTTTATGAGAGATGAGGCTGGGAATCTAGCAGGTAAGGGGTGGTCCTCAATGAACACAAAGATTTTTATTGCAAGTGGGGATAACGCCCTCCGGGTTGCGTTAAAAAACCTTCTACTGCGTGAAGGTTATATTGTTGTAGGGGAAGGTGAGGACAGTTCCTCAACCCTCCGCGGGGTAAGAACCATTATTCCTGATCTGGTAATTCTTGATATGGATTTACCCGGCATGGGGGGGCTTGGTACCGCCAAAATATTGGAGGAAGACAGGATAACGCCTATTTTGTTGCTTACCCCTCATTGGCAAAGAGAATTAATCCAAAAGGCTAAAGAATTCTGGTCGCTTTCTTTTAGCGTGAAGCCGGTCACCGAGGCTCATTTGCTTCCAGCTGTGGAGATTGCCATCAATTCGTTCCAAAAAATGCGGGAGCTTGAAAAGGAGGTTTCAAGGCTAAAAGAAACCCTGGAAACACGCAAAGTGGTAGAAAAAGCCAAAGGTATTCTAATGCAAACCCTGGGCATCAGTGAAGCCCAAGCATTTAAGCGAATCCAACAGCAAGCTATGAACAAGTCAATGCCAATGAAAAAGATTGCCGAGGCAATTATCCTTTCTCAGGAATTAAACACTTTTAAGAAATAATTTTGTGTAAACCATTTTTAACGGAATATTGTGAAGGGCAATGGCGTCCACCTTACAGGAATTCTTCATTCCTTCTGTAAGGGGATGCCTTTTTTGTTTTCAAATTTTGAAGGGGAGGTATTTAGCATGTTTAAAGAAGGGGACGTAAGAATACCCTCAGGATGCGCAATCAGCGGGATAATGAACACAAAGGGTATAGCCTTTTCAGGTGAAAAAATTATTCAGTCTATCAGTCTGATGCATGATCGCTCCAATGGATTGGGCGGAGGCTTCGCTGGTTACGGCATCTATCCTCACTTTAAGGATTATTATGCTTTCCACCTGTTTTTTGATAATTTCTCCGCCAAAGAAAATACGGAAATGTATTTGCGCCAGCACTACCATGTTGAATTTGATGAAGCCATTCCGACCAGAATAACAAGCTCTATAACAGATCCGCCGATTATCTGGCGTTACTTTGTCAAGCCAAAGGCCGAGAGGCTCATTAAAAGTGGAGTCGTCGATGAAGAAGAATTTATTGTGCGATCGGTAATGAATGTGAACAGGATGATTGAAGGGGCATACGTTTTTTCCAGTGGGAAAAACATGGGTACATTCAAAGGGGTTGGCTATCCTGAAGAAATTGGTAATTTCTTTCGTTTAGAAGAGTATAAGGGATACATTTGGACGGCTCATGGAAGATTTCCGACGAATACTCCCGGTTGGTGGGGGGGAGCCCATCCCTTTACATTGCTTGACTGGTCCGTAGTCCATAACGGAGAAATTTCTTCTTATGATGCCAATCGTCGTTTTTTGCAAATGCATGGATACACCTGTACCCTGCAAACTGATACAGAGGCAATTATTTATATTTTTGATTTGCTGGCAAGGCGTTTCCGTGTTCCTCTGGAGGTTGCAGTAGCGGTGGTGGCTGCACCTTTCTGGTCCGAAATCCAGCGAATGGACCAGGAGAAAAAAGAATTATATACAGCCTTAAGAGCTGTGTATGGCAGTCTGCTAATAAATGGCCCTTTCTCTATTATTTTGGCTTCTAACAATGGGATTATGGCGCTAAACGACCGCCTAAAATTAAGGCCATTAACAGTTGCGACCAAAAATGAGTTTTTATTCATTGCCAGTGAAGAAGCAGCCATTAGAGAAGTATGCCCTATGCCGGATCGGGTTTGGGCTCCTAGGGGCGGTAAACCTGTATTTGGATTGTTAGAATCGGCTTTCCATTCCAGGGATGTTTTGTGGCAGCAGCCATTAGCAGCCGGTTATTCTTCGTGAGAGGAGAAAGTTTATGCCTATCGGTTTAATAACACCATCCTTTATAGTTGAGCGGAACGAAAATAAATGCATTCAATGCCAGGTCTGTGTTCGTCAATGCGCTAATGAAGTGCACTGGTTTGATGAGGAAACTCAAAAAGTGTTTGCAGAAGATGCCAACTGTGTTAACTGTCACAGGTGCGTGACTTTATGTCCGACTAGTACGCTCCTAGTAAGAAAAAACCCCTTGGAATTCAGGGAAAACTCCAACTGGCGGGAAGACATTATCCGTTCTATTTACCTGCAAGCAGAATCGGGGGGGATTCTCCTTGCAGGAATGGGAAATGACCAGCCTTACCCGGTTTATTGGGATAAATTGCTATTGAACGCCAGCCAGGTTACTAACCCCTCTATTGACCCTTTGCGAGAGCCAATGGAACTAAAAACCTTTTTGGGGCGAAAACCTGAAACGTTGACCATTAAAAACGGCAAACTTCACTCTTCACTACCGCCCCAGTTAGAGTTGGAGATCCCGGTGATGTTTTCCGCCATGTCTTTTGGCTCAATCAGCTTAAATGCGATAAAATCTCTGGCACAAGCAGCGCAAGAAGTTGGGACTTACTATAACACTGGGGAGGGTGGCCTGCATCGGGACTTGTATGCCTTCGGCGCCAATACCATAGTGCAGGTAGCATCGGGCCGGTTCGGGGTTCATCCAGATTATTTGAATGCTGGAGCCGCAATCGAGATTAAGATCGGCCAGGGAGCTAAGCCTGGAATTGGCGGCCACTTGCCCGGTCAGAAGGTAGGCAAAGCCGTCTCAGAAACCAGAATGATACCGGAAGGAAGCGATGCCCTCTCTCCGGCGCCTCACCATGATATTTATTCTATAGAAGACCTTAGACAGCTAATTTTTTCCCTGAAAGAGGCTACTGAATACACAAAGCCGGTTTCTGTAAAAATTGCTGCTGTCCATAATGTGGCGGCAATCGCATCAGGAATTGCCAGGGCTGGAGCCGATATAATTGCTATCGACGGTTTTAGGGGAGGGACAGGGGCAACTCCCTTAAGGATCCGTGATCATGTAGGCTTACCTATTGAATTTGCGTTAGCAGCAGTTGATTCAAGGCTGCGCCAAGAGGGAATCAGGAATCAAGTGTCAATTGTTGTTGCGGGCAGCATTCGGCACAGCGCTGATGTGGTCAAGGCGATAGCCTTGGGAGCTGATGCGGTCTATATTGCAAGCTCAGCTCTAATTGCTTTAGGATGCCACATGTGCCAAAAGTGTTACACAGGTAAATGCAACTGGGGAATTGCCACCCAGGAACCAAGTTTAGTAAAACGCTTAAACCCACAAATCGGGGCTAGGAGGGCTGCCAACCTCTTGCGGGCCTGGAAGCATGAAATTAAAGAAATGCTGGGCGGCATGGGTATTAATGCTTTGGAGAGCCTCCGCGGCAACCGTCTGATGTTGCGAGGAATTGGATTAACAGACCGGGAGTTAAGTATTTTAGGTGTTTCTGCTGCTGGGGAATAGGAGGTTATTAAAAAATGAAAAGAGTTTACGTAAACCCAGAATTCTGTTTGGGATGTAAGCTATGTGAAATACATTGTATTGCGGCCCATTCAAAGCACCGAAATAATGTTCTCAAAGCTTTTAAAGAAACTCGTTTCAGGCCTGTTAGCCGGGTAATAGTCGAGGGAGACAACCTTAATTCCTTTGCGGTTCAATGCAGGCATTGTGATGAAATGTTTTGCGCCAAGGCTTGTATTACCGGCGCCTTGCAAAAAGACCCAAAGACAGGTGCGGTAGCAATTGAGGAAAGCAGGTGTGTAGGCTGTTGGACTTGTGTGTTGGCTTGCCCATTTGGCGCTGTTTTCCGGCATTACGGTGAAAAAAAATATGCTGTTAAGTGTGATTTATGCGGTGGGGAGGAATCTGATCCTGCCTGTGTAAAACACTGCCCGAACGAGGCTCTGGTCTTGAGAGAGTAAAACGAGTTTGGAGGATTAACTATGCAATATGTAATAATCGGGAATTCGACCGCCGCAGTCGGAGGGATTGAAGGGATTCGCCAGGTTGACCGGGTTAACCCCATTACGGTTATTTCAGAGGAACCATTTCATACCTATTCTCGCCCATTAATTTCTTATTTTTTAGCGGGTAAGGTTCATGAACAGCAAATGTTATACCGGAAACACGACTTCTATGAGAATAACGGCGTAAATTTAATGAGGGGTATAAAAGCTGAAAGAATTGATCCCTTAAATAAAAGGATTGTCCTTAATAACGGCGCCCAAATTTCCTATGACAAAGTTCTGCTTGCTACAGGTGGAAAGCCGTATTTGCCTAAGCCCGAGTGGATGCGGAAGCCTGGTGTCTTTACCTTCACAAAATTGGAGGATGCCAAAAAGATCAGGGAGAGCATCGCTACTGGAGATCAAGCGGTGGTTGTAGGTGCGGGTTTAATCGGGTTAAAAGCGGCTGAGGCTCTCAACCTATTAGGTATGCAAGTTACCGTAATTGACTTGGCAGAGAGGGTTCTAAGCTCTATATTAGATAGTACTGCAGCGGGTATTGTACAAGGTTACTTGGAAGCAAAAGGTATATCCTTTGAACTAACCACTACTGTAGAGCAGGTTTTTGGTGAGAACAGGGTTGAGGGAATTAGGTTAAGTGGTGGAAAAGAAATTGCATGCAAGCACCTTGTTGTTGCCATCGGGGTGGTGCCTAATACGGAATTGGTTTTGAATACCCCGATAAAAGTGAACAGGGGCATATTGGTTAATAGCCAAATGCAAACAAATGTCAGTGATGTGTATGCGGCCGGGGATGTAGCCGAAAGCTATGACCTGCTTTACCGCGCTCACCGGGTCACCCCTATCCTACCCCTTGCGTATACCCAGGGGGAAATAGCGGGCAAAAGCATGGGTGGTGGTGAGACCTCATTTAATGGGGGATTTGCAATGAATTCGATAGGGTTTTTCAACCTGCCCATTATTACCGCAGGGATTATTCTCCCTCCTAGCTCAGGGTACAAGGAGTTAGTAAACTATCTTCCTGGCCAGCAGTCTTACAAAAAGCTTGTTGTTCATGAAGATAAAATTGTTGGTTTTATACTTATTAATGAAGTAGACAGAGCAGGAATTATTACAGGGTTAATCAGAGAAGAGAAACCGGTTGGAGATATATTAGCGGAACAGCTACTGCAAGATAATGTGAGACTGTCCTGCCTGCCCGCAGCATGGTTCAGCAAAGGGTTATTCTGGGGAGGGAAAGCAAGTTGATTTCTATTGAAGCAAAAGGGATGCCCTATGAGGAATTGAACCGATTAATTCGTCACCAACTGGCAAACAGAACTGAAAGCATCCGTTTAAAAAATGTTAATGGCCAAAGATATATTGGGGATGCCCTACGGGGTAAACAGAAAATAATAATAGAGGGTACGCCAGGAAATGACCTGGCAGCTTACATGGACGGTTTGTTCATAGAGGTTAAGGGAAATGCCCAGGATGGGGTTGGCAATACAATGAATGACGGCCTTGTGGTTATCCATGGGGATGCAGGAGATACTCTGGGATATGCCTTGCGGGGCGGCGAAATTTTTGTTAAAGGAAACGTTGGGTACCGGGTCGGAATCCATATGAAAGAATATAAAGAAAAAATCCCTGTAATTGTGGTTGGTGGATCCGCCGGAGATTTCCTGGGAGAATATATGGCTGGGGGCATAATAATAGTCCTCGGTTTAGGCATATCCTCCAGTGAAAATATAGTGGGCAATTACTGTGGGACCGGTATGCACGGGGGGGTAATGTACATTAGAGGTGAGGTCTTTCCTTATAAACTTGGAAAGGAAGTCCAAGTTGTCCCCATGACAGAAAAGGATATCTATGTTGTCCGGAGTTATGTTGAAAGATATAATCGCTATTTTGACCTTGAAACCACTGCCGCGGTGGAGAATTTCCGGAAATTACTTCCTTTAAACAAGAGCCCGTATGGAAATCTGTATACGAAATACTAAGCATTTTCTACTCTCCAGATTATGCCGCGAGAATCTCGCGGCCTTTTTTCTTAAACTACCATCGATGGCTTGATAATATATAGTATAATAAAAAAATAATAAAAATAACCAATCTTTTTCTTACAGGTGCAGGGTGGAAGGGAGAAGAAACGGTGGAAAAGCGATTTCCCCCTTGGTTAAAAAAGCGTTTACCGTCTTCCGGCAGTTTGCATGCCACAAAAAATTTAGTTGAGGCTCTAGGTTTAAATACGGTGTGCCAGAGCGCACTTTGCCCCAATCTTGGCGAATGCTTCAGTAAAAAAACGGCAACATTCATGATCATGGGTAATCGGTGTACTAGAAACTGCCGCTTTTGCGCTGTTGAATCAGGGGAAGTAAAACCACTTGATACCAGCGAACCACTTAGAGTCGCCATGGCTGTAAAAAAATTAGGTTTAAAACATGCAGTGATAACCTCTGTAACTAGGGATGATTTGCCCGATGGTGGTGCAAACCATTTCGCCCAAACTGTCAGAGAGATTAGGCGCCATAATCCTGGGGTTATCGTTGAGGTTCTTACACCTGACTTTAACGGTGACTGGGATTGCCTTAACCTAGTAGTAGAAGCTGGTCCTCATATTTATAATCACAATGTTGAAACAGTTCCTCGCCTGTATCAAGAAGTACGGCCCCAGGCCGATTATCAACGAAGTTTAGAAGTACTATCCAAGGTAAAGGCAATGAATCCCTCAATTTTTACTAAATCGGGCTTCATGCTTGGCCTAGGAGAACAAAAAGATGAGGTAATTAGCTTGATGCAGGATCTATATAATAACAGGGTAAATATTTTAACTATTGGCCAATACCTCAGGCCTTCTCAAGGTCATCTTCCGGTGGTTGAGTACATTACCCCGGATGAATTTGATTGTTATAGAAAAATTGCCGAGGACATGGGTTTTTTATTTGTTGCAGCAGGGCCTTTTGTTAGAAGCTCCTTTAATGCCAGTGAGTTTTCGGATCTGCATATGTAGTTTTTATGGATCCAATTATTCTCGCGAGGATAGCTCCGTGTCAACGCAATCACTCATTTATAATATAACTAAAGGAAATTGGCTCACTCACATCAAAATATAACCGAGGGGCTGTGTAGTGAAAATGTCAATAAGTACTCGCAGGGAATACTCGACCAACTTACGACAACATTATCAGAGGGCAAAAACACGTGCTGAAAAAACAAGACTAATTGACGAATTCATCCGTGTAACGGGGTATAACCGTAAATATGCTATCCAAGTTCTAAACAAACCTACACGGCAAAAGCATGAAGTTAAATA
The DNA here is from genome assembly GCA_040757295.1 of Bacillota bacterium. GTDB lineage: Bacteria > Bacillota > PH28-bin88 > PH28-bin88 > PH28-bin88 > JAGXSE01. The sequence goes on along the minus strand of JBFLXH010000034.1, from coordinate 3,233 downwards.
ATGTAAGAAAGAAACGTTGCTGGACAATTAGCACTCCTTGCGGTTCTTACGCATCGAGTGGTATTTTGACATTATATTCCATTGAAGAATGCAACAGTTCGCGTGTTTCATTGACATGGATCCTTTGTAATAGGTAATTATATCAGTTTTTGCGTAAGAACCCTCCTTGCTGTATGATATTGCTCAGAAATGTACCTGGTGGAGGTAGAGAGTATGAGCGATGAGCTATACGAAGGAAGCTTTTTTCACTATTTTATAACCATTTATGACCCTTGGCAGGATGAAAAAGTCAAGCACAAATTGATCGATGTTCTGTTTAACGTGGTACTGCAACCATATGCAATTGCAACGAGTGGCTGGAAATAGAAATCTGGGCAAGAGAAAGAGAGGAATGGTTAAGGAAATATCTTGAATTACCGATACCTGATCAAAGTAATGCCGGGGACATTTCCTCCACATATTGCCTGCCACATATTTTGAAGTGCTGCAACGGCATTTTTTAGAAAACCTTGAGGTAGGTTGTTGGAAGGAAATGGGTTCATGCTTTTGCCGTGCCCAAACCTATACTAGCTCTTGACATTACGTGGCCTTTGAGGCATAATGTAATTCAGCGACAAAAAGGGCGCTTAGCTCAGAGGGAGAGCACCTCCTTGACGCGGAGGGGGTCATAGGTTCAACCCATTCAAAATGCGCCTAGTCGCGAAGTCAATAGTTTCAATAAATTGGGCCGCTAGCTCAGAGGGAGAGCACCTCCTTGACGCGGAGGGGGCCAGAGGTTCAAGTCCTCTGCGGCCCACCAATTTAAAAAACCATGGTAGTGCTGGTCAATAAAGACGGCACTACTTTTTGTTTTGCAATAAAAAAATCTATTTCCAGAAAGTCACTGTGAACAATTATTTTATTGATCACCGATCTGAGGGCCATACGTTTTTCCTGGGGTGTTTGGAACCCCCAGTTGGCCCGAAGGTTAAACAACTCGGTTTTTAAAAGGTTAATATTTTCCTCTACCATCTGATAGGACGTTGAAACCTGGGCAATGGTTGCTAACCGGTCCAGGATTATTTTTTCCGCATCCAAGTATTCCAGGTTTTTTATCTGGAACTGCTCCCGGGTGATTATCCGGTGGTCATAGTAGTCTGAGAATAACTCCTTCATGAGGCCCCGAACTCGCTTCAGTTCCTTTTCCAGTGCCGGGCGTTCCTGCTCATATGGTTCGGCCTGGGTGGCTGCAATTTCTTTGGCTGCAGCTGCTGCTTCGTCAAGAATATTGGAGTCGTATGCAATATTAAAAAGCACCTCAACAATTTTGGCCTCTAAGGTCGCTGCGTCCAATAGCTTGGAGGGGCAGGCGACAGTGCTTTGGCGCTTTTTAGTATAACATTGGTACCGGCGGGTGCGTTTCTTTCCGTTGTACTGGATCTGAAAGCTGTGGTGCCCACAGTGGGGGCAGTAGAGAAGACCGGTCAGCAGATGGTCGCTGGCCTGGGCCCGGGAGGGGATTCCTGCCCGTCTTTTCAGCAGTTTTTGAACAGCCTCAAATAACTCCTGGTCAACTATCGCTTCATGGTCACCATGAGCGGTGACGTCACCATATACTACCTCGCCCAAATAGACCTTATTTTGCAGGATATGTTTGATGGAGTATTCGCTCCAGTATTTCCCCCACACACTTCCTCGTTTCGGCTTAACCCCCAAAGCGGTAATCTCTTTGGCAATGGCTAAGCATCCTTGGCCGGCTCCGGCCAGTTCAAACATTCTCCGGACAGCCTTTGCTTCTTCTTCATGGATCATCAAGCGCTTTTCTACAACCTGGTACCCGAAAGGAGCATGGCCGCCGTTCCAGCGCCCGCGCTTGGCATTAGCAGCTTTGTTATCCCTGACCCGTTCAGAAATCATTTCGCTTTCAAATTGGGCAAAGTCTACAAGGATATTCCTGAGCAGCCGGCCGCTGGGGGAACCAGTGTCAAAGTTCTGGCTGATGGAAACCAGGGAGCAGTTATTCTGGTCCAGGACCTGGAGGTAGTGGTGGAAGTCCTTGACGTTCCGGGCAAAGCGGTCGATTTTATAGACCATAACCATATCGTACTTGCCGGCCTTAATGTCAGAGACCATCTCCTGAAAGGCTGGGCGTTTATCGCTCCGGCCTGAAATGTCCAGGTCCTCGTATACGCGAATGAGGTCAGCACCCATTAACCGAGCCTGGAGCTCAGCCTTTTCTCGTTGTTGTTCTGGGGAAACCCCATCTTCTTTCTCCCGGGAGACGCGAATGTATGCGCAGGCACGTTTCATGACAATCCCTATTTCTAAGTTCTTGGCTACCTAATATCTAAAAGCTACCACAATTAGATCATGGTAGCTCGGGTTTGGTTATTGTATCATAACGAAACTTCCCTAAAAATCAAAATGGGGGTTATAGTGTATGTAGTACTTTCCTGAGTGTACATGCTTTTTATAGCTTCCGCAAAGTCATCAATAGATTTTCTAATGTCCGAAGAATCGGGGTAAATCCCTGCGCCTGTTCGAGTATCTTTGTCTATAATACCGAAAACGTAATATTCTCCAGGGATATTACTGCCGTAGATCCTAAGCAGATCGTCAGGGTTTTCGCTAAGAAAATCTGGTTTTAAAATACCGATTAATCTGTCCCCATATATGGTTAATAACTCTAACTCTAAGCCCATGGGAATGAGTTTTAGGATATTTTCAATTGCTCCTCGTTCTTTGTTATTGATTTTTTTGCCCCTACCGCCATCAAGAGACATCAACTGGAATAAAATAGGCAGGGAAGCCTTGATGGTCTGAAAATTACGAACAGAAATATACCCTTTTAGCAGAACTAGCTTTGTATCTTCAATATTAGAAAGTGGGTTCTCCAAAGGACTAATGTTTAGAGCCCCCAACAAGTCAATTATCTTTTGATCATGTGGGTCATAACGCTTCTCAATAGAATCAACATCAGTTTTTTCACTTTCATGCCCTCCCTTGTATACTATGAGCAGCAGCCGATCTGGACGTAAATTTCCAGTTCGGAGGTTGCTCTTTTTGATCCTTGAAAAATTAATAAAGATTATTCCTTGTATTATTGTCATCTTTTAAGCCGTAGCCTGGGTTGTGGGTATGTGGGCAACGCAAAGCGTTGTCCAAGCAGTTGTGGAGTTTGTGGATAACTCTTTAGAGTTATCCATCAAAATCCATAACTGCGCATATCCACAACCCCGTATTTACTACTTTCT
>JBFLXH010000033.1:0-28717 GCA_040757295.1 Bacillota bacterium | reverse complement strand
GACTTTGTACATGATTTTGAAAAGCACATGCGGTTATCATGGCTTTTTTTGTATTTAACGGACCATTTGTCGGGATAACTATTATTTCGGAATAACTCAAATTATCCCGAGGTCGGGATAATTTGAGTATTTTAACTTGATGAAAGATTCCCAGAGAGTCTTAACAAAAGGCTAATAATATACCTGACAAATATATTTTTTGTTTATTCCAATTTATTGGCCAGCAGGAAATTATGGTGTTTTGGCGAAAACCCATAATGGTTCCCTAAGTTGGCTGGCAGTAGCCAGGCCCTAAGGAGGATTTTGCAATTGATTAACCATTGGCAGACAAAGAAGCTATTATGCCTGGCCACCCTTTCATTGGCGCTCTTGGCCTTGACCGTAGCCTGCAGTCCCCTCCATTATGAGGTGTTTCTCCGGCTTGACGGGGAAGAGAGCCGGCCGGTTCGGGCATCTTACGGTACAGTAGAGCAGTTTCTGCGGCAGCAAGGCTTGGAGATCGGGCCTAAGGATGTAGTGGAACCCGGCTTAGACCTGCCCATAGCTAAAGGTATGGAAATATCTGTATTAAGAGCATTTTCTGTTAAAGTTGCTGCTGACGGGGTCGTATGGGAACTCACGACAACACCTGTTCCGGTGAAAGAAGCTTTAGCGGAACTTGGCATCCAGGTGGGGGCAAATGACCGGGTGGTCCCTTCTCTGGATGAATTATTACATCCTGGAGCCCAGGTTGTGGTGACGAGGGTTACCACCAAGGAGCTTTTTGAAAATAAGGAAATCCCCTTCCGGGTTGAACGGCGGGATGACCCGAGTCTGGAAAAGGGTATTCGCAAGGTTGTACAAGAAGGAAAAAAGGGCCAGGAAAGGGTTACTATCCAATTAACCTATGAGGACGGTAAAGAAGTAAAGCGGGAAGTAGTTAACCGGGAGGTAGTAAAAAAACCTCAAAACCAGTTAATTGCCATGGGCACAATTACTTCTGCATCTAGGGTGGGGCAAAGGTTTTCTTTTAAGGAGGTAAGGACAATGGAAGCCACTGCTTACACCCATACCGGTAATAAAACCTTTACCGGTGTCTATCCCCAAGTGGGGATGGTGGCCGTTGATCCCAAGGTCATCCCCCTAGGCCAGAGATTATATGTTGAAGGATACGGGTTTGCTGTAGCCAGGGATGTCGGCAGCGCTATCAAGGGTGACCGGATTGATGTTTTTATGGAAACAAAACAGGAAGCCTTGCGCTGGGGAAGAAAAACGGTCAAAGTATATGTGTTGGAGGAATAGGCCTGTTCAGGGCCTTTTTTCATGGATCGGACGGGAAGTTCACTAATAATTTGTGATACACAGCGCAATATATTATAATACACTGTAATACATTTAAGGGGTTAAATTCGATGGATATAGCTAGTCCCGGCGGTACCAAAAGGATACTGCACAAGCATGGGTTTCGCCAAAAAAAATCCTTGGGCCAGCACTTTTTAGTTGACCAGGGTATTGTCCGGCGGATTGTTTCAGGCGCCAGTTTAGAGCCCCAGGACATCGTGATAGAAATAGGCCCTGGAATTGGGACCCTAACCAGGGCGTTGGCAGACCAGGCTGGGCAGGTAATTTGTATTGAACTGGACCGGAGCCTATTGCCCGTCCTGGAGGATACCCTAAAAGACTATAAGAATGTGCATATCGTCCAAGGGGATGCCCTAAAAGTAGATTTGGATCAGTTGGTGGAAGAAACCTTTGGGAACAGCAGATTTCCGGATGGCTACAAGGTTGTCGCCAACCTGCCCTATTATATAACAACCCCCCTGGTAATGCATTTGTTGGAATCCGGTTTTAACATCAAGTCGTTGGTCCTGATGATGCAGCAGGAAGTAGCCAGGCGGATGCTGGCTAAGCCAGGCAGCAAAGAATATGGCGCTCTCACGGTCGCCGTCCAGTTTTTTACTTTGCCCCGGCTGATTACGCTGGTTTCCCCTGCTGCTTTTATCCCTCCCCCGGAGGTATCTTCAGCGGTGGTCTTGCTAGAAGTGCTTTGCCGGCCGCCGGTGGACATTCCTGACCGGCACCTGCTTTTTGGGATAGTAAAGGCTGCCTTCGGACAGAGAAGAAAAACCTTACTAAATGCCTTGGCGGCAGGCGGCCTGGGACCTAGCAAGGAACAGTGGGAAACTCTGCTTGCGCGGGGTACCCTGGATGGACTGCGGCGGGGTGAAACCCTAAGCCTGGAAGAGTATGCTGCCCTTTGCCGGGAACTCTGGAAATGGAAACAAGAGGCAAGGCCGTAGCACTGATGCTGTAGAAGGGTGGAATCTGAGGATGCAGTTTATCAGCCCCTCCAAAGGACGAATGACCTTAGAGCAGGTTTACCAGGATATTGTTGCTTTTATGCAGGGAGCTCCAGATGCCAATTTCAAGGTGATTATCGGCACGGATTCCCAGGTGAAGGAAGAAACCTGTTTTGTAACTGCCATTATCATCCACCATGTAGGCCGGGGCGCCAGGTATTATTACCGGAAAAAGCGGCAGCGCAAGATTACTAGCCTGCGTCAAAAGATTTTTTATGAGACTGCCCTGAGCCTGGAGACAGCCAGCCAACTGGCTGGAAAACTGGCGGCTGGGGGCCATGAAGAGCTGAATGTGGAAATCCACTTAGATATCGGGTGTAAAGGAGAGACCAAAGAGCTAATCAGAGAAATTGTGGGTATGGTCGTTGGCAGTGGTTTTGATGCCAAAATTAAGCCGGATTCCTGTGGGGCTTCAAAGGTAGCAGATAAGTACACTAAATAAAATAAGTATTAGCCTTCTTTCTAAGTGGTTAAACTGTAATCAAAGACCTTGGGAGGGGAACTCCGTGGCTAAGCCTAGTACAGTTAAGCGCATTAACCAGCGGCTGGAGATGTACAACCTCTTTTTGCGGGCAGCCCGAAAAATGTTAGAGGAAAAAGAAATAGGCAAAAAATAGTCCATTAGAGAACAGGCACTGCTGTTTAACCAGCAGTGCCTGTTTCAATTATTTTGCAAAAACATGGTTGCCAATCTGAATAGTAATAGGCCTTGACCAGATCCATTTGCTGGTGGCTGTTTTGGGATTCCAGTAAAATAAGGCGCCACCGCTTGGATCCCACCCGTTGGCTGCGTCCCGGGCAGCCCTAAAGGCTACTTCATCGGGCTGCAGGTAGTATTGCCCGTCTTTTACGGCATCAAAAGCCCCTGGCTGAAAAATGACCCCAGCTACCGTATTGGGGAAATCGGGACTTTTAACCCTATTTAGGACAACAGCAGCAACAGCGACTTGTCCTTTGTAGGGTTCACCTCTGGCTTCCCCGTATACAGTACGGGCCAGCATGGTGATATCATTCTGGGAGGTTTGGAAGCTGCGCTGCTCTTCCCCGGTGGAACTGCGGGAGGCAGCAGCGGTGGTTGTGGCTGGGATGCGCAAGGTTTGTCCCACCTGAAGAGTGGTTGAACTAAGGGCGTTTGCCTGCATGATTTCCTGTGCCGTAACTCCATAGAGCCTTCCAATGGTAAAAAGGCTCTCCCCTGCCTTCACAACATGGATCCTGGTGCTAGCTGCAGTTGCGCCTGAGGGAACAGTCAAGCGCTGGCCTGGCACAATGGTATTGCTGGTAAGTCCATTGGCCCGCTTGATAGCGTCTACTGTTGTGCCATATTGCTGGGCAATTTTAAAAAGGGAATCCCCTTGTTTTACGGTATAAACCGAATTAGCTCCACTTGAGCTAGGAATGGTCAATTTTTGGCCTGGGTAAATTAATGTGTTCGAAAGATTGTTTGCTTGTTGAATAGCCTGGGGACTAACCCCAAATCTCTGACCAATCAAAAACAAGCTGTCACCTTTTTGGACTGTGTAGCTGGTATTTGCTAGGGCTTGTGCAGCAAAAGTCAACACAAACAGCAAAGACAGAACCGTCCATATCAATGGATAGCGAAAGTGAATCAAAAAACTACTCCCCTTCCTGAATGCTGGATTGCTTCTGCCCAACTGCCAACTTGGCAGCTCACCTCGATTATAACCTGTGAGGGCAGGCAAATCATTGCAGAAACTATGGGAGTAGTTCCATTTATCCCCTGGAGAAGGGGATCCTGTGTTAGTTGACAAAGGAAGGGGGCTGGTGCAGGACCCCTTCCAAGAGGTCCCACCGCCGCAGTGGATGGTAGCCTAGGAACTGGTATCCACCCCAGGACCGCTCCCGGGGTTCCTTCTTCCAGAGATGAATGGCTTCCAGGCAATCACCTATTAAGGTATCCCCTACCTTTTCCCCGTGGCGGGTGTTCCGGACTGCCGAAGCCAGGTCCAGATGCGGGATTATTGTTCCCAGCCCGATTTTAAGCCCTGCCTGTAAGGCTATGACCATAGATACCGGCGGGATGGCCAGTTCTGCCAGGGGTACCTGTAAAAGAAGCTTGCGGGAAACAGCATGAGGACCATGAGCAGGAGAAGCAAGGCCTACCTGGCTGTAAATGCCAGTTATTTCATTGAGCATATGCCTGAAGTACAAGACCCTATTGGCAAAAGAATACCGGTGAGTTGCTCCTGGATAGCAGTTTGTCAAGGCCATATCAACTCCTTGTTCCAAGGCCAAGCAAAGGTCTTCTAATGCCTTTGTGGAAACTCCGATCATGTCTCCGTCCACAAAAAGCACTTTTTGTGCCCCCAGGTCCAAAGCGTATTTAGCTCCGACAGCTCTTGGCATATCTATGCCCAGGGGTTCCTCGAAATGAAGCGCCTTAACTTTAGGACTTTTGAGGCTTATTGCTTCTTCCAGGGTGTTGTCATGGGAACCGTTTACAACGCAGATTATTGCGTCAACAGGGAGCTTTAATAACTTATTTAATACCCGGGAAACCCTGCCGGCTTCATTCAGTGCGGGAACCACGGCGACGATCAAAGAGCACTCCCCCTAGCTAAGCTTCTTTCATAGATAAAACGTAACTACTCAGGAGTCAGGAGTCAGAATGAGAGAACCGGCGAAAATATACTCGGCAAGGGGTAAAATTGCATTATCATAATGAAGCCGAGTATGAAATTCGCTTTGAGGCCACGGTAAATCAATGAATAATTAGTGGCCTTGCTCATTATATACTCGGCAAGAGATAAAATTGCATTATCATGATGAAGCCGAGTATGAAATTCGCTTTCAGGCCACGGTAAATCAATGAATAATTAGTGGCCTCGCTCATTATAACAGGAGGCAGAAGTCAGGAGTCAGAACGAAAGAACGGTTTATCGTCTCGAAGTATTCTGACTACTGCATTCTGAATACCTGAATAGTAACTATAAAACATTTTATGAAGCCTAATAGGGGAAGGTGCTACCTTAAATGGCTTTTGCCTCACCCCTCAGGTACTTTCAACATAAAATGAATCAGGATTCTTAGGGGGTGGAGAGGTTGCGGGAAATTAGACCCGGTGATATAGTATCACGAAAGTCTTATGGCGGAGATGTGTTTTTTAAAGTCCAGGAAATAATCGCCAGTGAACACGGGGAAAAGATGGCTATTTTGAAGGGTATGGAAATGCGCTTAATTGCCGATGCCCGCTTGGAAGATTTGGTGCTTAAAGACGCGGCTGATATCCTGCATTACCGGCATCAATCAATTCAGAAAAATGCCGAATGTATGCGGCGGATACAAAAAAAAAGGCTGTTAGAACGTTCACAAAGCATGAGCCGGGCGGGGGGCGGGACAGGCGAAGGATTGACGGATAGTTTTTTTGATATGCCGGCTACTGTCCTGCATCTGGACGGTGACAGGGAATATTTAGAGAAGTGCCTGCGGGCTTATGAACAACTTGGCTTGCCGGTTCAGGGATTCCACGTTGCGGAAAAAGATCAGCCGGCTCAAGCCCCGGGGCTTATTAGAGAGTTAGTACCTGACATTTTGGTTTTAACCGGGCACGATGGGTTGGTAAAAAAGAAACCCAATTTTACCTCTATTGAAAGTTACAGAAATTCCAAATACTTCGTTCAGGCTGTCAAAGCAGCCCGCCAGATACTGCCCAATAAAGACAGCCTGGTAATTTTTGCAGGGGCCTGCCAGTCCCATTATGAGGCCTTGTTGCAGGCAGGGGCCAATTTTGCCAGCGCTCCTCAGCGGGTATTGATCCACGCCTATGACCCGGTGTATGTAGTTGAAAAGATTGCCTTTACTTCTATCAAAAAAGTAGTAGATCTGGTGGACCTGGTTGCCAGCACTATCACAGGCGGCAGTGGCATCGGCGGAATAGAGACAAAAGGGCGGTACCGGCAGGGATATCCCCGCTCCCCATACTAATGATCCTTTGTCTTAGGCTCTCCGGCAAAAAGAACAAAATCTTCCTTTCGGGAAGACTATATACTCGGCAAGGGATAAAATTGCATTATCATAATGAAGCCGAGTATGAAATTCGCTTTCAGGCCACGTTAAATCAATGAATAATTAGTGGCCTTGCTCATTATAAAAAATGTAACTACTCGCATGCCCGGCAAAGGCTGGGGCGTACAGCGGGAGACAGACCCGCCGGAGGAAAAGTCAGAACTCCGCAACTTGGGCAGCAGGATAGAGGGAGACCAACATCCTGAAGTCTGCCGGCAAAGCCGCTGTAAGAACGGTGAGTGAGTTGCCGGGCCGCAACGCAAGTGAACACAAAGCAGCCTCGAAAACAAAAACTCTGGAGGCCGAGCTTTTGAGTATAGGCGAAGGCAGCATGCAGTCGCGAAAGCTGACTGATACGCGGATGCACTCCAGCGGGGTGTTAGTGGCGGCACGGTGGCGCAGGACGTCCTAAGCAACTGGGGAAGCCCTCCTCGCCCCGGACGAATCTGACACGGTAATTTTGGGGACAAAGCCTTGAAAAACACAACCCTTTGCAAGGGAATGTGGGGGGACAAAGATATTGTTCTGAGTTAGCTTGATAGTCAGTTAAAAAAAAGAATGCTTTTGACACAAGTAGCTTATTGGTACAGGGAAAATAGGTCAAAATTTTATCAGCAAACCGTGTTTATAGAGTAGGCAGGTTGAAAGGTCAGAGGTGTTCATGGCGCGAGTTGACTCCCGTCTTTTTATTTTGCGTAGAGTTAGGGCCGGGAAAGAAAATCTGTGCGTGCCTGGAGGAAATATAATCGGTTATCGGTCGTAATGGAGAGCAGGGCTTGAGGTAGGGATGTGGTATTTGGAATGGTTGATTTTCCGAATGTCAAGGTATATTATGGTAATAACCAGCATAAACAGTGGAGGAACAAAGGGGATGCCAAGAAACTAGAGCCAATGCCGCGGTTTCTACAAGATGAATAGGGGCTGTTTATATGCAACGCTACCGGGTAACCCAGGAAGAACAAGACGACATTACAAAAAGGTTAGCTGAAGTGCTCGCACAGGATCCGAGTGTGGTTTTTGCCTATTTACACGGGTCGTTCAACGAAAAGGACAATTTCGGCGATATTGACGTTGCCATTTTCTTAAAAGCGGACAGCGAGGTAAATTTCCTGCGTTACGAAGTAAGATTAGAGGAGAGCCTGCAGAAGCTGTTCCCTTTCCCCGTAGATGTACGGGTTCTAAATCGCGCACCCCTCTCCTTCCGTTACAACGTGCTAAAAAATGGCCGGAAGCTGGTGGACAAAGACGAAAGCTTGCGAGTGGAATTCGAGGCATCTACTTTGAGCCGATATTTTGATTTTTATCCCTTTCGCCGACATTACTTAAAGGAAGTGTTGGATCTTGAGATATGAAAGCGACAAATTAACCCGTCTGCTCTCAGAGCAGAACGCAGCGTTAAGGCTTTTGCGGGAGTTGGCGGCAATTCCCCTGGAGCAGTTTGCGATTGATCCCCATAAAGTAGCCAGTGCCAAGTACAATTTCGTTGTGGCCATTGAAGCGACCATTGATATAGTTAATCACTTGATCAGAAAAAATGGTTATAGGGTGCCCGAAGATTACGCGGATACGTTTCGAGTCCTTACGGAGAACGGGTTATTTCCTTATGAATTTGGCGAGCGTTTAGCTAATATGGCGCGGTTTCGCAATCGTCTGGTGCATTTATACTGGGCGGTGGATGTCGCCCAGCTGCATAAGATCCTTCGCGAAGAGTTGGGAGATTTTAATCTCTTTCGGCAATACCTGGCAAAGGCTATCGGGGAATAAAGGGTCGCCAGTATAAAGCTGTGCAGAAATCCAGACTAATTCGGGGCATATTTAAAATGACTTACTTGGTTCGGAACTAAAAAATTATTGACACGGACTGCCTCTGACTGTATAATATCTACGATGAAGGTGAAAGAGGGTGGTCAGGTGGCAGCAAAAAAAGTGCTGGCAGAAATAAAACAGGACCTGGACGCCTGTGTAGGCCGTAGAATTAAATTGCGCGCTAACCGGGGCCGCAAAAAAGTCGTTGAGCGTATCGGAGTTCTGGAGCAGACCTATCCCCATATTTTTATTATCAAGCTGGATGGGAAAACATGCCAGGACCGGCGCCTATCTTTTAGCTATTCTGACATCCTAACAGAGGATGTTGAGTTATCCTTGATCAATGAAGCCGGGGAAGAGCGCCTGGCCTCTGCTGGGGGCAGGTAAAGAAACTGCCAGGTTAAGCCTGGCAGTTGGTTTTTAGGGGGGAGAAGGAAACAATTGTTTCCTTCTCCCCCCTAATATTTATCGGCCTGCTGCCTTCAAGACCATCGCCTGGTAGTCAGGCGGAATAGTATTGGTGGTATGAGTCCTGCTGTTGAAAAAATATAAGCAAAAATGGCCAGGAAAATCATTATTAGAGATTGTTTGGATGCTGTGGGGCATCCCGTTGATGGATGCTGCCAGTACCCGGTTATTGACTTCCAGCAGTACAGCCCTGGCGCTCCACGACCATTGGCCCCCAAAAGCTTGTTTCATAATCCTGGTGTCGGCAGCCGTTAATGGTTCGGAGTCAGCGTGGTTGCTCCCGCCCAGGTGGTGAATCCGCCACCTTAAGCCAGTCTGCAAATCAGTTACCGTTGCAGTGGATCCAGGGTTATAAATCCATCTGGCCCATTCCCAATCCAGCAGTTCCCCGAACCCAGGCCGTTGTTCTCCTCTGGGGCCCGCTACCTGAACAGGCTGCTGGTTGCCTACCGGTATGTAAAGAGGTTGGCCAACCATTAGATAATCAACATTAAGCCTGTTGGTGACATAAATGGCGTTAACCGTTGTCTGATACCTGGCTGCTATGGAAGATAGGGTTTCCCCTGTCTGTACCCGGTGAACTGGCAGCCCGGCAGAGGGAGGAGGCGATGGAGCCGGCGGAGGGGCCGCCGGCGGAGGGGCCGACCCCGTTCCGGGAACCTCTATTATTTGACCGGCCAAGATCTGGCTGGAGTTCAGCCGGTTAAAGTCCACCAGCCTGTCCACAGAAACTCCGAAACGCTGGCCGATGTTAAAAAGACTGTCTCCCGCCTTTGCTACATAAAGCTGTGCCCCTTCTCTGGCGGCAGGGACCCTTAGGGTTTGGCCCGAAAAAAGCATGTCACTTTTGAGATTGCTGGCTGCCTTGATGGCATCGATGCTGCGCTTCACCCGGTTGGAGATTAAAAACAGGGTGTCTCCAGGTTGAACCCTGTAAAGAATATTGGTCCCTTCCAACAGGACTGGCAGCATGATGGTCTGATTATTATGTAAGGCGTCAGTAGTTAACCGGTTAAGTGTCCTGATATCACTAGTGGAGGCGCTGTACCTTTGGCTTAAGAGCCAGAGGGTATCGCCGCCATTAATCTGGTATGACTGGTAGGCCTGAGAAACTATGGATGCAAAGGCTTGTCCAATTCCATAGGGGCTCATCCCGAAAAACAAAAACACGCATAATAACGATGCCAGTAATCGGCTAAAAGGGGGTAGCCGGTAGGGAGCCACTATATCAACCTCCTTAGAAATGAATTGTGGCGTCGAGCCTCAAAACCAGAAAAACCATAGGCCGCTACAAAAAGATGAGGTTTGGGCGGTTTCACCGGGTCCTGGTAGGTTCGACAGATTTTGACATATTGATTCGGGGGCCGGTTAGGCTATTCCTTTATGTAAATAGTGGAAAATAAGCGAAGCCTTTGGGAAAAAACCCGCGCTTTTCGGAAAAAAACAAAATCTTCCTTTCGGAAGACTTGAAGGTTGATTTTGTTGAAACACATTATGGAAATAATTGCTTATTTGGCAAATAATAACTGAGGATAATTAATTATTCTGGGTTGAAAACCCTATTTGCTATTTGGGTTGCTTATTTTCCGGGCATCGTCAACTGGTTTTTTCCCCTCAGCGCTTACAGGGGGCCGGAGAGGATCTGGGGCAGGAGGCGGAGCTCCAGGATGGGGCCCAGCCAGCATTTTTAATAGGCTCATCAAAGCCGCGGGATTTTTCCCGCCCAACATGCTCGCCATCTCCGCCAGGGGAAGGTCAGCCCCCCCCTGGGATGATAGCATGTTTAACAGGTTATCCTTTAAAGAGGAAACCTGTTGAGACCTTTGCATTGCTTCCTGAATAGGCATGCTGCCATGAACCATGTTTAAAATATGAGCCAGTTCAAACAGACCCAAAAAAGCCATTAGCATATTAGCTGGTAGCTTTTCATCCGTTTGCCGATCCAAGAGCTTAAAAAAATCTTCCATCAAATCTCTAGGGACGGTCAGTTCATTCTTTACCTCCAACGACAAACACCTCCCAAAGCACTAGTCAAGAAAGTATATGCGGTCAGCCCGGTACCTGTTACTTTTAATTTGTGGAAAAAAAGGCCAGCCAAAAGTTTGGCTTGGCCTGGCATCTGCTTGACCGGCATCAACCGGAACAGATCGCGTTAATCTTGATATGCTCTGCTGGTTCTAGCGCTGTCCTCGGCTGCGGGACCGGCGTTAGAGTATTGTCCATAATCCTGATGCCAAGTCTGGGTGGAAGCCTGGGTAGCTATCAGGGGGAGAACGATAAAAAAGAGATAAGGGATTGACGTTGCTAAACTGGTAAGCCCAGCCTCCTGCGTAGAAACCTCGTCTTGCATCCCCAACATAGCCGCAAATGCCTTTGCCGCTCTTTGGTTGCTTTCCGAGGAAAAAAGTTCCCCAAGCGCTTCTACCATTTCTGATACGGATCTGCCGGTAGGCCCAAGAAATGGCTTAATTCCCTGTAGGGCAGAAATAACTTGGGGATCGCTAAGCACGTTAAACAAGGTAATTCCTCCTTTCCGCGTGCAGTGGTGCGTTTATACTATTTTATGGAGTGGCAATGCTGATGGTGCGATTGACCGGGGCTAACCACCGACAAAAGTAAAAAATCTGTCCGGGTATAAATTATGGCCATTAAAACCAAAATAAGGTTGAACAAAACCAGTTTGAGGGGGGTAACGCGTGGGGCGCAAGGTATTGATTGTTAGCATATTGCTGGTTGTTTTGGCAGCAGTGGTTTTAATGGATAGCAGGCTCTTGCCTCCGGTTGAGGCTCAGCACCCGCCGACTCTTTATTGGGGCAGTCAGGGTTCTGATGTAATTACACTACAGACCAGACTGCAAAACTGGGGCTATTACGATGGGCCAATCAGCGGCGTTTTTGGAGCCCAGACTTCTGCCGCTGTGCGGCAATTCCAGCGGGTTAATGGCCTTCCCGTTGATGGACTGGTCGGACCGCAAACCTGGGCAGCTCTGGGGGTGTGGGTGGCCTCTGCCAGAACAGAAGGAGCTGCGGCTGCTGTTTATACTCCCACGACCGGGGTTTCTAACCGGGATGATTTAAACCTTTTGACCCGGGTGGTGGCGGCGGAAGCAGGGGGAGAACCCTATACGGGGCAGGTTGCGGTTGCTGCGGTAATCCTGAACCGGATTAAAAGTCCGTCCTTTCCCAACAGCTTGGCCGGAGTCATTTACCAGCCCCTGGCCTTTGAAAGCGTTTCCAACGGCCTGATCTGGCGGATAAGTGACCTGGATTCCCCCAGGCGGGCAGCGCAAGACGCCATGAACGGATGGGATCCAACCTATGGTTCCATTTATTTTTGGAACCCGGGCAAACCGGTAAATCCCTGGGTGTGGACCCGGACCATCGTAACCCAAATTGGTCGGCATGTTTTCGCCCGGTAGTGGTTGTAGAATGAAGATGAACAAAAGGAGGGAACCTTTGAATGCGACGGTGGTGGGCGGCATTGCTGGTGCTTGCCCTTTTGGCAACTGCGGCTTGGGGGTTTTGGGAAAGGAACAATAAATCCCGGCTTGCTTTTGCACTGGAGGCAAACTATCAGCGGGAATTTTATGAAACATTAAACTCAGTGGAACAGGTTGAGGTGTTGCTGGCTAAAACCCTGGCCTCCGATTCGCCAAGGCAAAACATTATTTATTTAACGGAAGTCTGGCACCGGGCGACCGGGGCTCAGCAATCCCTCGCCCAACTGCCCTTTAAAAACATTAACATGGCTGCCAGCCGGAAGTTTTTGAGCCAGGTCGGTGATTACAGTTACAGCGTGGCCAGGGCCATTGCAAGCGGGGAAGGCCTGAACGATGACCATCTGGCCCAATTGAACAGGTTCCATACCCAAATGGGTAAGTTCGGCCAAGACCTCCACGGGATTGAAGCGAGGATAGCCCGCGGAGGGTTCCGCTGGATTGATACCTGGGTGAAGCAGCCCACCAGGGTAGCCCAAGCTGCCGCTCCTGATGGTATGGATGGGTTTATCAACATCGATAAGCGTTTGCAGGAACTGCCCACCTTAGTATATGACGGGCCCTTTTCTGACCATTTGGAAAACAGAAAACCCCAAGGTCTTAAAGGTCCCCGGGTTAACAGAGATCAGGCCGTAAAAATTGCCGGGGAATTTGTTGACCAAGGAAACAACCGGGCTGTCCGGGTTGATACTACTGGCGAGGCCGAGGGAGTAATCCCGGCTTGGTCCATCGTGATGCTAGGCGGCGACCGGGAGCGGATTGCGGTAGATGTCAGCAAAGAAGGAGGCCATGTAGTCTGGTTTTTGAATAACAGGACCGTCGGCCAGCCCAGGATGACAGGCGAGGAAGCTCTTGATAAAGCCAAAGAGTTTCTTTCCTCCAGAGGGTATGAGGAGATGGCCCCAACTTATAGTATGAAAGAGAATAATGTTCAGACAATTGTTTTTGCCGCTAAAGAAGGAGATGTGATTCTATACCCGGACCAGGTCAAGGTGAAGGTAGCTTTGGATAATGGGCAGGTAGTGGGATTTGACGGGATACCCTATTTGATGTCCCACCGGGAGCGAGAAATGCCGGAATCAGTATTGACTGAAGAAGAAGCCCGTAAAAAAGTTAGCGGCGATTTAAAGGTTGAAAAAGTCCGTAAGGCCCTTATTCCTCTAGATACTGGTAAAGAACTCCTGACATATGAGGTTAAGGCCTCCCTGGGCGGAGATGCCTTCCTGATATATATTAATGCAATTACCGGGCAGGAGGAGAGCATCAGAAAAGTAATTGAGCTTCCAGGCGGACAATTGGTTCTTTAAGGACAGAATAAGACATGAAAAATGCCGAGGTTTCCTGCAGGTCCCCCGACCGGTGCAGACGCTCCTCGGCATTTTTTTGTCCTTGCCGAATTAAATGCTTTTTCTGCCATTTATCCCTTGCAATTTACCTTTTTTTATGGAATACTGGAAAGCGGGTTTTGATCCCAAAACCCAGTATATCGGGGCAATTCTGGATTAAGTGACAAAAGACGCATTGAATGTAAAAAATTTGCAAAAAAGTGGATTGAAGAGAAGGAATATTGCTTTCCCTGTCGAAGATATCCACTAAATACAATATCTAGTATTGAAGAAAAAAGAAATACAAAATACGGAAATTGGGCTTAATAGGATAGAGAGGATGGTTATTAAATGTTTTCTTTTTCTTTTTCATGTACGGCGGCACGTACAGTCTCTAATGACGAAGTAAAGGAACAGAAAGAGATTAAGAACGGTTTGTTGTCGATCATCAATCGCAAAAAAAGAGAACTTGACCTTTTGGTTCTGTCCAAAAAGAACCTGCAGGACCCTGAGGTTTACCAGAAAAGCTGTGAGCTGGATGTTTATATAGTAAAATATATGAAGCGGTACAAACAGGCTAAGGAATAATTATTTCCTGCCCAGGTAACAAGCGCAGGGGGTCAGCCCCGGGGTTGACCTGCAGCAGAGCCTGGAGAGATACTCCGTATCTTTTGGCTATTAGGTAAAAGGTATCCCTTGGCTTAACTAGGTGTCTTTTTGCCCATTGATATGGGGCAGGCGGGGACGCGTAATAACCGTTCCCCTGGATTATTTCCACAGGAGTTCCAATGTGGCACCGGGAAAAAATAGCTTCCACATCGTTATTATACATGCGAATACAGCCATTAGAAATTGCCTTGCCAATCGACCAGGGACTGTTGGTCCCATGGATCCCATAAGGACCGCTATCAGTTGGGATGGAAATTTCCATCCAGCGAGTGCCCAGGATGCCTCCTGGGTTTATTATTTTATTAACAATGGAATAGTGACCGGAAGGTGTGGGAGTCTCTGGTTTCCCGATGGCTACCGGGTAAGCTTCCGGATAACCGATTAAAGGGGTAAAGTATAAGCGCCGGTAATCAAGGTTGACCAGAATATTGGCCATGGCTATCCCTCCAGGTTTAACAAGTTTTTATAACACACAGGATATTATGTACGTTTCAAAAGTATGAATAAGTCATAATTTCCGTAATATGTTTCATTCAACTGGGTCTTGGCTTCAGAGGGGGATTGTGACCCCCGCTGAAGCTCAACCTTAGAGTCTTCCAAGGAAGATTTTGTTCTATTTTATTCATAACCATGGCAGTGGTACCTATCTTTGCCCTAGAATTGATGGCGGGGGTGCGCAAAAGGAGTCTGGGTAATCGGATAAGCCCTGAGGGTTGGATGGCAATGCCAGGGAATCTAGTTGCTGGTAGACAACAAGGTGGATACAGTATACAATAAAAAAGAAGGTAGTGGGGCCAGGCGGAAAACAAATGGACTTAAAGGAGGTCTAAAGGAATGGCAGTACCTGAGGAAAGACAGCAGGTGGTAACCAAATCATGCCCTTTTTGTTTCGGACCTGGAGGAAAGCCGGGGACTCTTTTCTTGTATGGGGATCGGTACTTAAATACTGCTGAGTATTACAAGTGTACTAACACAGATAAGGATTGCAGCGTTGGTGAAATCTTGTTTTACCTGTACAACATGAACAGGGACCAACGGCCGTGAACTACCCCTCCCTCTCGGAAGGAGATCCTCGCTTCATCAGCAACCTGCGGTGCTTCAGACGAGCCTGAATTCGGGTGGTCCCTACCCTACTGCGTCTGTCTGACATTCCCATACGGCTTTACGGAATACAGGGCTGCCAGATGCTTTGCGTATTCCGTCCCCTTGCCTGCAGGTGGACGCTTTACTACATTGTATCACAAAAGGAGTTGCACGAATAGATGTTTGCACAAATACCCGCCTCTCATCCCCTCCCTTTCGGGAGGGGACTTCTCGGCGGAGAAGTTAAATCAGCTTATGAATGAACACCCCCTTTGGGGTGTTTTTTGTTGCGAACTGAAGAAGAACGTAACCCTTTGGTCTGGGTTGGAATATAACATCATAGGAAACCCTCCTCAAAAAAATCTCTGGGGAAGGAGATACCTGTGATGAATATGGATTTATTGCTGCAAAGACATACAGCCCACTTGATGAATTTGCCTAATGTGGTGGGTGTCGGCAGGGGGACTAAAACTGTCCGGGGTGAGGATACAGGCCGGACAGCTGTTGTGGTATTGGTGGAAAAAAAGGTGCCTGAGAAGGAATTGGCGAGGGGACAGCGGATTCCCAAACTGTTAGGGGAAACTCCCACCGATGTATTGGAAGTTGGGGAAATCAGGTTATTGAATCGGACGGGATATAGCCGGCCGGCTTATCCTGGGATGAGCATCGGCCATTATAAAAGTAGTGCCGGAACTTTCGGCGCCCTGGTAAAGGACCGGCGTACAGGCCAACCTTTGATTCTGTCCAACAACCATGTGGTGGCCAATGCTACGGATGGATACGACGCTAATGCTCGGATTGGCGATCCGGTTTTACAGCCAGGGGCTTACGATGGGGGAACGAT
Source organism: Bacillota bacterium (assembly GCA_040757295.1). Taxonomy (GTDB): domain Bacteria; phylum Bacillota; class PH28-bin88; order PH28-bin88; family PH28-bin88; genus JAGXSE01. Next base: position 12,660 of record JBFLXH010000033.1, on the reverse strand, counting down.
GGAACAGGTAGTGGGTTACTTGGAGCGTTATATCCCCTTGCGCCGGGAATATGCATCGGCCAGGTGCCGGACGGCCAAGGCAGCCGAAAAAATCGTGAACCAAGTGTTGCGGTTAATATGGCGCAATTATCGCATCGCCCTGCAAAAGGGAGTCCCTTACGATAATCTGGTGGATGCGGCTGTTGTTAGGCCTGTCAGCCTGGAAGCGGTAGGATCTGAGATCCTGGAGGTCGGAAAAATCAAAGGAGTTGCGGAAGCCCAAAATGGCATGCGGGTAAAAAAAAGCGGCAGGTCCAGCGGGTTAACAACCGGGACAGTCCAGGTGACGCGGGCCACTTTAACGGTTACTATCAGTGGAAATCAAAAAGGGATGTTTGCAGACCAGTTTGTCACGACAGGAATGTCCAAAGGGGGAGACAGCGGCTCCCTGGTTCTTGATATGAACAATAATGCCGTAGGCCTATTATTTGCGGGATCGGACACCAAAACAGTGTGCAACAGGATCCAGAATGTGATGGATATGCTGCAGATAGACTTCTATTAGATAAAAGCATGGGCAGGGTAACCCTGCCCATGTGCATGCCTAGTGCCTGGGTTTTTCGTTAACCAAGAGCGCTGCCCGGGTTAGGGCGCTGTAAACATCAGCTCTTTGCTGTACTTCCAGCACCGAGGTCCTGGAAAGGACCTCCCCTTTAGTGCGGACCACATAGCGGGGATTCAGGCTGTTTAAGGCGATAGCCGCTATATCATGCTGACAGGTTTCGCACTTGCAGACCTCCGGCCACTTCTCCAGTACATCCTTCATCAGGAGCCAGACCAGGTCTTCCATTGTATTCTTTAAAAAAAGGTTTTCAGACATACCAATCCCTCCGGCTTTTGAGGTTGGCCCTGGTTATCCCAGGATGCCAACCTTATTCGTTATTTCTCGACAAAATCCTCCTGCGTAAATCGATTCTGGATATGCAAAACAAGAAACCGATTAAATTGCTGAATAAATCCTCCTGTGCCGCGGCAACATGATAAGGTGAGCCAAGGCAAAAGGGGGATATAATGGGAAAATACGTTCAAGGCACACTGGTGATTATTGGTGGGGCAGAAGATAAGAAGGGCAAGTGCGAAATCCTGTCCCGCTTTGTGCATCTTTCGGGCGGAGAAAACAGCAGGATTGTGGTAGTAACTGCCGCCAGCCAAGAAGCAGAGGAAGTGGGCCAAGAGTATATCGGTTTGTTTACCAGGTTAGGGGCGGGTGATGTAGAGACGGCAGATATTTCAGAGCGGGAACAGGCGATGGAAAAAAGGTATCTCGCAGGCCTAACCAAGGCCACAGGCATTTATTTTACCGGGGGTGATCAACTGCGCCTTACCAGCCTCCTGGGGGGGACAGCTTTTGATCTTGCATTGCACCAGGCCTACCAACGGGGAGTTGTAATTGGAGGGACAAGCGCCGGGGCTTCCGTAATGAGCGATACCATGATTGTGGAGGGTGATGAAGAAGAGGCGCCTAAGAAAAATACCGTAAAAATGTCCCCTGGAATGGGCTTAATCAGCGGGGTCGTCGTGGATCAGCATTTTGCCCAGCGGGGGCGCCTCGGGAGATTATTGACTTCTGTAGCGCAAAACCCTTATATTTTAGGTCTTGGACTGGATGAGGACACGGCTGTAGTTGTTGGCACTGATGACCACTTGCTGGTTCTTGGCTCCCAAACAGTAACCGTAGTAGATGGCCAGCCAATCACCTACACCAATGTTTCCGAATCCGGCCCTTCCCAGCCCTTAGCATTGATGGATGTTCGGGTGCATGTGCTACCGGCTGGCTTCGGATTTGACCTGAAGAGGCGGCGTCCAACCCTGCCGGGGTAAACAGGGCCTGGCAATAAGGCTTTTCAGGTTTATTCCGGTACTAAATAGCCAAAACTATGATTTGGAATTCTCGTCAAAAATTAAGGAGGAGCGCCCTGCTTATGTTGATTAAGGAAGTGCGGGCCTACGAGGGGCGGAATGTATTCTGCCATCGTCCTGTCCTGGCCATGAAACTGGACCTGGGCCTGTGGGCTGAAAAGACTACTGCAGAAATCGAAGGCTTTCCTGATAAGCTCTTAATCACCTTGCCATCCCTCAGAGAACACCATTGTTCCAGAGGATATCCTGGGGGATTTGTTGATAGATTGAGTGAAGGGACCTTTTTGGGCCATGTAGTGGAGCATGTCTGGCTGGAGCTGATGAGCCTGACTGGAAGCAAAGCTACCTACGGTAAAACTCTTTCAACCAATGAACCGGGAGTATACCGGATCGTTGTGGAATACACGGCAAAGGAGGCGGGAATGATTGCCGGCAGGTATGCGGCAAATCTTATCCAAGCCTTGCTGGAAGGATGTGCTTTTGATATAAAGGGGGCCTTGGAGGAGATTCGGTCTCTTGCTGCCAAGACAGAGCTCGGTCCCAGCACGAAAGCTATCGCAGAGGCCTGCCGGCGCCGGGGAATCCCGGTGATGCGCCTCAGTCAAGGCAGCCTGCTGCAGCTCGGCTATGGTGCGGCTCAAAAAATGGTACAGGCAACCATTACTCAACATACGGGGTGTATTGCCGCAGACATCGCCGGGGATAAATCCCTGGCCAAGGAACTCTTAGCTGAAGCAGGGCTGCCTGTTCCCCGGGGCTATGTTGTTACTGGTGAAAACGAGGCGGTTAATGTGTTTACCGGCTTTGGCCAGCCTGTGGTGATAAAACCCCTGGATGGGAACCAGGGTAAAGGGGTTGCCCTCAACCTGGCGACTCCGGCGGAAGTCAAGGCCGCTTTTCGTTTAGCCAGCACTTTCTGCCCGCAAGTATTGGTAGAGGAATACATTAAAGGAAGGCAGTATCGCATCTTGGTGGTAAACGACCGTCTGGTTGCAGCCGCAGAACGGATTCCAGCCCATGTTATTGGTAATGGTTTGAACACCATTAAAGAATTAGTAGAACAGGAAAACCAAAACCCTCTTCGGGGTGAGGATCACGAAAAGGCCCTGACTAAGATCAAGATCGATGCAGTAGCTTTGCTGGTCCTGGCAAAGAAAAACTATTCCCCCGATACTGTTCCCCCGCCGGGGGAGGTAGTATATTTGCGAGAAAATGCTAACCTGAGTACCGGTGGGACGGCTATAGACGTAACAGAACTGGTCCATCCAGAGAATAGGATGATGGCCGTCCGGGCTGCCCGGGTAATTGGGTTGGATGTGGCAGGTATCGACCTGGTGACCGAGGATATTGCCAAACCCCTAAGCATGAGCGCCGGGGCCATTATTGAAGTGAATGCTGCGCCCGGCATCCGGATGCATCATTACCCTTCTTTGGGAACTCCCAGGGATGTAGCCTCCGCTATAGTGGATTACCTGTTCCCGGCAGAAGAAAAAGGGCGCATTCCAATTGCCTGTATTACAGGCACAAATGGTAAAACCACCACAACTCGGTTAATCGCTTTCATGCTTGGCCTGCAGGGGCTTCAAGTAGGGATGACCACCAGCGACGGAGTATATATTGGCAACCAGCTGGTTATGGAGGGAGATACCACTGGTCCTTTGAGCGCTCGCATGGTACTGCGGGATTCCAGGGTACAGGCCGCAGTTTTAGAAACTGCCAGGGGAGGAATACTGCGAGGAGGGCTGGCCTTTGACTGGGCGGATGTAGCGGTGGTAACCAATATCTCCGGTGACCATCTGGGGCAGGGAGAAGTGGAGACACTGTCCGATTTAGCTCATGTCAAATCTTTGCTGGTGGAGGCTGTGCACCGGAAAGGTTACGCAGTTCTCAATGCCGATGATCCCCTGGTTGCAGAGATGGCCCGCCGGGTTTGGGGCTCAGTTATTTATTTCAGCCAAAACAAAAATAATCCTATTATTCGCCGTCACCTGGGGGCGGGAGGCAGGGCGGTTGTGGTGCAAAACGGCAGGCTGGTCTTGGCAGAAGGGGACCAAGTTTCTAACCTGGTGTTATTGAAAAAAATTCCCCTGACCTTTGGTGGTACAGCTTTTCATAATGTACAAAACATCCTGGCGGCTGCCGGGGCTGCCTGGGCTTTGGGAGTCCCGCCCTCGGTAATAGCTAAGGGTTTGCGGGAGTTTGGGACATCTCCCCTGCATAATCCGGGACGGCTGACGGTGCAGGAAGCCGGTGGCATTCGGGTGGTGGTGGACTACGGCCATAACCCGGCAGGATTAGATGCAACCCTGCAGGTTATCCGCCGCTGGAACCCTCGCCGAATCTTGGCGGTAATCGGTGTTCCAGGAGACCGGACAGACAGCTTGGCCTTTGAGGCGGGCCTGGTGGCAGGTCAATGGTGTGACCGCATCTTTATTAAAGAGGATCAGGATTTGCGGGGCCGACGACCGGGTGAGGTGGCTCATTTGCTGAAGAAGGGCTGCCTGGCAGCTGGAAAAGCTGAGACTGAAATATCTGAGGTGCCGGATGAAGTTGAGGCCCTGGCAGCCGCCCTGAAAGAGGCCCAGCTTGGGGATACTGTGGTAATATTTTATGAAAAACTTAAACCCGTCTTAGCGTTTTTAGCCGGGTGGGCAGTTCATCAGGCGGCGGAAACAAAAAGGACTGCTGCTAGCACTCCGGTTGCCGTGGCTGAATAGCCCCGGTCAATCCCTCTTAAAAATGGAAAAGAGGGATTATTTCTTAGTGCGCAGCGAAAATTATGCGCAGAAAAAATGGGTGGATAAGCCATAATTTCCGTTGTGGGCCGCAACAGAATTAAACCTTCCGAAGGAAGATTTTGTTCAAAAAGAGGATTCCGGGCTTTAAGGTGAAATAATAGTTGGCATAAAACTGACAATGAGGATAAAAGCCATGTCCCCAATTACCGTAAATGCTTATGCGAAAATTAACCTGGTTTTGGATGTCTTGGCCAAACGGCCGGACGGTTACCATGAAATCAACAGCATCATGCAGTCTGTCAGCCTGGCCGACCGGGTTACTGTCAGCCAAGAGCGGAAGGGAATTGTGGTTTCCTGTGATCATCCGGAAGTTCCCAGCGGTCCCGGCAACCTTGCCTACCGGGCAGCCCGACTGCTGCTGGGGGAAGCCGGTATTGACAGCGGCGTGCATATTTTTTTGGAAAAATCTATTCCCGTGGCGGCGGGTTTGGCGGGAGGAAGTTCTGATGCCGCCGCGGTCCTGCTAGGGATTAATTACCTGTTTAATCTTGGGTTTACTCCTGCCCAGCTAATGGCTTTTGGCGCCCGCCTGGGGGCGGACGTCCCCTTTTGCCTCCTGGGAGGGACCGCATGGGCACGGGGCATCGGGGAACAGCTTACCCTCCTCCCGTCTCCAACCGTATTATGGCTGGTGTTGGTAAAACCTCCTTTCGGGGTTTCTACCGCCCAGGTTTATCAGTGGTATGATGAGGCAAGGCGACTGCGGCGCCCAGATGTTCAAGGCGTTTTGACGTCCTTGACCTGCGGGGATGACAAAGGTCTCATTAATTCCATGGGCAACGTCCTGGAGGGGGTTACGTCCGTTAAGTACCCGGAAGTTCGTCAAATAATTGAGGATCTGCATGGATTAGGTTCTCTGCGGGCCGTAATGTGCGGCAGCGGGCCAACAGTATTTGGCGTGGCCCGAGATGAGAACCATGCCCGGGCCATGGCCCATCGACTAGGTCGGCGGTATAAAGAGACATATGTGGTCAGAACCTTGTGATTTGGTGTCTGTGAGATACAGGAATGCTTGCAATCGGCGGAAAATTGGTTTAAATTAATCTAAGGAGCTTGGAATTGAGGGGAGGAATGGTATGCCGGGCAGGTTGTCGCCCATTAAGTTGGAAAGCTATAAACCGCTGCGGGAAATAGTCTTCGAGGCCCTAAGAGAAGCCATCATGAGCGGTTGTCTCCGCCCTGGGGAGCGGATGATGGAGGTGCAATTGGCCGAAGAACTGGGGGTCAGCCGTACCCCAGTGAGAGAAGCCATTCGGAAGCTGGAGCTCGAGGGCTTTGTAGTGATGATTCCGCGAAAAGGGGCATATGTTTCCGACCTATCCATCAAAGACATCGCGGATGTATTTGAGATTCGAGGGGCTCTGGAGGCTTTGGCGGCAGGCTTGGCTGCTGAGCGGATCAGCGCTGAGGAGATGGAAGAACTGGAGCGACTCCTGGTACAGGTTTCTGAATGCGCCGAAGACCAGGATTTAGAGCGCCTGGTTGAGGTCGATACCCAGTTCCACGCGGTATTATACCGTGCCAGCAGGAATGAACGCCTGGCCCAGATGATTAGCACCCTTTGGGAACAGGTCCAGCGTTTTCGCCGCACCACCATGGGCACCCCAGGCAGGATGCGGGAAACACTGGAGGAACATAGGAAAATTGTAGACGCCATTGCCGATCGCAATGTGACCCTGGCACAGGCTTTGGCGATTGAACACATGGAAAACGCGGAAAACCGGATGCTGGAAGCAGTAAGGCAGCAAAGCGCCGCGAAAAAGGACAACCAATAAACGGGGGTTAAACCATGAAGGTAGATGCCATTGTACTGGCAGGCAGTCCTAACAACGGTAAACTGGCCCAGTGCAGTTCTGCCGCCAATGAAGCCCTGATTGAAATAGGTGGAAGAATAATCGTGGATTATGTTGTATCGGCACTGCGGGAGGCCCGTTTGGTAGACAGAATTGCTATTGTTGGGCCTGTAGATGATCTGGCGCCTATTTATGCTGGTATGCCTGGCATACTCCTCTCCCCTGGGGGCCATACAGCAATGCAGAGCGTTGTCAAGGGGCTGAAGGCTTTGGATACCCTGGGACAAGTATTGGTCGTGACCAGTGATGTTCCTCTTTTGAAAGCCCAGACGGTCGATGAGTTCATCGAACAATGCGGCGACCAGTCCCGCGACTTCTATTACCCGGTAGTCAGCAAAGAACTGAATGAAGCCAGATATCCGGGGGTAAAACGAACTTATGTCAAACTAAAAGAAGGTACTTATACCGGCGGGAACATCTTCCTCTTAAGGGGAGAAGCCGTATTCCGGTGTTTACCCAAGGCTGAAAGACTGGTTAGTTTGCGGAAAAACCCCCTGGCCATGGCCTGGACAGTGGGTTTACCCTTAATCATCAAGCTGCTGCTGCAAATTCTCCCTATTAAGGAGGCTGAACAGAGGGTATCCCGGATGCTGGATATCAACGGCAAGGTGATAATCTCCAGTTGTCCCGAGTTAGGTATAGATGTGGACAAGCCGGAAGACTTAGAGCTTGTTAAGGGGGTGCTTATGAACAAACCTGCAGCTTCGGTTCAAAACCTATCTTAGGGCGGCAATATTCCCTCTGGATTATCCTGGAGGGTTATTTTGTGTCCCAAATCATAGAGCCGCTTTTTTCATAACCCAGTGGAAATTAGGCAAGTTTAAAAATTGGGGAGCAGTCATAATTTTCCGTTTTTAAGTTTTTCAAAGGAAGATTTTCGTTCTTTTTTGCAGGGTTTTCGGTTTGTTCGCCGAAAATATGAATAAAAGGTGGCCTTCTCGGAAAAACATTCGGATATGGGTGGTGCCACATAGCGGAGGAGTTTTTATTGTGGATAAGGTGCGGAGAAGTGAACGCATAACGGTCATGACCAAGATCCTGACTGGGCAGCCGGGAAAGCTGTTCTCTTTGGGCTATTTTGCTGATCTGTTCCAAACGGCCAAGTCCAGCATCAGCGAAGACCTTGCGTTAATCAAGGATGCCTTGGCAGAATATAATCTTGGACAGCTTGCGACAGTTTCCGGCGCTGCCGGCGGTGTGAGATACCATCCTTGGTTAGGTGAAAAAAGGGTCAATTCCTTTTTGTCCGACCTTGCTCAGGAGCTGGGTACGCCGGAGCGGATCATGGCTGGAGGCTACCTTTATATGAGCGACCTTATTTTTAATCCGGAGACAGCCCGGCAAATAGGAGAAGTGTTTGCATCGGTTTTTCGAAATATTGAGCCGGAGTATGTGGTAACAGTAGAGACCAAGGGGATTCCTCTCGCTCTGATGACCGCCCACATGATGTCTCTTCCACTTGTGATCATTAGAAGTGAAGGCAGGGTGACAGAGGGCCCGGCAGTGAATATAAACTATGTTTCCGGTTCAACCAGGCGGATCCGTACCATGTCTTTAGCCCGCCGGGCATTGCCTGCCGGGGCCAAGGTATTGCTGATTGACGACTTTATGAAGGGCGGGGGTACTGCCAGGGGAGTGCAGGATTTAATGCAGGAATTCCAGGCCCAGGTAGTCGGTACAGGGGTGCTGGTTTCCACAACTGAACCTGCGGAAAAAATGGTGGACAACTTTATCCCATTGCTAAAACTAAAACAGATCGACGAGCGGCTCCGGACTGTTTCTCTTTGCCCTGGGATCTGACTGTAAATGGAAAATAATAAAGAATAACCCCATTCGTGGTATAAAATAAGGGAAAGCCGGCAAAATAGTATATTAATGGAAGGATTTTCTTGCTAAGAAGCGAAATATTATGATGACTCAAGTGAAGGGTGGTGAGGCTTGCAATGAATGTTACGGATGTACGGATTAGGAGAATTAGCCAGGAAGGCAAGATGAAAGCAATTGTATCTGTTACCCTGGATAATGCCTTTGTGGTTCATGATGTCAAGGTTGTGGAAGGGCAGAACGGCCTGTTTGTGGCTATGCCCAGCCGCAGGACCCCAGAGGGGGCTTTTCGGGACATCGCCCATCCAATATCGGCAAATGCGCGGGAAACCATTCAGACAGCTGTGCTTAAGGCTTATCAGGAAGCCATGTAGGAAAAATTGATCATGTTTTTCAGTTGGAGCTTAGGCTCCTTTACTTTTTTCTAGAAGTCAGGTAAATTTATCACAGATGGCTACCCGCTCTTCATGCCCCCGCTCCTTTCGAAGCGGCGGCATGAAGAGCGGCTACGCCCCTGCATTAACTGGCCCCCTATGGGATTAACCAGTTCTAAGCTCCGGTAAACCGGAGCCAAGAACTGGTCGAATCTAAGCTTCAGCCTCCGGCTGAAGCCAAGACCCAGTTGAAATCGTCGAGGGTTGATGATCAGAATGACATAAGGAGGTTCCTTCCATGGAAAAACTGGCTGCCATTATTCTAGCTGCCGGAAAAGGTACCAGGATGCGTTCCCGGCTTCCGAAAGTGCTGCACCGGGTAGCAGGCCAGTATATGGTCAGTCATGTGCTGACAGCTGCCCGGGAAGCGGGGGTAGGCTGTCTGGTGGTGGTAGCCGGCCACGAAGCTGAACTGGTGGAAAAAAGCCTGGGGAGCGATTATTTATATGCTTACCAGCAGCAACAGCTGGGTACCGGCCATGCGGTGATGCAGGCTGAGTTCAAACTTCCAAAGGATATCGATCTGGTTCTGGTGCTAAGCGGGGACACTCCCTTGTTAACTTCCGATACCCTGAAAAACCTTTTGGACTATCACCGGGAAATGGAAAGTGCAGCAACCATATTGACGGCTTTTCCCGAAGATCCTACCGGTTACGGCCGGGTGCTGCGAGAGGCTGGCGGACGGGTTGTCCGGATTGTGGAGGAAAAAGATGCTTCCCCTAGGGAGCGGGAGATACGCGAGGTTAATGCCGGAGCTTACTGCTTTCAGCGGCAGCATTTGTTTCAAGCCCTTAAACGGATTAAACCCGCTAATGCCCAGGGGGAGTATTATCTGACTGATGTGATCGGCATCTTGGCAGAGCAGGGGTTGGGAGTAGCAGCTGTGGCTGCTGCAGATCCCAGAGAATTTCAGGGGATCAACAACAGGGTGCAGCTGGCCGAGGCCGAGCATGTCTTCCGCCAGCGCATCAATGAACAGCTGATGCTGGCAGGAGTGACTATCCTGCACCCGGAAAGCACCTTTATAGAAAAAGGGGTGAGTATCGGCCAGGATACAGTAGTTTTTCCTTTTACAATTATTAAAGGAAATACCACTATTGGGCCAGAATGCCAGGTAGGACCTTACGCAACTCTTACCGACTGCCGCCTTGGCCTTGGGGTTATTTTTCGACATAGTGTGGCAGACAGGGCCGTCATGGAAGATGGATGTCAGATAGGCCCCTTTGCCTACCTGAGGCCCGGGACTTTGCTGCGGGAAGGGGTTAAGGTAGGGGATTTTGTTGAGGTAAAAAACAGCGATATTGGGCCCGGCAGTAAGATTCCTCACCTTTCCTATATTGGAGATACTACCTTAGGGCGGGGAGTGAATATAGGCGCTGGAACCATTACCTGCAATTATGACGGTGTCAATAAATGGGAAACAGTGATCCATGACGGGGCTTTTATTGGTAGCAACACCAACCTGGTGGCTCCGGTGGAGGTAGGGGCTGGAGCAGTAACCGGCGCCGGCTCAACCATTACCAAAAATATTCCGCCAGAGGCCTTGGGAGTTGCCCGCAGCCGTCAAGTCAATATTGAAGGATGGGCTAAAAAGGGGCTAAGGATCAAAGAATAGACACCCACGCCATTGGGGACATTCCATAATTGGGGACATTCCTGTCCCCAAAGATCGGCCCGGGCTTCAGCAGGTGTGTCCCCTTTCCTTAAATTATCCGGATTCCAGCAGGAAAACTGGGTTGTGGGAAGAAACATGTATTGTGTACAACAAACAGCGGAAGCTGATTAGGAGGACCGCGCATGCCCAGCAACTTAGGCAATATCAAGATCTTTACCGGCAATGCCAATCCCGGTTTGGCCAGGGAGATCGCCGAATACATTGAGATCCCCTTGGGAGATGCCAAGGTCAAACGCTTTAGCGATGGGGAGATTGCCATTGCCATTGATGAGAGCGTCCGGGGAGCCGATGTCTTTGTCATCCAGCCCACCTGCTACCCGGTTAATGATAACCTGATGGAACTCCTAATCTTGATCGACGGGATGCGCCGGGCCTCAGCCCGCCGGATTACCGCGGTTATTCCCTACTACGGCTATGCTCGCCAGGAACGAAAAGCCCGGGCCCGAGACCCCATCTCAGCCAAACTGGTGGCTAATCTGATTACAGCTGCCGGCGCCCGGCGGGTAGTGGCCATGGACCTCCATGCCGGGGCCATCCAGGGTTTCTTCGATATCCCGGTAGACCATCTGGTAGTTGTGCCTATTTTAGCGGAGTATTTTAAACAAAAAGGGTTGGAGGACCTGGTTGTGGTATCCCCTGATATTGGGGGGGTGACCAGGGCGCGGGATTTGGGAGAAAGGTTGCATGCCCAGATTGCTATTATCGATAAGCGCCGCCCGGCCCCCAATGTTTCGGAAATAATGCATATTATCGGCGATGTCAAAGGCAAAAACGTGGTAATGACCGATGACATTATTGACACTGCCGGCACCATCACCACTGCCGCTGCAGCTCTGGTGGAAAGAGGCGCCCGGGAAGTCTATGCCTGCTGTACTCACCCGGTCCTATCAGGTCCAGCCATTCAGCGCTTGACGGAGTCACCGATCAAGGAACTGGTCGTCACTAATACCATTCCTATTCCCCAGGAAAAAATGAGCCCCCAGATTAAGGTCCTCTCTGTGGCCCCTTTGCTGGGGGAAGCAATCATTCGTATTCACAAAGATATGTCGGTCAGCAAGCTCTTCAGTTAGCCTTGCGCCGTTCCGGCTCCTGGACCGGTTCTTCCACTGGCGGGGCGGGCGGCTCTGGCGGCTGGTCCGGGATTATTTCCCGATTTCTGTTATCCTCGGTGGGTTGTTCCTGCCGGGGATTTTCCTGTTTTTCCGGGGAAAATCTTTCCATTGACTTATGCAGGGTTTCTCCCAGCTTTTTGGTGGCTTTAAGGGTAGAATCCCACACCTTTGCGCTGGTTTCCTTTACAGACTTCACGGTTTCCTGCATGGCCCCTTCATCCTTTTCCAAGAGATCCTCGGCCCCTCGCCGGGCAATGATGGCGCTTTTCCCCAAGGTGACCAAAGCGCTGGCAGGCAGAGCAGCCTTCCCCTTAAATAAGTTATCCATGAGCCGGCCTCCCCCAAGGACCAGGAGGGTAATTTTCCCCGTGTTGCCGTCAAAAAAGAATTCTTCTACTGTTCCTAGAATATTGCCCTCTTCCGTGATTACCTGGGTGCCGATCAAGTGCACCTGTTCCTTCATTAGCTTGGCCAGGTGGGGTAGATTGGCGGGCCGTTCTGCCCGGGTGCTTTTGTCTACCGTGATGGCATGTTCGCCGATGCTTTTGATTTGGTCAAAGGGGACCACCCGGCTATCTTTAAACAGTCCTTTTTGATCCAGCACCAGTCCGGCCACCTTCTTACCTGTGGCATCTAGCAAGAGGTTCTTAACCTTGCCCACCTGGTTTCCGTCCTCCAGGCTGACCACCGGCATGGACTGCATTTTGCGGGAATTTTTCAAGGCCCAACACCTCCTTGTACTACTTTCTCTTCAACTGGGTCTTGGCTTTTTGCGGGGGGAAAGCTTTTCCCGCTGAAGCTTAGATTCGACCAGTTCTTGGCTCCGGTTTACCGGAGCTTAGAACTGGTTAATCCCATAAGGGGCCAGTTAATACAGGGGCGTAGCCGCTCTTAAAATGAGCGAGGCCACTAATTATTCATTGATTAAATGTGGCCTCAAAGCGAATTTCATGCCCGGCTTCATTGGCTGTAATCAAATTTTATTCCTTGCCGGGCATTTAATGAGCCAGGCCACAAATTATACATTAATTTAACGTGGCCTGAAAGCGAATTTCATGCTCGGCT
>JBFLXH010000032.1:0-30763 GCA_040757295.1 Bacillota bacterium | reverse complement strand
ACCTTGTACCCCTTTTGTTGGAGTTCCTGATAGTTCATTCGCTTGCGGTTATTGGACAGGTAGGTGGGCAGTTTCGGTACCCCTGCCGGGAGTTTTTGTTCGTCAGTGCACGGTATCGCATCCAGTAACTCGTCGACTTGTCCTGCCTCGATTTTCGCGATAATTTGCTGCGCCCATCCATTCATTTTCTGCTCATCCGAAGGGTAGAGAAATTTGGCATAACGATAAACGTTCTCGCACATATGGTAGTAATCCAATACCTGTACCGCATCGGGAAACAGTCGGCATGTTCTGTTTTCATCGATGCGGAAACGCACAGAGTACTTGTTATCGTTCAAGGTGCGACCGGCGAAATAGCGGAAAAAGTCATCCAGCAATATCCGTCAGCCGTTATGGTGAGCAGAGATCGTGGGACAGCTTATGCTGCCGCTGCTACAAAATTGGGTAAAACACAGGTAGCAGACGGATTTCATCTGGTGCAAAACATTCATCGGACAATAAAAGATGCACTCTCTCTCGAAGTAGCGCATGATTTGTTCGTCCGGGAAGGCGATGGCTGGATTAGAATGGTGGATAGCGCATATGAAAAGCCTGTGCCTGATACTTCTGAACAAGATAAAGACGATTGTCTTGTTGTCATCAAGCCTGTAACTCTTGCAGGGGAAGATATAGAAAGAAGAATACACCTTGCTGGCCTCAAGACGGTACAAGCTAACAAATACAAGAAAACCATACATATCGCTCGATACGTAAGAACCAGATTGGCTCGTACCTGTCCAGTCCTATTTGCAATAAAATTTTTTTACAACCTGCAAATAATCCAAGCGCCTCAAGGTCCTTATTGTTAATGCGTCAGCACTGAATCACTTTCTTGCCTCTACCTGCAAGGCTATAAAATTATTCCTGGTACTCACGAAGGTTTCAAAGGTTCTTCATTTCTTTCGACTTTGACGTGGACCTGTTTAAGCACCGGCAACCAGTTTTGCGGTGTCCCGGGCGATCACCAGTTCCTCATTGGTGGGAATAACCAGAATTCTGCCCCGGGAAGCGTCGGTAGATACATCCGCTTCTTTCCCCCGGACTTGGTTCTTTTCCGGATCAATCCACATCTGCAAGTAGTCCAGTCCCTCGCAAACAGCCTGCCGGATCAAGGAAGAGTTTTCTCCCAGCCCGGCGGTAAACACCAGAGCATCCAGGCCGTTTAAGGCCGTGGCATAAGCTCCAATGTATTTTTTAACCCTATAAACAAAAACATCCAAAGCCAGACGGGCTCGTTGAATCCCCTTTTCCGCCGCTTCTTCCAGGTCGCGAAAATCGCTGCTAACTCCTGAAATCCCCAGGACACCACTTTTCTTGTTCAAGACGTTGTTTGCCTCAGCCGGCGTCCAGCCTTCTTTTTCCATTAGGAAAGTGACTATGGCCGGGTCAATATCACCACAGCGGGTGCCCATGGCTAGTCCTTCCAGGGGGGTAAAGCCCATACTTGTATCCACTGACTTACCGCCGGCGATGGCAGCAATACTGGCGCCATTACCAAGGTGGCAAGTGATAATTTTTAGTTCAGCCAGCGGCCGGTTCAGCATGGCTGCCGCCCTTTCCGCCACATACTTGTGGGATGTCCCGTGGAAACCATAACGGCGAATGGAGTATTTAGGATAATACTCGTAGGGTAGGCTGTAAATAAAGGCCTTTTCCGGCATTGTCTGATGGAAAGAGGTGTCAAATACGGCAACCTGACGAATACCCGGGATCAATTCTTCACAGGATTCAATTCCCAATAAATTAGCTGGGTTATGCAGGGGGGCCAGCTCGATCAGCTTCCGGATGCCTTCTTTGCTTTTGGCGTCTACCAAAGCAGACTCGGGGAAAATATCCCCGCCGTGAGCCACCCGGTGGCCAATGGCCTGGATTTCTGACACATCCCCCACCACCCCGTGAGCCGGTTCGGTCAGGGCTGCAAAAACAAGTTTTATAGCTGCCTTATGGTCAGGAATATCCGTTGTGACCACATGCTTGTCCCTATCAGCAGGGCGATGGGTGATTAAAGCCCCTGGCAGGCCAATCCGCTCCACCAGGCCTTTGGCTAAGACCCTTTCATCCTGCATCTCGAACAACTGGTATTTGACCGAAGAACTGCCGCAGTTTAATACAAGTACCTTCATAATTATTGGCCTCCTCGATGACTGATAGGATTAATGCTTAATTTTATGCTTCTGCCGCCGTTTTATGTTGGTTTAGGAAATCCAGCCTCTCCCGGATTGAAGGTAAACTCTGCAGGGCTGCTTCCCTGCCAATTTGGATGCATTCAGCGGCCCGGTGAAAAGCCGCCTGACTGATATGGCTGACATCAGGCCTGATCACAATATCGGCCTCCTCCAGCCGGTACTTCATTAACTCCCTGTCCATCAATTCAATGGACTGCAGGATAATCTCAAAAATAGTATTCACCTTATGAATGCAGTTAGAACCGCCGAATTTAACATCCACCGCAATTACCATCTCAGCCCCCTTGTCCTTGGCCACCTGAACCGGCACCCTGTCCAGCACCGCCCCATCCACCAGCTTGCGGCCCCGCCACTCTTTCGGCTGGAAAATACCGGGAATAGCTGTGCTGGCCCGTAAGGCTTCCGCCACAGACCCTTCAGAAATCACCACCTTTTCCCCTGCCTCCACATCCACAGCGACTGCATATAAAGGAATCTTTAACTGATCAAAGGTCATCTCCTTAGTAATCAGGCGGAAAAAGGACTCTACCTTGCCTCCCTTCAAGAGACCGCAGCGGGGCACACAGACATCCACAAGGAAACCATGTTTCAACTCAGAGGCTACCTTTTCCAGCATCTTCAAATCGCTCCCCATAGCGTAAAGGGCGCCAAAAACACTGCCAATACTGGAACCGGCCACTAAGTGCACCGGCACGCCGGCCTCTTCCAAAACCTGCAGGACCCCCAAATGGGCTAAACCTTTTGCTGCCCCTGCCCCCAAAGCCAGACCGACAACAGGACCCATCGCGCCACCCCCGTTTATTCCCATCCTGACTGTTTGTTCTATAAACCTCCAGTAACAAATATATTTGCTCTGGAGCCAGGAAAATCACTAATTGAGGTTAGGATAATGAAAAGTTTTAAAACCTTGATTTGGCCCCTGCTGGCCCTTGGAATGTTGACTGTCATTGTACTTTATCCCAAAGATATTTTTGCCGCCTCCCTCCGGGGATTAAACGCTTGGTGGACAGTTGTGCTCCCGGCCCTCTTGCCCTTCTTTATTCTTTCTGAAATCCTCACAGGTTTCGGGGTGGTGGATTTCCTGGGGGTCCTCCTGGAACCGCTGATGCGGCCCTTGTTCAGGGTACCGGGCCGGGCGGCTTTTATTATGGCAGTAGGCTACACATCAGGCGCCCCCATCGGAGCGGCCCTGACCGCAAAAATGCGTTTAGAGGGGTTATGTACCAAGTCTGAAGGTGAAAGGATATTATCCTTCACCAACAACGCCAGCCCCCTGTTCATGCTGGTGGCCGTCGCTGTGGGGATGCTGGAGGACCCCTCCCTGGGGGTGGTAATTGCGGGCAGCCATTATCTGGCTAACCTCACCCTGGGGGTAGCCCTGGGCAGGCTCGCAAGGAGGCAAGACGGCCAATGCTCACCAAAGCCGGCCGGGCACCGTCTCTTATCCTGCGCCTTCCAGGCGATGGTTCTAGCCCAGGCTGCCAATCACAGGCCCATCGGGCACCTACTCACGGAGGCAATAAAAAAGTCGCTGCAAACTCTTTTTCTCATCGGCGGTTATATTATTCTTTTTTCAGTCATCATCCAGGCCTGCATCCTAACGGGCATCCTGGCGGTAATCGCCTGGTTCCTTTCTCCAGCCTTGAAACTGCTCGGCTTTCCGCGACAATTAGTCACTGCCACCGCCGGCGGCCTGGTGGAAATGACCATGGGCGCCAAAATGGTGGCAGAAGCAACCGCACCCCTCAATCTAAAAGTCCTGGCTGTTAGCCTCATCCTAGGATGGAGCGGCCTTTCGGTCCACGGCCAGGTAGCCAGCATGATCGCCGGGACAGACCTGGGGATGAAAACCTTTGTAAAAACCAGGATTGCCCACGGCCTCCTGGCCGCAGCCCTGTCCCAGGTCCTCCTGGGAACTCATGCCCAGCCTGTGGTCCTGGCCTTAAGCAGTAAGGTCAGCCTCCCGGCCAGTTCGAGTTTGCCAGTCTGGACCAGCGCTCTGGCCGGCATCCAGTTAATGGGGCTTTCCCTGGCCCTGCTCCTTTCCCTGGGCTTGGCAGGGTGGCTAATCATAAAAGTCCTGGCCCGCTGCTGTGGGAATAAATAACTGGCAACAGTTCCGCCTGTTCACTTGGTGGCCTTAGCCGGTTCGGCCGGTTTTTTTGGGGGATGGCGCAACTGCTGCCGCCCCTCCCGGATGGTCTGCAGGTTCTTTTCCAGGTAAGCTTCTAGCTTGGCCAATACATCGTCGGCGTACCCCGCAGCCCCGGCCCGCAGTTCCTGGGCAGCTTCCTGGGCCTGTGCAATTATTTCCTGGGAACGAACCTGGGCCTTTTTAGCCACTTCACTCTCGGCCGCCATGCGGTCAATATGATTTCTGGCCTCTTTGATCATCCGTTCGGCCTCATCCCGAGCCTCTTTCAAAATCCTTTCCCGCTCTCTGGTCACCCACCTGGCCTGGCGGATTTCCTCCGGTATGGCGCTGCGGATCCGGTCCAGGCAGTCCAAGATGTGTTCTCCATCCAGGAGCACTTTGCCGGTTAATGGTATCCGGGATCCTCCCTCCACCATCTCTTCCATCTCTTCCAGGATTTCAAGAATGTCCACTACATCTCCCCCTTAATTGTCAGGCGTCCTGTCAGAGTCCTTTGTTCCATCTTCAACCATCTGGTAAATATGAACGGCGGTATCGCCGTAGGCTGCCACCCGAATTTTTTGCAGGGGCCCCACCTCTTCCGGCAGCTCTTCTCGGCGGTCAACCTCCGCCAGCGCCAGTCCCCCCGGAACCAGCAGTCTTTTTTCGCCCACACCGGCCAAAGCCTTAAAGGCTATCCCCTGCCGGTACGGGGGGTCAATATAGGCCAGATCAAAAGAGACATTATCAGCCGCTAAAAGGTGTAAAGCCTTCATTCCATCCATGTTCAACACCCTGGCCCGTTCAGCCAGTCTGGTATGCTGCAGGTTCTGGTGAAGGGTCTTTACCGCCAGCCCTGCCAATTCAACAAAAACAGCGAAAGCAGCGCCCCGGCTTAATGCCTCGATCCCCATGGCCCCAGTACCGGCAAACAGATCCAAAAAACCGGCCTCCGGCACCCGGGGAGCCAAAATGTTAAAAACAGCCTCCTTCACCCGGTCTGCCGTCGGCCTGGTAGCCATACCCCTGGGGGCGGTCAGTCTGAAGCCCCGGGCAGTCCCGGCAATCACCCGCATAACATCACCTAACCAGCAATTGTTGGACAATCATGTTTATTATAGCACAACCCGTAAATTTTCCATAGTTTCCCCGTTTTTTAGCAAAGAAAACAGCCAGTAAAATTTTTTATTGAGGTTTCCGGGTCAGGTATAAGCAAAAGCGCCAGAGTTCATAATATGGGTGTGAAGCGATTCATGAAGAGCTTTGTGGTTATTTCCAAAATAACCCTCCCCCATGAGCTCTTCCTCCGGTTTCTCCTCTCCCTAGCCGGCAGCTAACCACTGCCGGCAAGACTAAAACCGCAAGACAAAACCTTGCGGTTTCTTTTTTTCCCGGCTTAAATTGACTGGAGTGAAGCGGTCATTTTTTATCCCATGGTAATGGGCCGAAAAAAATGAACAACCCAGAACGCGCCTGGGTTGTTTCTGACAATTTACTATAAATTATTACTCTCCCGGATAGAGCTCATAATCGGGCCGAGGGCTGCCAAAGGCCTTTTCCAGTTGTTTGGTTCCCTGACCATAGCCGCCAATCCTGGTCGGCTGGCGGGGAGATAATTCTCCTGCCTGTTCCATATTCCGCTTTTTCAAGCCGTTTTTAGCGTTAACCCTGCGTAATTTATACAAGTCTACACCTCCTCCTGTTGGTTATGACTATTGTTTGCCGCCTCCCTTTGTTTCATTCCGCGAGTTGTGTATAATCGCCCTTTTATTGGTGACTAATAATTAAGACTACCCTGATAGGAGGTTCTTTGTATTGAATAGAACAGAGTTTTTCCGGCAAATGGGAGTTAATCTGGATTTGGCCTTAGAAGCCCATGAAATGCTGCGAGGGCAAGCCCAGCGGGAAATTCCCGGAGTGCGGGAAGAAAAGGAAAGCTTTCCCGGTGGGGAAGTAACCACCATTACTATTCTGGATACCATCGGGGAAAGGATGATGGGCCGGGCCCAGGGGACTTATATCACGATTGAGGCCCCGGAGCTAAGGGTAAACAACCGGCTGGCCCACAAGGAAATCAGCAACCTCATGGGACAAAAACTCAATCAACTTATGCAAAAATGGAACATTGGCCCCGACAGGCTGGTTTTGCTGGTTGGTCTGGGCAACTGGCAGGCCACCCCGGATGCCCTGGGGCCAAGGGTAATTGACCAATGCCTGGTTACCAGGCACCTGTACCAGTATGCCCCGGAGGAGCTGGTTGGTGGTTTGCGGCCGGTCAGCGCTATCGCCCCTGGGGTCTTGGGCATTACCGGTATTGAAACGGCTGAAATCATCCGGGGAGTGGCGGAGCGTTTAAAACCTCAGGCGATTATAGCCGTTGACGCGCTGGCCGCCCAAAACCTGGACAGAATTTCTACCACGATTCAAATGGCCGATACGGGAATTGCTCCAGGGTCGGGAGTGGGCAACCAGCGGGCAGAGATCAGCCACCGGGCCATGGGCATTCCGGTTATTGCTATCGGAGTCCCTACTGTAGTCCATGCGGCGGTGATTGTTTTTGAAGCCATGGAGCAATTAAGGCAAAAAACCCCTCAAATGGCCATGCAGCTCCAGCCCAATCTCATGCAGGAAACCGCCGGACAGGTATTGGCCCCCTTTGGCGGTCAACTGACGGTCACTCCCAAGGAAATTGATGATCTAATCAACAATACCGCCAGAGTCTTAGCTGCCGGGATTAACCAGGGACTGCACCCGGCTGTGGAGCCAGATACCTTTGCTACCTACCTGCAATAATTTAGGAGGCCGGTACCGGCCTCCTATAAACCAAATAATACTCTATGCCATAAAACAAACCGAATTAGGGAGTTGGCCTGGTGGTAACTTGGGCAGGCTGTCCAGCTAGACTCTGTTCATAGGCATGGATCATGGTCCGCACCATATTGCCACCGACTGCGCCCCACATTTTGGACGGGATGTCGCCACCATAACCGCCTTGGGGAACATTGATACCTACTGCAGCGGCAGTTTCCCACTTGAATTTATCCAAAGCGGGCCTTGCTTGCGGAACTAGCACCTGATTGGTTCTTTGTCCTCCGGCCACCGTAATCACCTCTTTTACTTTAAGTTAGGCTGCAGCCTCTAGTGCTAGTATGGCGCTACGGGACGGGGTCATGCTATTAAGTTATTGGCAGCGTAGGAACTTGCCACATAAAATGTATTTAAACAGCCCCTCCATGAGTGGCAATGATCTTCAAAGCTAAGTTTAACTGGGAGCTGTTCACAACAGCGTTTAATGCCCAAAAGACCGCATCATGCTCCCCGCTCAAAGCGGGGTCAAACCCCCTAATTGATGGATCGGTACCCTGCAGAATCCGTTCAGCTTGATTCAGCTGGGCGTCAAAAGAGGAGAATTGGTTATCCGGGCAAGCTGGGGAAAAAGTCTCCTCAACGGTGATCCTGGCTATCCCTGCCTCCTGTAAAGCACGAACTGCCCTGTTTGCCGTATCCTTTGTTTGGAAAACGGCAGTAACCGAGTGTTGTCCAGGCGACAACTGCATGAAATCCCCCCTTTTCCATAACCAAAGGAAATTATATAAATTCAAAATGTGGATAAGACAATAATTTCCGTAATAGGTTTTAACAACATCAGCCTTAATTCTGCCGAAGAAGATTTGTTCTTATCTTTTCCACCTAAACAAAATTTAAACAGAACCAGGTTTAAAAAGTCCCTATTCAAGCTTCCGCAGAAAAAAGTTTTTTTCCACAGTTTCCAGGACTAGCCTGTAAGGATAGGAGAACTCCTGTCCCCTGGAAGAAGCCCTGGCAATCCTCTCGGCCTCCTGCCTGGCTTGCAGCACTACCAGATGGTCAGTCACCGGGTCCGCAATTTTCCACTCAGGCTGTCCGTGCTGGCGAGTGCCGAAATAGTCTCCCGGACCCCGCAGGCGCAAGTCAGCTTCAGCGATCATGAAGCCGTCGCTGGTCTCAGTTAAAATTCTGATCCTTTCCCTGGCTTCCGGGCTAACCGGGCTGCCTAAGAGAAGGCAATAGGACTGGCAGGCTCCCCGGCCGATGCGTCCCCGGAGCTGGTGCAGTTGAGCCAGGCCAAAGCGCTCCACTCCCTCGATGACCATTACCGTTGCATTGGGGATGTCAACCCCCACCTCAATTACGGTAGTAGCAACAAGTACTTGAACGGCTCCGTGGCGAAATTCCTCCATTAGCTTTTCCCGTTCCTGAGCCTTCATCTTCCCGTGCAAAAGCCCGACCCGAAGGCCCTTAAGCCATCCCTGCCGCAATTCTTCGGCCAGCCCCACAGCAGATTGGGCATCCATAGCCTCGGTTTCTTCAATCAACGGGCAAACCACATAAGCCTGCCTCCCAAGGTTAACCTGCTGGCGGATAAACTCATAAACCTTTTTCCTGCCGGCCTCGGGAACAAATCGGGTAAACACCCGGCTGCGGCCTGGAGGCAGTTCATCTATCACTGATATTTCAATATCCCCGTAAAGGGTTAAGGCTAAACTGCGGGGGATAGGAGTAGCTGACATCACCAGGACATCGGGGTTTTGGCCCTTTTGCTGCAGACTTGCCCTTTGTCTTACACCAAAGCGATGCTGTTCATCGATCACCACCATGCTTAGAGAAGCAAACTGGATCCCCTGGCTCAATAACGCATGAGTACCGACAACGATCTGGGTATCCCCACTGGCCAGATCCTTTAACACTTGCCGCTTGGCGGCAGCCGACAGATCGCCTTTCAACAAGGTTAGGCGGATCCCTAAAGGACCCAGAAGGGTGCCCAAATTCCGGTAATGCTGTTCAGCCAGGATCTCAGTCGGCGCTAAAAGGGCCGCCTGCCAGCCGGAAGCAGCTGCCAAGACCAGGGCAGCCGCGGCTACCACCGATTTGCCGCATCCTACATCCCCCTGGACTAGCCGGAACATGGAGGTAGGCTTGGCCATATCTACAGCTATTTCCTTGATCACCCTTTTTTGAGCCCCGGTTAAAGCAAAGGGTAAAGAATTGAGGAAACTGGTAAAAACCTCTGGATCCCAACGGTGCTGGAGGCCGGGTAGCTGCCGGCTGCCCGACTTTAGGCGAATCAGACCCAACTGGTATAGTAGCAGTTCTTCAAAGACCAACCGCTTCCTGGCTAAAGCGAGTTCTTCGAAATCCCTGGGGAAATGAATGGCCCGTAAGGCTTCTTGCAGAGGAAGGAGTCTGTGCCTGGAGGTTAAGTCTTCCGGCAAAATATCAGGCATCTCGCCAGCATAATCCAGGGCAGAATAAATCAAGGTGCGGAGAAAACGCTGGTTAAGCCCAGCCAGGGCAGGATAAAAAGGGACAATCCTCCCTGTATTCAGAGGATCGCCCCGCCCAATTGTTTCATATTGCTGTACTGTCAGTTCCCATTTGTCGGCCCGGCAGGCGGGCTTTCCCGTAATGATTAAACCGGGATTTTGCCGTAGCAGGGGTAAAAGGTAGGCATGGTTAAACCACACCGCCGCTGCCTGCCTGCTGCCGTCTGTTATCGCCGCCCTAATCACCGTCAAATTCCTTCGCGGGCGCAATACTTCCACCCCGGTAACCCGGACTTCCACGGTTGCGCTGAGGCCAGGAACGAGAGCAGCCAAGGTTTTCACCTGCCGGCGGTCCTCGTGGCGGCGTGGATAGTGGCGTAAAAGGTCACCTACGGAAACAATCCCTAAGTTCTGCAACAATAGAGCCCGGCGGCTGCCGATTCCTTTCAGCGTTTGAACAGGAATATTGTCAGGATCTTTATTGTTCAAGAAACTCCCCTACTCTACCGCAATAATGTAATAATACAGGGGTTGGCCGCCATAGTACATTTCTAATTCCAAGCCAGGAAACTGCTTGCGCAGGGATGCTAAAAGCTGATCCGCATCCTCTTCTTTAACTTCTTCACCGACAAAAAGAGTGGCAATTTCCGCATTAGCTTCAGCAGTCATTTCTGCCAGCAAACCGGAAGTGATGGAAGCCAGGTCCTGGCCAGTCAGCTTAATCTCCCCATTTACCAAACCCAAGAAGTCCCCCTGTTGGATAGATAGGCCGTTGCATTGGGAATCCCTGATGGCAAAGGTTATTTCACCCGATATTACCTGGTGGGCGGCTGCCGTCATTTTCTCCTGGTTTTCTGCCAGAGTGGCATGGGGATCAAAGGCCAGGAGGCTGGACATGCCCTGGGGGAAACTCCGGGTGGGAATGACGACAACTTCCTTCTGCACCATTTTGGCAGCCTGTTCAGCGGCCAGGATAATATTTTTATTATTTGGCAGGACAATAACCCGTTTAGCCTGGACTTTGTTGATTCCTGCAACGATGTCTTCAATACTGGGATTCATGGTCTGGCCGCCGGAGACCACCTCATTTGCCCCCATGCTCTTAATAATTTCAACCAGCCCGCTACCAGCCACCACTGCCAAGACCCCAATCTCCTTCAGCTCAACAGCTGCTACCGCAGCTTGGGCTAAAGTTTCTTCCGCCAGGCTTTCCCGGTGCTGGTCCCGCATGTTGTCAATTTTCAGCTGGTGCATGGTGCCAAAGCCTGCCGCGGCGTTTAATACATCTCCCGGCTGGTCGGTATGGATGTGAATTTTGACCACCTGGTCTGTCCCTACCACCAAGAGGCTGTCCCCCAGGGGCTCCAGCCTGCCGCGGATGACCCCCACTGCCAGACCATCCCCTTTAATGATCATCTCAGTACAGTAAGTAAAGGCAATTTCTTCACCCAAGGCAGCTAAACTGGACAGGGCCGGCGCCGGGCCAGAAACCGGGACAGTGTCTTCCAGGGAAACTTCCAGGCCAAACAGGCTATGCACTACTCCCTCCAGGATCATCAAAAGACCCTTGCCCCCGGCATCCACCACCCCTGCCTGGGCCAGTACTGGGAGCATTTTGGGAGTTTGCTGCAAGGTCACATCGGCCTGACGTACAGCCCGCTGCAGTGCTACCGGAATGCTGTCGCCATGGTCTATATAACGGGAAAAGTTCTTGGCAAAGGATTTGGCAACAGTTAAGATGGTGCCCTCTACAGGCTTGATCACGATTTTATAGGCTACATCAACCCCACCCTGAAAAGCCGCGGCCAGATCGGGGCCTGTAACAAAGTCTTTATCCGCCAGTTTCTGGCTGAAGCCGCGGATCAGTTGAGATAAAATGACACCGGAATTGCCTCTAGCGCCCATTAAGGCCCCGATGGAAGCCGCAGCAACAATCTGCCCCATAGAAGGAACAGCCACCTTTTGCGCTTCCTTAATGGCTGCTTCCATGGTCAAAACCATATTGGTACCCGTATCTCCGTCAGGCACGGGAAAAACATTCAGAGAGTTTATTTCCTCTTTATGCTTGACCAAGTTGCTGTAGCCTGCAAAAAAGGCTTTTTTAAACTCTTTGGCTCTAAGCTGCTTCCAACCCAAAGGTGCTACCTCCTCAGTCTACTACTTTAACACCTTGCACAATGATGTTGACCCGTTCCACTTTAACTCCAGTGATGTCTTCCAAGGTGTACTTCACTTTCTCCATTACATTTTGAGCTACAACGGAAATGCGAGTACCATAGCCAACAATGATATAGAGGTCCACAATCAGTCCATTGTCCTGCAGGTTAACCTCCACGCCTTTTCGCATGGTGTCCCGGCCCAGCATTTCCACCAGGCCATCCTGCAGGGTTTTAGGGGCCATGCCCACCAGACCGTAGCATTCCATGGCAGCAGCTCCGGCAATAGTGGCAAAAACCTCCTTTGAAATACTTATAAAGCCATATTCGTTTTGGATTTTATTGCCCATAAATTAACCTCCCCCGGATGCTAACTCAGAAAAAGCAGGGTTCTGACGCCCTGCTCAAGCGGGTCTAAAAATAAGGCCATAAGTTCCGGGAACAGCTTGAAAATATTTTTCCGAAATATAATTATACTCTATTTCCACAACCATGGCTAAAAACCTTCCGATCAGGTACATTTTTTCCTTTAAGAGCTTCTTGCCAAAACACTGGGATTTTGATAGAATACAACAGGTGTCTTTTGCGGATGATAAGGGTGGAAATATCCGGAGGAGGTGTGGAAATGGCTAAGTGCTCTGTATGCGGTAAAGGCGTGGTTGCTGGTAATACAGCCAGTCACTCTAATGTTAAGACTAAAAGAACATGGTCTCCCAACCTCCAGCAGGTGAAAGCATTGGTAGACGGCAATACCAAGAGAATTGACGTCTGCACCCGCTGCCTGAGGTCAGGCAAGGTTCAAAGAGCTATCTAACAACTAAACAACACTGTCATTAAAAAGGGCCGGTTATAACCGGCCCTTTGGGTTCCCAAAAACCCAATAACTTAGGCATGAGGCACTTGGGTTGGCGCCAGGGTTTTTAGGAGATTGGCCATTTCGATGGCGGTGACGGCAGCGTCGAAGCCTTTGTTGCCGGCTTTGGTGCCGGCCCGCTCGATGGCCTGCTCGATGGTATCGGCCATTATCACGCCGAAAACCACAGGTTTGCCGGAGGCCAGGCTCACCTGGGCAACCCCTTTGGTTACCTCGCTGGCCACATAGTCAAAATGAGGCGTGGCTCCCCTGATCACGGCTCCCAGGCAGATAACAGCATCATACCGGTTGACTACTTTACCGGCAGCCAACGGGATCTCAAAAGCGCCAGGCACCCAGACCAGGTCGATCTCACCGGGGCTGGCCCCATGGCGCTGCAGCGCATCCATAGCCCCAGCCACCAGTTTTCCGGTAATAAATTCATTAAAGCGGGAAACAACGATGCAAAACTTCAGCCCTTCCGCCAACAGCTTACCCTCGAAAACCCTTGTCATGGTTAAAACTCCTCCATTCAATTCATCAAGGTTTGGTTTAATTTAACCGGCCCTGTTCACTGAGCAGATGGCCGAGTTTTTCCTTTTTAGTCATTAAATAGCGGTAATTGGTCTTGGAAGGACAGATCTCCAAGGGTACCCTCTCCACCACTTCCAGCCCGTATCCTTCAAGGCCCTTGATTTTCCGTGGGTTATTGGTCATCAGCCGGAGCTTCTTTACACCCAGGTCGGCCAGGATCTGGGCCCCAATTCCATAATCCCTGAGGTCTGGTGGGAACCCCAGGAGTTCATTGGCCTCCACCGTATCCTTTCCCTGGTCCTGCAAACTGTAGGCCTTAATCTTGTTCAAGAGGCCGATGCCTCTCCCTTCCTGGCGCATGTAGAGCAACACTCCATGCTGCTCTTTCTCAATCAACTGCAGGGCCGCGGCGAATTGATCTCCACAGTCGCACCGGCAGGAGCCAAAGACATCCCCGGTTAAGCACTCGGAATGCACCCTGACCAGCACAGGGCGGTTGTCACCTACCGGCCCCTTGACCAAGGCCAGGTGGGTCTCGCCGTTCAGGCTGTCCTGATAGGCATGGAGCATAAACTCCCCGAACTTGGTAGGCAATTGCACGGAAGTTACTCTTTCTACCAGCCGTTCCGTTCTCCGCCGGTACTGGATCAGGTCTGCAATAGTAATAATTTTCAGCCCATGACGGCGGGCAAAGGGGATCAGGTGGGGTACCCTGGCCATGGTCCCGTCATCACACATGATCTCACAGATTACCCCGGCAGGATATAGCCCGGCCATCCTGGCCAAGTCGACAGCAGCCTCGGTATGCCCGGCCCTTCTCAGGACCCCGCCTTCCTTGGCTCTAAGGGGGAAGATGTGTCCGGGGCGGCGCAAATCGGCAGGACGGGTGGCGGGGTCCAGCACCTTCTTGATTGTAATCGCCCGTTCATGGGCGGAAATGCCGGTAGTGGTTTCCTTGGCATCAATAGAGACGGTAAAAGCAGTTTCATGGCTGTCGGTGTTATGCTGGACCATCGGTCCAATGTCCAATTCATCCAACCGCTGTCCGATCATGGGCAGGCAGACTAGGCCCCGGCCCTGGGTGGCCATGAAATTGATCGCCTCCGCAGTTACTTTTTCGGCCGCCATTACCAGGTCTCCCTCGTTTTCCCGGTCCTCATCGTCCACAACCACCAACATTTTGCCACTTTTTATCTCTTCCAGGGCTTCCTCAATAGTGCTAAAAAACCGTTCACTTTTTTGTGTCACTGCTATCACTTCCTTGCTGTCTTTTCATTAAAGAAAGCCGTGTTGGGCAAGGTACTCCATGGTAAGCTTTGAACCTCCGGCCCGGTCCTTATGGGGCGCCAACAGTCGCTCCACATATTTGGCAATCATGTCGGCCTCCAGGTTGACCTGGTGTCCAACAGTCTTATAGCCCAGGGTCGTAACCTTGGCCGTGTGAGGGATTAAGGAAACGGTAAATGCGCTGGGCCGGCATTCAACCACCGTAAGGCTGATGCCGTCAATGGCCACGGAGCCTTTAGGCACTAAATAACGGAGCACCTCTTTCGGCGCTTCTATTTCAACTACTAAGGCGATATCTTTTTTTTCCTGGCCAGAAATCAGGCCTACCCCGTCAATGTGGCCGCTGACCAGGTGCCCGCCCAGGCGTTCACCCAGCCTGAGGGCCGGCTCCAGGTTAACCTTATCCCCGGGGCACAGCCTTCCTAGGTTAGTCTTGGCCAGGGTTTCGGCCATCACATCAGCCTCAAAGTAGTCTTTACCGAACCGGACTACTGTCAGGCAAACACCGTTCACAGCAATACTCGCCCCCAGCGCCACATCTGTCAGGATGTGGCTGGCGGCTATATTTAGCCTGGCGGAGTCCGCTCCAAAGGTGATCTGGCGAAGATGCCCTAATTCTGCAACCAATCCGGTGAACACCCTCTTGCCCCCTTTTCCAAGAATATTAGTTACTATTCAGACCCCCACGCCGCTTATCGCGGCACCATCAGAGGGATGAAAAAATATGACAAGCTATTTTCAGGGCAGTAGTCAGAATTCAGAATACTTCGAGACGTTCAACTGGGTCTTGGCTTTTTGCGGGGGATTGTTTCCCCCGCTCGTGCTTAGATTCGACCAGTTCTTGGCTCCGGTTTACCGGAGCTTAGAACTGGTTAATCCCATAGGGGGCCAGTTAATACAGAGGCGTAGCCGCTCTTATAATGAGCGAGGCCACTAATTATTCATTGATTAAATATGGCCTCAAAGCGAATTTCATGCTCGGCTTCATTGACTGCAATCAAATTTTATTCCTCCTAGCCGAGCATATCCCGCCGCTTGGAGAAGCAAAGGGTTAGAGCGGGTAACCATCTGTGATAAACCGTTCTTTCGTTCTGTCTTCTGACTTCTGCCTCCTGTTATTTTCGCCGGTTCTCTCATTCTGCCTCCTGCCTCCTGTAGGGTCGAATACTGGCGTAGTGGCTTAGGCAGGCTTAGTCGGTTTGCTGTCCCTTTCGGTTAACAGTGCCTCATTATCCTGCCATACTCTATCTCCAGCACCCGCCCCATCAAACCCGGCGTGCGGTTTTCCCGCACCGGGCTTTCCTATCGGCTTCACAACAAGGTTTATGTGTCCTATCTACCGGTTAGGCTGTCGGGTCATATCTTTTTAGCTTGTAGTCGTAGTACAGACCAAGCACTCCATAGATGAACACCGAACTCCACCTTTTCCAGCCGAATCCCGACCTACCTCTTGCTCTTTGCAGGTGCCTTCTTACTGCCTTCATTACCCAATACTTGATGTAGCTGAAGCAGCGCGTAGATTGCCCTATGCGGAAGTAGTTGCAGAATCCCCGCAGCTTTGGATTTATCTCCTCAATTACCCTGGCAACAGGTTGCGAGCGGTATTTGCAGAATATTTCCCGGATTTCATTAAGTACCGCCTCCTGGGGTGAGCGTTTGGGCCGATAGCCGAAGGAGCCGTCTTGAAAATCGGCTTCAAAGATGGGCTCAAGTATCAGACGAAGGGCGCCCTGTACTACTCTGTCGCGAATGGAGGGAATTTCTTAAGATTCTGACCTTGCCGTTTGCCTTAGGTATTTCTTTCTGCCTGTTCACTGACGGCTTATAGATTCTAACTTTTATTCCGGCGGGACTGGCTCCCGCTGTACGCCCCAGCCTTTGCTGGGCATGCGGGTAGTTACGAATATTATTTATTAATCCATTGAAGCCCTCAGGTTGTTCCGCGGGGAACATCCGGGTTTAAGTATCCCGTTACCATCAGGTCTGAACCAACAGGGGTTGCCTTCATCCTGGTCAAAGAAAGGGCCTGGCCAACCTCCCTGACTCCTAATTCACCTACCGGCCCCGGCGCTGCCATGCCGCCAAATATTTTTGGGGCAATAAAGGCGATTATTTTATCAACTATTCCCTGGGCTAGGGCCCCGGCTGCCAGGTAGCCGCCTCCCTCCAGCAGGATGCTGGTAATCTCCCGCCCGCCTAAAAGCTTCATCAAGGAGCTCAGGTCAACCCGGCCTTCGAAGGACGGGAGGACAGCTACCTCAATTCCCATTTCTTCCAGTCTCCGCTTATGCTCAGGATCATGCCGGTTAGTAGTGGCGACTAGGGTTGGTTGTCCTCGGGCGGAGGCAGCAACTGTGGCTGTTAAAGGCAAGCGTAGCCGGCTGTCTACAATCACCCGCAGGGGATCCCGCCAACTTCCTTCCAGCCGGACATTCAATTTGGGATCATCGGCCAGGACCGTCCCGATGCCTGTAAGCACAGCATCGTGCAAGTGGCGCAAACGATGCACCTCATCTCTGGCTAACTGGCTGGTAATCCATTTGGATTTGCCCATAGTGGTGGCAATTTTCCCGTCCAGGGTGATAGCTATTTTTAAGGTTACAAAGGGAATCCGCGTAGTGATATATTTAATAAAAATTTCGTTCAGCTCCCGGGCTTCCTGTTCTAAAATACCTACCGCAACCTGAATTCCTACCCTTTTCAGTTCTTGGATTCCCTGTCCGGCTACCTTGGGGTTGGGATCCTCCATAGCCACCACTACCCTTGCTACTCCGGCCTGGATCACGGCCTTAGTGCAGGGTGGAGTGCGGCCGTAATGGGAACAGGGTTCCAGGTTCACATAGAGGGTTGCGCCGCTAGCAGATGAACCCGCATCCCGCAGGGCATGAATCTCCGCATGAGGAGTCCCGGCTTTTCTGTGGTATCCTTCTCCCACAATCCGGCCGTCTTTTACGATCACTGCTCCTACGATTGGGTTTGGGCTCGTCCAGCCGGCCCCTAAGCGGGCCAGTTCCATTGCCCGCTGCATATAGCCTAAGTCGTCCATGGAATACCTCCCACTAAAAGGATGTCAGAATGAACAAAATCTTCCTTTGGAAGACTTAATGTGGTTGATTTTGTTGAAACACGTTAGGGAAATTATGACTTATCCACATTTTTTAAACGAGCATAATTTCCTATGTGTTAAAAAAATCCCCGTTTCGGGGATTAAAAATACAAAGCAAGACAAGCGGCGAATACCGCAAGCTTATCCTTCTCTCATCCAGACTGTTACTGTCGGCTCCGGATTTCCACCGGATCAACCGCTCTGCGGCTCGCGGACTTTAACCGCCGGTACGGAATTACACCTGTCCCCGAAGGTAAAACTATTCAGCTACTGGCATTATAGCACCGGCTTCACCCACCGTCAAGCAAGAAAGGCGTTACTTCCGCCTTCGGCGAATAGCTGAAACGCCTTTCTTGCACCATCAGAAAGTATGACTTTCTGTGGCATAAGTGCGACTAAGCCCATAAATGGGCAAGTCTTCTTTAGCGCAAGCCAAGTTTTCTATATCCGCCTAGGGGCTGCCGCCCTGTGCGAGAGACTTGGCGGCT
The DNA here is from genome assembly GCA_040757295.1 of Bacillota bacterium. Classification (GTDB taxonomy): domain Bacteria; phylum Bacillota; class PH28-bin88; order PH28-bin88; family PH28-bin88; genus JAGXSE01. The sequence continues at coordinate 12,677 of JBFLXH010000032.1, read as the reverse complement.
TTGCCGCCTTAGGCGAACGGCCTACCCCTTGCTGGTGTTCGGCGGCCTTCGGCCTGAGCACCCCGCAATAGTAGAGGGGCACACCCCCCTACAACCCCCATGTATAGGAAAGTTATCTACACCGGCTTATGCAAACCTACTTTCCTATGCATCAAGAAGAAACAATGTTCAATATCATCAAAGAGAAGCGCACGAATTGCGCAAATCCTCCACCGCCTTTTTCACATCGGGAAATCCAAAAATAGCGGATCCGGCGACAAGTATCTTGGCTCCGGCGCTCACCGTCAGCGGAGCAGTAGCCGGGGTAATCCCCCCATCGACCTGAATGTCCACTTCCAGGCCTTTACTTTCAATCAGTTCCTTCAACCGGCAAATTTTATCAACTACAAAGGAGAGGAAAGCCTGCCCGCCAAAACCCGGGTTGACAGTCATTAAGAGAACCATTTCCACTTGGTCCAGCACATAATACACCGATTCCAGGGGTGTTGCCGGGTTCAAGGCTACTGCCGGTTTAACCCCTCTTTCCCGGATCGACTGTAGGGTACGATGCAGGTGAGGGGTTGTTTCTACATGCACACTGATGATATCAGCGCCAGCGTCGGCGAAAGCCGGGATAAAAGCATCCGGATTTTGAATCATCAAATGGGCATCAAAAACCAGGTTGGACAATGGCCGCAAGGCCTTAACCATCCCTGGCCCATAGGTAATATTGGGCACAAAATGTCCATCCATGATATCCAAGTGCAGGTATTCCACACCAGCCTCCTCAATTTGACGGACAGCGTCTCCCAGCCGGCTAAAATCTGCAGCCAGCAAGGAGGGCGCAATTTTAATCAAGTCAGTATCTCCTCTCTTTTTCTATAATCTCAGTTAAAAATTCCAGGTAATGCTGGTAACGGCTTTCTGGCACCCGACCGTCTTTCACAGCCTGGATCACGGCACAGCCAGGCTCTTGCCGGTGCAGACAGGAAGAAAACCGGCATCCATTGAGCAGATCCAGCATCTCCGGGAAGTAGTGGGCCACTTCTTCCCGCTTGACCGGGGGAAGATCAAGGCGGCTGAAACCAGGGGTATCCGCTACTAACCCCCCAAGGTCGGCGCAAAGAAGTTCCACATGCCTGGTAGTATGGCGACCCCGCTGGGACTTTTCGCTGACCTGACCTGTCCGCAAGGACAAACCGGGCTGCACGGCGTTCAAAAGGCTTGATTTGCCAGCTCCAGACGGCCCGGCCAGGACCGAAATCCGATCCTTCAACTCTTCTCTTAATTGGGATATCCCTTCACCGGTTTTTGCACTGGTAGGAAAGGAAAGGTAACCTATCCCAGCATATATGTCCGGCAGCCATGGAACTCCCGGGCTCCCCTGCCACAAATCAATCTTGTTCCAACAGATAATGGGCTTTATACCAGCATAAGTGATGCCAAACAACAAGCGGTCCATCAGCATCAAATCCGGCGGCGGGCTGCTCATGGCCATAACCACAACTACCTGGTCCACATTGGCAACCGGCGGCCGGGTGAGTTCGGTTATCCGAGGCAAAACCTCCTCAATGGCTCCTTTTCCACCGCCTAAACTGGTCACCTTCACCTTATCCCCGGCCAAAAAGGTCTGGTTTTTCAGCCGGAGGCGCCCCCGGAGGGAGCATTCCAAGACCTCGGATTCGGTTTTTACATAATAGAAGCCAGCATATCCTTTCAAAAGGATACCAGTTCCCATGCTTACCTCCATCTTAATATATCAAGCAGGCTTATGGAACTCGTTGTTCATAAATCTTCTCGTCATCCAGGAAAACCTGCACAAGTCCCTCCCCATAGTAAGGAACAACCACCTGAACATGGTCCCCGCCCGAATGCCGTTGGTTGTACTCGGTACGGGTACTCTTCCGGTCAGAAACCACAATCCTGACTTGATGCTGTTTACCATCATCAGGCACCGGCACGGTCACCGTCGCCGGTTTGGCTGGGGGTCCCCCGCCTTTACTAATCACAAGGTTAACTGTGGAACCCTGGGTCACTGGGCTATCAGGATCGGGTTCCTGGGCCGCCACCTGCCCGGCAAAATAATGGGGGCTGTCAGTATAGGACAAGTTCATGAACAAACCCAGATCATCCAGTTCTTTCCGGGCTTCCTCCAGGTACCTGCCAACAAGGTTAGGCATAATGACCTCCTGCAGCTGGGGCCCGGCGCTGACGATTAGCCTAATGGGGCTGCCCCTGGGCTGCCTGGTGAGGGGCGGCGGGTCTGTATTGATCACCCTGCCGGGAGGAATATCCGGGTGGAATACTTCTTCCTCCTTGGGATCAACCACAAACTCAGCATTTTGCAGCCTGGTACGGGCCATGCGGATAGTCTCGCCGATTACATCGGGCACCTCCCGGAGTTCTGGGCCAAGGCTTAGATCTACTTTTATCGTCCGACCTTTTTTAGTCACCGTGTTAGGTTCATGGCTTTGAGAAATAACATTATCCTGAACTATGCGCGGGTGATGCCTCCGCTCGCCAACCTCTATTTTTAAGCCGGCGTCAGCCAGACGCTGCTGGGCCTGGTATAGAGGCAGGTCAACCACATCGGGCACCCGGGTTTCACCGATCACAAACCACCGGACAAGTCCCAAATAGGTTGCGTAAAGGCCTACCAGGATTATCAGAACAAGTAAGATCCAAGCTACTGGGCGGGCCTTCCGCCGCCGGCGGGGGCCTGTTTTCTCTTTCATTTTGTCACCCCCGACTCCTCCAAAGTCCTTGGTAGGCATGTCCTCATCCATCATCGTCAGCCTGATTTTTTCTAAATCAGCCCACATTTCTTTAGCTGTCTTATACCGCCTAGACAGGTCTTTGATCAGGGCCTTAGCCACCACCCGTTCTAAAGCGGGAGGTATCTCGGGTTTAATATCCCGAGGCGGCCGCGGGGACTCCTGGACATGCTTCATGGCTATGCCGATAGGGGTTTCTCCAACAAAGGGCACTTCGCCGGTCAGCATTTCATAAAGAACAATACCGGCTGAATAGACATCCGACTGGGGGGTTGTAGGCTCGCCCCTGGCCTGCTCTGGGGAAACATAATGAACAGAACCCACCATATTGCCTTCGTAGGTGACCGTTGCCGTTGAGACCGCCAGGGCAATGCCAAAATCAGTAACTTTGGCCCGGCCATCGCGGGTAATTAAGATATTATGGGGTTTAATATCCCGATGAATTACATGGTTATCATGGGCATGGTGCAGGGCTTCACAAATTTGCTGGGACAGTTCAATTGCCCGGTAGGGTTCTAGGGCTCCTTTTTCCTGGATTACAGTTTTCAGGGTTTTCCCTTCAACGTACTCCATCACCAGGTAGTGTAGGTCGCCTTCTTGCCCCACATCATAAATGCTGACAATATTAGGATGAGATAAGCTGGCAACAGCCTGGGCTTCCCGCCGGAACTTGCGAACAAACTCCTGATCATGGGCGTATTGATCTCGCAAGAGTTTGACCGTAACCGCCCGGTTTAAGAGGCGGTCCTTTCCTTTATAAACAACAGCCATTCCTCCACCGCCAAGCTTCTCCAATAACTCATAGCGGCCGGCTAAAATTTTTCCCAGCAATAGATCACCCCCCTACCTGGAATGGACAATCCCTGTTGGATTGTTATTCATAGCGAACCAGAACAGCCGTGATATTGTCTAGACCACCCCGGTCCAACGCTAATTTGATCATGGAATTCAGAGATTGTTCAAGGTCAGCCTCTTGACGAATAATTTGTCCAAGTTCTTCTTTTCCCACTACACCCGACAACCCGTCAGAACAAAGCAGGATGTGATCCCCCGGAAAGAGAAAAGTCTCTCCGGTATCTATTTCAACCTGGGGGGCTACGCCCAGGGCCCGGGTAAGGATATTCCTCTGGGGATGGCCCATGGCATCAGCCTCGGTAAGTTCTCCCCTTTTAACCAGCTCCCCGACAAAAGAGTGATCACTGGTTAGAATAGTGACCTGATCTTGCCGGATTAAATATATCCGGCTGTCACCCACATGAGCGCTAAAAAGCCTGCCGTCAGCAATAAGGGCGATTGCCACTGTAGTTCCCATTCCGTGATTGGCCTGGACCCGCAAGGCCTCTTGATAAACTGCCTGGTTAGCCTGGAGAATGGCTTTTTTCAGCAGTTCACCAGGGGCATCCCAATGACAATTAATGTACTGTCCAATAGTGTCTGCAGCCAGCCGGCTGGCCACATCTCCTGCCTGGTGCCCTCCCATCCCGTCAGCCACCACATAAAGCCCTCTTGCTACATCCATATAAAAATAATCTTCATTCCTGGCGCGTACTAGACCAAGATGGGTGAGACCACGAGCCGGCATACCTGTCACCTCTCATTTATCAAAGGTGGAAAATGTTCGCTGAACCTGCCAGTGGGCCAATGGCCTTTCATTTTATTTCGAGCAAAAACAGGGTTTTCCTGCTGAATAACCCGCACAGGTTGAATTTAGCCCTTTTGGTAATGCCTCCGCCGCAGTTGGCCGCAGGCAGCTTCAATATCATGGCCTTTACTTTCCCTAACAACTGTTTCAATCCCACAGGACTGCAACCTCTTAACAAAAAGACCTGTTTCCCCCTGGCTTGGCCGCTGCCATCCCTTTTCGACAACCAGGTTAAACGGAATCAGGTTAACATTGCAAAGGAGACCTTTTAAGAGCCTGCAGAGCTGTTCGACATGTTCGGGGCGGTCATTAACCCCCCGGATTAAGGCATATTCAAAAGTCACCCTCCTGCCGGTTTTCTCGGCATAGTAACGGCAGGCTGTCAGCAGCTGGGCAATGGGGTACTTTTTATTAACAGGCATCAGCTCTTCCCGCAAGGCATCCGAAGGGGCATGGAGGGATACCGCCAGCACTACCGGAAGGCCCTCGTCAGCCAGCTGCCTGATCTGGGGAACCAAACCGCAAGTGGAGACAGTGATCCGCCGCATACTGATATTCATTCCTTCAGGGCTATTAAAAAGGTGAATGGCCCTAACCACGTTCTGGTAGTTCAAGAGAGGCTCCCCCATCCCCATAAAGACGATGTTGGTTACGGGCCGCGGGGGAGAAAAGAGGGTCTGCATAGCCAGCGCTTGCCCAACTATTTCACCAGCGGTCAGGTTGCGCTGCCAACCCGTCAGGCCAGTTGCGCAAAAGCTGCAGCCCATGGGGCATCCAACTTGGGTCGACACACAAGCAGTATAACGGTTCTTGCGAGCTGGGCCCTCATAGATCATTAGAACAGCTTCGATCTTTTCGCCATCAGGCAACTCCACCAAGCATTTGGCCGTATCCTTTCCGGCAGACCATACCTGTTCGACAATCCTTGTGTTATTAAGAAGGCATCGATGAAGAAGCTCTTGACGCAGCTCTTGCGGCAGGTTTTTCATTTCCGCCCATCCTGAGGCGCCATGGCGGTGAACCCACCGATAGAGCTGTCCGGCACGGTATCCGGGCTGCCCCAGTTCCTTGACCAGCTGCCCCATTTCTTCCAGGGTCATCCCCCTTAATTCGAACAGTTTTTTTCTATCCATATCTATCTAGTTTGAGCCTATTCTCCTTTCGGGCTTACAGTTTTTTATTCAATTGAACCCCTTTGCATCCTGGCCACAAAGAAACCGTCAGTCCCGTGAACATGAGGCAAAAGCTGCAGGTAACCCTGGGCAGCAGTCTCCAGGTCTTCCTTCCGGAAAAAACCATTTGGCAAATAAGGAGTTAAGGGTTGAAGTTTTAGTTCCGGGAATTGCTGTAAGGTCCATTGGATATTGTCAAGGTTTTCTTCCTGTTCAATTGAACAGGTACTGTACACCAGGATCCCGCCTGGCTTTAGGCCAGGCACTGAACCGGTCAGGATTTCCCGCTGCAGTTGCTGCAGGGAAAGGATCGCCTCAGGGGATTTGCGCCAGCGGGAATCGGCCCGCCTGCGGAGAACCCCTGTACCAGAACAGGGGACATCCAAAAGCAGGGCATCTACCTTACCCATGAGGTCATGGGGCAATTCCCGGGCATCCCCCTCGCTTGCAATTACAATGGTAATCCCCAAACGGCGGCAGTTGCCCTCAATTAAAGCTATTTTATGGGGATGGACATCCCAGGCGATTACCCGGCCCTTGTTTTGCATCAGTTGGGCCAAGTGGGTAGTTTTGGTGCCAGGAGCAGCACAGACATCCAAGACAAATTGCTCCGGCTGGGGCCTCAACACATGGCCCACCAGTTGAGAGGCCTCATCCTGCACCAGAAAAAGGCCTGCCACAAAGGAAGGCAAACCCTCAACATGATCCAGCCCGGTGACCCGGATGCTTTCAGGAGTCAGGCTCCCCGGCTCTGCCGTGACCCCTTCATCTGCCAGTACGGCGATTAACTCGTCCCTGGATGTCTTGAGGGTATTTGTCCGCAAGGTCACGGGAGCGGGCTGATTATCAATCTGACATAGGGCAATGGTATTATCAACTCCAAACCGCTGCAGCCAGCGTTCCACCAGCCATTCCGGGTGAGAATATTTGATGCTGATGTGCCGCACAGGCTCTTGGTCCAGGTCTGGATACTTGAGCTTGTCATGCTCGCGGATTAATTGCCGCAGAACTCCGTTGACAAAGCCTACACTGCCAGGATGACCGTATCTTTTGGCCAATTCCACCGCCTGGTGAGTGGCAGCCGAAGGAGGAACTTTGTCCATAAAGAGAATCTGGTAAGCTGCCATCCGTAAAATATTGCGTACCCAGGCTGTGGTTTTTGCCAGAGGCCGCCTGGTCTGCTGCTCCAGGACCCAATCAAGGGTCTTCTGATTACGCACCACACCATAGATGATCTCAGTAATGAAACCCCGATCCAGCTTTGTCCATTCCTTGGCATCCAGAACCCGCTTCAACGCAATATTAGCGTAAGCCTCGCCTTGGTCAATTTCATGCAAAACCTTCAAGGCTGTTTTCCTGGCGCCAGTTGCCTTCCCTTCCCGCTTAACCATTTAAACCCTCCAGATTACAAACAAGAGGCAGGAATGCCCTGCCTCTTGGTTGCTGTTTTTTAGCTGTCAATTTCGATCGTCGCCACCAAAAAACCGGGTTAATAACATGAACCGGAGTAGAGTCATTACTGCAGTGATGGCAGCAGCCACATAAGTCAAAGCCGCTGCATCCAGCACTCGCTTAGTCGGCTGCACTTCGCTCTTAGTCAGATATCCTCCGCTTTCCAGCAAAGCAATGGCCCGCTGGCTGGCATTGAATTCTACCGGCAAAGTGATAATCTGGAACAGCACCACTGCGGCAAACAGGTAAACGCCCCAAATAGCAAGGTTAGTATAACCCAAAATTAGGCCGATAAACAATAAGGGAAAAGCCAGGTTAGAACCAAATTGGGCAACCGGAGCAAAATTGTTGCGCAGCTCCAAAGGAAAATAACCATGCTCATGCTGCAGTGCATGACCCGCTTCATGGGCGGCAACTCCCAGGGCAGCTAGGGAACTGCCTTGGAATACCTCAGGGGACAGCCTGACGGTCCTGGTCCTGGGGTCATAATGATCCGATAGGTGGCCGGAGGTCATTTCAACCTTAACATGGCCTGCCCCGTTCCCGTTCAAGAGGTGACGGGCAACTGCAGCCCCGGATAACCTGGACGCCGCCGGGACCCGTAGGTACTTATGGAATGTCGACTGTACTTTGGCTTGTGCCCATAGTGAGATGATTAAGGCTGGAATTAGAAGGATCATGGTAGAATCCCAGAAAAACATGTCGGCACTCCCTCCTTGATTTATTTTTTTGGCCTACTCAACCGAATTATACCCGAATTATCGATCATTGTAAACCTGCGGCTTGTCCCCTTGTTACCTTTTACCGCTGCGCAGGAAAAAGCGCAGGGCCTCCTCTACTTTGGTCAGGTTTACACCGGTATTAAAACAAGGCCCTTCAGGCCGGATATTAAGCACACCCAGCACAGGCAGAGGGTTAGTGTCCTGGATCCCGCTGGTGAGGTCCCGCTCGCAGGCAATGGCCACAATGGCCTTAGGCTTAACTTGGGAAACAAATTTGCGGGCTAGAGTGCCGCCGGTTACCACCACCATGCGTACACCATAGGTTTCAGCGATCCCTAACAGATCATCGATAGGGCACCTGCCGCACCTGGCGCAATTTTGGACATCCATGGTGATTTTCCGCTGGCAATCCGCATGCTGCAGGCAGTGAGGAGCCAAAATCAGCACCTGAGCAGGTTTAGCTAAAACATTCCGTACTTTAACCAGGTAGTTGTTCACTTCTACAAAGGAATGTTTGATCCGGTCTTTATCGATGCCAAACATTTGCCCCAACCCCAAGGCCAGGGGGAAGAGGAGGTTGGTTGCCAGAAGCATGGTATTCTGCAGGTTTGGGTAAGCCTTTGCCCGCCAAAGAGTCAGGATTAGCCCTAGAACGCCAATACTGACAACTATCAGCCCAACCAATACAGATCCGCCCAGGATGCTTAAGGCAACCCTGTTCAAGGTTTGGTCGCGGTTAACCGTTAAAAACCATACCAGGGTCCCCAAACCAACAATTGCTGCCAGGCTAAAAGCCAATAGACCAACAAACAGCCGTTTTTTAACTACCATGGTCAGCACCTCCCAAAAGGCTCCCTGCTACAAGAGGATAGCCGTTAACAAATTCGGCGGCTGTCATCCGCCCCCTGCCCTGAGGCTGAACCTCCCAGACCATCACCCCATCACCATCGCCAGCCGTCACTACAAACCCCTGGCCCTTGACCACCCGGGCAACTTGACCTGGTTGTCCCCTGGAGTGGCTTCTTTCCGGTCTGTGGTTAGCCAGGCTGGCTCGGGATATCTTGATTTGCCTGCCATTCCAGGTGGTGAAGGCCCCAGGCCAGGGGTTTAAGCCCCTGATCTGGTTTACCACCATCTGAGCCGGCTTGTCCCAGGAAATTATTTCATCAGACCTCCTGAGCATAGGGGCGTAGGAAACCCTGCCCTGTTCCTGGGCTCGCCGGGGGGCTTGGCCTACGGCAATTAAATTGACTGTATCCACCAGGAGCCTGGCGCCTAAAACCGCCAGGGCATCATGAACCTGTCCGGTGTTCTCCTCCGGCATCACCGGCAAGGCTGCTTGCAGGATAATGTCACCGGCATCCAGCTGTTCAGTCATGTACATAGTTGATACTCCTGTAACCGCATCGCCATTCATCACCGCCCGGTGAATCGGGGCCGCCCCCCGGTACATTGGGAGCAAAGAAGCATGAAGATTAATAGTGCCAAAAGGCGGAATGTCCAGCAGTTCCCCCGGGAGGATTTGACCAAAGGCTGCAGTTACAATCAGCTCGGGTCCCAAATCGGTTAACACCCGTAAAAAATCCGGGTCTTTTACTTTAGGTGGCTGGTAAACTGGTAAGCCAAGAGCCAATCCATGGTTCTTGACCGGAGGAGCAGCCAGTTCTTGGCGGCGCCCTTTCGGTTTATCAGGCTGGGTAATCACAGCTATCAGCTGATGTCCGGCAGCAGCAAGGGCCAGCAAACTAGGTACAGCAAAATCGGGTGTCCCCATAAAGACCAATCGCATTTTTAGTTCACCGTCCTGCTATTAACCCGGAACATTCTCAGAGGTCTTCTCCAGGGTTTCTGCCTTATCAACAAACAGAATCCCCTCAAGGTGATCTATCTCATGCTGCAAAGCCCTGGCTAAAAGACCCTGACCCGTTATCTCAACCGCCTGCCAATTGCGGTCACGGCCTTTTACTCGCATGTAGGTATACCGGGCTACTTTGCCAATTACCCCCGGTACGCTGAGACAACCCTCTACATCTGTTTCTTCTCCCGTTGCTTCCACAACCTCCGGGTTGATTATCTCCAGGAGCCCTTCACCTACATCAATCACAATTACCCTTTTGGAAACCCCAATCTGGGGAGCGGCCAAGCCTACTCCTTTAGCTTCATACATGGTTTCAGCCATGTTCTGCAAGAGCCGATTAAGCGAGGGCGAAGCCTCCTTCACCGGTTTGGCTTTCTCCCGCAAGATAGGGTCGCCGATTTTAACAATACTATAAACAGCCATTCTTTTCCTCCTTGATACTCATATCTTTTTACCCTCTGCCAAGAATGTCAGAACATGCCATAGGGTTCAACTTCAACTCGGAGAGGCGCTGGACATCGGCGCAGCCGGCATTCAGTCAGAACATGCCATAGGGTTCAACTTCAACCCCAACTGATATCCTGGTAGCCGCAGGGTCACTCCAGAAATCAGTCACCGCCTTTTTGGTAACCTCTCTTATTGCATCAAGATTGCTTCCCTTAACAATAATTTGCCATCTATAATAGTTTTTTAAGCGAGTAATTGTAGCCGGAGATGGACCGAGGATATCAATTCCCAGATCCCTCCTGCTCTCCCCTGCACCCACTAACAGTCTATTCATTGACTGGGCAGCGGTAATCACCTGTTCTTCCTTCAGACCTGTTATCAGCAGTCTGATGATGCTGGTAAACGGCGGGTAGAGGTATTTCCGCCGCTGTTCTGCCTCATGGCGGTAGAAACCCAGGTAATCATGGCAGGCGGCAGCTTGAATACTGGGATGGTGGGGAGAAAAGGTCTGGATAATAACCTCTCCTTCTCTGCTGCCCCGGCCAGACCGTCCGGATACCTGCAAGAGCAGTTGGAAGGTCCTCTCCGCCGCCCGGAAATCAGGCAGGTTCAGGGTGGTATCCGCTGAAATAACGCCTACCAGGGTGACCAAGGGAAAGTCCAAACCTTTGGCGACCATTTGAGTCCCCACCAGGATGTCGGCTTCGTGCTGGGCAAACTGCTGCACAATGGTCTGGTGGGCTCCCCGGGTTTTGGTGGTATCTGTATCCAGCCGCAGCACTCTAGCGGTTGGGAAGAGTGTAAGAGCTTCATTTTCAACCCTTTCGGTACCAAGGCCAAAAGCCCTGATTCGCTCACCCCTGCAGCTGGGGCAGCGGGGAGGCATGGCTTTTTGGTAACCGCAGTAATGGCAGCAAAGCTGGCTGCCTGCCTCATGAGCAACTAAGGAAACATCACAGTGGGAACATTTTAGGACAAAACCGCATTCCCGGCAGGAGACAAATCCTGCATACCCACGGCGGTTAAGGAACAAGATCACCTGTTGGCCCTGCAGGAGCCGCTGGGCAATGGCCGCCTGCAGCTGCCGGCTGAAGACGCTGTGATTGCCAGCCTTTAATTCCTCCCGCAAGTCAACCACCCTTACTGCCGGCATGGTTCTGTCCTGGGGCCTGTTATGGATAACAGCAAGTTGGTACTTTTTGTTTTCCCAATTCCAATAGGTTTCCAGGGAAGGAGAGGCGCTAGCCAGGATCACCAGGGCTTGCTGCCTTTTGGCCCGTTCTTGAGCAACCTCCCTGGCATGGTACCTTGGATTGACATCTTGTTTGTAAGAGGTTTCATGTTCCTCATCCAGGACAATCAAGCCCAGGTTATTGCAGGGGGCAAAAACAGCCGACCTGGTTCCCACCACCACCCTAGTCTCCCCATTTTTTATTTTTAACCATGAATTAAGCCTTTCCCTGCCGGTCATGCCGCTGTGCAAAATCCCAACCAGGCCGGGAAAACGTGCTTGAAAACGAGCCAGTGTCTGAGGGGTGAGGGCAATTTCCGGCACCAGCACAATCGCCTGGCGCCCGGCATCAAGAACCCTTTGGATAGCCTCCAGGTATACCTCGGTTTTACCGCTGCCGGTAACCCCATGAAGCAAAACCGTGCCAGGTTCCTTTTTATTTAATTGTTTAATTATTTGGGTAAGAGCAGCTTCCTGGGACTCGTTCAGGACAATTTCTCTGGCACAGGCGGCTTCGGTGTCTATAGGCAGTATCCCCAACGGCACCGCTTCTTCCAGCTTAATCCAGCCCTTTTCCACCAGGGCATCCACCTGCCGGCGGCCGATCCCAGCCTCTGCCAGGTCCTCCAGCCAGCAAGAGGTCATCTCCGCCAGGACGGACAGAGCGTCGGCCAAGCGGGGCGCCTTTTTCCGCATCTCATCTGCCGCAGCCGAAGCTACCTGCCCGTCGCATGTTAAGGTCGCCTTAAGAGGTTTAGCAAAAAGTCGAGCCTGTCCCACCTGCATGGCACGTTCTACCAGCCCATGGGCTAAGAGCAGGTTCACCAGAGGCTGCCAGGCATTGCCAGCAAACCGCCTTTTTAAAGTCTCTTCTGTAACTGATTTCTTTTGCTGCAGGTAATGGGCCAGATCTCCCGCAAGAGCATCCAATTCTTTAAGATACTCTAAGAGTCCTCTTGTGGCAGCATCGTCCTTGGCTTTCCAGCGCCAGGCTACCTGTTTGCGCCCCCGGGGGCTGGGAGGGATCTGGCACCGGAGGGCAGCAGCCATGGAGCAAAGGTAAGCATCGCTCATCCATTTGGCCAGTTCAATTCCTTCCCTGCTCAACAAAGGCTTTGCATCTATCAACTGATTTATTTCTTTTAATTCCTTCCTGGTTTCCGGTTTTTGCGGCAGCTCGACCACATAACCCTCCAGCAAACGGGAACCGAAGGGCACCAGCACCCTGGAACCCACATCAATGGACGGTCGGAAACCAGCAGGGACCAGGTAATCGTAATAGCGGTTAAGTTTAAAACTGTTGTGGTCAATCACAACCCGGGCATAGGCTTTATCTTCACCTGGCAAAAAGGTCCCCCCTTTGTTCCCTTAATTATACCAGAAAGCAGCATGCGGGGAAA
>JBFLXH010000031.1:0-30877 GCA_040757295.1 Bacillota bacterium | reverse complement strand
CTGGGGCAATCGAAAATTTTGCCAACAGGAATATAGATATAATTATGGCTCAACCGAAAGCTACCAGCTAACAGTTGAGCCTTTCGTATTTACAAAACTTCCGATTGACCCCTTTGAGAACCGTCCCCTTGTCTGCCCCTTGTAATTGGCTGTACGGGAAAGGTATAATCGTGGTAAGAACTGGATGGGCCAAAAGGAGCCAAAATGTCTAACAAAAAAATGATTTTACAAGGAATCAGCAGAAAAAATAATATTGCACTACTTTACCTTTTTGGCTCCCAGGCAGAGGCGGGTCTAAAAGTGCTGGAAGGAGAGAAACCGGGCAAAATTGATCCTTTAACAGATATGGATGTTGGGGTTGTCTTTAACTTTGAACTTCCAGAGCCAACAGAACGCTACAAACTGTTTAGTTCCCTGTATCTTGAACTGGAAGAATTGTTTAGTCCCTATCCCCTGGACCTTGTTTTCCTCCAAGAGCATCATTCGGTTTTTCAGGCTAACGCTATCTGCGGCAGGTGTGTTTATTTTTCTAGCCTTCAGTTCAAAGAAGATTACGAGGAAAACATTCTTCGCCGGGCAGCGGATTTTCGACCCTTTTTAGAAAGATACTATGATGAATTGTTAGGGGAGGCATAAATCATGCCGGTCGATAAACTGCTGGTTAAGCAGCGGCTAGCATACATGGAAGAATATCTTACTGAGTTGAAGCTCTTAGCGGAAATGCCCAAAGAGGATTTTCTGACAAAGAGAAATGCAGCTGCTGGGGAAAGCTTTTTAAGACGTTCCCTGGAAGCGGTTTTTGATATCGGCAGGCATATCTTAGCCAAGGCAGGTAGGCCTGACCTGGCTATGGAATATAAAAGTATAGCTCGGGGCCTGCATGAGGAAGGAATCATCGGCAGAGGTCTAGCTGAGAAATTGCTGAAAATGGCCGGCTACCGCAACCGCCTAGTGCATCTTTACCACCAGGTGAGTGTTGAAGAACTCTATGGGATTATATGCAACGAATTGGCTGATATCCAGCAGTTTAAGGACGAGATTACAGCCTATTTAAGAAAATGCTGAGAATAGTAGTGAGGGGAGGGGGTTGCCAAAAAGGCTAACTCCCTGCCCCTTGGTTAATAGACAGGAGAACCGTCCCCTTGTCTGCCCTTGTCTGAGGAAGGAGCTAAATGAACGGTAAAGGAATGGTACCAGAAATGATTGAAAATGTTAAGCCCATTTTCAGACAGCAAAATATTGCCGTTGCCTACCTGTTCGGGTCCAGGGCACTTGGGTTTGAGCACCAAGCCAGCGACTACGACCTGGGGCTGCTTTTTAAAGATTACTGCCCGGCAAGGCACAATATAGTATATAGGCTTAACCTGGCGGAAGAACTAGCGGTTGTGTTGGGGGCGCCGGTTGACGTTGTGTTCCTGCAGAGCGCTCCTATTCTCATGCGCTATGAAGTAATCGCGACAGGCCGGGTTATTTATTGCATCGATGAAGACTTCCGGACTGATTTTGAGGATATTGCCTTGCGGGACTACTTGGACTTCAAGCCTTTCATCGACCAGTACCACCGGGAAGTAGCGGAGGCCATAAAAGATGGATACTTCTTTGCTGAACCTTAAGTTGATTCAAGAAAGGTTGAGCCATATCAGGGCTTCTGCCAATAGACTGAAACGGTTCCGCGCCCTGAGCAGGGAGCAGTTCCTGGCTGATCCTGATAACTATGCTATTGCCGAACATCACTTGCGCCGCTCGCTGGAAGCGATCCTGGATATCGGCAGGCACATTATAGCCAAAAAAGGGCTGGGGAAGCCGGGAGACTACCGGGGCATCCTGCTTTCCTTGGGTCAGGGAGGAATAATTCCTTTTGATTTTGCCCTAAAAATACAAGGAATGGCGGGGTACCGCAACCGGTTGGTCCATGATTATGCAGGAGTATCGGCGACGGAGATTTATGACTTGCTTCTTCACTTCCTGGACGATTTAACAGAATTTACCCAGCATATCCTTCACCTAGTTCAAGAAGAACTAGGAAAAAAGAAGTAACTTAGATCAAAGTAAGTGGGGCAGGGAGGCACCTGAAAATGCTAACTCCCTGCCCTTTGGTTTATTCCGGAATGAACTCAGGATAAGACCAATAAAATCCTAACGACCCAGACAGGAGAACCGTCCCCTTGTCTCTTGTCTATTCCAGGGTGTAGGCCACGCCGCAGAGGTTACCCAGATCCTTTAGCTCATCCAGGACTGGGCGGGTCATGGGGATGCCTTCGGCCAGGCGGCGCTGTTTGGTGTAGTGCTCAATTTCCCCGGGGAGCTTCACCTGGTCGACCCCTTTGGCCGGGCGGAGAGCTTTCATTTCCTGGATCATCTGGTCAACCCGGCGTTTAAAAACATCTACCGGGCCAAATTTGCTGATGTCCAGTACCCCAAAGGCATGGCCCACATTTTGCGGGTCGGTAAAGTTATCGTACAGGCTGGCAATGTGGGGGCCAAAGGCCGCGCCGGAGAGAATGCCGCTTAATACGTCCACCAGGAGGGCAATGGCCGAGCCCTTGTATTCGCCAAAAGGCAGGACTGCGCCTTCCAGGGCTTCTTTGGGGTCGGTGGTCATTTCCCCGTCTTTGCTGATGGCCCAGCCCAAGGGAATTTCTTTGCCGTTTTTGGCAGCCAGGATGATCTTGCCCCGGGCTACCACACTGGTGGCCATATCCATTACGATGGGCAGCTGTTTTTCTGCCGGGATGGCTACAGCAAAGGGGTTGGTGCCGAAGAAGGGGGTAATCCCGCCCCAGGGCGGCATGGTGGAAGGGGCATTGGTGCAGGAAAACCCGATCATATCATGGGCTAAGGCCATGCGGGCAAAGTAAGCCGCAGTGCCGTTATGGTTGGAGTTGTTAACCGTAACAAAAGCGCAGCCGGTGGTCTTGGCTTTGCTAATCGCAATTTCCATGGCCTGCACTGAAATGGGAGCGCCCATGCTGTTGCAGCCGTCGATAGCGGCAGCGGCAGGGTAGTCGCTAACCACCTTGATCTGGGCTTTGGAGTTGACTAATCCTTCCTGCAGCCGCTTGATGTAAATGCCCATCCGGCTGGTGCCGTGGGAGTCCACCCCGGTCAGGTTGGCTTCCACCAGGCTGTCGGCGATAATGTGGGCTTCCTCCCGGGGCATACCCTGGCTGACAAACAAATCAGTACAATAAGCGCGTAATGGATCGGCTGGGATCAACAAGTCCTTACTCAATTATTTCACACCCTTTTTCTTGCAGTGTCTTGTCCACCCAGCTGCGGTCCCAGGCGCCGTTTTCGATGGCTGCAAAGATACCGGCTTCCTTGGCTTGGGTGGCCTTAGTCTTGTTCAGGATGTCCTCGGCGTCCGCAGGCCGGACTACTACTACTCCGTCCTGGTCTCCTACCAGGATGTCGCCGGGGTTAATCACCACACCGCCGCAAACAACGGGGACATTAATTTCTCCAGGCCCGTCCTTATAGGGGCCTTTGGGCTGGGCGCCCCGGGCGTACACTGGAAAGTCCAGCTCGCTGATGGGGCCGGAGTCCCGGATGGCTCCATCGATTAAAAAGCCGGCCAGGTTCTTTTTGATGGCATAGCGCACCATAATTTCGCCGCAGAGGGAATTGCTCATTTCCCCCTGGCCTTCTACCACGATCACATCGCCGGGTTGGGCCAGGTCCAGGGCTTTGTGGAACAACAGGTTGTCGCCGGGCCTGGTCCTGACCGTGAAGGCCGTTCCCAGGATGTGGCCTTTGCTCATGGGTTTGATGGCAGCATCCACACAAAAGAAACGGCTCATGTTGTCGGCAATATTGGGAGTGGCCAGGCCCCTGAAGGCTTCTACCAGTTCTTTTGGGGGTCTCTTTATTTTGGTGTAAATGCGAAGACCTACATTAGCCATATTGCACCGCCTTTTATCAAAGGATTATTATAATGAGCAAGGCCACTAATTATTCATTGATTTACCGTGGCCTCAAAGCGAATTTCATACTCGGCTTCATTAGATAACGCAATTTTACCCTTGCCGAGTATATTGCGCAGACCTTGAACAAAACTACCAGGCCAATTATTGCCTAATGCTTGAATAAACGGGAGAGCCCCACTTGGCAGCTGCCAGCGGGACTCTGCCGGGCTTACAAATTCATGTATTACAGGGCCTTGACCATGCCGCCGTCTACCAGGACAGCCTGGCCGGTGATATAGGTATTGGCTCCCGAGCAGAGGAAGGCGGCCAGCTTGCCGTACTCCTCGGCTGTGCCGTAGCGCCCCAAAGGAATGGCCTTGGCTGTTTGGGCGATTTGGTCTTCCAGGGTGATGCCCTGCTTTTCTGCCCGCATCTTGTCCAGAGAGATGGTCCGGGCAGTGCCGATGCGGCCGGGTGCGATGACATTGACTAAGATGCCGTCTTTGCCCAGTTCCTGGGACAGGGTCTTGCTCATCCCCACAACCCCCATGCGGAAGGTGTTGGACAAGATCAGGTTGTCCAAGACGGCCTTAATTGAAGAGGAAGTGGAGTTCAAGATGCGTCCCCACCGGTTTTGCCGCATGTAGGGGAGGACTTCCCTAATGGCCCGCACGTAACTCAACAGGGTCAGCTCGAAGGCCTTCTGCCATACGCTGTCATCAAAGGCATCAAAGGCGCCGGCCGGGGGCCCGCCGGTGTTGTTGATGAGGATATCAATGCGGCCGAATTTATCGGCAGTATTTTTCACCACTTTTTTAATATCATCATAAACGGTGATGTCGCCAACTGTGTAGGCCGGCTCCATCCCGGTGGCCGCTTTTATTTCTGCCTGGGCTTCTTTCAGTTCCTCCTCAAAGGGGCTGAACAGCATTACACTAGCCCCTTCCCGGGCCAGCTCCAGGGCCATGGCCTTGCCCAACCCAGCGCTGGAAGCCATTACCAGGGCTGCTCTGCCTTTTATTCCTAAATCCATAAAACTGCTCCTCCTTTGGGCCATTATTTTTTCAACTTCAGATCGACAACGGGGTTAAAGAGGGAGGTAAAACCGTCGATGCGGCACTCCACTTCATCGCCGTCTTTAATCACCGCTGCCCCTGGGGTGCCGGTGGAGATGATGTCTCCCGGCAGCATGGTCATCACTTTTGAATGGAAGGAAACCAGGAAAAAGGGCGGGAAGGTCATGTTGGAGACCAGGTTCTCCCGGTGCACCTCTTGGTTGATTACGGTAGCTACTTTCAGCTTTAACACGTCTTCCACCTCATCGGGAGTGACCAGCTCGGGGCCAAAGCTGAAGAAGGTGTCAAAACTCTTGGCCCGGGTGAGGTAGCGGGGGTTTAGCCGCAGGATGTCTTCGGCGGTCATGTCGATAATGGTGGTGTAGCCGGCGATTACGCTTTGGGCGTCCTCTTCTTCCACGTCTTTGCAGGTTTTGCCGATAATGACGCCCAGCTCGCACTCGGCGGTGGTCCGCTCCGACTGGAGCGGGATCTTAATGGCTTCTCCCGGGCCGATAATGGTGGTATCGGGCTTCATGAAGCTGGCCGGGGCGACGTTGGGGGCTTTTTCAGCCAGGTCTGCGGCGTGTTCGACATAGTTTAAGCCGATCCCCCAGATTTTCCTAGGATGGCGGTAGAGGGGTGCGAAATGGGCCTCTTCCCTGGGGATTACTACGCCGGGGTGAATCTGGGCCACCTTTTCCCGCCCGCCGTCCTTATACCAGCCGTTCATGGCATCTAGCTGGCCGGACCAAATCAGAGTGAACATGTCAGTCGGGTAGGCTGAACCAAAATACTGGTTTACTGCCTCCACCGGCACCAGGCCTTTTTCCGTAACAACGGCCGCAACTTCGGCTCCGTTTAACTTAATAGTGGCTAAACGCAAAAACTACCCCTCCTTGGTGGCTACTCGGCCATTATTGATAAAGTGACCAGGTGGTCTGGACATTTCTTCGTCGTTCATTAGTAATTTCCTGCCACTTCGACGGGTTATGCGAAAAATTTTTGTCGGAATGGCCCAGCCCGCTGGAAGATTGGGCTGCCATGGACTCGGGGATATTTATAAACCTTTGGTCAGGGACTTTGTCATGCCATATTTCGACAATAAAAAATTTTTTTAGACATTGGCAGGAGAAAGGACATTGTTGGCGAAAAAAAGTGATCAGACCACCAGGTCACTTTCTCGGTTTGAGGGGAGGAAGGTTCCTTGGAACGCATTCGCCGCAGCAAGCTCTATGAAGAAATAATCCAGCAGATCAAAGGACTTATAGCTTCTAACAAGATGACCCCCGGGGACCGCCTCCCCTCTGAGCGAGAGATGGCTGAAATCTTCGGCGTGAGCAGGTCAGCAGTCAGGGAGGCCATGAGCGCCTTGGAGAACGCAGGTCTAATAGAAATCAGGCACGGGTCAGGGGTCTATCTGAAAGACGTGAATGAGAAGGCATGGGTGGAACCCCTGGCCTTATTGCTTTTTTCCAAAAAAGAGAACCTGATCGGCCTCTTGGAACTCAGGATGGGGGTAGAAAGCGAGGCCGCTGCCTTAGCAGCCTTGCGGGCCGGGCCGGATGATATTCTGGCCATGGAAGAGGCCTTGCAGATGATGGATAAGGAAATCAGGCAGGGAGGGCTGGCCAACAAGGAGGACTTCCTGTTTCACTATGCCCTGGCGGAGGCTGCCGGCAATTCTTTCTTTACCACAGTCTTGCAGGTTGTCTCCGAGGCCTTCCACCAGGGGCTGAAGGCCAGCCACGGCATCCTGCAGCGGATTCCCGAAAGACGCCTGGTAATTCTGGATGAACACCGGGCCATTTTGGAGGCGGTTAAGAAGGGAGAGCCGGAAGAGGCCCGTTTGGCCCTCCGCAGCCATTTGAGCAAGGTCAAGAAAAAACTGCTGCAGTCAGGTAACGGTATGGAAGGCAATCATTAAGCAGCTAATTTTTTGAAGGAGGTGGAGCAGCCTTGAGTAAAGCCCATACCATTGACATTAATATGAGTTGGTGTAAGGCATGTGGAATCTGTATGGAGTTTTGCCCTAAAAAGGTCTTCAGCAAGGACCGGGAAGGGAAGCCGGTGATTACCGACTTGGCAGCATGTACCGGCTGCCGGATTTGTGAAACCAGGTGCCCCGATTATGCTATTGCGGTGGGAGGGACGGAAGGTGTCAGCTAAACAAGGAAGATTACGGTTTATGCAAGGAAATGAGGCGGTAGTGGAAGCAGCATTGCTGGCTGGCGTTCGCTTTTTTGCCGGTTACCCCATTACCCCCGCGACAGAGATCCTGGAATTGATGGCCAGGCGCCTGCCTCAGGTTGGCGGCTATTTTATGCAAATGGAAGACGAGTTAGCCAGTATGGCTGCGGCCGTTGGCGCTTCTATCGGCGGCGTGAAAGCCATGACAGCCTCCAGCGGCCCCGGATTTACCTTAAAGCAGGAGAACCTGGGCTATGCGGCAATGGTGGAAATGCCCTGCGTAGTTGTGGATGTGCAGCGGGGCGGTCCCAGTACCGGGCTGCCCACTCTCCCGGCCCAAGGTGATGTGATGCAGGCCCGTTGGGGTACCCATGGGGATCACCCCATTGTAGTTCTTTCTCCCTCATCGGTTAACGAAGCCTTTGAACTGACCATCCAGGCAGTCAATATTTCTGAATTGTTGCGCACACCGGTTGTTCTTCTTTCCGATGCCCTGGTAGGGCACCTGCGGGAGAAGGTTGTAGTTCCCGATCCGGAAAGCCTGGTCCTCATCAACCGGAAAATGACTACGGCTGCGCCCGAAGAATACATACCATACCGGCCAGACGAAGACGGAGTGCCGCCCTTTGCTCCCAGAGGAACAGGTTACCGGTTCCATGTGACCAGCAACGTTTACGATGAGGAAGGACACCCGGCGGTAACCAACCACGAGGTGGCCGACAAACTAATGCGCCGCCTGCATAAAAAGCTTGATTATTACCGGGATCAGGTTACCTTCCTCAACCAGCTTTACCTGGACGATGCTGAGGTCATTATTGTCGCTTACGGCTGTACCGCCAGAGCCGCCCGGGAGGCAGTCAACAACGCCAGGAAAGAGGGACTGAAGGCCGGGTTGCTCCAACTGAAAACCCTTTGGCCTTTCCCGGATGAAATTGTGAAACAGGTGGGAGACCAGGCCAAGGCCATTATTGTTCCGGAAATGAATATGGGCCAGATTGCCGGTGAGGTCGCCAGAGCTACCCGGAGAGGCAAGGCAGACATCTTCCCCATGAACCGGGTTGACGGCCGCATGATTCCACCCTGGGATATCATGACAAAGATTAAAGAGGTGATATAGCGTGGTGCGGGTTACGGATTACTTGCGCAAAAAGAAACTGCCCCACATTTGGTGCGCCGGCTGCGGTAACGGCACGATTATGGGAGCCCTAATCAGGGCAGTGGCCGGGCTGGGATATAGCAAAGACGAAATTACACTGGTTACCGGAATCGGCTGTTCCGCCCGGACCAACGCCATTGCGGATTTTAACACCTTTCAGACTACCCATGGCAGGGCTTTGAGTTTTGCCACTGGCTATAAAATGGTGATGCCCGGCCAGAAGGTAATCGTGGTCACCGGGGACGGGGACGGCGCCGGTATCGGCGGCAACCACCTAATCCATACGGCTCGCCGGAATATTGATATTACAACCATCCTGATCAATAACAGCATTTACGGGATGACAGGGGGGCAGCACTCTCCCATGACACCGGTGCAGTCCAAGGCAACCTCTGCCCCCTTTGGCAACATTGAAGAGCCGGTGGATGTGTGCAAGCTGGTGGAAGCAGCCGGAGCCACCTATGTGGCCAGGGGAACAGTGTACCATCACACCCTGACGGAGCGGTTGATTAAGGACGCCCTGCAGCACCCGGGCTTTAGCTTCGTAGAAGTTATTTCCCAGTGCCCGGTTGGCTACGGCCGGCGGAACAACATGGGCTCTCCCGTTGATATGCTTTACTGGCAAAGAGACAACTCTGTCAATGTAAAAGCGGCGGCTGGTATGAAGCCGGAAGAAATTCAAGGCAAGTTCCTGATCGGCGAATTAGCCCGCCGGGTTGACCGGGAAGAATTCTGCCAGCGGTACAACAAGATGGTATCCAGTCTGGGACAGGGGGGTAAGTAAATGGCCAGGTGTGAAATATTGTTAAGCGGTTTCGGCGGCCAGGGCTTGGTCCTGGGCGGCATTATCCTGGCGGAAGCCGTAGCGGTCTACGATGACCGCCAGGCCACCCACAAGCAGTCCTACGGCCCGGAAGCCAGGGGCGGCGCCAGCAAGTCGGAAGTAATTGTGGACGATGTGGAAATCAGTTTCCCGGAAATCAGGAACCCCGATGTTTTCCTGGCCATGACCCAGGAGGCTGTCAACAAGTACGGCAAAAACGTTAAGGAAAACGGTATTGCCATTATCGATCCCGGCCTGGTTTTTGACGAAAAAGCCCTGGCAGGGGTGAAGAGGGTCTACCGGATTCCCCTGACGGAGATCGCCCGGGAACTTGGCAATGAAATTGTGGCCAACATTGTGGCCCTTGGAGTCCTCACCGTAGCAACAGGGGTAGTAACCAGGGAGGCAATCGAGAAATCTGTGCTGGACCACGTTCCGGCCAAGACCATTGAACTTAACAAGGCAGCTCTTGATGCCGGTTTTAAGGCCGGCGCGGAAGCTATTGCTGCTGCCCAATAGGAAGGAAAAGGAGGGGAAGCACCATGGCAATCATGACCTATGACGAGTATATCGACAGTTTGCGCCAGCTGAAACCAACGGTCTACATCCTGGGCGAGAAAGTAGAGAACCCGGTGGACCATCCCCGGATCCGTTACTCCATTAATGCCACAGGGGAGACCTATGTGCTGGCGTCAGACCCGGAATACAAGGACCTGATTACAACCGTATCGCCCCTGACCGGCGAAAGGATTAACCGCTTCAACCACGTGGCCTCCTCCATTGAGGACTTGGTGGCCCGGGTGAAGGTTAACCGGGTGCTGGGACAGAGAGTGGGGACCTGCCACCAGCGCTGCACCGGCCTGGACGGCCTCAACGCTCTTTCCATCACCACCTATAATATCGACCAGAAATACGGTACCGAGTACCACAAGCGGTTCCTGAACTACCTGAAGTACATGCAGGAACATGACTACTGCGGCCATATCGGCGTAACCGATGTGAAGGGAGACCGCGGCAAGAAGCCCCACGAGCAGGCCGATCCTGACCTGTACCTGAGGGTTGTGGAAAAGAATAAAGACGGTATTATCGTCCGGGGAGCCAAGGCGCACCAGACCGGTTCTCTTAACTCCCACGAAACCATCGTCCTGCCGACGGTGGCCATGCGAGCCGAAGACAAGGACTATGCGGTGGCCTTTGCGGTGCCCATCGACACCCCTGGGGTGATCCACGTTTACGGCCGGGGTACCCTGGACAGCCGGGAAATGGAAGGCTGTGACCTGGGGAACCAGTATTACGGCAAATACTGTACCACAGTGATCTTTGACGACGTGTTCGTGCCCTGGGAGCGGGTATTTATGTGCGGTGAGTGGGAGTTCGCTTCCGAATTGGTTTTACGGTTCTCCTCTTACCATCGCCAGTCCCACGGCGGCTGCAAGAGCGGCCTTCTGGACGTGTTTGCCGGCGCTGCCTATACCATGGCGGAGTACAACGGCACCGCCAGCGTGTCTCACATCAAGGAGAAACTGACCGACATCATCCATAAGGCCGAAACCATTTATGCCTGTACCCTGGCTTCCTCCTACGAAGGATACAAGGAGAAGTCCGGCACCTATGCCGTTAACAGTGTCCTGGCCAATGCTGCCAAGATTCACGAAGGCCGGGAGCTGGTGGATGCCATGCGGCTCCTGTTGGACATTGCCGGCGGCCTTGTAGGGACCCTGCCTTCTGAACTGGACCTTAATAACCCGGAAATCGGCAAGTTCATTGATAAATACATGAAGGGTGTTAGCCATGTACCCACCGCTGATCGGATGAAAATGTTCCGTTTGGTGGAGAAGTTAAGCATGGAAAGCCGTGACCTGGTTTCCGCCCTGCACGGCGGCGGATCGCCCCAGGCCCACCGCCTGACTATCTTCCGTGAAACCAACCTGAAGCAGAAAGCCCAATTTGCCAAGCGGCTGGCCGGAATTGATATACTCGGCAAGGGTTAAAATTGCATTATCATAATGAAGCCGAGTATGAAATTCGCTTTGAGGCCACGGTAAATCAATGAATAATTAGTGGCCTCGCTCATTATAATTAACCCGCTTCAGGAGGGAAAATGGGTGTTCATGTAGAAACATGTCGATTGCGGGAGAAGTTTGTTTCCTTCCGCATTCAAGGGGGTGAAAGGTGCAAACAAGCAGTTTTTTTAAGAAAGAGCCTTGCCAATTATCTTATTAAGGTTAAGGAGGGTATTAATGTCCATGAAGAGATCTAGTAAAATTGCCAGAATATTGGCCCTTATCCTGGTGGCAGTTTTGATGGTAGCTGTTTTGGGCGGCTGTGGCGGCAAGCAAACCAGCCAGGCTCCGGCACCGGCCCCTGCTCCAGCTCCGGCTCCGGCCCCTGCTCCAGCTCCGGCTCCGGCTCCTGCTCCAGCTCCGGCTCCGGCTCCTGCTCCAGCGGCTGACTCGGCACCGGCAGCTCCGGCGGCTCCCGTACCGACCGCACCGGCAGCTCCGGCGGCTCCCGTACCGACCGCACCGGCGGCTCCGTCAGCACCGGCAGCCCCTGTACCGACAAAACCGGCCGCACCGGCAGCCCCTGTACCGACAAAACCGGCAGCACCGGCAGCCCCCGTGCCGACTGCTCCGACGGCTCCGGCTCCGGCACCGGCTCCCGCCCCCGAACCGGTTGGACCGAAAGAGATTCCAAAACCGAAGTCACCCCACTTTATCCAGATTGCCGGTGCGACCAGCGGTGGGACCTATTTCTTGTTAGCTAACGGTATTGCCCAAATGTTGAATACCAAATTGCCGGACTATTTCAAAGCTTCTGCCCAGGCCACTGCCGGTACCCCGGCCAACCTGAGGCTCATCAACAGCGGGGATATTGATTTTGCCTTTGGCCAGGCCGGGATAGCCTATGAGGCCTTTAACGGGGTAGGGAACTACACCCCTGCTACCGCTGTTAAAACCTTTTCCAGTGTTACCTACCTGTATCCCAACGTGATGCAGATTGTGGTTTCCAAAGACCTGAAAGCTACCTCGTTTGCCGACTTGAAAGGCCGGAGGTTCGCGGTTGGCGCTTCAGGCAGCGCCACCGAGCTGAACGCTCGCGACCTGTGCAAAGTATATGGTATGGACTACATCACCAAAAAAGAGTTTGTGCCTGAATATACCAGTGAAGCTCAGACGGTTGAATTAATGAAGAACCGCCAGGTGGACGGCGGTAACTTTATCGGCGCCCTGGGTTCTGCCAGCATGCGGGATATAATGAGCAGCGGCCGTTTTGAAATTCTGAATGTTTCCGACGAGATGGTTATCGCACTGAACAAGCTGAACAGCGCTTATTACAGATTTGTAATCCCGGCCAACTTTTACCCGAACCAGCCTGAACCCATCCAAACTTTTGCGGTAGCCAACTGGCTCTATGCTGCCAACAAGATGTCGGATGATTTGGTATACCTGGTAACCAAGGCCATTTACGAAAACCAGCCCATGCTCCAGCAGGTCCATGCCGCTGCAGCCGACATCAAGAAGGAAAACGCCCTTACCGGCATGAGCGTGCCGCTGCACCCCGGCGCAGCCAGGTACTACCGTGAAATCGGAGTCCTGAAATAGCCCACGTGACCAGTGGCTGAAACGGCTAATGGTAAAATTCGACAGGCGGGGCGGTAAGGCAGCTTACCGCCTCCTTTCTAAAATTTTGGTTTTCAAAGGCGTAGGTAAGGAGGTAATAAAGCTCTGTGGAAAAAAAACCTGAACAGACCAACGTTCCGGTAAGCAAAGACAGCAAAAAAGATCAAATTGACCTGGATGCTGTTGTACGAAAGTATGATGCTGAGGCAAGGTACCGGATGCTTGACGGTTGGCGGGCCAAGCTGGTGTCGGTTACAGCTATTTTGATGTCGGTTTTTCACCTGTATATGGCCGGGCTCGGCACCATGCCCACGAACAAACAGCGGATGATTCACCTGGCTTTTGTCATGTTTTTGATTTTTATCCTGTACCCGGCCAGAAAAAAGTCTGATATGAAGAACCCAAGCCCCTTTGATTACCTGTTTGCTCTTGCGGGGGCAGGGGTTAACCTGTACATGTTCTTTATGATTGATGTTATTTCCAATCGTCCGGGCGCGGGTATTACCCAGACAGAATTCCTGGTGGGCCTTATCGGCGGGCTGTTGGTACTGGAGGCGGCACGGCGGTGCATTGGCAAGGAACTCACTGTACTGGCCTTAATATTTATGCTCTACGCCTATTTAGGCCCCTACCTGCCCATGGCTATCGCCCACCGTGGTTTTGGCATTAAACGGCTCGTTGAGCACATGTTTATCAGCGCCGAAGGGGTCTATGGCATCGCTTTGGGGGTTTCCTCCACCTTTATTTTCCTGTTTATTTTGTTCGGCGCTTTCCTTGGACAAACTGGTTTATCCAAACTTTTCACCAATATTTCCATGGCCATTGCTGGGCATGCCCCCGGGGGGCCGGCCAAAGTGGCGGTTATCGGCTCCGGGCTAATGGGCATGATTAACGGCAGCGCTGCAGCTAACGTTGCCACAACAGGGGCTTTCACCATTCCTTTGATGAAAAGCCTGGGGTACCGTCCCTATTTTGCCGGTGCGGTGGAAGCCGTTGCTTCTACGGGCGGGCAAATCATGCCGCCGGTTATGGGCGCTGCAGCCTTTATTATGGCGGAGTTTTTAGGCATTGCCTACAAAGAGATTATCATTGTAGCCTTTATTCCTGCTGTCCTTTACTATGTGGCCTGCTGGGTGATGGTGGACCTGGAGGCACGAAAACTGCAGCTTAAGGGACTTGCCAGGAACCAGCTGCCCAATATTACTGCTGAGCTTAAGGAAAACGGGCACCTGATCATACCTATCCTCTTGTTGATTTACCTGATCATGAAAGATTTTTCACCTACCTTTGCGGCGTTTTACAGCATCATCTGTTTGATCGTTGTCAGCAGTTTCCGTAAACATACCAGGTTAAACCTGTTGAGCCTGGCCAAGTCCCTGGAAAACGGCGCTCGCGGGGTTCTGGGCGTGGCCATCGCCTGCGCTGTGGTAGGCTTTTTGGTCGGTGTGGTCACCCTGACCGGTCTGGGCCTGATGCTGGCCAACATTATCCTGACTATTTCCGGCGGCTTATTAATCCCCACCCTGTTTTTCACAATGGTCGCTTGTATCATCCTGGGAATGGGGATGCCTACTTCTGCTGCCTACATTGTGGCCGGCACGGTGGCTGCTCCGGCCATGGTCAACCTGGGTGTGGAGCCTATCACCGCCCACCTGTTCGTTCTGTATTTTGCGGTGCTTTCAGCCATTACCCCGCCGGTGGCTCTAGCCTCCTATGCTGGCGCCGGTATAGCCGGGGCTGACCCGTCTAAGGTAGGCTGGGCTGCTGTCCGCTTAGGTTTGGCAGGGTTTATCATTCCCTTCATGTTCGTGTTTTCGCCTGCCTTATTGATGAAGGGCCCGGCGTTGGACGTCCTGGTGGCTTTTGCGACAGCAACTATTGGTACCATTTGTCTTGCTGGTTCCCTGCAGGGCTACTTGTTAACCCATGCCAAGATCTATGAACGGGTTGTCCTGTTTGCCTGCGCACTGCTCTTGATCAAGGGCGGCCTGGAGACAGACCTGATCGGCATTGGACTTTTGGCTGTTGTCTTGGTGATGCAAAAAATCCGGATTAAGAAGGCTCCGGGCACCCCGATTGGAGTTTAAGAAAAGTTAGGTGCAAAGGAGCAGCAGGATCTGGGTTGGCAGACCTGCTAAATGTGAAATGCTGCTCCGGTGGTTTTTAAAAAGGGAAGCTGCCCAGGCTTCCCTTTTCAACCGCCAGGCGGACCCTTGTTGCGGGCTTGCTGCTGATGGAGGTAAAAAATAAGCGCAGCAGCCGGGAAAGGGGTTTGGAAAACTAAGGATGGAGGTGTGCAAGTGGTTAAGGCAGTAGTGATCGACCCCCAGGATAACGTGGCGACAGCGGTGGAAGATATCATGGCCGGAGAGCAGATTGTGCTTGATCTGGCCGGAACAACCATTACCCTTCAAGTTATCCATGCTATCCCTTTTGGTCACAAAGTTGCGGTCGTACCTATCCCCCGCGGGAGCCAGGTGATCAAGTATGGCGAGTCCATTGGTACGGCAATACAGGATATCCAGCCGGGGGAACACGTCCACGTGCAAAACCTAGCCAGCAACCGCGGCCGCGGAGACCTGCAGTCTAAGGGCTAAGGGATTATACAGGAAGGCAGGGAGAGAGGATATATGGAGATTTTAGGCTATCGCCGGCCAGACGGGAAAGTTGGCATCCGCAATCATGTCCTGATTATGTCAGTGATCGTCTGCGCCAACGAGGTTACCGATCGCATCTACCGGGCGGTAGAAGGGACGGTTCCGGTTACCCATCCATACGGCTGCGGGCAATTGGGCGTTGACTTTGAACAGAGCAAGCGCACCCTGGTTGGTTTTGCCACCAATCCCAACGTAGCAGGTGTGATTGTGGTGGGTCTGGGATGTGAAAAAATGGAAGCGCCCATGATGGTAAAAGAGATCGCCAAAAGCGGCAAACCAGTGGAATTATTGATTATTCAGGATGCCGGGGGAACTTCCAAGGCTGTGCAAAAAGGAATTGGGATGGCTCAGGCCCTGGTACAGGAGGCCCAAAAGATACCCAAGGTACCAATCAAAATGAGTGACCTGATCCTGGGTTTGGAGTGCGGTGGGTCAGATACCACTTCCGGCTTGGCTTCCAACCCTGCTGTCGGAGTGGCCAGTGATTTATTGATCCGGGACGGCGGGACGGTGGTCCTCTCGGAGACGGCGGAAATTATCGGCGCAGAGCATCTTTTGGCCAAGCGCTGCCTGACTGTCGAAGTAGGCCAGGACCTGCTTAATATTGTGAAGTCAGCGGAGCAGGATGCGGTAAAGATGGGCGTTGACCTGAGGGGAACCCAGCCTTCACCGGGAAATATTATGGGCGGTTTGACTACGATTGAAGAAAAATCCTTAGGCTGTCTTAGAAAAGCTGGCACCGGAGTGGTGCAGGGGGTACTACCCTATGCAGCTCCGGTTGAGGGCAAAGGACTTTTTGTCATGGATACCCCTGGGCAGGATGTGGAGTCAATTACCGGGATGGTGGCAGGCGGCTGTCAAATGGTTTTATTCACGACAGGCCGGGGTACACCGGTGGGATGCCCGATCGCTCCGGTAATCAAGATCACCGGCAATCACCGCACCTATCAGTTGATGGAAGAAAACATGGATATCAATGCCGGGACAGTTATGCAGGGTATTGAAACCATAGAATCTGTCGGCCAGCGCATTTACCAGTTGATGCAGGAAGTAGCCGGCGGGCAGTTGACCAAAGCCGAGGCGCTAAAACACTACGAGTTTGCCATTACCCGCATTGGCCCCAGCATTTAATAAACACCAACGCCAGTACTAGAATAAAAACTTTTGAGGTGAAACAGATGGGTAAAAAAGTATTATTGGTTCAGCCCATCCATGCGGATGCGGTTGCCATGTTGAAAGAAGAAGTTGAAGTTGTTCTTGCCGAGAAAACTGATGAGGAGTATGTTAAACAGGCCATCAAAGACTGTGACGCGATAATCGTCCGGGTTACCCTTTTAACCAGGGGGATTATTGAGGCGGGTGAGAAGCTGCAGGTGATTGGTCGTCACGGAGTTGGGTTGGACAGCATCGATGTGGATGCCGCAACGGAACACCACATTCCGGTAATTTACGGTCCCGGATCCAACACCAATGCGGTAGCGGAACATGCCGTTGCCTTGATGCTGACATTGCTTAAATCAGTAATACCGACCCACGAAGCCACCACCAAGCGGAATGATTACAAGATCCGTTTGACTACCAGGACCAGGGAAGTTAGAGACAAGATAATCGGCGTTGTGGGCTTAGGCCAAATCGGCCGGCGTTTTGCCGCCATCTGCCAGTATGGGTTTGGCGCGAAGATTATTGGTTACGATCCCTACGTCACCCAGGAAACTCTGCAGGCGGCGGGATTAAATGTGGAACTGTACGACAATGTTGACGACCTCTTGAAAGTGTCTGATTTTGTTTCCCTGCATGCCCCTGCTACCGATGAAAACTATCAAATGATCAACGCCCGGACCCTGGCCTTAATGAAAAAGACTGCTTACCTGATCAATACCGCCCGGGGCACCCTGGTGGATGAAGCTGCCCTTTATGATGCCCTTGTTAACGGCCAAATTGCCGGTGTGGCGACAGACGTGTTCGATCCGGAACCGCCTATGGCTGATAACCCCCTGTTTACCCTGCCTAACGTGGTAGTTACCCCCCATATCGCTGCCCACAGTGAAGAGGGTCTGCGGATGATGGCCGTGATGGCCGCCCAACAGGTACTCCAGGTCTTGCGGGGTGAAAGGCCGCCTCACCTGGCTAATCCCCAAATCTGGGATACCCGCCGTAAGTTAAGCTAATTATCAAAGAGGTGTAATAAAGTTCATGAGCGAACTTATCTATAAACCCAAGGAAATGCGCAGCGGCACCCTGGTCAACGGCCTGGACCGGGCCGGGATGCGCTCACACCTTAGGGCTATCGGCCTGATATCCGATGAATTTTCCCAGCCCTTTATCGGGATTGTCAATTCATGGAACGAAATGCACCCAGGCCATGCCCACCTCTTGCGGTTGAGCCAGGAGGTCAAGCACGGCATCCGCATGGCCGGTGGCGTCCCCTTTGAATTCAACACCATCGCAGTGTGTGACGGCTTGGCTCAGGGTCATGTAGGCATGTGTTTCTCCCTGCCCAGCCGGGAAATCATTGCCGATTCCATCGAGGTGATGGTGGAAGCCCAGCGCTACGACGGGCTGGTGTTTATCGGGGGCTGCGACAAAATTGTCCCTGGGATGTTAATGGCTCTGGCCAGGCTGAACCTGCCGGCGGTATTTTTGCCTTCCGGCCCCATGATGCCGGGCCGTTACCAGGGTAAGGACATGGCTATTTACGAAGCCCGGGAAGCTGTTGGCAAGGTGCGCCGGGGAGAGATTATCCCTGAGGACCTGGAGGAAATAGAGGAAAGCATCTGTCCCACCTTTGGCTCCTGTGCCATGATGGGTACAGCCAATACCATGTGCTGCGTGGCGGAAGCCCTTGGAGTTGCTTTGCCGGGCAGCGCCACCACCCATGCCGTTTATTCCCGGAAACTCAGGGAGGCCAAGCAGAGCGGCATCCAGGCAGTGAAGATGGTTAAGGAGAATATTAGGCCTTCCGACCTGATCACACCGGAAACCTTAGCCAATGCCCTGCGGGTATCCTTGGCCGTTGGCGGGTCCTCCAACCTTTTATTGCACATGCCGGCTATCGCCCACGAACTGGGAATTTCCCTTAACGCCGAAGACATTGAGGAGATCAGCAAATCAACCCCCCACCTTTGCGACATCAAACCTTCCGGCAAGTATGTCTTGAAAGACATGGACGAGGCCGGCGGGGTTCCTGTGGTGATGAAGGAATTGGGCGAAGAAATGCTGTCTCTGGATGTGCCGACAGTTGCCGGTAAAACCTGGAGGGAAATCCTGTCCAAGGTGAAAAACAAAAACTCTCAAATAATTCGCTCCAAGGATAACCCGGTGTATCCCTATGGCAGTTTGGCCATTCTAAAAGGGAACCTGGCTCCGGAGGGAGCTGTAGTCAAACAGACCGCAGTGGCTCCCAGTATGAAACAGCACACAGGGCCTGCCCGGGTGTTCGAGTCCCAGGAAGAAGTAGTAGCAGCCATCCTGGCCGGGAAAATCAATCATGGAGATGTTTTGGTAATTCGTTATGAAGGCCCCAAGGGTGGTCCAGGCATGCGGGAGCTCTTGGCAGCTACCTCTGTCTTGATGGGGATGGGGTTAGGCGAAACAACAGCCCTGGTTACCGACGGCAGGTTCTCCGGGGCTACCAGGGGTCCCTGTGTAGGTCACGTAGGGCCTGAGGCTGCGGCTGGCGGCCTAATTGCAATTCTGCAGGATGGGGATTTGATTACCATTGACATTCCCAACCGGAAGATAGAAGTGGCTCTAAGCAAAGAAGAAATCGAAGCCAGGTTTAAGAACTGGCAGCCCCTGCCGCCAAAGGTCAAAAGCAGCTACCTGACCCGCTACAGTATGCTGGTAGAGCCTGTCAACAGGGGAGCTGTCTTAAAAAAAGAGTGGTAGATATGCAAGAACCGGGAGCTAAACTCTCGGTTTTTTTTTCGTTTAAAATCCATTGCCAAAAGAGGATAGTTGTGGTATTATACAGCCTAAACCAGCCAACAGGGAAGCTGGTGTAGTGGGGGCCATGAGGCCGGCAGGATGGAAGGAAGTCCCGGGCAACGGAAAAAGCAGAACGGTAGGATGGCAGGAGGGAGCTTGTTGATAATGTATCACTCCGTCTGGGGTGGTATTTCCTTTTTTAAGGGGAGCTGCCTGCTTTCCGGAATGGAAGGGATGAGAGCAATGGAATAATGGATTTGGAGTAATTAACAAACCGGTTTTGGGGAAATACTGACAAATATTAATCAAAGGGTGATAAAAAAATGATCGTTGTTATGGACCATCAGGCCACTGGTGAGCAGATTGAAGCCGTTACCTCCCGCTTGAGCAAAGCCGGCTTTCAGGTCCATCTTTCTCAGGGTGTGGCCAGGACAGTTATCGGGGTCATCGGCGACCACGCTGAGGCCCGGCTGGCGGGCATGGCCATCGAGGCAATGGTGGGCGTGGAGAAAGTCTTGCAGGTGCAGCATCCCTTTAAACTGGCAGGGCGGGAATTTAAACCGGATAACACCCTTATCAGGGTCAAGGGAATCGAGATTGGAGGAGAGGCTGTCCACGTGGCGGCAGGCCCCTGTGCCGTTGAGAGCAGGGAGCAACTGCAGGAGTGCGCCCATCGGGTGAAAAAAGCCGGGGCAACCCTGCTGCGGGGCGGCGCCTTTAAACCCCGCACCTCCCCCTATACCTTTCAGGGGTTGGAGGAAAGAGCCTTGCGGCTCCTGGCTGAGGTAGGAGAAGAGACGGGACTGCCCGTGGTTTCAGAAATAATGGATACCCATACCCTGGAGATGGCCAGGGATTATGTGGACATTTTCCAGGTGGGAGCCAGGAATATGCAGAACTTTCGCCTCCTGCGGGAGTTGGGCAAGGCCGATAAACCGGTGCTCCTGAAAAGAGGGCCGTCGGCCACTATTGAAGAATGGATCCTGGCGGCAGAGTATATCTTGTCGGCAGGGAACTATAATGTGATTTTATGTGAACGGGGCATCCGCACCTTTGAGACTTATACCCGCAACACTCTGGACCTGAATGCCGTGCCGGCGGTTAAACAGTTGTCTCACCTGCCGGTGATGGTAGACCCCAGTCACGGAACCGGAAGATGGAAGCTGGTGATGCCCATGGCCAGGGCAGCCCTGGCAGCGGGCAGCGACGGGCTGTTGATCGAGGTACATCCTAACCCCGCTGAGGCTTTATCCGATGGCCCCCAATCTCTGACGCCGGACAACTTTGCAGCTCTGATGCAGGAATTGGGTCAACTGGCCCCGGCCCTGGGGCGGAAGCTGGAGCCGTCCATTTCTTAGCTGTCTGGCTAACCCAAGTATTAAAATGAGACCCGAGCTGCCTGGGAGGTTGAGAGAGGCTATCCCCTGGGGGATTTTGCTTCTTGCGGGGAGATGTTGAAGCATTGGTAAGGCTGAGGGAACAGGGTTTTACGCGTAGGGTGTGAAAAGGACTTGTGGGGGAGGTTTTATAGTGGAATTATTGGTCAAAGGTTTTAGGAGGCTGCGGGGGGAAATAGAGGTGCCGGGAGACAAGTCCATCTCTCACCGGTCGGCAATGCTCGGGGCTTTAGCCGAAGGGCAGACCAGGATCAGCGGCTTTCTTAAGGGGGAGGACTGCCTGAGCACTGTCAGATGCTTAGAGGAATGTGGGGCAGAGTTTAAGTGGCTGCCTGGCGGGGACCTGCAGGTGGAAGGAAGAGGCCTGCATGGATTACGGGAGCCGAGTCAGGTGTTAGACTGCGGCAACTCCGGCACCACTATCCGCCTTTTGTTGGGTATCCTGGCGGGGTTAGAGGGGATGGCGGCGCTGACAGGTGATGCCTCTCTGCGGAGCCGGCCCATGGACAGGGTGGTTGGGCCCCTACGGCAGATGGGAGTGGAGATCAGCGGGCGGCAGGGCGGACGGCTGGCTCCTTTGGTGCTAAAGGGTGGGCAGGTAAAGCCCATTTCTTACCGTTCACCGGTAGCCAGCGCCCAGGTAAAATCTGCGGTTTTGCTGGCGG
The DNA here is from genome assembly GCA_040757295.1 of Bacillota bacterium. Taxonomy (GTDB): domain Bacteria; phylum Bacillota; class PH28-bin88; order PH28-bin88; family PH28-bin88; genus JAGXSE01. The sequence goes on along the minus strand of JBFLXH010000031.1, from coordinate 9,479 downwards.
GCCTGCAGGCTGAGGGCGTCACCTCGGTTACTGAGCCGGTACCATCCCGGGACCATACCGAGCGGATGCTCCAGGCCTTTGGCGCCAAAGTGGCCAAGGAGGGACTTACTGTTTCGGTAGAGGGCCGGCCCAGGCTGACCGGCCAGGCATTACGGGTGCCGGGGGACATTTCTTCAGCCGCCTTTTTCCTGGTAGCTGGGTCTGTCATTCCGGGGTCAGAAGTCCTAATCAAGGGGGTGGGGATCAACCCTACCCGCACCGGCATTCTGGAGGTCTTGGCGGCTATGGGCGCTGACGTCAAGACGGAGAATGAGAGGCTGGAGGCCGGGGAGCCGGTAGCCGATCTCCTGGTCAGGCACCGGCCCTTGAAGGGAACGGAGATCAAGGGAGAAATAATCCCCCGCCTGATCGATGAAATCCCCGTTTTAGCCGTAGCTGCGGCCCTGGCCGAAGGGGTGACGGTAATCCGGAATGCCGCTGAACTGAGGGTAAAAGAGAGTGACCGCATCGCGGTGATGACCAGGGAACTGAGCAAAATGGGAGTCCAGGTTGAGGAGCTGTCTGACGGGATGGTGATCCAAGGCGGCCGTCCCCTGGCCGGGGCTCAGTGCTTTGCCCAAGGGGACCACCGTATCGCCATGGCCATTGCCGTGGCAGGCTTGGCGGCCAGTGGAGAAACCAGGATCGAAGGGGCGGAAAGCATTGCGGTATCGTTCCCCGGTTTCCATGACTGCCTGGAAGGCTTGCGCCGCTAACGCGACAGAGGGCGCGACAGAGGGGACGGTTCTCGAACTGTCGCATAGCAGGCAAGCAAGGACCGCCCCCACTTGCTCACTTGCTTAGCAAGCAAGAACCGTACCCTCTTGCTATTAAGATTTGCCGGTAAATATCCAGCACTTGGGTCACATCGTTGGCATAATAATCTACGCCGGTATACTCTTGCACCAGTTGATTAACCGGGTACCCCCCCACAACTACTTTGACTTTGTCCCGCAGTCCGGTTTCTTTCAGCAGGTCTACCACTTTCTTTACGGCACCTACGCAAAAAGACAGCAGGACACTGATCCCTAATATGGGAGCACCTGTTTCGTTTACCGCTTGTACAAATTTCTCTGGTGCCACATCGACGCCCAGGTCATGAACGTGAAAACCGTAGGAGCGCAACAGGTAAATTACAATATTCTTGCCGAGATCGTGGATGTCCCCCTCGATGGTACCTATCACAATTGGAAAGCCATGCTGGGGAACGTAGACTGTTATGCTTGGCTCCACAACCCGCATCACGCCCTTAAAAATTTCTTCCGACATGATCAGATCGGATAAATAGTACTGGCCATCACTGTACCTTTGCCCTACAATTTCCACGCCTTTTCGGCAGATCTCCACTATTTCCAAAGGAGTATGGCCGGCCTGAATTTTTTCTTCTACCAGCAAAAGGACTTTCTCTTCATCGAGTTCCGCCATCGCTGTCAGCAGTTGGTCGTCCAAGTAAAGACCCTCCAATTATCTCAGTCGTTTTTAAACCACCCGTCGTATAAGGTCAACTTGTATCGATCCCCACGGTAAACGGACCTGCTCCATCCCACCGGCTTCAGTTCCGGGTCATAGATAGTCTGCTCGATGACAAAAACCGGTGTGTTCACACCGATCCCTAGAATTGAAGCCTCTTCTTTGGAGGACGCGGCAGCTTGTAAAACCTTCTTGGAACTGACAGGCAAGTAATCGCTGTGGGCGGTAATCAAGCCTGGTAAACTAGGGTCTTTTAATTCGGATTCAAGGATAGGTTTACTCTTGGAATAAATAGTGTATTTTTCTTCGTAAGCAAGCCGTTCGTCCTCAGCCGACAATACCGTCCGAAAATAGAGAAACCTGGTTTTATTGTCGCTTAATTGAAACTTGGTTTTAAGCTCTTCATTTGCCCTTGCTATTCTGGCTTCCAGCAGCGTTGTTTTGCACTGCAGTCCCCGTTGCCTGATCTCTTCATTGAAACTATTCAGCTCAAAAACCGTGTTGTCCAGTTTCGGGCTGGCCACAAAGGTGCCCTTGCCCTGTTGGGCATACACCATGCCTGCCGCCACCAGTTCAGAAATCGCCCTGCGGACGGTCATGCGGCTGATCTCGAAGCGGGTGGCGAGTTCTGTCTCGGTGGGTAGTGTCTGGCCCGGTTTGAGTTCACCCCGCCGGATTTGTCCCTCAAGCAGTTTAGCTAACTGGTAGTAGATGGGTATCACTGAATTCTTATCAATCGAAGCTTCTTCTTGCACGAATTCACACCTGTCTCTGGTCATTGTTCTTCTCAACTTTGGCTAAATATTAGCATGCCGGCATATGGACGTCAATACTGGTTAGATCCTCCCTGCTGACAGCCAGGCTAGGAATGGCACAAGCAGCCCTTACAGTTGATTGGGGGGAGCGGCTGGACTAAAGCTAAGGCTTAAAGCCATGCCCGGCGGTACCTTTAGAAAATCGTCATCCCATTCTTCTTTGAAAGCCTTGTCAATCAGGCTTAGGGTGCCCGGCACCACCACCTGGGTCAGGTTTAAACTGGCTGCGAATTCGCTGGTCTTCGCCATTAGGTGGTCCAGGTCGTAAGTGCCAGTGTCTATGAATGCTAGGGCAGAGTAGTTAGCCAGCATGGTGCGGAAAACACCCAGTGCCTTATCCTGGCCGTATTTCTTCACACAATGCAGGAATTCTTGATAAATGTTATTTTCATACCGCAGCCAGCCATCTGTCAGAAAGTAGCTTCGGGCCTGGCAGCCCACCTCAAGGCGGGCCTGGTTGCTGCCCAATAGCAGGGAAATACAGTCATCGACTTTGGGCAACACCAGCCGGGACTTGCTGGCCCGGAGGCCTTCGACGCTATTACCGCAATAACCGAAAAGCAGCAGGATATTCTCTGCCCCGTCAATTATGTCGATTTCCTGCTGAATCCTGTCTTTCAGCTTGACCGGAAAATTGTGCAGGCCGGATTCCACCCAGCGTACCGGGCAGCAGCCGGGCAAGGCCTTGACGACAGCGTTGATCTCATCCTCAATAGTACGGCAAGCGATAGCAATAGTACGCAAAAAAACACCCCCACTTCCCTATACCACATCATTATACCACACCCAATGACTCCGTCCAGAAGCAGGCCATCAGGGGGGCAAAAGGGTTATCTCCGGTAAAGCCCCTGTTGCCGTGCCTAGATGCTTAAGGCGGATCTGGGGTTGTTTTTCCTTTTAGGCCACTTTAGTTGGCTGCAAGGCAGTTGCACCGTGTTAGGAGAGCCTAATCAGGCCCTTTCTAAACCTGCGAGGTTACTTGCGCTTACCAGTAGCGGCCTGGAATTACACCATTATCAAAAAACCGAGGAGACGGACAGGCCTTTTTCCGAGGCATTATATTTAGTCTGCCAGCGCATTGTTGCGGTATGCTTTCAAAAAGTTCTTGCTAAAACGGTCGTTACCCAATAACAAGTCAGTCACAGTGACCGCCGTCATGATTTTCTGGTCCAGGGGGTCTAGAATTGCCGCGTCCATGCCAAAGGCCATGCCAATGGCCAGGAAGTAACGGTTAATGATCTTTCTTTTAGGCATATTAAAAGAAATGTTGCTTAATCCGGAGACTGTTTTTACCTTAAACAAGCGCTTTATATCAGCCAGGCACCGGAAAAATGTCGCTGCATTGGCGTGACTGACGGCAAGGGGGAGGACCAGCGGGTCGACATACAGGTGATTCAGGTCATAATTGTGCTTAGATAAAATCTCCATAATACGCTCAGTGATTCTAAGCCGGTCCTCAGCGGTTTTCGGGATGCCGTTATCGTCTACGGTTAAACCGATTACAGGGCACTGGTATTCAAGAACAAGGGGGAGAACTCCTTCGAGGCGGTCTTTTTCCAAAGAGATGGAGTTTACCATCACCTTACCTTTGGCAGTCTGTAACGCTTTTTTTATTGCTGGAGCCGCCGTGCTGTCTATACATAAAGGCACATCGGTTACTTCTTGGACAGTCTGAATAAGCCACTCCATGTCGGCGACTTCGTTGCAGTGGGAGGTATTCAAATCCAGGTAGCCGGCTCCCGCCTCCACTTGCCTGAGCGCCAGGTCCTGGATTTGAGCGGCGTCTTTTTCCTCGATGCACTGGCGTACACTGGGAATAGCGCTATTTAGTTTTTCACCGATGATCAACATCTCAAGCAGCCCTCCATGTTTCTTATTTCATTTGGATCCACATAGTGCGTAAGGATAGGCAAAGGCCCTGACTTTCCGGCATATGTACAAGGGGCCAGGTGCAACTCAATTGGCCTGCCGGCCAGTTTATGGCTGTCCAAGAGCCACTGGGGCCGCAATTCCGGCCCCAGCACGAAGAAAACGTCTAGCGTTTGGGTTTGCGGGGCCGCTGAGAGAACAAGCCCTCTAGCTGGCTGCAAAGATTTTGTCGGCAACCTTTACGGCATCACTGGCCGTTGTGCCGAAGTAATCGGCACCGACGTAATTTTTCACTATTTCGTCTACATAGTTCCCGCCGATGAGAACCGTAACATTTAATCCTGCGGCCCTGACCATCCCAATGGTATCTTTCATGGCATCCTGACAGCCTGTAAGGAGGACGCTCATTCCTACCAGTGGCGCATTATGTTCCTTGATTGCATCGACAAACTTTTCGGGAGGCACATCGACGCCGAGATCGATGACGTTGTAACCCGCGCCCTTTAGCAGCATCACGACGATATTTTTCCCCAGGTCGTGGACATCCCCTCTGACCGTCCCGATTACGATATTGCCACGGTGTTTCATATCGGCCCCGGCCAGATGCGGTTCTAACTCGGTCATAGCCTCTTTCATGATTTCTCCGCACATGATCAGTTCGCTTAAAAAATATTCCCCGGATTCAAAGCGAAGCCCGACCTCGGTCATGCCTTCCTGCAATCTCCCCACAATTTCCAAGGGGGCTTCTCCGGCCCGGAGGCGCTCTTTAACCAACGCTTTTACCTTTTCTTCCTCTAACTCGGCAATGGCATTTGCCAGTGGATCCATCAATCTAGCCATTTGTATCAATCCTCCAGTTGCAAATTATCGTTGAAAGTATTGCCAACCTGAGGGTCCTTAACGATGGACCCACCACCATAAATAAAGGTAAGCAAAAACGTCCAGCTTTTCCCATTCCTTTTTTACTATCTCCGGGTTGCCGGCAATGGGACCAAACTCGATGGCCTTTTCTTCCCAGGGTACGCATACACCCGGCGGCAGCCTTTTAATTTCCTCTTTCTTCGGCATTTCCGTCATCAGCTTTACCTCCCCGGCTTATATTTTTATTCCAAATTACTGCTGTAACTGGGGTTACCCCATCAGCAGGTTGCTTTGAGCTTAATAGGTCCCGTATTCCCTAGCCGCTTCAATCAGGGCTACCACGTTTTCCACTTTCGCATCCGCTTGCATCACCCCGGCGTTGTCGATAATGAACCCTCCGTCGGCGGCGTATTCGTGGATCAGCCGTTTGCAGTATTCGCGCACTTCTTCCGGCTTGCCATAGGCCATCAAGGTGTTGGGGACGTTGCCGCTCAAGCAGAATTTTCCCCCCAGAATTTCTTTGGCCTTAGCCATATCCGTTTGGTCCACGTGGAAGACAATGCTCTTGGGCGGCAGTTCCGCAATTTTCTCCAGGTACGGGGTCCAGTTGCCCTCTGCATAAAATAGTGTCCGCTTCCCGTGTGCCCATAACCCTTCGATTACTCTCTTAAGAGTCGGCCAATAGAAAGTATCCCATTGTTTGGGGTTGAGGAACGGGAAGCTGCCGCGGTGGAGCGGAAGAAACGTTGGCAATAAAGTATCCCCAGCTGCAGTGGCTAAACCATAAAAAAGATTATGCGGCACCAGCACTTCCATAGCCGCCAACACCTTGTCCGGCCGCTGGCGCAGGTCCATCATGACCCCTTTCAGGCCCCGCAGGGTATCCCCTAAAGTGTCGAAGGGCGCTTTGACCAATCCGGATATAGCCCCCGGAACGCCATATTCCTTGGCCCACGACGCTCCAGCCTGCTGCAGCGCGCCATTAGCCATCACAAAGGCTGCCGCGCCTTTAATTAAGGCGACATTGGCCCGGTAAGAGCCGGGGTCGGCAAATTCCTCATGAATACGCGGCAAATAAGTATTGAGGATCCACTTGGTTGGGTCGGCGGTAAACGCGTCATAATCCTCCGGCAGCATGTACTCGCCTTCCACGTACTGGAATTGCCGGTTTTCCTCTAAGTGCCTGCCGGCAAATTTCAAGTATTTCGCGCCCACTGCATCGTGCAGGGACGCCCACCAAAGGCTGGGAGCACTAAATATAACATCCAAATCAAAATCAGCCAAGACCTTGTTGACAGCAGCGATATTCTTGTCCATGTCGTAGTAAATTTCCTGGAGAGTGAAACCTGCGTACTTGGCCATAAATTCACTAAGAAATAGACGAATGGGAACTTTATCCGGTTTGCCCAAGTCCATGGCGGTCGTATAGCGGGTCAGTTTTTCCTGAAAAACCTTTTCTTTCTCACTTGCCATAACACAGTACCCCCTGTCTGTAAATTCAACCCTGAACAATCCTATAAAGCCTTTTCCTCCGCTTGCTGGCCCGGCATCACCCCTGTTCGCTTATTTCCACACCGCCTTTAAAACGGGACACGTGTTGGCAAAGGCAACCTGGACCATTCAGAGCAAAGTTGTATTAATGTATATACAACTGACTTTTCTTAATATTAACACGATATTTTAAGCTTGTCAATTATTGCATGTCTCGGTCTACCATAAATTGTTATGTCTGGTCACAAGATACTCTTACGGGGGATGGGCAGGAAAATGCCTGAAAACGACACACCTCCCTTTATTAAGGGAGATGCTCAAGTCGCAAGATTTATAAGTTGTTGTTGCGTTAGCTCTGTTTCAAAGGATAGGGACTTGATAAATTCCTCTGAAAATTCCTTTCGGTTGGAAAGCTCAACGTGCTCCGCCCCGCTGGCCAGGGCGGCCGCCCGCGCTCTCTCCGCGGCGGACAAGAGGGCCAGTCTTGCTCCATCGCCTGCGGCGTTGCCGATGGAGGTGATGCGGTCAAGGGGTACGGCCGGCAGAAGCCCGATGCAAAGCGCGCTTTCTTTTTTAATATGGTTGCCGAAAGCCCCGGCTAAGAGCACCCGGTGAATATCCCCCGGGCTGATCCCCATTTCCCGGCACAAGACCTGAATCCCGGCTCTAATGGCGCCTTTGGCCAGCTGCAGTTCGCGGATGTCTTTTTGCGACAGCACGATATCCTCCCCTGTCGCTGTGTCCCGGGCCCACGCCAGGACGAATTCACTCCCCTGGTTACTCTTGCGCAAACGCTGGCGCACCAGTGGCGGCAGCCTGTCGATCTGGGCTTCGGTACTGGCCAGCCGTCCGGAGGAGTTGATCACGCCTGCTTTCAGCATTTCCGCTACCGCGTCTATCAGGCCTGAACCGCAGATGCCCACGGGCCGGCCCCCGGCGATGACGGCCAGTTCCACGTCGCCGGAGATACATACCCCTTCGATGGCCCCTTCGGCAGCCCGCATGCCGCACTTGATTTCTGCCCCTTCAAAGGCAGGTCCGGCCGCCGTCGAGCAGGTGAGGATCCTGCCCTTGCCAGCCAGGACTATTTCCCCGTTCGTCCCAATATCCACCATCAGGTTGATCCCCTGCAGCCGGTCTGCTCCCGCTGCCAGCATGACGCCGACAGTGTCTGAGCCTACATAACCCGCCACATTGGGCAACACCACCACAGTTCCCGTGCTCAGGATGTTCAGCCCCACTTCCCTGGCCTCCACCTCGACCCCTTGCCGGAAAGCGGGGACGAAAGGCGCCGGAGCCAGGTAGGTGGGGTCTATCCCCAGGAACAGGTGGCTCATGGTTGTGTTGCCTACCACCACCGCCTGGTAAATTTCTGCGGTGCTGACCTTAGCCTCCCGGCTCAAGCGGTCGATGAGGCTGTTGATGCCGGCCACCACTTTTTCCTGCAACTGCCGCAGTCCCTCGGGGCCGCTGGCCGCGTAGGTAATCCTGGAGATTACGTCGGCGCCGAAGACGTTCTGGGGATTGGTGGTGGCCCCGCTGGCCACCACCCTGCCGGTGTGCAGGTCGGTCAGGTAGACCACCACAGTGGTGGTGCCGATATCCACTGCCAGGCCGAAGCATCGCTCCCGGGTCTCACCGGGCTCTACTGCCAGCAGCGAGTTGCCGTCCACTACCGCGGTCACCCGGAAGTTCCCCTGCCGCAAGACCCGAGGCAGTGAAGCCGCCACCGGCCGGCTGAACCGGATGCCTGCACACGGCAAGGCTGCAAGCAGGCGTTCCCAGTCCGGCGTCTGGTCTTCCACGCTCGGCGGGGGGAGCATTACCGGGTATTTCCCCACACTGGGGGCCAGGGCGTCAAAACCCGTTGCCCCGGCCATCCCGGTCTTTCGGTGGTGGACATCCTTTTTTTCCCTTAACTCCACCACCGTATCTTCTGTTACGGTACGCTGGCATGCCAACGCCCAACCTGCGCTCAGTTGGCCCGCGCCAAAGAAATTAGCTTCCACGGGGGAAACAGGAGGCAGCTTGCCCGCCATGATCTGTACTTTGCACTTGCCGCAGGTGCCCTTGCCGCCGCAGGTGCTTTCAACCTGCACTCCGGCTAAAATGGCCGCTTGCAGGACAGTGCTCCCGGGGGGCACCTCTACAACCTTGTTCATGGGAAGAAAATGGATTTTTATCATGTTTCGGCCACTCCTTAGGTGTCAGTGCGACAGTGGGGGACGGTTCTCAAGCTGTCGTGCGACAGTGGGGGACGGTTCTCAAGCTGTCGCACGGTAGACAAAAAGGCAAGCAAGAACCGTCCCCACTTGCCATTCCCAGGGAAGAGCCGAAATGAAAGGCTCCGGCAACCTCTTGGAATTCCCTGAGAACCGGAATTACCGTCTTGACGATCATGGCAGCATCGATGCGAACAAGATCGACCATTTCCGGTAGACCCCCTTGGCAATCCATTTTATGGCATCATTATATCTTACATCCTTCGGAGAATCAAGCAATGCGACAAAGGAGGGACGGTTCTCAAACTGTCGCACGATCGGCAAAACGGCAAGCAACTTCTGTCCCTATTTAAATCCGAGGACAGAAAAGGTATAAAATGGCTGTGGTGTTTTACTAAAGCTCAGCCACATCCGGAGGGATAACTATCATGACAGCTACTTTGGATGAGTTTAAACGCATCAGCCGGCAAATTGCCTTATAAAACCCCAGGTCAAACGGCCAGGGGTTCATTTCAAACAGAGAGACAATAACCGTCCCCACTTGTTTGGTTAAAAAACCCCTGCTTCAGCCAAAATATGTCCTAGTTCACTAGCGTTGCATAAAAACCATTTACCAATTACTAGCAGAAGCGATTAGTGCTTAGTAATGTAATATAACAACATATATGGTGTATACACCCACTCGGTTTTCCTGTCGTTATGTCAAAGGGAC
>JBFLXH010000030.1:0-31754 GCA_040757295.1 Bacillota bacterium | reverse complement strand
ATCCAAAGCGATTATGGGGGCTTTCCGAAAAAGTCAAGCCTTTTTTGTCGAAAATTAGGATCTTTTTTAAAATATTTTTTGAGTTATCATTTTCTATTTATTTCCACCAACTGCATAACTCCTGTTATTTATAGATATTGCCGTGCGGAGGAAGGAAAGGAATTGGCTTGCCCCTATCTTTATATTCTACAGGGAAATAGAAAGGTATATTATACCACCCTTTAGTGTCACGATTTACCCATACATCGAGAACATATGGCTCGTTCGACTCAATTGCTCTACGAAGGGCTGGCTCGATCTCATCTGGTTTAATGACTTTTTCTGATTTTGCGCCCAAGCTTTTCGCAAGTTCAACAATATCCGGGTTCCATGGCTCCTCTATGGTGACGGTTTTCTTTCCTTTCTTTATCAGATTAAGAGGCTCCTTATTGTACACAGTAAAGGTTTCTCTACCATATGCATCCATCATTAATTCTGTTTCCATTAATAGTGATTGATTATTAAAAACGATCCATACAACAGGAATCTTGTACTGAACTGCTGTAGCCACGGCAAGACAGGTCATCATAAATGATCCATCACCACCAATTCCCACGGCCAAATGTGATGGATTTGCAAGTTTAGCTCCTATGGCTGCTGGTACATTAAAGCCCATCTGAGCAAATTGTCCATCGGTACTTACATTCGAAGAATTTGCTTGGAAAAAGTTTGGCGCGAAGGACTGAGAGTTTCCGGTGTCAAACATTACTGAAGCCAGAGGATCTACTTCGTTAATTACTCGACTCACTTTGTCGAATAAAGTAGCATAATGAACTGGTACCCAATCACTATCAATGGCAGCCTTCTTTTTTTCCTCGTTTAGAACTCTCCACTCCTTAATCTTTGTCCACCATTCTCCATTTAAGTCCGCTGGTTTCATTCCATCCAATGCATCACTCAGGTCTTTGATAGCTAATGCCGCATCAGCAACAATCCCTACCTCCGTTGGATAGTTTCTTCCTATCTCTTCAGGATCGATATCAATATGGATTAACTTTGTTTTATCAGGAATGCCCGCATACATTCTCCAAGCAGCAGTGTGACAGTCATTGAATCGTGCTCCGAAAGCAACAACAACATCGCACTCACCAGCTGCTCTAAAGGCCTGAAGCGTTCCACACATTCCTGCCGTACCAAGTGAAAGCGGGTGACTTTCAGGGATTGCCCCTTTACCCATAAACGTTGTCATTACAGGTAAGTTATATTTCTCAACAAATTTTTGTAGTTCTTCCCCGCCCTTCGCGTTGAGCACACCGCCACCGGCTAGAATAATAGGTTGTTTAGAGTTCTTTACAATATCTGCGGCCTTGGTAATGAATTCTTGGTCCGGTCGGTTTTTGCTTGAAATGTTTGAGGTCCACATTTTAGCATTGATTGTCTCAACTGGTATCTGTTCATGTTGGAGATCGAAAGGTACTTGTAAAACTACCGGTCCTGGTCGACCCGTGGTGGTTAATTTTAGTGCTCTTGCTAACATTTCTACAGCAGTGTCAGGCCTTTCTACCGTCCATGCTGCTTTACTTATTGGCCGCACCACATCTGTCCATCCTTCAGGACGGTATCTATAACACTCCTCAAGACATCCTGTACCGTACCACTGGGTCGGTCCACCACCTGCTATTACCAAAAAAGCCATAGAATCGTAGAAAGCGTTCGCTAAGGCAGAGGGAATGTTCATGTTCCCCGGCCCAACGGTTGTAATTGCTACAGCCGGGGGCCCTTGGCGTCTTACCCTCCAATATCCATCAGCCATATGGAGTGCATGGTCTTCCCGCCGTGTCATAACGCCCTGGATTTGGGTTTCAAACTTAATGGCATCCAAAATAGCCCAATTGCCATGACCATTAAATCCAAAAGCATACTCAACACCAGCCTGCTCCAAAAACTTGGCCATCGCATCGGCAACCCTCATGGTCCCCATTACCAAACCCTCCCTTTTAAAAATATTTGTTGAATTTTTATACTTCTCTGAATTTACATAGAGGTTCACCCCTTTTCTCCAATTTTGAGCCTTCGACTTTATTCCTCCGGCTTCGCAGTCGAATTCTCCAAATGGTCACGGAAATCTTCCAGTATACCAGGATAATTGATGTCATGCCCTTAACGCCTTTTTTTGGACTATTTTTCTGAAGCCAAATTGAACAACAATTATCTTGAATAATAGCCTGAAGCGATTTGCAGTCGAATTCCTACCATTGTGTTATGAATTTTTTTCCACATAACCCATTCTTCTTGAAATAATCTTCCCGCCTTCGATGAGTATATTTTTGTAAGAGTCCAATTTTTCTGTATCCATTCGGGCTTCTGGGATTAGGACTGACATACTGGCAATAACCCTGGAATCTCTATTCCAGATCGGAACACTAATGGAAAAAGCACCTTTTAACCGCTCTCCACAACTAATTGCATATCCTTGCTGCCGGATTTGAAAAATTTCCTTTTCTAGCTCAACTTTATTAATAATAGTTTTATCAGTGATAGGTTTTAGAACTAACCCATCAATTACTCTCTTCCTTTCCTCATCCTTCATGAATGCCATCAAAACTTTTGCCGAACCGCCCGCATATAGCGGTGAACATTGACCAACATGAACTATTGCACGTAAATCATGCAGTGCGTCTAAGTATTCAACACACATTCTTTCTCCTTCACTAATAATATTTAGGTGGACAGCTTCCCCTGTCCTGTTACGAATATCGTACATAACCGGCAAGGCTATTGTTCTAACTTCCATTCTATTTGCGACAAGGTTTCCTAAAGCGAATAGCCTCATTCCTAAGCAGTAAGTTTTCTTTTCTCTATCCTTTTCCACGTAGCCGTACTTTTCAAGAGTATTTAATAATCTTAGAATAGTAGGTTTTGTTTGCTGCAATTTTCTACTCAAATCTGCTAATGACCATTCAGGTCTTTCGTAGGTAAATTGATCCAAAATAATCAGGGCCTTTTCAACTGATTTGATACAATTAGATAGATCCATCTCAATTCTCCTTGTGTTTCACATCGTGTAATGGTGATACATTATATGTTATACTTAAATTATACTTTATCTTACTTTTCTGTAATATTAGTTTTGCGACAAATTTAACTTTTGTTTTCATAAAATAATGCTAAATGCTCTCCGCTCGAATAAGCCTAACAACCAGCAATTGACCTTACCTGTCCAAGATCAAACATATAAGACAAATTCCTTTGCATCATATGTTCTACCTAAAAGCTAACCTGGAGAAATTGCTCATTAGATTGTGCATAATAGAAGTTCTTATTATGGAAAGAAAAATTTTTTCGAAATGTGTCGCCAGAATGCGAAAAGCGGCACTTTTGCCGCCCTTCATACTGAAATATGGATAGGTTAGGTTGGGTAAGACATGACTCCCAGGTGTATTCAGCCATTAGGCGAAACACTTGCGCTTTAAGGCAAAACCGCCTGCAGCCGCAACCAGGAGGATGCCGGAAATTAACGGGTAGCTAACACCCTCTTTACTGCCTTCACTGGTAATATTTACCTCACCGAAGCCTGCTTGTGGCGCTCCTTCCACAGAAGTGATCGTTGCCATGCCTTCTTCGGCAGGCTCTGTTCCTACAGCCATAATACCCATCATGCCTTCGGGCGGGGGTGCCGCTCCCACAACAGCAAAGGCTGCCGAAGTAGACATTAACAGGAACGCCAGGGTGAGCAAAATTAATTTCTTTTTCAACCCCCTCACCTCCTTTAAAATGTTAAAACGGAAAAAAGGAGAGAAAGGATACGGGTTAAGGAGGCAATTAACCTGGAAGTTTATGTTATACTAATCGAACCCGATTCTTCGGGGAGTTTAAGGTGAGGCCGTAGTCTTCTCCATCAAAGATTTAACGACATTGGGATCTGCCAGGGTAGTTGTATCACCAAGGGCACGTCCTTCCGCAATATCCCGCAGCAAGCGGCGCATGATTTTGCCGCTCCTCGTCTTGGGCAATTCAGCCATAAAAAAGATATCGTCGGGTCTAGCCATACTGCCAATCTTTTTTGCCACATGTTCTTTCAATTCTGTCGCCAACTCTATATTAGCCAGGACGCCTTCTTTCAGAGTAACAAAAGCGGCTATAGCCTGGCCTTTAATTTCATGGGTTTTGCCGATTACCGCCGCCTCGGCGACATACGGGTGGCTGACCAGGGCGCTCTCCACCTCCATAGTACCAATCCGGTGGCCGGACACATTAATGACATCATCTACCCGCCCCAAAATCCAAAAGTAACCGTCTTGATCCCATTTGGCGCCGTCACCGGTGAAGTAAACATTGGCCCACCTGCTCCAGTACTGCTCTACATACCTGTTGTCGTCGCCGTAGACTGTGCGCAGCATGGCCGGCCAAGGGGATTTTAATACCAGGTAACCGCCGCTGCCCAGCGGCACTGGCTGGCAGTTTTCATCCACGACCTGGGCGTCAACTCCGGGAAAAGCCACAGTGGCTGAACCTGGCTTAGTCTCTGTGAGGCCTGGAAGAGGGCTGATCATAATCATCCCTGTTTCCGTCTGCCACCAGGTGTCCACAATTGGGCACCGTTCGCTGCCAATGAATTTATGATACCATATCCAGGCCTCCGGATTGATGGGTTCCCCTACCGTCCCCAGCAAGCGAAGAGACGACAGGTCATGCCGCTTTGGCCATTCCGGACCCCACTTCATGAAAGTTCGGATAGCGGTAGGCGCTGTATAAAGAATAGTGACCCGGTATTTCTCTACAATCTGCCAAAAGCGGTCCCGCTCCGGCCAGTCGGGAGCTCCCTCGTACATCACCACCGTTGTGCCATTAGCCAAAGGGCCATAGACAACGTAGCTATGTCCGGTCACCCATCCAATATCGGCCGTACACCAATAAATATCATTCTCCTTAATGTCAAAGACCATCTGATGGGTGGCGGCGACTCCGGTCAAATAGCCTCCAGTTGTATGCACAACTCCCTTTGGCTTGCCAGTGGTACCGCTGGTATAAAGGATGTAGAGCATGTCTTCGGCATCCATAGGTTCTGCCGGGCAGGCGGCTGGTATGTTTTCCATCAGGTCATGCCACCAGTAGTCCCTTCCTTCCTGCATAGGGGATAGCCCCGGGTTATTGACCCGCCGGACCACTACCACCTTTTCCACGCAGGAGGCCCCTGCAATGGCCTCGTCGGTGTTTTGTTTTAAGGGAACAATGCCGCCGCGCCGGAAGCCGCCGTCGGCAGTGACAACCAGTTTTGCCTTTGCATCATTGATCCGGTCCCGCAAGGCTTCGGCGCTGAACCCGCCGAAGACTACGCTATGGGGGGCGCCGATGCGGGCGCAGGCCAGCATGGCGATAGGCAGCTCAGGAATCATGGGCATGTACAGGGTAACCCGGTCTCCCTTTTCAATCCCTAAGGATTTTAGCACATTGGCAAACCTGGCTACCTCATAGTGAAGCTCTTGATAGGTTAAGGCCCTGGTGTCCCCCGGCTCTCCTTCCCAGATGATGGCTGCCTTGTTTTTGCGGCTACCAAAGAGGTGGCGGTCAACGCAGTTATAAGCAGCATTGAGACGGCCACCAACAAACCACTTGGCAAAAGGCGGATTCCATTGCATCACCCGGTCCCATTTGCGGGACCAGTCCAAGTTTTCTGCCTGAGACGCCCAGAATGCCAGAGGGTCTTTTCTGGCTTCGTGGTAGATCCCCGGGTTATTTGCATTGGCCTGAGAGGTAAAGGCCTCCGCCGGTTTAAAGCGGCGTTTTTCCTCTAACAGGGTTTCAATTGCGATTTGAGCGCTCATATTACCCCACCTAGTTCCCCAAAATAGGCGGAAACCAGGCCCCACCCCCTCCCTTTTTGACTTTATATTCTGACTTTTGCCTTGGCACTTTTATTTTATGAGGATTATATACTCGGCAAGGGGATAAAATTGCATTATCATAATGAAGCCGAGTATGAAATTCGCTTTGAGGCCACGGTAAATCAATGAATAATTAGTGGCCTTGCTCATTATAACATGGCAGAGCCCTGGTGGGATAATATTATGTGTTTATTCTGAAATTTAAAAATTTTATGACCATACAGGTAAGGAACAACCGTTTCGTTTATTATCTCATATGGAACATTTTCCGGTTGACAACCATGACAGAATATTGCTATATTAAATACTTGCTCCAGGCAAAAGCAAATTCCTATCTTAAAGAGGCAGCTCGGGCGGCAAAGGAGGGGGATTTCCCGGCCTTTTCCACCACCCTCCTGGTGAGTCCCTGGCAGAAACATGAGCTCATTGCCGAAATTGGCCGGGAAATGGCCGAAAAGTACGGGGTTCAGTTTCTCTACCGGGATTTTCGCCCGGGCTTTCGGGTGGGCCGGGCCAGGGCCAGAGAAATGGGTTTGTACAGCCAGAAATACTGCGGCTGTATTTTCAGCGAAAAAGAAAGATATCTTTAAGACAAGGATGGGATTCCTGATGGGTGACATTTCATCCTTTGGGAAACTGCTCCTTTTTGCCGGTGCCGTGCTCGTCTTTTTCGGGCTTATTCTCCTGCTGGGAGGGAAAATAGGTGCCGGGCACCTGCCCGGCGACATCTTCATCCAGAGGGGCAATTTCACCTTTTATTTTCCCCTGGCTACCAGCATCATTCTCAGCATAATCCTCACCATTGTCCTAAGCCTGGTCTTCCGCAGATAGGCCGGGTTTTATTTCTTTCTGTTTTTGCAGGGTATTTCCCGACATGGTTGCCCATGGGAGATACCCCGGTAAGAATCCAGGATCCTGGTCCGGACTAGCTGTCCCGCCAGGTCCAATAGGACTACCAGCCCGAAAATGACCAAAATCAAGGTCATTACTTCGTTGTAGGCAAAAAGTTTCATGCTGATGATCAGTTGAGACCCTATTCCTCCTGCCCCCACAAAACCAAGGATTGTTGCTGCCCGCATATTGCATTCCCAGCGGAAAAGGGTGTAGGAAAGGAAAACGGGAAGTGTGTGGGGGAGGCGGACAAAGCCCAGCACTTTTAGCTCGCCGGCCCCGGTGGAACGGGCCATTTCCACCAGGCGCAGGTCAACCGATTCAAACAATTCTGCATATAACTTCCCCAGAATCCCGGTGCTATGGGCAGCCAGGGCCAGCACGCCGGGAAAGGGCCCCAGTCCGACCGCTACTACAAAGATAAGGGCCCAGACCATTTCGGGGATTGACCGGAGTATGTTTAACAGGGTGCGAGCAAAGTAATAGGCTGCCCATCTTATGCTCCAGGACAGTAACCCCGTGGATCTCAGGGAAAATTCTTCCCCTCGCTCCCTCATTGCCAGCAGAGAAAGGGGAAAAGCAAAAAGGACTGCCAGTGCCGTACCTATAATGGAAATCTCCACTGTTTCCAGGAGCAACCTGCCAGCTGTTAATAGAAAATCCTTTTCCAGGGCGGGAGGCCATAGACCGGTGATAAACCGGAACATATTTTTTAGGTTGCCAGGTTCCAGGAAAAGACCTGGGGAAAAATTTGTTCCCTGGGCGCTTAAGACAATCGCTCCTACCATGGCCAAAGCAATGAGCAGGTTTGAGTAGGTTCTGTATCTATGCCCTGGGGGAAGGGTTTCAGGGAACATGGATGTAGGAATCCTCCTCCTGGCTGGAGTTTAGGGTTGGGACCTGGAATTTTCTCTCTACGCTCTCGTGCGGCCGGCCATAGCCAAGATGATTCGGCAAATCTTCTGGCGGCCCGTCGAATACCAATTTTCCCTGGGAAAGGACCAGGACACGAGAACAATAGCGCAGGGCGAAGTCCTGCTGGTGGAGGTTTAGTAGGACTGTTGTGCCTTGCTCATGCAGTTCTTTGAAAAGGTTTAGAATAATTTCTGCCGTTCTTAGGTCTACGGAAGCGATAGGCTCATCGGCCAGAACGAGTTCAGGGTTACCCACCAGGGCCCTGGCAATGGCCACCCTCTGCTGTTGTCCACCTGAAAGGTCGCGGCAAAGGGAAGAAAATTTTTCGGCCATCTCCAGTCGTTCCAGCACCTGTTGAACGGCCATTTTTTCTTCCTGGTTCAGGTAAAAAAGCTGCCGCCAGGATTTGAGGAGTGGTGTCCACCCCAGTTGCCCCATAATGATATTATGGGCAACAGAAAGTTCGGGGACGACATTATAGTTTTGAGGGATTACGGCTATTCTGGCCCGGAGACGGCGCAGGAATTTCAGAGAAATTTTCCCGATCTCCTGCCCCAAGATAACCAGAGAACCTGCAGTGGGTAGGATAGATCCGTTAATAAGACGGAAAAAGGTGGTTTTTCCGGAGCCGCTCGGCCCCATAATTCCCACCATTTCTCCTTTTGTAACGGAAACTGTAAGGCCACCCAGCCCAACAGTTCCGTTGGGATAAATTTTAGTTATATTTATAGCCTGGACTACCTGCATTTGAACACCCTCTGCGGTCATTATTTCTTCTGGAACTTGATTAGGCCCAGCCGCCTGGCTTCCCGTTCTACAAAGTCATAATCTTCGGCGCTAATGGGAACATATTTCACCGCCCGCATCAGATCTAAAAGTTGGGGGTCAGTTATTTCCAGGAAGGCCCGGGTGATTTTATCCACCAGCTTTTTATCCAGGTTGGCCCTCACCACCCAGGGGTATCCCTCAATGGGGTCGGATTTAGCTATGATTTTAATTTTTTGGGGATCTACCGCCCCTTTCTCCTCCAATCTGTAAAGGATACGGTCCTCTATTCCACCGGCATCCACGGTTCCGTTCTGGACAGCCTGGGCGGTAGCATCATGACCGCCGGTATAAATCACTCGCGCGAAATCATCGGGCACTTTTAGCCCGGCTTTCTCCAGCATCAGGCGGGGGTACAGGGAACCAGAAGTTGAATTGATATCACCAAAGGCAAAGACTTTTCCCTTTAGCTCTTTGAGGGAAGAAGCAGGGCTTGTGGCCGGGACGATAATCAGACTGTGATACTTGGTCGTATCGGAATAGGGGTCAATTTCAGTGACAATGGGGTAGATGTCTGCTATTTGCCGAGCCTGGACATAGGTTAATCCGCCAAGGTAGGCCAGGTCCAACTTGTCCGCGGCCATGGCTTCGACCACACCGGAATAATCGGTAGCCACAAATAGTTCCACCGGCATTGTCAGTTTTTCTTCCAGGTATTTTCTAAAGGGTTCATACTGGGCCTTGACCTTGTCCGGGGATTGGTTCGGGATTAGCCCTACCCGGAGGATTTCAGGTCGGGAATTGTCCGACGAAGACTTCTCTTTAGAACCGCATCCGACAGGGAACAAAAGGGCGATGAGGATAAAGAGCAGTACAAAGGATATATAAATCCTGCGCAACAGAAGTACCTCCTTTGAATGGGTATTTTTTTCCTGTACATAACCTTAGTATAGATAAAGCATGGTTATATGTCCAATAAAGACAGTCTATAGCTAAAAGATTTATCCAAAGTTTTTCTTATGCATAGGCCCTTTGAAAACCGAACGGCTTTTCGATGGTTGCCGGTAACCGTAGTAGACAAAGGCCGTGATGATTACCCGGTCCGCGCAGTCTGGAATTCTCTCC
The DNA here is from genome assembly GCA_040757295.1 of Bacillota bacterium. Lineage (GTDB taxonomy): Bacteria > Bacillota > PH28-bin88 > PH28-bin88 > PH28-bin88 > JAGXSE01. The sequence continues at coordinate 22,194 of JBFLXH010000030.1, read as the reverse complement.
TGGCGGGGATAGTCTACCAGCACCCATCCATTGAAAGCCTGCTGCGTGAGTTGCGGCGGAATGCGCAGCTGCGGGAGATTTGCGGTTTTGACCTGTGTTTGGGGGAGCGGGCGGTACCACCGGCTTACGCGTACACTCGTTTTTGCCGAAAACTTATGTTGTATACTGACGAAGTGGAGAAAATATTTTTTCGGCTGGTAGCGGAAATAAGCACACTGTTACCGGATTTCGGGCGGGTTCTGGCCATGGACAGCAAAGCCATTGATAGTCTGGCCCGGGGCCAAAAGCGGGATGAAGAAGAGAAGACCCAAAAGCCCGATGGGCACCGTGACATTGATGCTGACTTTGGCAGGAAAACCTACCGGGGGCGCAGAAAAGACGGCACCCTGTGGGAAAAAGTAGTTTCTTCGTTTGGCTATAAGCTCCACCTCGTAGTTGACGCTGTCTATGAGCTGCCCGTAAACTTTTCAGTAACAAAAGCATCTGGCAGTGACGTACAAGAGGGGCATAAGTTGCTTGATCAACTGGCGGAACAACAGCCGGAGATTATGGATTGCTGTGAGTTTTTAACAGGTGATAAAGGCTATGATGACACAAAATTAGTTGTGAAACTATGGGATGAACATCAGATTAAGCCGGTGATTGACATCCCCAGGGAAGTTAGTCAGTTAAAGAAAAAAATGCTTGCAGCGCAAAAAGCTCCATAAAAGCCAACGGCACAGGCGGGCAGCTCCCACCTGTACCTTTTTAGGTCATTGCTATTTGCCAATCTACCTTGCAGTCCGGCTAAGCCTTGATACGGGGACCTTGGCCTGAGGGCGTAGCAGAAAGGGTTCTTACCGCTTGCGCAATTAAGATAATGGCCAGGACGAAGAGAGCTACAGCAAAGAATACCAGTATCGTATTTCCGGCAGCCAAATTGCTCTGGGCAAGCAGCACCAGAGCTGTCAAGGTAGCTGCAAACATGAAGATGGTAGGCAGAATGAGCATCTTGTTGTTTCTGCCTGATTTCTTTAGCCAGACCGCAACCGTAATCAGGGCTAGGGCTGCCAGCAGTTGGTTGGCTGAACCGAACAGGGGCCAAACTTTTGCCCAGCCGTAAAAGGCTAAACCGGCTCCTGCAACCACTGTAACGCCAGTGGACACAAACCTGTTAGCCGCAACTGAGCCTTCTGTTTGTCCTGCTTCCAAGAAAAACTCCTGGAAAATAAACCTACCCAAACGGGTAGCTGTGTCCAAACTGGTCAGGGCAAAGGCAGAAAGGGCTAATGCGCCAAACTGCTTGCCAATGGCATGGGGGATATTGAAGACCATCAAGAAGGTACCTACACCATCGGCAAAAACGTTGATGGGTCCACCCTTAATGAGATCCGCTAATTTCGGCCCTACAAGGTATGCTGCAGTTATCAAAGCCAACAGGGCCAAGACACCCTCAATCAACATGGAGCCATAGCCTATGAGACGGGCATCATTTTCATTTTCCAGCTGTTTTGAGGTGGTACCGGAGCCCACTAGGGAGTGAAACCCGGATATGGCACCACAGGCTACCACAACAAACAGCATGGGGAAAAGATACATCTTATTAACATAAAACCCGGTGAAAGGCTTCATTTCTAAAGTAGGATTGGTCATGACAATACCCAAAACAGCCCCGGCCAGGATGGCATAGAGCAGGTAGGAGTTCAGGTAATCCCTGGGCTGTAGCAATAACCAGACCGGCATAACCGACGCAGCAAAGATGTAGACAATTAAGATATAAATCCAGGTCTTAGCTGTAAGAGCAATGGGAAAAACTTGCCCAATATAAATACAGAGCATTAAAAGGGCCACTCCTGCAACGCTCAAAACTGCTAAGCTTTGCTTTTTTGCATTGAGCAAATACCCAAAAGCCATAGCCAAGAAGATAAACAGGATTGACGCAGTACCTGCTGAAGGAGTTGAAACAAAGGTGTTAGCAACGATGTTCAAGAAGGCGGCTATGACCAGGATAATAGTCAGCCAAGCAAAAACGGCAAATAGTTTTTTTCCTGTTTTGCCAATATTGGTCTCAATAACTTCACCGATAGATTTTCCGCCGTGCCTTACTGAGGCTATCAGTGAACCAAAGTCATGGACACCGCCGACAAAGATGGACCCAATAATAACCCATAAAGCCACCGGTACCCAACCAAAAACGCTGGCTGTGATGGGACCTACTATTGGACCGGCACCTGCAATTGAGGCGAAATGGTGGCCTAGTAAAACCGGAGCCTTCGCGGGACAATAATCCACTCCATCGTACTGAGTGCATGCGGGGGTTTTCTTGGTGGGGTCAATTCCCCACTGCTTGGCAAGCCAAGCGCCGTAGGTAACATAGGCAATCAGGAAGCAGATAATTCCAAAAATAATTAATAAGAGAGCACTCACTAAAAATTCCCCTCCTCTTTTTTATTTCATCTATCACCAGCAAACAAGCCCTCGTAAAACTTTCTTACCTCCTTTCCTGCAGGGTTGCACAGGACCTGTTTTGATGATAAATCCAAAACCATGAGCCTTACTTCTGCCCATCCATATAGGTAAAACCTAAAGACCTTTTTAAAGTTATACTTTTCAATCAAAGGTTTTAGTTCGGCGGCAAGGGGCTGGGAGGTGAGCATCACGCCTGTAATTACAGTTTTCATATGGTCAGGGTGAGGATTAACCAGTTGGTCAACAGCTTGCTGGAGAATGTCCGACATTTGAACAATATCGTATTTGTCTATCTTTTTATAATGCTTAACAAGACAGTGTTCTTCATTATCAAGGCGCCACAAGGTAATGCTTTTGCTGCCGAAATATTTTTGGTTAGTCTGATAAAAATGGGCATAAAGGTCAAGGGCAACCGGAATGCAAGGGGGCTGCTCTTTAACATCATGATACCTACAATATCTATTCCTTAATCGTTCCAAGTATAAATCCCTAATTATTGCCACCCTCTAACGTGTATTAAGCTCTCTATGCCTACTATTGGCTGAGTCATTCACCGACAGCCGCCATATCCCGCAGGGGTAAGGTGTCGTTAATATTCTTCACCATTCGACAAATAACCTTTTTTATTTTTTTCGACAATTTATTCCTATTCAAAAACAAAAAACCCCAATTTGTGGTTTAGCTAGATTATCAAATCATCAGGACAGGGGCTCTTTGTCCCTGCCTGAAAATATCCTTAGCGCAAGGTGTCGTCAATAAGCCAAAAAAACCTTTTTTCTTTTTTCAACCTGTATGTGGCAATAATTTAAGGGAACAAAGAGCTTCTTTGTCCCCTTAAATAATTAGTTACTATTCGTATGCCCAGCCTCGGCTGGGCATACGAGTAGTTACAATAATTATTAAAATAAGAAGCTTATTACTTTTGCTTAAGTATCCAACCCCAAATGTCGGCTGACTGGCACTACCTATTTTGGGGTGTTGTATAGCGCCCCAAACTACGTTCCATGTTCCAATTCATCAACCATAACTAGATTAAATGTATTTTAGGTTTAATCAGTTGATTCGCCTTAATGGCCCCTGCAGCAACCACCATGACCACCATGGTGAGGACCAGCGCCACAGGTGTGCTTTACCCCGTTTTCCAGCTTGGTTTTCTCCCTACTTCCACATTTAGGGCAATTTATTTCGTATCCGTGCTTGCCACCCGCTGCACATGGTTCGACTTCCCAAACATGCCCGCAACCAATGCACTCAAAAACCCTGTTTTTCAACATATAATTACCTCCTCCGATTATGATAGTCTGCCCCTCTACAAGGGCTGTGGCAACCTTGGTCCTTGCCGACTGCAATATCCGCTGAAAAGTAGCCCTCGACAACCCCATTGAGCCGGCACACTCTGCTTGGTCTAAACCTTCGATATCTTTTAAGCGAATTGCCTCAAGTTCTTCAAACCATAATAAAACTTCTTCTTGAGATTGTGGTAAGGAAACAAATTTTCGGCAAGCCGGAACTTCCTCAATCAGACCACAACAACGCCTCCTCGGTATTTTTACCCCACCCCTTTCATTTGAGCATATGCCCATTTCAAGCATAAACTGATTTTCGTAATTTGTCAATATCCCTTTGTGTCAGAAGAGTTGTTGTAGGAACCCGGGGAATATATTGAGAACTATTACTCGGGAGAAGGGTGACAACCAATGACACGGTACAGGCCAAGTCCCGAAACCATAATCGTTGGAGTCGAAATATCCGTAACTGGTCATTGCCGGTAAAAGTCTGGCTGCACCCTGAGAAGGTTGACCAATCTGTGTTAGCTACAGCAAGATCGGGCAGAAGATAATAAACTGGGCCCCGGCACAAAGGCTTCCGGAGCCCAGAATTTCCCGTTTCCCAACATGGAAGGCTGTAAGGTTAGCATGGACAGAAAAACCGTTCGCGAGAACCTGCCTTGTCCTTCCCTTTTTCTGCTTGGCTTGGCACTATATCCGCCTGATTAAGTTTGACCAGCCCTTGCCTTCTGTTGCGGGTTCTGATTTCTGGGACGCCCGCACACCCATAGCTGTTAATCCTCCTGCTGCTACAAGAGCCGTAATTTGAATTGTCTCAGCCAATTCTTCTTCGCCGGCCCCCGCTCTCGGTCATCTATCCCACAAAAAGCACTGAGGATTTCTCCCTTTTTGCCCTTGTTGATCCTAAGCTAGCCTGATTAATCAATTCCTCTATGGCCCAGGAAGCATTTTGCTTACAGCAATGTTGTCCCTGCTTCCAAGCAATGCCTATTGTGGCCCCAACAGAAAGGTCCACGGCTTTTAACGCCAGCTGAATGTTATTTTGGATTTCTACTGCCCATTTATTTACTTCTTCAACGGTTTTAGTAGTTAAAAAAACAAACTCATCTCCCCCATACCGGCATAAAAAATCTGTTTCTGGGTAAACGTTTTTACCCAGGGTTTCGGCAATTAGTTGTAAACACTTGTCGCCAACAACATGGCCATGTTTTTTGTTAAACTCACCAAAGCCGTCTAAGTCAATAAATAAAATGGCGAACTCTTTTTCTTCCTTTAATAACGTCTCGCCTATAAAGCGAATATAGTCTGAAGTATATAAGCCTGTTAACGGATCTGTATACTTTCCTAGTTCCATCATCAAGTTGGACTTAGTAACAAGGCCAATAAGTCTTTCTTCCTCATCCAATACTGGTAATCGCTCGATTTGCTTTTCCCGTAATAAGCTAAAAGCTGTCCAGAGCGAAGAGTCTCTTTTGATTGTGTATAGCTTTTTTGACATGGCATCCGCAACCAGTCTGTTTGGATGAGAACGCCTAATATCGCGGGATGTAAGTATTCCCACCAAGACCTCTTGTTCTAATACAGGTAAACACCCGATTCCATAAAGTTCCATTTTGTTTGCTGCATTTGCAACACTATCTTCAGGTTTGGCAGTAAGAACAGGCCGCTTCATTATTTTTTCTACAGTCACGATCATAATTCAATCGCCCTCTTGACCACCACAAAAATATTTATTTGCGCTTTAATAACCGTAGTTTCATTGGCCACTTTTAATCCCTCTTCAAGAATAACAGGCAGCATTTTTTCTCGGGGGAGCATATTTAATAGGGTCTTCCTAATCACTATGGCCTCTATAGGCCCCTCCTCCGCAGGAATAACCTCATACTGGTCTGGGGATAATACTTCAACCATTCTTCTTGCCGCTTCTGGTCCAATAGGGGCCTTTCGCCCGACTAGCAAAACATCTTGCATTGGGGGTATTTCAAATTCTGACAATTTCATATGAATCTCTGCTTTTCTCCCATAGTCCTTCCTATTAGTATTTTCTATTGCGGCTCCCCCCGTTCTACTTTTCGAATATTTTAACGGTTATATCAATAAACGGCTCTATTAAACACTTCTCAAATTGGGTTCCACTATTCCGCTCCAGTTCCTCCCAGCTTTGCGCTAATGATAGGGCTGGCTGGTAGGTTCTGGGTGAAGTCATTGCGTCAAAAGCGTCAGCAATACTTACTATCTTGGCGAATAGCGGTATTGAATGGCCGGACAAACCAAGATAACCATTTCCGTCAATTCTCTCATGATGATATGCGACTATGGGAAGTAAGTCCTTTGCCCAATGATTATGTGAAAGTAATAAAGTACCCTCTTGTGGGTGTTTTTTCATTATTTCCCACTCTTCAAATGTAAGTTTACCGGGTTTGTTGAGGATACTGCTGTTAATTCTTTTTTTGCCATAATCGTGAAATAGACCCCCAAGGCTAATATTCCATATTTCTGCTTGATTTAATCCTAAGTCCCTTGCCAGTATTCCAGAAAGCCGAGCCACGTTCAGAGAGTGTCTAAAAGTAAAGTAATCATGGTGTTCTAAAGTTTTAATGGCAGAATTAATTTCTCTGAAACTCGACCTATTCAATGTTCCCACTTTTGCTGGGAAAAAATCATTTAAAAGCCGGCATAAAGGATAAGTATGCACATCGAATAACATAAAAACTAAAATTCCTTTCGGTAGCTGGCTGCCATAGTTATTAACATTAGGCCCTTTAGCTTTGCGCCACGGTCTTTCGACAGTTTTGCCTTTTCGATGGATTCAATTAGTAATATTATGCCAAAAAATGGCGGAACATGTCAATAATGCTATGCCTGGAATACTTTTAATTTTTCATAATTCGTTAAAAACTAGTCTCATGTTAGAGGACTGTCTGATTTTGAGCTTTGGGTTCAACATCTTATGTTGTGAAATTAACTTGACATAAAGCCCAGGCAATGTAAAATAGGCTTGACGCAAAGGAAACTTTACATGAGGGGTGATGACAGATGAATAAATCATTTGTCAAAGAGTTAGTTTTAACCAACGGGAAAACCATTGCCATAAACCGACAAATATGGTACAATTCAGCTACAGATTAAGGAGTGGTTGCGTAGAAACGGAAACACTCCTTGTCGGCTTTGTGGCTGGGGTACTTGCTCTCTATAACGCCTTGTAAACTGAGCTTAGTACGCTGATATCCATGCCTTCAAAAAGCCCACTGGTGGTACCCAGAATTAAGCTACCCCGTGATGCCAGGCGGCGGACTGACTCAACCAGTTTTAAACGGGATTGTTCACTATTCACCTCTGTAATATCACTAACATCCAAGTGGCCCCACAGGCAAATCTTCTGGTTCGCTTCATGGAGATCACTCCTAAGGTGTTAAATGGAGAGTACGGGGAAAAGCATGGCATCCGCAATGACGGTTGAGAAATCCCGGTCCGAACCAAGTTCCACAAAGTAAAAATACCTCAAAAAAGAAAAGCTCTCGGCAGAGGAGCTAGAGAAGCGGTATGAAAAAAAGAAGACGATTCCCCAGTCATTAGATAGCACCTAGCCCGGGTGTTTTTTTGTTGCCTTTTTACCTTTTGGGGGCATGTCCACTCCTTCAACCGCAATGTCTATTATTTTGGGGTCCCTGAAGATTACCGGAATACCGGCATAGAAATAGGGCTCGTAGGCACACGGGTCATGCGGTATTCTCGGAGAAAATAGCCGGTGGCCCAGCCGCCAAGCCGGAGCAGAACCGGCTTTTTCCCTGGCGTTTTAAAAGTCCTATGCGGTGGTTAATACCATTGTCACTGGCAATGATAAAATCCCCAATCATGGCAGGATAAAAATCCCCACCTCTTTAACTTAGACACCAAAGACCTAGCCCGTCGGAAGTGTCAAAAGAATAATATACTCGGCAAGGGATAAAATTGGAACAAAACTTTGCGTTACCACGCATTTTCTCTTTTTCCGTTGCCATAAATTGTTTTCCACATTGAAGGCAATGTCTTTGCATAAACATCAATCCCCGCACAAGAACGTATGTTCTATATATTTCTAGATAAATCCTCCAACTTCCTTCAAAGAAACAAAAAACCGCGAGCTATCGCGGTTAATTTCTTTATGGTGGAGGTGAGGGGACGTGAGTTTCCCGTACTTTCGTACAGGCACTGACTATATCTTGGACTCTGTCGAGTCCCCCGGCGTGTTATGCGGGTACTGGTTTTGTTAATTCCCCGCATCCTAGTACCACCTTAGAGGCGGCCTATGAGTCGATACGTGGCTGTTGGGTTACCCCACATACCACTCGGTGTTAACACCACCATCATGTGCTGCGCATTCACCGATAAAGCCGGGTTCTCACCTGCACATCACCGTGCAGGGCGACCCAATGATCGAACCCCTGTCCGAAAGAGAACCCACAGCGACTTCTCCGAGCGCAGTCAGTGTTTTAGTTTTCACCGGGACGCCGCCCACTAACAGGCTGCGACACAGCTATCTCGATGAACTTCCCCTGACACCTCCGAGAATTGGTAATCGGGTATCCCGCTTGGTTGACCCCCTGGCCCCGCACCGCGGGAGCAGCGGGCAGGAGGTTAGCTGCGATTAGGCAGCTAAGGCGTAGTTTTCTTTGCCGTTTGTTATAAGACCCACCGTATTACGGGCTGATGGAACCCCGGCTCGCTATCCCTGCCAATTCATCCCCCGTCGAAACCAGTACACCCCCAAAATTATAGTTAATTTCATTGGAGAAAATCGGCTATTCTTTTTGTCTTTCCCGGAAGGCCTTCTGAATTTCCCGCTGGGCGTCCCGGACGGCGATATCGTCCCGCTTGTCGAAGGTTTTCTTACCCTTAGCAAGGCCTAACTCCAGTTTGGCTCTGCCCTGGGGATTAAAATAGACCTTTAGCGGGACCAGGGTTAAACCCTTTTCCCTGGTTTTGCCCCACAGGCGATTGATCTCCCTTTTATGCAGTAAGAGTTTCCTTGGCCGTTTCGGTTCATGATTGAAACGGTTACCCTGCTCATAAGGGCTTACATGCATATTATACAGGATTACCTCGCCGTTTTCAATGCGGGCATAACTATCCTGCAGGTTGGCCTTGCCGCCCCGGAGGGATTTAACTTCCGTTCCGGTCAGGGCAATGCCGGCCTCGTAGCTTTCCTCAATAAAAAAGTCATGCCGGGCCTTGCGGTTTTCCGTAACAATCTTGATCCTCTTTTCCCCTGTCGCCATACCATCAATCCTCCAGAGGGAAAATAAAAGACCCGGTAGGCAAAACCCAACTTCTAGCTACCAAGTCCAAACCACCCTGCTCAGCAAATTATATTATACCTGGCTTCATGTTACGTGTCAAGGATGCGCAATCACTCACAACTCCCGCACCGCCCGCCTTACGGCTTAGAAAACAAGCCACAATCAGAGAAATGGCCTCCCCGCCGACATACGAGCCAGGGATTGGGTATAGCCAGTTTGTTAATAGTTTATTTACCCTAAACGTAAGAGCGGCTACGCCTCTGTATTAACTGGCCCCCTATGGGATTAACCAGTTCTAAGCTCCGGTAAACCGGAGCCAAGAACTGGTCGAATCTAAGCACGAGCGGGGGAAACAATCCCCCGCAAAAAGCCAAGACCCAGTTGAACGTCTCGAAGTATTCTGAATTCTGCCCTGAAAATAGCTTGTCATATTTTTTCATCCCTCTGATGGTGCCGCGATAAGCGGCGTGGGGGTCTGACTACTGAATTCTGAATACCTGAATAGTAACCCCTAAACTACTTTTTCCGCCTAGGCGCCCTTTTTGGTTCGGCTGAGTTGGTTTTGGCCTTTTTCGCCTCAGTCTGGGTGGCCTTGGCTTTTTTGGGGGCTTTTTTCCCGACTGCGGAAGGGTCTTTTTCTTCCTTCCTCGGACCGTTTTTCTTGCCCTTAGTTTTGGGGACTATTTCCTCTTGCCGGGCATCCTCTATCAGCTCAAAATCAACCTGCCGCTTGTCTACATCTACCCTGGCAACCTGCACAGTCACCGGTGTCCCCAGGCGATAGGTCTTGCCGGTGTGGCGGCCGCTCATGGCCAATTGTTTTTCATGGTACTGGTAATAGTCATCGGTCATGGTGGAAACATGGACCAGTCCTTCCACGGTGTTATCCAGTTCCACAAACAGGCCGAAAGGCATCACCCCGGAGACATGGCCTGGATACACCTCGCCCAAATGGGCCTGCATGTATTCGACTTTTTTCATGTCTACCGATTCCCGTTCCGCCTCCTCCGCCACCTTCTCCCTTAAAGAAGACTGTTCGGCATACTGGGGCATCATTTCCGCCAGTTTAGCCCGTCTTTTAGCAGCCAGGCTGCCTTTCCCCACCGTCTCCCGGATTACCCGGTGAATGACCAGGTCAGGGTAGCGGCGAATGGGAGAAGTAAAATGGCAGTAGTCGGTTGCTGCCAAACCAAAATGCCCCAGGCATTGGTCATGGTAACTGGCGTGTTTCATGGAACGCAGCATCACAATACCCACTGTTTTGGCCTCTGGCCGACCGGCAACCTTATCCAAAACGGCCTGATAAGACTTCGGATGCACCCGGCCATGACCATCGGCCTTGACATGGTAGCCCAAGGTATGCAGGAATTCGTTCAGCTGTTCCAAGTCCTCCTGATCGGGCTGTTGGTGAACCCGGTAAACAAAGGGCATTTCCTGTTTCCGCATATGGGCGGCCACGGTTTCGTTGGCCAACACCATGAATTCCTCAATGATGTGCTCAGAGATAGTCCTTATTCGCTTTTCAATCTCCAGGGGTTTCCCCTCAGGGTCCAGTTTGACCTTGCTTTCCGGGAATTCGAAATCAATAGCGCCCCGGTCCAGCCGCTTGCGGTAAAGAATGCGGCAAAGGCTTTCCATCAACCGGAAGTCTTCCACCAGATCCCGGTAGCGATCTAATAGGTTTTGATCCTGGTCTACCAGAATCTTGCGCACAGCGTCATAGGTCATCCGCTGGCTGATATGGATTACTGAGGGAAAAATCTCGTAATGCCCCACCTGACCGCGGCTGTCCACATCCATCAGGACTGACATGGCCAGGCGGTCTACCTTGGCATTCAAGCTGCAGATGCCGTTGGACAGCTTGGGGGGAAGCATGGGAATCACCCGGTCGACCAGGTAAACACTGGTCCCCCGCTTAAAGGCTTCCTGATCCAGCTTGCTTCCCTCTTTAACATAATAAGCTACATCGGCAATGTGGACACCCAGGCGAAACAGTCCGCCGGGCATCGCCTCGATGGATACGGCATCGTCCAAATCCTTGGCATCTTCCCCATCGATAGTGACCATCCGCAGATGCCGGAGATCGCGGCGGCCTGGCAGGTCTTCCGGCCTTACTTCTGCGGGAATTTTCTCCGCCTCTTTCAACACCCCCGGCGGGAAGGCTTCGGGTAGTTCATACTTGCGCACAATGGACAGGACATCGACTCCCGGTGCACCATACTTGCCCAGAACCTCAATGATCTGTCCCTCCGGGTTACGCCGCTTTTCCGGCCAGCGGGTGATTTCCACTACTACTTTATCATTGTTTTTTGCTTTGCCCTTATCTGCTTCGGGAATGAAAATGTCCTGGCCGATCCTGGGGTCATCAGGAGTGACAAACCCATAGCCCTTGATCCGTTCAAAGGTACCCACCACCGTCCGGTTGGCCCGCTCCAGAACGCGGATTACCTCGCCCTCCGGCTTGGCTGCCCGGCGAGGGATGGGGGCAACCGGCCTTACGACCACCCTGTCATTATGCATGGCTCCGTTGAGGTTTTCGGCGCTGACATAAGTATCGGGAGTATCCGGCGCATCCGAGATGACAAACCCAAAACCGTTACCATGCCGCTGCAGCCTCCCTACCACCAGCCCCATTTTTTCCGGCAGCCCATACTTCTCTTTGCGGGTGAGGATAACCTCACCCCTTTTTTCCATCTTATCCAAAAGCAGTTTAAAGGCATCCACGTCTTTGACACCCATAGTCTTAGCCAGTTCTTCCCCGCCAAGGGGCTTATAGGCTTTATTCCGCATCAGTTCCAATACTTGTTCCCGGTTGATTTAAGTCACCTTCTTTTTTGCATTTACCCTTAGCTTGCCTCATTCACCTGGTAAACATAATTACCTGAGACAAGTTTTACATGCCCAGTTCATCGCTGATCCCCTGCATGGCCTCCAGGCTGATGTCCAGGAATTTTTCCAGGGATAACCCCAGCTCACTGCAAGTCTGGATGGTATCCCGCCTGGCTCCCCTGGCAAAGGACTTTTCGTGGAACCGGTTCATCAAAAATTCCACGTTTAAAGCCGCTAGTTTCTTGGCCGGGAGAATGAGGGCGCCGGCCACAACCAGGCCGGTCACCGGATCGGTGCAGTAGAGGGCTTTTTCCATGAGGGTTTCCCGCGGCAAGCCATGCCTGTCGTTATGGGCCTTTACCGCTTTCACGATCTCAGGGGCCACCCCCAGGTCCTCCAGCATTTTACCGCCGACCAGGCTGTGACGGTCAGGGTCATCCTTGGTCTGGTCATAGTCAATATCGTGGAGCAGGCCGGCCAGCCCCCAAGCCTCTTCACCGACTCCAAAATGGCGGGCTAAAGCCCGCATGACTGCTTCTACAGCCAAGCAGTGTTTCTGCAGGTTGATATTCGCAACATTTTTTTGCATCAGTTCCAGGGCTTCTTGTCTGGTCATCTGGTGGAACCTCCTTTTACTACCATCATTTTAGCTGTTGCTGTGGCCATAACCTCTCCCCCGGGACCTTCCAGCCAGCTTTCCATTTCGAATAAACTCTTCCGGCCGCTTACCTGGCGGCTGATTATTTTTAACGGCACACCCATGGGCACCGGTTTTTTAAAACGGACAAACAGGTCTGCGGTTACTGCCCTCATCCCCATTGCCAGGAGGTGGTTGGCCATGACCTCGTCCAAGAGGGTGCTGGTAATCCCCCCGTGGAGAATGCCGCTATACCCTTGCAGGAAGTCAGGTGGGGTAACCTCACTGAAAAATAAATCTCCGTCCCGGGAAAAGCTCATTTTCAGCCCCACCGGGTTATCCTTTCCGCAACAAAAGCACATGCTGTCCGTCCCGACGCTCACTTATCTCCCGCCTTTACTGTGGTATTTTTGCTCCACTTCGGAAATAAACTCCCCTGCAACGGATAAGACCCTTTCCCGCTCCCGGTCAATGGTGATCAAATGCCCAGAGTGTTCAAACCAAACCAGTCTTTTTCGTTCCGCCTGAACCAGCCTGATAATCTCCTCTCCGCTTTCGGGAAGGAGCCCTTGATCCTGGCGGGACTGGATCACCAGGACTGGGGCCTTTATTTTAGACAGTTCCCGGCGGACAATGCCGGCCAGGCTGGTCAGACTGTGGACAGCAGCCAAAGACTGCTTGCTGTAAGCAAACCTTCCGGCCCTCTCCTCCAAAGCCTTTTCTGCTGGACTTTTCCTTTAAGGGTTCAAAGGAAAGCAGAAAAATACAAGCCGGGCAGTTAAACGCCCGGCCTCGCATCTTGCTATTGCCAATTACTACATGAACAGTGGGGCGAAAACCAGGGCCACAATGGACATCAGCTTGATCAGGATGTTCAGGGACGGCCCGGAAGTATCCTTAAAGGGGTCGCCTACCGTATCACCGGTAACAGCGGCTGCATGGGCCTCCGAGCCCTTGCCGCCGTGGTGGCCTTCTTCAATAAACTTCTTGGCGTTATCCCAGGCGCCGCCGGCATTGGACATCATGATGGCCATCAGGAAGCCGGTAATAGTGGCCCCTGCCAGCATCCCTCCCAGGGCCTCCTTGCCAATGGTCAGGCCCACAACCAGGGGCGCAGCCACAGCCAACAGGCCAGGGATGATCATCTCTTTTAAGGCCGCGCCGGTGGCAATGCTGACACAGTGGGCATAGTCAGGCTTGCCAGTTCCTTCCATCAAACCAGGGATTTCTTTGAACTGCCGCCGCACCTCCTCAATCATGTGGCTGGCAGCCCGGCCTACAGCCTGCATGGTCAAAGCGCCGAACAGGAAGGGCAACATGCCGCCGATAAAGGCGCCGGCAACTACCTTAGGATCGGTAAGGTTAATTGCCGTGATCCCGGCTGCCTGAGTATAGGCGGAGAACAGGGCCAAGGCTGTCAGGGCCGCGGAACCGATGGCGAAACCCTTGCCGATAGCGGCAGTGGTGTTGCCAACAGAATCCAGCGCGTCAGTAATCTTGCGCACGCTCTTGTCCAAGTGAGCCATTTCCGCAATCCCGCCGGCGTTGTCAGCAATGGGACCATAGGCGTCAACGGCCACAACCATGCCTGTAAAGGACAGCATTCCTACCGCGGCCATGGCAATGCCATACAGGCCGGCAAATTGGTAAGCAACCAGAATGGCGCCGACTGTTACCAAGACCGGCAGGGCGGTGCTGACCAAACCGGTACTAATCCCGGCAATGATATTGGTAGCAGTTCCGGTAAGGGACTGCTGAGCTATCATTTGAGTGGGACGGAATTTGGCCGAGGTGTAGTATTCGGTAATCCTGCCGATTAAAACCCCGGCTGCCAAACCGGCAACTGTGGCGATAAAGACGCCGGTGCCGGTGTAGGTTGCATTACCAATAGTGTAAGGTTCATTAATAAATCCGGTGGTGATAAAGTAGGTTGCTACCAGAGCCAGGGCGGCCGCAACCCAAGTACCGGTATTCAAAGCATTCTGAGCGTTGGTCCCTTCATCAGTCTTGACAAAGAAGGTACCGATAATGGCGGCAATAATGCCGGCTGCGGCCACCAACAGGGGGACAAGGGTGCCGTTAGCAATCCCCAGGGCTGCAGCCAGGGCAATACCGGCGATAATGGAACCAACATAGGATTCGAACAGGTCTGCGCCCATTCCAGCAACGTCCCCCACATTATCCCCTACGTTATCAGCAATAACTGCCGGGTTACGGGGGTCATCTTCCGGAATGCCGGCTTCCACTTTGCCCACCAGGTCGGCACCAACGTCGGCCGATTTGGTATAAATGCCCCCGCCGACACGGGCAAACAGGGCGATGGAGCTGGCCCCCAGGGCAAAACCATTAACTACATTGGGGTTGTCAAATAACAGGTTGATAATACCTAGACCCAATAGACCGAGTCCCACAACGCTCATTCCCATAACAGCACCACCGGAGAAGGCTACTCCCAAGGCCGCATTGGCGCTGGTCCGGGCAGCATTGGCTGTCCGTACGTTAGCTTTTGTAGCCACATTCATGCCAATCCAGCCGGCCAGCACAGAGCAAATGGTCCCGGCAATATAGGCGACAGCAGTGGTCGGTTGCAGGCTCTGCTGGCCGTGGGTAAATATCCCAGCAACGGCAATAGCGCCGGCTAGTACTAAAACAAACCAAATCAATGTGCGGTATTCCCGCATCAGAAAAGCCATCGCTCCCTCATGGATCGCTGCGGCAATTTCCTGCATCCTGGGTGTTCCCGGGTCCACTTTGGTAACCCTGCCGGCTAGATAAAAAGCAAAGAGCAGGGCAACAATGCCGGCAACCGGGGCCAGAATTCGTAAATCCATAATAAACTTCATCCTCCTTAAACTGTGACAACTATGTATTCCCGGACACAGCCGGGTTTCTAGGTTAAATTAATGAGTGCAACAGGGTCAGCAGCAAAAATCCAATGGCCAGGACAGCGGAAACTCTACTTAAGAGCTGGTCTAATCCTTTTTTCTTGCCGAATAAGGTTTCTGCTCCACCGGCAATGGCTCCGGAAATACCCGCGCTTTTACCGGATTGCAGCAACACGCTGGCAATGAGACCAAGCGCAAAAATCACCTGCACAACAGTCAACAGAGTTTTCAACGAAAAATCACCTCCCCATGTTCAACTGGGTCTTAGCTTCAGTGAGGGGATTTTGGTCCCCCACTGAAGCTTAGAGCCAGTTAATACAGTGTGGTCAATAGACATATTTTAGCACAACCCCCGAGAAAAAACAACAATTGGGTCAGAGACTCAAGACCGCAAAAGAACCCGGCTGCAATTATTCGCCCAGGAAGCCGTATTTCCTGCATTGTGAAGTTTTTAATTAATCAGAGTATTCCCTTTCCTGCCAGAAAAAAACCCCTTCTTCCTGCTCAGGGCTTGATGAAAGCTGCGGGCCGAGGCAACAGGTGGTGCAACCTCGGCCCGGTCACTATCCGATAAATTTAAGACTGCCTACTTGTTCAGATTGTAGAAGGTTTCTTTGCCCCGGAAGATAGCCAGGTGGTCCAGTTCCTGTTCGATCCGCAAGAGCTGATTGTACTTGGCAACCCGGTCGGTGCGGGAGGGAGCCCCGGTTTTAATCTGCCCGGCATTAGTGGCAACTGCGATGTCGGCGATGGTGGTATCCTCGGTTTCGCCGGAGCGGTGGGAGATAATGCAGGTATAGCCTGCCCGCCGGGCCATGGCGATGGTGTCCAAGGTTTCTGTCAAGGTACCGATCTGGTTTACCTTAATCAGAATAGAGTTCGCCGTATGGTGGGCGATGCCCCTGCTCAGCTTCTCCGTGTTGGTGACAAAGAGGTCGTCCCCCACCAGCTGCACCCTTTGCCCCATGCGGCGGGTCAGTTCCGCCCAACCGTCCCAATCGTCCTCAGCCAGGCCGTCCTCAATGGATATTATGGGGTATTTGTCAACCAAGGCAGCATAGTAGTCCACCATCTCGCCGGTAGTAAGAATCCGGCCTTCACCCGCCAAGTCGTACTTCCCATCTTTCCAGAGCTCGGTGGCAGCCACATCCAAGGCCAAAAGGATATCCTCCCCGGCCCGGTAACCAGCCCGCCCAATAGCCTCGAGGATCACCTCCAGGGCTTCCTCGTTGGAGTTAAGATTGGGCGCAAAGCCCCCTTCATCCCCCACGGTGGTGGAAAGTTTTTTTCCTTTTAAAACGGTTCGCAGATGATGGAAAACCTCCACCCCTGCCCGCAGGGCCTCAGCAAAATTCTCAAAACCTACAGGCACAATCATGAACTCCTGGATATCAACGGTGTTATCCGCATGCTTGCCGCCATTCAGGATGTTCAGTAAGGGCACTGGCAGTTCCCGGGCATTGACTCCACCCAGGTAGCGGTAAAGTGGTAGTCCTACTGCCGCTGCCGCCGCCTTGGCAACCGCCAGGGAGACGCCTAATATCCCGTTAGCGCCGAGTTTGCTCTTGTTGGGAGTACCGTCCAGGTTGATGAGCAGGTTGTCAATCTCGGCCTGTTCCGCGGCATCCATTCCCACTACCTCAGGGGCAATGATGGCATTCACGTTATTAACCGCATCCTGCACTCCCTTACCCAGGTAGCGGCGGTCATCTTTATCCCGCAGCTCCACTGCCTCGTAGGTACCGGTTGAAGCTCCGGAGGGTACTGCCGCCCGTCCAACCTCTCCCGTTTCCAGATAAACTTCGACTTCTACAGTGGGGTTACCCCGGGAGTCTAAGATTTCCCTGGCAAAAACATCGGAAATGATAGTCATGAAAAAGTTTCCCTCCTTAAATTGCTAAAAACAAACCTTGGCCAATTATAACAGCAAATCAAAGCAAGAGGCTTTTGCCGGTCATTTCCGGAGGTGGCTCAATGCCCAATAGATGCAAGACTGTAGGAGCCACATCTTCCAAGGCCCCGGCAGGTCTTAGGGACCGGCCTTGCCAACGGGGATCAGCTAGAATAAAGGGCACTTTACTGTTGGTATGGGCAGTATGGGGCTCCCCTGTCCCAGGGTCAACCATTTGCTCCACATTACCATGGTCACCGGTAACCACCAAAGTACCCCTGGCCTCCCCTACGGCCTTTTCCACGATGCCCAGACACTCATCAATGGTTTCCAGGGCTTTAACAGCAGCGTCAAGGAAACCCGTATGGCCAACCATATCCGGATTGGCATAGTTCATGATGATCACATCATAAATCCCCTCCTGGATCTTGGCCACCGCTGTATCCGTCACACCTCTGGCGCTCATCTCCGGCTGCAGGTCATAGGTAGCCACTTTGGGGGATGGAATCAGGATGCGATCTTCCCCTGGGTAAGGCCTTTCCACGCCTCCATTCAAAAAGAAGGTCACATGGGCATATTTCTCTGTTTCCGCCAGGCGCAGCTGGCGCAATTCATGAAGAGCCAGAACCTCTCCCAGGGTGTTGTTCAGCTCCTGAGGTAAAAAGGCCACCGGCGCAGGGATAGTGGCGTCATATTGGGTCATGCAGGCAAAGCTGATGGAAAGCCGACCGCCTGGACGGTCCAAGGCAGGACAGTCTTCGTCCACAAAGGCCCGGGTAATCTGGCGCGCCCGGTCTGCCCGGAAATTAAAAAAGATGATCCCGTCCCCCGGCCGTACAAGACCTATAGGCTGGCTGTCGGCCCCTGTGATTACTGCCGGTTCCATAAACTCATCGGTCACTTCCCGCCGGTAGGAGGCATCTACCGCCTCTTTGGCCGAAGCCGCCTTTTCTCCTTCTCCGCTGACCATGGCCCGGTAAGCCCTGGCAGTACGCTCCCACCGCCGGTCCCGGTCCATCCCGTAATAGCGGCCCATGACGGTCGCAATCTGGCCAAGGCCAATCTGCATGAGTTTATTCTCCAGGGCATCAATATAACCCAGGGCGCTGGCAGGCGGAACGTCCCGGCCATCCAGCAAGGCATGAATATATACTCTGGTTAGGCCTCTAGCCTTGGCCAGGTCCAAGAGGGCAAAAAGGTGGTCAATATGACTGTGTACCCCTCCGTCAGAAAGAAGACCCAATAAATGCAGGGCTCCGCCCCGCTTGCGGACCTCCTCTATCAGACCGTTAAAGACGGGGTTGGCAAAGAAAACCCCTTCCCGAATGGCTTTGGTGATCCTGGTCAATTCCTGATACACCACCCGGCCGGCTCCAATATTGAGATGGCCTACCTCCGAGTTGCCCATTTGGCCTGCCGGCAAGCCCACTTCTTCACCGGAAGCCTCCAGCACAGTATGGGGGTATTCCCGCCACAGCCGCCGGTAGTTGGGGATGGCGGCCTGGCACTGGGCATTGCCCGGGTACTCCTCTCCGATGCCCCATCCGTCCAGGATTAACAATACTAAAGGTTTTGCTCTGTCCATCACTGTACCTCACTTGCAGCATTTAGGCGAAAAAGCTCTGATCCTTTTCCAAGGTGCTGGCAAACCTATTGGCTTGACACTCTCAATGAAAATAAAACACTGGCTATTATAAAAACTTAACCCTATGGTACCTGGTACCCAAGTTATTAAGTTTCTAATCGGCAAACCGGCAAAGGCGGGCAAAGGAATCTGCCTGCAGGCTGGCGTTCCCGACCAGGGCGCCGTCAATATCCGGCTGAGCCATAATTTCTTTGATGTTGTCCGGTTTAACAGAACCGCCGTATTGGATGCGGGTTTTGGCCGCAGCCTCTTTCCCAAACAGTTCCGACACTTTACGCCGGATCAGGGCAATGACCCGCTGGGCTTCTGCCGCAGTAGCCGTTTTTCCGGTGCCGATAGCCCAAACAGGCTCATAGGCTATCACTAGGCCTGGGACTTGATCGGCGGAAAGACCCCGCAAGGCTCCCTCCACCTGGCTAAAGCAGACAGCCTCAGTTTCACCGGCCTCCCGCTGGGCCAGGGTTTCCCCTACACAGGTAATCGGCGCCAACCGGGCAGCCAGCGCGGCCTTAACCTTTTGATTAATCAATTCATCGGTTTCCCCAAAATATTGGCGGCGTTCAGAATGACCGACGATTACATAGCGGCAGCCCGCCGCCGCCAGCATGGCGGCAGAAACCTCTCCGGTATAAGCGCCTTCATTGGCATAGTGCATGTTTTGGGCCCCCAGTTGAATATCCGTCCCCTGTAATAGCTCTTTGACTGTTTCCAAACTGGTAAAAGGGGGACAAACCACCACTTCGACCTCCGGCAGGTTATGGACCAGAGGCTTGAGCTCCTCCACCAGTTGGCGTGCCTCCGGAGAGGCTTTATGCATTTTCCAGTTTCCGGCAATGATCGGCTTGCGCACTTACCGGACCCTCCTTTCGCCAGCCAAAAGACCGGCCGGCCTTTACTTATCCAATAAAGCCTCGACACCGGGAAGCTTCTTTCCTTCCAGAAATTCCAGGGAAGCGCCGCCGCCGGTAGAGATATGAGTTATCCGGTCTGCAGCTCCCGCTTTTTCCACAGCGGCCACAGAATCCCCGCCGCCGACAATGGTCACTCCAGGGCAGCGGGCCACAGCCTCAGCCACCCCAAAGGTGCCTTGAGCAAAAGGCTCCATTTCAAACACCCCCATAGGGCCGTTCCAGACCACAGTCTTGGCCCGGCTTACAGCTTCGGCAAAAGCTTCAACGGTCTGCGGACCAATATCCAAAGCCATCCAGCTACCTGGCACCTGTTCAACCGGTACCGTTTTGTGGGGGGCATCAGGGGTAAAGGCCTCTGCCACCACCAAGTCCTGAGGCAGCATTAAATTAACCCCTTTTTGAACGGCGGCCTCCGCCAGCTCTTTAGCCAACTCCAATTTGTCTGTTTCCACCAGGGATTTGCCCATGGCAACGCCCCTGGCCGCCAAAAAAGTATTGGCCATCCCGCCTCCCACTATCAGCACGTCTACTTTCCCCAAAAGGTTTTCTAATACGCCGATCTTGTCGGAAACCTTGGCCCCGCCGATGATAGCAACAAAGGGACGCTCCGGATCTTCCAGGGCCCGCCCCATAATGGATATTTCTTTTTCCAGCAAGAACCCCGCTGCTGCCGGCAGATGGCGGGTCACTCCCTCGGTGGAAGCATGGGCCCGGTGGGCGGCGCCAAAGGCGTCATTTACAAAAACCTCGGCCAATTGAGCCAGCTCTTTCGCAAAACCGGGTTCGTTTTTCTCTTCCTCCGGGTGAAAGCGGACGTTTTCCAGCATCAAGACCTGGCCCGGTTTCAGGCCTTCCACCATGGTCATCACCCGCTGGCCAACACAATCCGGTGCCTGGGCTACCTCTACCCCCAAGAGTCCGGACAAGTGGCGGGCAACCGGAGCCAGGCTGAAACTGGGGTCCGGTTTTCCTTTCGGCCGCCCCAAATGGGAAGCCAGGATCACCCTGGCCCCCTGTTCCATCAGGTACTGAATCGTGGGAAGGGCTGCCCTGATCCTAGTATCATCGGTAATGTTGCCTTCCTTATCCATGGGGACATTAAAGTCAACCCGCACCAGTACTCTTTTACCCTTCACCTCAATATCTTTAACGGACTTTTTAGCCACTGTGCAAAATCCCCTTTCTGCAAACCTTGTATCTACAAGCCCTTGCCGGCCATATAGGCAGCCAGATCCACCACCCGGTTGGAATAGCCCCACTCGTTGTCATACCAAGAGATTACCTTAACCAAGGTTCCGTCCATCACCATGGTAGAAAGGGCGTCAACGATGGAGGAGCGGGCATCGCCGTTGTAATCCCTGGATACCAGGGGTTCTTCGCTGTAACCCAATATTTTGGTCATTTCCCCCTCGGCTGCCGCTCTTAATGCTCCGTTGACTTCTTCCACAGTAGTACCCTTCTCAACTTCCGCTACCAGGTCAACCACCGAAACGTTGACCGTTGGTACCCGCATAGCAAAACCGTTCAGTTTTCCCTTTAACTCCGGCAGTACCAGGGAGACTGCTTTGGCTGCCCCTGTAGTGGTGGGGATAATGGAAAGGCCCGCGGTCCGGGCCCGCCGCAGGTCTTTATGGGCCTGGTCCAAGATGCGCTGGTCATTGGTATAGGCGTGAACTGTAGTCATTAGCCCCCGCTTGATGCCAAACTGCCGGTGCAGGACCTTGGCAATTGGCGCCAAGCAGTTGGTTGTGCAAGAGGCATTGGACACAATCCGGTGTTTGGCCGGATCGTACTTATCTTCATTGACACCCAAGACGATTGTAATGTCCTCATTTTTTGCCGGGGCAGAAATGATTACCTTCTTGGCCCCGCCTTCCAGATGGGCAGCAGCCTTGGCGGCATCGGTAAACAGGCCCGTAGACTCAACCACGATGTCGACCCCCAACTGGCCCCAGGGTAAGTTCTTGGGGTCCTTCTCGGCTAGAACCTTGACTTCCTGTCCATTTACCAAAAAGGCTTGTTCCTTTGCTTCCACCTTGGCGGCCAAGGTGCCGTGGACGGAATCATACTTAAGTAAAAACGCGTTGGTCTCGGCGTCTGTTAGGTCGTTGACGGCTACCACCTGGATCTCCGGGTGCTGTAATGCCGCCCGGAGCACCAACCTGCCAATCCGGCCAAAACCGTTAATCCCTACCTTAATTGTCATGACAATTTCCTCCCTTGTCTTGTTATTTGATATTTTTTTATTCCAGCATCACTAGCGTTGCAATAACAAAAAACTAATTTGTCAACCGCCCAAAACCCACGAAAATAGTGGAAAAACCGTGCCTTTCAAAGAAAAATCCCTTATAATAGAGATACAGGGTAGTCCTTGCCCAAA
>JBFLXH010000029.1:0-31786 GCA_040757295.1 Bacillota bacterium | reverse complement strand
ATTTTATCCCTTGCCGAGTATATAATGAGCAAGGCCACTAATTATTCATTGATTTACCGTGGCCTGAAAGCGAATTTCATACTCGGCTTCATTATGATAATGCAATTTTATCCCTTGCCGAGTATATTTTCGCCGGTTCTCTCATCCTGACTCCTGGGTAGTTACTTATATGATTTCATATTCCACAAGGGAAAGTAAGTTCCTGCTCAAACCCTGTCAAAATAGAACCGCAAAAGAAAAAAGCCTGGTCCAAATCCAGGCAAGCCTCTTTATATGACTAAGAATAAAAGCCAAGTTCATCCAGGAGCTGGGCTGAGGCTTAAAAGGGGGACGCTTGTTTGTCATCTGGCTGTAGAAGGGCAATGAGCAGTAATCAACTGCCAAGGGGGCCCACCCAAGGGGGACCATCAACTTAACCATTTGGACGGACAAACTAATTCTGCCGCAATGTTTACGGCCGCAACGGCCTTTTTTCGGGCATCCCGGGTCTCCTAGGGTAGGCGGAAGGGGTGGAACTACTTTTTTCCACCAAAAAACAATAGCGGGGGTCCATTAAAAAGGGTAACCTGTCTTGAATCATGCGAAAACCCGAACCGCCCAGTTTAACCAACACCCCAGATTCAGATGCTGCTTCTTGTTCGGCTCCCGGTCCCTTAAGACCTACCATAATTCCTCCTACTTTAACTAGTGGAAGGCATATCTCCCCTATTACGGACAAGGTCGCCACTGCACGGGTAATGACTACATCAAAACTCTCTCGAATGCCCACCATTCGTCCATATTCTTCCGCCCTGGCATTCACGGCGCCAATGTGCCTCAAATCCAGTTCACTAATCACCTTGTCCAAAAATTTTACTTTTTTCCCGGTTGCCTCGAGCAGTACTACCTCCAAAGACGGAAACATAATCTTTAAAGGAATCCCGGGAAACCCTGCCCCGCTCCCAACATCGCACAGTTTCCGGTGGGCGCTAGGTTTTATTTCCTTCCAAAACAAAAGGGAATCAAAAAAATGCTTAATAATTATTCCTTCTATGTCTGAAATTGCTGTCAAATTAATTTTTTCGTTCCACTCCTGAAGCATTTCTGCATAGCGGCGAAATTGCCAAAGCTGCTCATCGTCTGGTTCCATTTGCAACTGCGCGAGACCAGCAGTTAATAAAGCCCAGCCGCCTAGCTGATCAATTTCCCTTATCTTCTCCAACGGATTAGCCCCTTTCTCTCCTTCTCTGCTCCAGGTAAATCAGCAAAACATTTACGTCCGCGGGGGAAACCCCTGAAATCCTTCCAGCTTGTCCTACTGAAACAGGGCGGATAGCTGCCAGCTTTTGCTGCGCCTCTTTTGACAGCCCCCTAATTTGGCCATAGTCAATATCCTGGGGTAAGGCCCTTTCTTCTATTTTTTCAAACCTTTCAACTTGGGCGAGCTGCCTGGTAATATATCCTTCATACTTTAACTGAATTTCCACCTGTGCTTCCACTTCCCTCGGAAGGGGTTCAGTGCTGGGGGATATCCGAGCTATGTCCTCGTATGACAGTTCGGGCCTCCGCAGGAGGTCACCCAGGTTAGCCGGGCCTTTCAACTGAGAGCTGCCCTTCTTCTCAAGTACCATAATAGCTAACTCATCGGTCGGGGAAACCACTGTCTTCTGCAGCCGTTCCAATTCCTGCTTAATCCTTTCTTTTTTTGCGATTAGCCTTTGATAGCGGGCCTCCGAGGCCAACCCTATCCGGTGGCCCAAGGCTGTGAGCCGGAGGTCGGCATTATCCTGCCGCAATAGCAGCCGGTATTCCGCTCGTGAGGTCATCATCCGGTAAGGCTCCCTGGTCCCCTTTGTCACTAAGTCATCAATCAGAACTCCAATATAGGCCTCAGACCGCTTTAATATCACAGGGTCTTGTCCCTGGCAATATCTGGCAGCATTAATACCGGCTATTATTCCCTGGGCTGCTGCCTCTTCATACCCTGATGTCCCATTAAGCTGCCCGGCAGTAAATAATCCTGGGCATACCTTTGTTTCCAAGCTCGGCTTTAGTTGGGTCGCATCGACAACCTCGTACTCAATAGCGTATCCTGGCCGCATAATCTCCACATTTTCCATCCCTTTAATCGTCCTCAGCATCTGCAGCTGAACATCTTCCGGCAAGCTGGTCGACATTCCTTGTACATACATCTCATAGGTAAGTAACCCTTCAGGCTCAACAAATATCTGGTGTGCCTCTTTATCACCAAAGCGGACTATTTTGTCTTCAATCGAGGGACAGTACCGGGGCCCCACCCCTTCAATTAACCCGCTGTACAAGGGCGAGCGATGCAGGTTCTCCTTGATCACCGTATGGGTCCTCTCATTTGTGTAAGTCAGCCAGCACGGAACATGCGGCCTCTCAAGCCTATCGGTCATAAAGGAAAAGGGGAGGGGATTGGGGTCACCTGGCTGAATGGTCATCCGGCTGAAATCAACTGTTCTCCGGTCTACTCGAGGTGGTGTGCCGGTTTTAAATCTGAATAAATTTAACCCTAGGGACTTCAAAGAGGCAGCGAGCCCAATGGAAGGAAACTGTCCGTTAGGACCACCGTCATACATTATATTGCCGATAATAATCCTCCCTTTCAGATATGTACCTGTGGCAATAACCACGGCCCGACATCGAAAAACAGCTCCTGTCTGGGTAACCACCCCGGCAACCCCTTTTTCATCTACCAGAACCTCTTCCACCATCCCTTGTTTTACTGTTAATTTTTCCTGACTCTCAATGGTTTTCGTCATTTCCATCTGATAAACGCGTTTGTCCGTCTGGGCCCTTAATGCGTGGACAGCAGGTCCTTTACCGGTATTCAGCAAGCGCATCTGGATCAGGGTTTTATCGGTGTTAATACCTATTTCCCCCCCTAAAGCATCTACCTCCCGTACCAGGTGTCCCTTGGCGGGTCCGCCAACAGCAGGGTTACAAGGCATTAAAGCTACATTATCGAGGCTTAAAGTGATCAACAGGGTCTTACACCCCATCCTGGCCCCTGCCAGACCAGCCTCGCAGCCCGCATGACCTGCGCCGATAACAACTATGTCATAGCTACCTGCTTTATACCTCATTCGTTCCACCTTACTTCCCAATACAAAATTCTGCAAAAATACGGTCCAGCACATCCTCACTGGTTGTATCACCTGTTATTTCGCCTAATGCCTCCCATGCTCCCCGCAGGTCGACAGATAACAAATCCGGAGCAATCCCTAGGAAACAACCTTCAAGGGCCTGCTCCAAATGCCTGGCAGCTTTCCGCAGAGACTCAACATGCCTTAGCCGGGTAACCATCCCTTGCTCTTGGGCATGAACCTGTCCTCCTAAAATCATTTCCGCCAACACCTCCTCCAGCTGGCTAAGACCAATCTCCAAAGTAGCAGATATCTCTACCAAAGGTCTCCCTTTTACTAATCCATCCAAATCCTTTTGAAAAATTACCGGGTTTTTTACATCGATCTTATTAAGTACAAAAACAACTGGTTTGCCTCCCAGGTTTCCTATTATTTCCATATCCTCTGAAGTGACTCCGACCTCAGAGTCCAGCACCATCAAGACCAGATCCGCCCTTTCGAGATATTCCAGAGTCTTTTCGACCCCAATTCTTTCAACCAGATCGCTGGTGGTCCTGATTCCGGCAGTATCCACAATGCGAATGGGTATACCCTTAATATTTATTAATTCCTCAATCACATCCCTGGTAGTTCCAGGGATATCTGTTACAATAGCCCTTTTTTCCTTCATTAAGGCATTCAGCAAGCTGGATTTCCCAACATTTGGCCGACCCGCAATCACCATCCTGATCCCTTCGCGGTAAATCCGCCCTTTTTTTGATCCTTCCAAAAGCCTTTCAACACCTCTGCCAACCTGACTAATCCTTTTTTTGATCTCCTCTATTCCTAATTCTTCAATATCCTCCTCAGGAAAATCAATACTGGCTTCAATAAAAGCCAGCAATTCCAATACCTCATCTCTTAAATCATTGACTTCTGAGGATAAATAACCTGCAAGCTGGCTAACAGCCAGATCCATCCCTTTCTCAGTCCTAGATCTAATGATATCGATTACAGCTTCAGCCTGGGCCAAATCCAACCTACCATTTAAAAACGCTCTTTTAGTGAACTCCCCCTCCTCAGCCAACACTGCCCCGTTTGCCAAAACAGTATCTAAAACCTTGCGGAGAGGCACAATACCCCCATGACAGTTAATCTCAACCACATCTTCTCCGGTATAAGTTCTTGGTCCTAGCATTACAGAAACTAAGGCTTCATCTATCCTGCTGTTTGTTGCCGGATCAATCACAAACCCATAATTAATGGTATGAGACGAAATATTAAATACAGATTCGCCTTTTTTTAACCTGCAAACCCTGTCAGCAACCAAAAGAGCTTCCTTGCCGCTAATCCTAACAATGCCAATACCCCCTTCTCCCAATGGGGTCGAAATGGCTGCAATGGTATCAAACATTTTATTCCCCCTCAATATTATGGTCAAAGATGGTGGTCAAATTACATAAAACCCAGTAATACTTATTACTGGGTAATAGAGGTTGTCAATTTTTATTTAACCTTGGGTCTAATAACCACTTTTCTAAAGGGTTCTTCTCCTTCACTAATGGTATTTACTAATCGGTCATTCTGAAGGGCTGTATGAATTATCCTGCGTTCATGGGAATTCATGGGTTCTAAGGAAATTTTTTGTCCTGTTCTCTTCACCTTTTCGGACAAGCGATGGGCCAGTCTGATTAGTGTCTCTTCCCTCCGCCGTCGGTACCCTTCCACATCCAAAATAATCTTTACCTTTTTTTCCAAACGCCTATTTACAGATAAATTTACCAAGTATTGCAGGGCATCCAGGGTTTCTCCGCGCCTTCCAATCAATATCCCAAGTTCATTTCCGTGAAATGTGAGAATTACCAAATCACCGTTAACACGAACCTCAGTTTGAGCCTCAATTCCCATTTCTTTAAATATTTCCTGAATAAACTTTTTTGCCAATTTTACCGGACTTTCCTTAACGGTTACTTTAATTCGAGCCATTTTGCCCAGGATGCCGAATAAACCCTTACTAGGCTCTTCTATAACCTGAAATTCCACATCTTCTTTTTCTGCTTGAAGTTCTTTTAAGGCCGCATTCAATGCTTCTTCAACAGTTTTGCCTTGTTTTTCAATAGTTTTCATCTACCCTTTTGCTGCCTCCTTTACAACCCCGGTGTTTCTCCGGATCAAAAGGTGTTCCACAGCGCTTACCACACTATAAACCACCCAGTACAACGCAAGACCCGAAGGAAAACTACGGCTGATCCAACCCATGAAAATAGGCATGATGTAAAGAAAAGTCTTTTGGGTATGATCATTTTTATTAACCATAGAAAACCACTGCTGGGCGAAGGTAGCGCCAGCTGCCAACAATGGCAGTATGTACAAATCGGGTTCTCCTAAATTACTTATCCACAAAAAGTTAGCATGTTGTAAATTCACTTCAGGATGCACGGCGGGATCAAAAAAGGTGCGTAAAGCGCTAAAAAGAGCGAACAAAATCGGCATCTGTACCAGTAGAGGCAGGCATCCGGCAAAAGGATTAACTTTTTCTTTTTGGTAAATCTCCATCACCATTTGTTGAGACTTTTGAGGATTGTCTTTATGCTTTTTCTGAATCTCCTGAATTTTAGGCTGCAATTCCTGCATTTTTTTCATGGAGTTGACTTGCTTAACGGTTAAGGGGAACATAACAATTTTTAACAGCACAGTAAAAATAACTATAGCCAAACCATAATTAGGAATTCCCAAACTACTGGTAAAGCCATAAAGGGTTTGAATAATATCCAAAATAAAATTAACTAGAATACTCAATAAATCTCCTGCACCACTTTCCCTACCCCTACCCCTTCACTGGTCAAGGAAGACGCAGGATTCACCTCCTACTAATAATTTTTTCCAAAATCAAACAGGGTCATACCCTCCAGGATTAAAGGGATGGCATTTAGCCATCCTTTTAATTGCCATCAAACACCCCTTTTTCCAACCAAATTTCACTACAGCCTCGTAGGCATAATGGGAACAGGTAGGGTAAAAACGGCATCGTGGGGGTAACAAAGGTGATATGCATTTTTGATATAAAATGATGAAAAACAGAATAATTTTCTTCACCGTTCCACCCTAAATCAACCTTTATCAACCAAATCTCCCTGCTCCAGGAGATGCCAAATATTCTTTTCTACTCCTTTATAATCAATTCCTTTTATTTTACCTCTAGCAATAAAAATTAAATCATAACCCTTATATAATCTATCTATATATTTTCGGACCGCTTCTCGCAAAAGCCTTTTAATTCTATTTCGCTCATGCGCCTTTCCAAACTTTTTAGAAACACTAAACCCAATTCGAATAGTATTTAAGTAATTGCGGCCAATATACAAGACAAGATACCTGTTGGCAACAGACCTACCGCTGTTGTATGTCCTGCGAAAATCGACCGGCCTGCTTAGCCTGTATTTTTTTGCCAGCAAACCGAACCCTCCATAACAATTCTACCTATAAAATCCCTCTTAGGATGGCAAAAGGCCACCATTAGGCCTTATGCGCTGAGTCTCTTTCTTCCCTTTTTTCTCCGTCTCTTAATAACCTTTTGGCCTTCTTTATCAGCCATCCTGGCCAAAAAACCATGAACCTTGGCATGCTTCCGTTTTTTAGGTTGATATGTCCTTCTCAATTGTGTTTCCCCCTTAAATTAATGAAACAAGAACATCTTACCTTTTTAACACATCTTCTGTCATTATAGAATCTTTGTTCCCAGTGTGTCAAGCTAACCATTCTTTTACTTTCTTTTACATTTACTTTTCGTCTTCTCACAAGATTTTTTTACCAAAATTAATATTGATGTTGTGGATAACTTTTGCTATTCTATTTATGCTAGTCTTTTCCCATTTTTTGTCCATTACCTCAATAGTAAAATAAACACGCTCTCCATTTGTACTTACCCAAAGAGAAGTGTTTTTTTTTGTCACTAAATTAGCCCTTTATCTTTCCTTTTGTTCGTGAATTATTTGTGGATAACTCATGGCCTTTATTCTTTCTTTTATTTCCTTTTTGTATATTTTTCAATACTTTTTCTTAACATCCTTTTTCAACAATCTGCATTTATTCACACTTCGTCACCCGGTAAGGAGGACCCGCAGATGATTAACCAAAATCAACTTCCTTCTTTATGGCAACGTACCTTGGACATCCTGGCGACAGAACTCAGTTCATACAGTTTTGATACCTGGATGAAGTATACTCAACTTATCGATTACATTTCCAAAACCAATACAATGGTCATCATGGTTCCTAACGAATTCGCCCAGGACTGGCTCCAGTCCCGCTACTATAATTTAATTAAGAATACCCTGCAGCTTTTATTAAATCAGGAGGTTAACCTCCAATTTGTTCTAAAAACAGGCTTACAAAAAAACAACCCGGCCACTCCTTTATCATTAAAACAAAGAAACCAGGCAGACTGCGATTTTTCATCAGATAACTATTCTTCCCGTTTAAATCCTAAATATACCTTCGATACTTTTGTAATCGGTAATAGCAATCGCTTTGCCCACGCCGCCTCCTTGGCAGTAGCCGAAACACCCGCTCGAGCCTATAACCCTTTGTTTATTTATGGCGGGGTTGGTTTGGGCAAAACCCATTTGATGCATGCCATTGGCCATCATGTTATAGCTCATATTCCCCGCCACAGGGTTTTATACGTTTCCTCCGAAAAATTCACCAACGATCTCATTAATTCAATTAGAGACGATAAAACGGAGGATTTCAGAACCCGCTATCGCAGCATTGATGTACTACTGGTTGATGACATTCAGTTTCTTGCCGGAAAGGAACGCACCCAAGAAGAGTTTTTCCATACCTTCAATGCCCTACATGAAGCTAACAAACAAATAATTATTTCCAGTGACCGTCCTCCAAAAGAAATACCAACGTTAGAGGAACGGCTGCGTTCCCGTTTTGAATGGGGCCTCATTACTGATATCCAGCCCCCTGATTTTGAAACCAGGATTGCCATCCTTAAAAAGAAGGCCCAATTAGAAAACCTTGATCTTCCAAATGAGGTTCTGGTATTCATTGCTAATAAAATCCATTCAAATATTCGTGAACTGGAAGGAGCTCTGATCAAGGTTGCTGCCTACGCGGCTATTAACAATAAGCGTATAGATTATGACACGTTGTTTGATTCCTTAAAAGATCTCATTGGTTTTTCCAAACCTCAACCAATTACTATTTCCATGATCCAAGATACGGTAGCAAACCACTTTACTCTCCGCAGCGAAGATTTTAAAAGTAAAAGGCGTACAAGGGAGGTAGCTTTTCCGAGGCAGATCGCCATGTACCTTTGCCGCGAACTAACAGACGCCTCTCTACCTAGAATTGGCGAAGCCTTCGGCGGCAGGGATCATACAACTGTAATCCATGCCCATGAAAAAATTTCTCACGGTATAGCGACAGACCCATCCCTTTCTCAAACATTAAAAGAGATCATCGCCAAGCTTAAAACTTAGTTTCATTGTGGACAAACCTTTTTTTCAGCTTTAATTACTAACCTTCTTATCCACATAAATAATGTTTTTTTTATAAACCTTAATTGGACTTTTCCACATTTTTCACACCCTCTACTACTAACCCTACTATCTATATTAAAGCCTTGGGAGGTATTAGATTGAAAATTTTAATCGAAAAAAATTCCTTGGTCCAGGGCCTTTCCCAAGTTCAAAGAGCCATAGCGACAAAAAATACTTTACCCATCCTAAGCGGAGTATTACTTGAAGCACAAGAAAATCAAATTACTTTTACGGCTTCAGATCAAGAACTAACCCTTTCTTCATCGGTAGAAGCCCAAGTTCAAGAGCCAGGCAAAATTCTTCTACCAGCCCGCAACCTTTTAGAATTAGCGAAGCGTTTTCCACCTGGAACCGTTTCGATATCTCTGGACCCATTTTCTCCAGGTATAAAAATAAATTACGGCCATTCTGAAATAGTCCTAAATTCAATGGATTCCGACCAATTTCCCACTTTTCCTCTTGCTCCTGAACAAAACCTTTTTTCGATTAATAGTCAAGATTTAAAAAATATGATCAAGCGAGTAAGTATTTCCATATCCCCTGATCATGCCAGGCCAGTCTTTTCTGGGGCCCTGTTCGAAAAAAATTCCCAGGGAATATTAAGTATGGCTTCAACGGATACTCATAGATTAAGTGTAGTTAAACAAGAGGGTATTCCTTTCTTTTCAGAAAACTCCCTTTTAAAAATGTTAATTCCCGGGCGAACCCTCAATGAACTATTTCGATTAATTGAAGAAGATGATTTGGTGCATTTTGGTCTGGTTAACAACCAACTACTGGTTTCCTTCGGCAGAACAATTTTAATTTCGCGGTTAATTGACGGCCAGTTCCCAAACTACCAGCAGGTTATTCCTACCGAATGGTGCAGTAAAGTAATAATTGATACTCAAATCTTTTTGGAAGCCGTTGAACGCGCATCTCTGATAGCTAGAGAAGAAAATAAAAACAGAACAAATTTTATCATGCTGGAGCTGAAAACCGGATTTTTGGAGATTGATTCAAATTCACCTGAAATAGGGCGTATTCACGAAGAGATACCAGCCATATGTGATGGAGAGGATATGAAAATAATTTTTAACGCAAAATATCTTTTAGACGGTTTAAAGGTTATGGAAACCGAACAATTAACAATTAAATTTACCGGCCCCTCCAGTGCAGCTGTCCTAATGCCAAAAGAAGAAAATAATTTTATTTATCTGTTATTACCGATTAGGATACAATAGGAATGAAGTTATGTTAAAAAAAGTTGCCATAGGAACAGAACAAATTAATTTAGATCAATTCCTCAAATGGGCAGATGTCGTAGGATCAGGGGGAGAAGCAAAATACCTGATTCAAGAAGGGTTTGTTTGGGTTAATGGGGCCATTGAAAAAAAAAGGGGAAGACGTTTGGTTAAAGGGGATTTGGTAGAGTTAACAAAACCGGGCCAAATAAAAGTTCAGATTGAAATAACATAAAGGAAGTCAGAAAAATTGCGATTACAAACCATCTTTTTGAAAAACTTCCGAAATTACTCCTTTGTGGATTTTTCACCGAGTTTAGGATTAAACTTTTTATTAGGCAATAATGCCCAAGGTAAAACCAGCTTTATCGAGGCTTGTGCCTATTTATGTTTAGGCCGCTCTATAAGAGGAATCAGTGATCAACACATATTAAAATTTGATCAGGACTATTTTACATTGGAAGGGATTTTTATCGGCAACAGCCTCCAACAGAAAACAACAATAAAGTATTTGTACATGAATTCCAGCAAGGAAAAAAAAATTTTAATTAATGATCTACCTGTAAACCGCCTAATAGAAGCTTTGGGTCTACAAAAAGCAGTATTTTTTTTGGCGGAACATTTAAATTTGGTGAAAGGCCCTCCTAACTTGCGACGTAACTACCTTGACGTCCTGATCATGCAAATTAATCCTAAATACTACCAGGATACATTAGAATATAAAAAAATAATCCAACATCGAAACCATACCCTACGTTATGGACGAAACAGCAAATCCCTTAATTTACAGTTGCAGATCTGGGACGAACAGTTAATTGAGTTAGCTGGGAAAATTATTTTTAAAAGAATTGAGGTCATCAAATTTTTAAGGGAAAATCTCCCAAAGATTCACGGTAATTTAACCCATTGCGAGGAAACACTTTCAATCAGATACCAATCCCCTATGGTATTTGATTTTACCAAAGACTTTTCTTTACAGGAAATAATACAGGCACTCCAGGTTTCTTTTGATAAAAACAGAAATAAAGATATCCAATATGGCATTACTACAATAGGTCCCCATCGCGACGACATATTTTTTGAGTTGAACGGGAAAGATGCAAAGATTTTTGCGTCTCAAGGACAGCAGAGAACTATAGCTCTTTCCCTTAAAATAGCAGAAGTAGATCTCTTTTTTAATAAATTGGGGGAAGAACCCTTGGTGCTTTTGGATGATGTTTTTTCTGAACTGGATCAATTCCGCCAAAAACAACTCCTTCAATTCGTCAAGCACGGCCAATTCCAATGTTTTATAACTGCCACTTCCCTGGGTATGATAGATAAAGATTGGATTGAAGAGGCCACGGTAATTTCAGTGGAAAAAGGCACCCTAATCAAATAGAAGGTTTCCACAAAAGGAAAGGAGATCAAAAAATTGTACTTGCATTTAGGAAATGAAATAATTGTTAGAAAATCAGAAATTATTGCCATCATTGATTTAGCAAATACCAAAAGCGACGCTAACAAAGATTTTATTAAGATTGCGGATATTGAGGATAAGATAGAAAAAGTTTCTAATAAAGAAAATATGAAATCTTTGGTCATTACGGATAAAAAGACATACCTTTTAAATATTTCTTCAACAACCTTGTGGAAAAGGGCTAATAACAGCAAATTTGATTAATAGGAACCGTGGCCTACCAGCTGCGGTTTTAAGTTGCCCCCGGCGGAATTTTCGTTTTTGGAGGGATAGTTATGGATGAATTTATGAATAAAGCCGAACAAGTTTATGATGCTAGCCAGATCCAGGTATTAGAAGGTCTGGAAGCTGTTCGAAAAAGGCCTGGGATGTATATAGGAAGCACCAGCAGCAGGGGCTTGCATCATCTGGTTTATGAAATCGTTGATAACAGCATAGACGAAGCCTTAGCTGGTTATTGCGATAAAATAAAAGTGGTTATTCATAAAGATAATTCCATTACTGTAATAGATAACGGAAGAGGAATTCCTGTTGATATCCATCAAAAAACAGGAAAACCTGCCGTCGAAGTTGCCTTAACAATGCTGCATGCGGGAGGAAAGTTCGGCGGTAATGGTTATAAAGTAGCCGGAGGCCTGCACGGTGTGGGTATGTCCGTTGTGAATGCCCTTTCCGAATGGTTGGTGGTAAAAGTAAAAAGAGACGGGGAAGTTTACCAACAGGAGTATGAAAGAGGAAAACCGGTCAGCCAATTAAGAGTCGTTGGAAAGGGCAAAGGGACTGGAACAGAGGTAATATTTAAACCCGATGCCTTAATTTTCGAAGAACTGGAATTTAATGCGGAAACCCTGGCCCAAAGGCTGCGGGAATTAGCTTTTCTAAATAAAGGAGTAAAAATAACCCTTATCGATGAGCGGTCAGAAAAGGAAGAAGTGTACCAGCATGAGGGCGGAATTATTGATTTTGTCCGTTTCTTAAATAAAACCAAAGACTCGCTCCATCCAAAGCCCTTGTACTTTTCCGCGGTAAAAGATAATGTCTGGGTTGAGATTGCAATGCAGTATCATGATGGTTATGTAGAGAGTGTATTTTCTTACGCTAATAATATTCATACCCAAGAAGGGGGCACTCATGAAGCCGGTTTCAAAACTTCATTGACCAGGGTGATCAATGACTACGCCAGAAGGCATAATTATCTAAAAGAAAATGAAAGCAACCTTTCAGGGGAAGATATTAGAGAAGGCTTAACAGCGATTGTAAGTGTAAAGGTAAAAGACCCCCAGTTTGAGGGCCAGACGAAAACAAAACTTGGCAACAGCGAAGTGAGGGGTATAGTTGATACGGTGCTCGGAGAAGGATTGGGGGCATTTTTAGAAGAAAACCCTTCATTAGGAAAAAAGATAACTGAAAAAGCTATTACAGCTGCCAGAGCTAGAGAAGCTGCTAGAAAAGCCCGGGAATTAACCAGAAGAAAAAATGCTTTGGAGGTTAGCTCTCTGCCTGGTAAACTGGCGGATTGTTCTTCCAGGGACCCTGCTAAAAGCGAAATATACCTTGTGGAAGGCGATTCAGCCGGAGGCTCGGCCAAACAAGGAAGGGACCGCAACTTTCAGGCAATTTTGCCTTTACGTGGTAAAATTTTAAATGTGGAAAAAGCCAGGCTGGATAAAATTTTAGGTAATGAGGAAATCCGGGCTCTGATCACTGCTCTCGGCACTGGCATAGCCGATGATTTCGAAATTTCGAAAGCCAGGTATCACAAAACAGTTATAATGACAGATGCTGATGTGGACGGTTCTCATATAAGAACATTGCTGTTAACCTTCTTTTACCGGTTTATGAGGCCATTAATTGAAGCCGGTTATGTGTTTATCGCCCAGCCGCCCCTCTATAAAGTTAAAAAGGGTAAGCAGGAAATCTATGTGTACAGCGATAGTGAGCTGGAGAAGGTTTTAGCAAAAATTGGCCGGGAAAATTATTCAATTCAACGGTATAAAGGATTGGGGGAAATGAATCCGGAGCAGTTATGGGAAACTACCATGAACCCTGAAGCCAGGACACTTCTCCAGGTATCTTTGGAAGACGCCATCAAGGCAGATTATATTTTCAGTACCCTCATGGGAGAAAAGGTTGAACCACGAAGGGAATTTATTGAAAACCATGCCAAAGAAGTAAGGAACCTGGATATTTAAAAAAAAAGGGCCGCTGTTTAGAGTACACCAAATAAACAGGTGAAAAAGAACCAGAGGGGAAAAGCCTGTTCAAGACGAACCTAAATTAAAGTTTTCCTATCCGGACGCAGTGCGGGGTATTTATGTAACGGGATATTCAGCAGGAGCAACCCGGTTTGAGAAACTGCTGAAGCTGGTAAAAGAAGTGGTGGTCTTTCTATTCTTCTGTACCGGCGCCAGAATGTACAGAAGCAGTGCCAGGATTTTACTTCAAGGGGTTTAAGTTATGGGGATTTTTTGGGGCGGTTAGTTGGTGGGCAAAAAGAAACCCCGCTCCAAGAAGCGGGGCAGCCATAATCACTTTTTATTTAGGGATTTTCAGGGTGTTAATTTCCCGCAAATCCTTTAGACCATTTGCTTTGATCATCTCTTTTGACAGGGTATAAAGGGTATCCCCAATGAAAAGGATCCGTTCCACATTCCTGTCGCTGCCGTACCAGTGCCTGCCGGACTTTTGATAATCTTCGGCGGTTAAGTGGGTAATCTTGCCTCTAAGAGAAAATCCTGTGTCCATATCGATATGGTAAACCAGCGCTCCCTGGAAGGTAAATTCCCCATAGGCGGGAAAGCCTTTGTAATGGTCTTGCTGCTGCTTTATCTCCATAATTGTTGCCGGAAAGGCTAACAGTTTTTTGTCCTTGGCAAAAAGCAAGGCTTTGTGATTATGGAGCAGTTCTGATTCAGTTCCCCGGTCCCCAATCATTTCTTTAAATTTCTCTATTGGGTTAGCCACATCCCTAACGTCAAAAACGGCCATCTTCATACCCTGGTAAAAAGCCATTGTTCCTGTTTCTCGCCCTTGCCAGTCCTTTTGGGTTAATTCAATAGTATCCTTGCCAAAGCCGATAATATGGTTTTCATCATAGGGGTGCAGGTAGTCGCTATAGCCCGGAATTTTTAGCAAGCCAAGGATTTTAGGGGCTTTGGGGTCTTTTAAGTCGATTACGAAAAAGGGATCAACAGTCCGAAAGGTAACCATATAACCCCGGTCTCCCATGAACCTTACCGAGTAAATTTTCTCCCCCGGAGCAATATCCTCAATCTTCCCGGTCAACTGTAATTCCCCATCAAGGATGTATACATTATTTTTGGAGGTATGCTCATCGGTCCGCCAGATATCCCCCGTAGTTGTAGCGATCCGGAAATAACCCTTATGCTCATCCATGGAAAACTGGTTAAGGATTGTTCCAGGGACTTCTCCTTTGCCCAAATAATCAGCTTTACCCTGGCGCAAGCCAAACTTGTATACCACGGTACTGGCTTTGCCGAGCGGCTGAGGAATCAAACGCGGCAAGCTGTCTTTTGGTTCTGGCATGACTTGATCAAACTTGTACTGAGTAACTGCCACATATAAATTATCCCTTGAAGCATAAATGCTTTGTCCCGCCCCCAGATAAGCATCCACCTTTACTTCTTCTGTAAGCCTATCCAGGTTTAAACCGGCTATGAGCAGGTAATTTTGGTTAACACATCCTGGGAAATAACGGATCTCTTCAAAACCGATGTTTACGAAATCTCCTTTCCCGGCCGAGTCCCTGTAGGCGGGAGTAACCTTATCTGTGGGTTCATTATTCATGATGTAGTAGTAATCAAGGTATTTGTTGGCGACCAGATACAGGGATGAGCCAATTTTCCGGGAAGAAACATAGTTTCCTTCCAGTTCAACCTCCCGCACCAGCTTGATATTGCTCTTATCTTTCAGGTCATAGATAAAAGCGCTCATGGCCTGGCGGGAGTAATAGGGTGGAGGGTATATTTGAGGTCTGCGGCTAATTTCCTCCCGCGGTACCGGCGGAACAGGTACCCTGGAGTAGGAGGAGCCGATAACCACCAGGTAGCTTTCATCCACATACAATTCCTGGGGTGAAAAGTTTTCTCCCTTGAAGTTTACAATGTTAACGACCTTCATGCTGTTAGCAGGATAAACTTCTGCCACAACGATCCTTTGGTTGTTAACCTGGTAGATATATCTTCCATCAGTTTTTACGATATCGGCTTCGTCAACACCTTGGACCTGGATATTGGTAGTTGAGAAATCGGGGACTCCAGCATCGGCGCCTGGAGCAGCCGGAGCGCTGGCCTTAGTTTGCTCCTGGACGGCAACGGCGTCTACAGATAATGGGATTTTCATGGTTCTAAACCTGGAGGAGTTTTGTTCTTCAGCTTGAGCCAGCAGTTTCTTTAAATTTGCGTAAGAACCGACAACAGGCAAAGCTGGTTTTTCTTTAATAAAAACCGACCTGGTTGCTTCATCCCAAATAACCAGTTCACCTAAAGCCTCACTGATAAATCTGAGGGGAACCATTGTTCGCCCGTTGACAATTGCAGGCGCTGCATCGAAAGCCATGCTTTGACCGTTGATGAAGGCGGTTTTTTTGTTGATAGCCAGTTGGATTGTTACAGAGTCTCTGATGGCAGTAATAGTGCGGTCTTTAGGGTCCCAATTTACCTCGGCTCCCAAAGCCTCAAAAACTCCTCTTAAGGGCACCAGGAGCCGGCCATTGACCAGCGCAGGACGCCCATCAAAGACCAATGGCTCACCCCGCAAATAGATTTTAACTTCGCTAACAGCCCGTTCTGAAGCCAGTAAAGATGTGGAGGCAATGAACAATACCAGTATGAATATCAATGCAACATAGAAAAACAAAGGAAACGATTTTTTCAAGGTATCACACCCCCAGGGTTTTTCTTCTTTAGACGTTTATACTCAGTTTTTGTTTCCATAAATTGAACAAGGCAAGGGAATAAATAAAAAAACGATGCTGTTAAATAAAACCTCTTTCGCCAAGAAACAGAATATATTTATCTGTACTGCGGCAGTAGGCTCAAATATGTGCTGGCTAAATCAGTATTAGGGAAGCTTTTTTGCCTTTTTCCGTGTGCTTATGGGATATTCCTAAGAGGAGCAGGTTTTTCTCCAGTAGTTTAGAATTAAAATAATACCTGAAATTGCAAAAGGACGGTGGGGTCGGTGCAAGCTTTGTTTTGGCTGGATGAATATGCCATAAACCATGTCCGGAAAAACGGGGGGTCTTTATATATTGAGCAGGCGGAAATACCCGGCTGATGAATTACTCCAGGACAGGGCCTGCTAGGTTTAGTGGGCCGGCCGTCAGATTTGGAGCAATACAGGTTGTACCAATCCCATGGAATCAGTTTATTTATTCACAACAACGTAGATCTGTCGGATGAAATGGTTTTCTTTTTAGATTTTTTGGCGTGGGTAAAATTAAAACTGGTTAGGGACTGTTAAAAAAACGATCGGCTGAAAGGGGGAGCTTTAATCGGAAATCTATTTTGCTGGCAGCAAGGCATCAGGGGATGCCGTAATGATAATACTGCGGGCTCCGGCAAGGTTTCCCCGGAGTTGGTAACTGGGCTGAAATCTCTTGGGAATTTTTATGTTCAGGTCAGGCAGGCGGTTCAACGGGTTTGTATCAGTTGTGGCTGTCAACTATTGAAAGAGGAAAAGTTTTATCATCAGCGGAATCACAAAGGTTGAAACGACGGTAGGTAGTGAAGGAAATTAACCAACATGGTTTGTCTAGTAAGGGGAAGAAGAAAATGCTGCTTTACATCGGATGGGGAGGTTTCCTGGGGGCTGTATCCCGTTATGGTCTCAGCCAATTTCTGGCTGCCCAAAAACCTCTGCAAATGTTTCCTTGGGCAACATTCGCGGAAAACCTTCTAGGTAGCTTTCTTTTGGGCTTTTTTATGATCCTGGCCCTAGAATGGTTAATGGTCAGTCCGGCTGTAAGGATGGCAGTCGCAACCGGGTTTTTAGGTTCCTTTACAACCTTTTCTACGTACGTTCACGAAGGCTTAACCTTGTTTCTGGCCGGGAGCCGGGGGATGTCCCTAACTTATCTTATTGGGAGTATGTTCTTGGGTTTGCTTCTAACTATTGCCGGCATGGGGCTTGGAAGACATCTTTCGACCGTGGTTAAAAAGGGGAAGAAAAAACTGGAGCATGAGGCAGATTGATTAAAGGAGGCCTTAGAAGTTTGGATTTTTTATGGGTTGGGGCAGGCGGATTTCTTGGCGCCATTTGCCGTTTCCTTGTGATAACCTGGATTAGCGAGAGGGTTAATACCTCTTTCCCTTTGGGAACTTTTATCGTCAATGCCTCAGGAGCTTTTGTTTTCAGCCTGCTTGCCGTGCTAGTCAACAGCATGTTCCCTTTTGAAAAGGAACTTCTTTTGTTAACGGCAACAGGCTTTCTAGGGTCTTACACAACTTTTTCCACTTTTATGTATGAAACAGTTAGGCTGTGGGAGGATGGAGAAGTTGCCCAAGGATCCTGGTACCTTTTGGGCAGCGGGTTAACAGGGTTGGCTCTGGCCTGGGCAGGCACCCTAACATGGATCTATTGGCTGTAGAAATACCGATTGGGGGGAGGAGGCCCTCAGCACCATGACAGCATTGGCCATGTTTATCCCCTTAATTATGGGAACTGCCGGGAATGCCGGTTCCCAAACGGCTACCTTGACGGTGAGGGGCCTAGCGACGAGCGAGATAGGCACAGGCAGGTTTCTGATGTTCGTTATGCAGGAAATCGGTACCGGCGCTCTGCTGGGGCTAGGTTTAGGTACCGGAGCGTGCTTTCTGGCCTTTTTTCTTACATCAAACTTTTCCCTTGGAATTGCCGTGGGTAGCGCCATCTTTTTCACGGTTGTGTGCGCCAATATTGTAGGCATGAGTTTGCCATTTGGTTTCCGATTGTTCAGGGTTGACCCCGCGGTGGCATCTGCCCCTTTAATAACTACCATCGGAGATGCCATTGGGCTTTTGCTTTACTTTAATATTGCGCAAGTTTTTCTTCGCCTCATTTAAAAAATTTTCACCAATTAAGGCTGGGTATTGCGTGACCGGTTTGGGATAACCGGTCTTATATTTTTGCAAAACAAAAAAGGCCCTTGGGGGCCACGCAATATTCAGTTTTTTTTTGAGCTAACCTCCTTGTTTTTGAAAATAAAATGAGTGCGGACAAATTGGTTTCCAAGCAAGGGTTTTGTCAAAGGGCGCCCTTTGCTGGCAGTGCAGGGGCTCGCGGCACCAATAATCTCAATCGATAGCCTCTTTATCGGCTTCTGATATGCCGGAGCCCCCATTTCTCGATGCCGGCCTTTGTAACGCCTGAATATGGTTAAAACGACCCAACTCATGGGGGTCCATTGGGGAAGTAGGCGTGCCGCCAATCCGGCAGGCGGAACACTACCTTATCCTTAGGTAATAAACTGTAGACTAATTGGTATGGGTTTAATGAAAAAAAAGCAAGCAAAGGTTTTAAAGGTTGCATATAAAAAGGATTATTTTTACTTGACAAATTGACCGGGCTCTTGGGAATATTGCAGTTAATTCTTTTCCACTGGAGATGAAAGAATAAGAATAGGCTTAGTATTACGATGGATAAGAGTTTCATTGCTCAATCCCCCTTTGCGAACAGCCT
The DNA here is from genome assembly GCA_040757295.1 of Bacillota bacterium. Taxonomy (GTDB): domain Bacteria; phylum Bacillota; class PH28-bin88; order PH28-bin88; family PH28-bin88; genus JAGXSE01. Next base: position 12,804 of record JBFLXH010000029.1, on the reverse strand, counting down.
GTTGTGTGTCAGATATTACCATGGGAATAAATGCCAGTCAATAGTTATTTTTATATTTTCTTACTGTTCAGGTATTCAGAATTCAGACGCTCATGAAGCTTCGCTTCACCATCAGATGGTGGAAAATGGTACCGATTTATTTTCAGGGCAGTAGTCAGAATTCAGAATACTTCGCGTCGTTCAACCGGGTCTTGGCTTTTTGCGGGGGATTGTTTACCCCGCTCGTGATTAGATTCGACCAGTTCTTAGCTCCGGTTTGCCGGAGCCAAGAACTGGTTAATCCCATAGGGGGCCAGTTAATACAGAGCCGTAGCCGCTCTTAAAATGAGCTATGTTTGCATATGCGGGCATTTTTGTTATACTATTCTAGGTAATCCCAAAAAACCGCAGTATAGTTGTAGACCCGTTGTTTTTTGGGTGATGGGAAAAGAGGTGATTGTTTTGACAGGGGAATATGCCCATGGAAAGATTATGCCAATCCCGATTGAAGACGAAATGAAGCGGTCCTATATAGATTATGCCATGAGTGTTATTGTGGGCAGGGCTTTGCCGGATGTTAGGGACGGACTCAAACCGGTGCATAGGCGGATTTTATTCGCCATGTACGAAATGGGAATGGAGCCGGACAAGCCCCATAAAAAATCCGCCAGGGTAGTTGGGGACGTCTTAGCTAAATACCATCCCCACGGGGACACTGCTGTTTATGATGCCATGGTTAGATTGGCCCAGCCTTTTTCCACCAGGTATCCCTTAATTGATGGCCATGGGAATTTTGGTTCGGTGGACGGGGATGCCGCGGCGGCGATGCGCTATACGGAAGCCCGCCTGTCTAAAATTGCTATTGAACTCTTGCGGGATATCGATAAGGAAACGGTAGACCTGATTCCAAACTATGACGAATCCATGAAAGAGCCTGTTGTCCTTCCGGCCCGCTTTCCTAATCTCTTGGTAAACGGAGCCTCTGGCATCGCTGTGGGGATGGCTACCAACATCCCGCCCCACAACCTGGGTGAAGTTGTCGATGCCTTGGTCCGTTTAATCGACAAACCTGAAATCAGCATCCATGAGTTAACCTTAAATATTAAGGGGCCTGATTTTCCAACCGCCGGTATCATTATTGGGAAACAGGGCATTAAAGACGCCTATCACAGAGGGCGGGGAAGCATAGTTGTGCGGGCCAAAACTGTAATCGAGGAGGCGGGGGGCGGCAAATCCCGGATAGTGGTAACCGAACTCCCTTACCAGGTTAACAAAGCCCGGCTGGTGGAAAAGATTGCGGCATTAGTGCGGGAGAAAAAGATTGAAGGGATTAGTGACCTGCGGGATGAATCCGACCGCACCGGTATGCGGGTGGTTATTGAACTCAGGCGGGATGCCAATGCCAACGTAATCTTAAACCAGTTGTTCAAGCACACCCAAATGCAGGATACTTTTGGCGTGATCATGCTGGCTCTGGTCGACGGGAAACCCAAGGTGCTCAACCTGAAGAGCCTGCTGCAGCATTACCTGGAACATCAAAAAGAAGTAGTTACCCGCAGGACCAGGTTTGACCTGGGCAAGGCTGAGGCGAGGGCTCATGTGGTGGAAGGCCTGCGGATTGCTCTAAATCATTTAGACGAGGTAATTCGGGTTATTCGCAGTTCTGAAAATGTGGAAACAGCGCGCCAGGGCCTGATGGAACAGTTTGGATTGTCAGAAATCCAGGCCCAGGCCATCCTGGATATGCGCCTGCACAGGCTGACGGGGTTGGAAAGGAAAAAACTGGAGGATGAATATGCCCAACTGATTAAAACCATTGCCAGGCTGAGAGAGATTCTGGCGAATGAACGGCTTGTGCTGGAGATAATCAAAAACGAATTAACGGAGATCAAAGAAAAATACAGCGATCCTCGCCGGACGGCTATTGTCTCCGAAGAAGAGAAGCTGGAAGCAGAAGACTTGATTGCTGAAGAAAAAATGGTCATCACCATTACCCACCGGGGTTATGTGAAAAGGACTCCTGCCGACACCTACCGCAGCCAAAAACGGGGGGGCAGGGGAGTTTCAGGGTTAACTACCAGAGACGAGGATTTTGTGCAGCACCTATTTGTGACCACAACTCATTATTTCCTGCTGTTTTTCACTAATAAGGGAAAGGTATTCCGCTTAAAAGTCCATGAACTGCCTGAAGCAGGTCGGCATGCCAAAGGAATGGCTATTGTTAACCTCCTATACCTTTCCCCCGAGGAACACATTACTGCCGTAATACCTGTCCGCCGGTTCGAGGACGAATCCTTTCTCTTTATGGCTACAAGGCATGGCACAGTTAAGAAAACCCTCTTAAACGAGTTTGATTCTTCCCGTAAGGACGGAATAATTGCAATTTCCCTGGAACCGGGCGATGAACTGATTGGGGTTTTGCTTACAGATGGCACAATGGATATTTTGCTGGGCACTCAGAAAGGCCTGGCCATCCGGTTTTCCGAAGATGAGGTTCGCTCAATGGGCCGTACCGCCAAGGGAGTAAAGGGCATTACCCTGGAGGAGGGGGATGCGGTGATTGGAGTGGACAGGGTAGAGGAAGGCGGAGATTTGCTGGCAGTAACAGAAAAAGGTTATGGCAAGCGGACTAACTTGACGGAGTACCGGGCCCAAGGCAGGGGCGGAAAAGGAGTAATTGGCATCCGAACTACTGACCGTAACGGTTCCTTAGTCTCAATAATGGTAGTCAAACCGGAAGACGAGATTCTGATTATCACCAATGAAGGAGTAATAATCCGCATGGCTGTCAGCGACATCTCAATTATTGGCCGGGTTGCCCAGGGCGTGACCCTGATGCGCCTGGATGCAAACCAAAAAGTAGTTGCGGTAGCCAAAGTCCATCATCGTACGGAAGAGGAAGAGTAAAGAGTAAATTAGTTGCTTGTGGGAAACGGTGATTTGAGGTAAAATAATAAGATAGTTTGAGGATAAGCATCAAGGCTTGAGGAGGTAATAAAATTGGTTGAAACGGGTACATGGGCTGTAAAAAAAGGCTTGGCCGAAATGCTGAAGGGTGGAGTAATCATGGATGTTACCACCCCCGAGCAGGCCAAGATAGCAGAAGAGGCTGGAGCCTGCGCAGTAATGGCATTAGAAAGAGTTCCGGCCGATATCAGGGCTGCCGGCGGCGTTGCCAGGATGGCTGACCCCACTGTAATCCTGCGCATCATGGAGGCAGTATCCATTCCGGTAATGGCCAAGGCCCGGATTGGGCATTTTGTAGAAGCGCAAGTTTTGGAGGCCCTCGGGGTTGATTACATAGATGAAAGCGAAGTATTAACCCCTGCAGACGAGGATTATCATATCAATAAGCATGAATTTAAAGTTCCTTTTGTCTGCGGTGCCCGCAACCTGGGTGAAGCCCTGCGCCGGATCGGCGAAGGCGCTGCCATGATCAGGACCAAGGGAGAACCCGGGACTGGCAATGTGGTGGAAGCAGTACGCCATGCGCGGATGGTAATAGGGGAAATCAGAAAGCTTGCCGCTCTTCCGAAAGAAGAACTGATGACCGTGGCCAAAAATATGGGTGCGCCTTATGACCTGGTGGTTCAGGTTGCCCAGACCGGTAAGCTGCCGGTAGTAAATTTTGCCGCAGGGGGAATTGCCACCCCGGCGGATGCCGCCTTGATGATGCAGTTAGGGGTAGATGGGGTTTTTGTCGGGTCCGGCATTTTCAAGTCAAAAGATCCGGTTGCCCGGGCTAAAGCGATTGTTGCGGCCACTACCCATTACAATGATCCAAAAATTTTGGCAGAAGTATCCAAGGATTTGGGCGAGGCTATGCCGGGGATTGAGATTTCCTCCTTGGCGCTGGCAGAACGGATGCAAGACAGGGGCTGGTAGGCTCTTTAGGTGTGGGAGGAGAAAAGATGAAAATCGGAGTTTTGGCCTTGCAGGGAGCTTTCCGGGAGCATAGGCAGATGTTGGAGCGCTGCGGCTGTGAGGTTATAGAGGTGCGCCGGCCCCATCACCTGGAGGAGATCAAGGGGATTATCGTGCCTGGGGGAGAAAGTACTACCATTGGCAAACTGTTAAATGACTGGGAACTGATGGAGCCTTTGCGCCAAAAAGGCCAGGAAGGCTTCCCCATTTTTGGCACCTGCGCCGGGATGATTATATTGGCCAAAGAAATTGCCGGCAGCCAGCAGCCCCGGCTAGCTCTGATGGACATCCGGGTGATACGGAATGCCTATGGCCGCCAGGTGGACAGCTTTGAAATGCCGTTAGCTATCAAATGCCTGGACAAGACCCCTTTTCTTGGGGTGTTTATTAGGGCTCCATATATAGATCAGGTTGGACCGAATGTGGAAGTCCTGGCTTCTCATGATGATAAAATAGTAATGGTACGGCAGGGCAATCTCCTGGCCTGTTCCTTCCACCCAGAACTGACCAAAGATGAGCGGGTGCACCGTTATTTCTTAAGCCTGATCGGGTAAAAATACATCCCCTGTGGGCAATTGTCCATTGACAGCGCACATTGGTTGTTGTATAATTCGGATCAAATTTATTTTCCAGGCTTCATAAGCAAACACGATGCGGGGGAAAGGTACCCTTGTCTGGGGTCTTACAGAGAGCTGGTGGTTGGTGGAAACCAGCGTCCCAAACGAGGCGGAGAGCACCCCCAAGTGGACGGCGAAAAATTCATTAACCGAGGGTTCGACTTTTCAATAGTCCTCGTTTAGCTGAAGTAAGCCGTTCCGGTCATGTCCGTTAAGCATGCCAAGGGGGCAGCTGTTCTGTTGCAGGCAGTTGCCAATAAGGGTGGCACCGCGGGAAAAAACCTCTCGTCCCTGATGTAGTACATCGGGAAGGGGGGGTTTTATTTTTTCAGCTGATCAATCTAAAAACACAAAGTCAATAAAATTAATAATTTTCTAGGAGGAATAATGAATGTGGGAGAAGCAAGTTTTGCTGTTAGCCGGGCCAACTCCTGTACCGGAAAGAGTCTTGCGGGCAATGGGCGCGCCGGCCATCAATCACCGGGGCCCAGAATTCAAAACCCTGTTGCAAGAAGTTTCTAAAAGTTTAAAGGAAATATATCAGACTCAAAATGATGTGCTTGTTTTAACATCCTCTGGAACTGGCGCCATGGAGGCGGCTGTCGCCAATTTCCTTTTCCCTGGTGACAAAGCCCTGGTTTTATCTGTCGGTCAATTCGGCGACAGGTTTAAAAAAATCTGTAAAATCTATGGGATAGAAGTTATCGCGCCGGAGTTCACCTGGGGAACCGCCGTTGATCCCCGGGTAGTGGCAGACACCCTGGCGGCTGATACCAGCCGGGAGATCAAGGCAGTCTTAGTGCAGCACAATGAGACATCGACAGGAGTGCTAAACGACATTGCTGCAATCAGTAAGGCCAAGGGAGATCATCCGGCTTTATTGATTGTGGACTCTATCAGCGGCCTGGCTGCAGCGCCTCTGAAAACCGATGAGTGGAATCTGGATGTAGTAATCAGCGGGTCGCAAAAGGCCTTTATGCTTCCACCTGGATTGGCTATGGTCAGTGTGAGCCCGCGAGCTTGGGAGAAAGCAGCTCAAAACAAAAGCCCCCGTTACTACTTTGATCTGGTGGCGGCGAGGGATAACCTGGCTCAAAGCCAAACCCCCTATACTCCGGCAGTTTCCCTGTTTAAGGGTCTTTATGAGTCATTAAAAATGGTTAAAGAAGAAGGGCTGGAAGCCTGCCTTGCCCGCCATGCTTTCTACCGGGACGTAGTGAGGGCCGGGGTAAGGGCCTTAGGCTTGGAACTCCTGGCGCCGGATGGGATAGCGTCGCCGGCAGTTACTGCTGTTCGCGTGCCGGCTGGATTAAAACCTTCCGATATCACCAAGCCTCTGCGGGAAAAATACAACGTAATCCTTGCCGGCGGTCAGGGAAAATTAAAAGAAGAGGTTTTCCGCATCGGTCACCTGGGCTATGTGCAACTGACAGACCTGTTGGCTGCCCTTGCTGCCCTGGAACTGGTCATGCAGGAGTTGAACCTGCCGGTTCGGCCCGGGGCGGGAGTGGCTGCGGCCCAGCAAGTAATCCTGGCAAGGAGGAGTGGTTAGCATGAAGGTGCTCATTGCCGACCCCGTATCCGAGAAGGGTTTAGCCTGTTTGCGGGAGGCTCCCGGGCTGGAGGTAGAAGTCCGCACCAAGCTGTCCGAAGACCACTTGACCGCCATTATCGGTGAATACCACGCCCTGGTTGTCAGAAGCGAAACCAAGGTGACCAGGAAAATCCTCCAGGCGGCCACCCAGCTCAAAATAATCGGACGAGCCGGGGTAGGTGTGGACAATATCGATGTGGAAGCAGCCACCGAAAGGGGGATTGTGGTAGTCAACTCCCCCGAAGGCAATACCGTGGCCGCTGCGGAGCATACCCTCGCCATGATGCTGGCCCTGGCCCGCAACCTGCCTCAGGCCAGCAGCCTGTTGAAGGCCGGCACCTGGGAGCGGAAGAAGTTCATGGGGATCGAACTGCGCAATAAGGTCCTGGGAGTTTTGGGGCTGGGCAAGATCGGCGGAGAGGTGGCCCGGCGGGCCCGGGGCCTGGACATGAAGGTGTTGGCTTACGACCCCTTCGTTTCAGAGGAAAGGGCCATTCAAATGGGGGTAGAACTGGCGGATTTTGAGCGGATATTGGCTGAAGCGGACTTTATCACTGCTCACTTACCCTTAACCAAGGAGACCTACCACTTATTAAGCCACCGGGAATTCGCCAAAATGAAGGGGGGAGCACGGGTGCTGAACGTAGCTCGCGGCGGTATTGTGGATGAGGAAGCCCTTTACGATGCCTTGGTTTCCGGCAAGTTAGCCGGAGCGGCTATCGATGTGTTTGAGCACGAACCCATCACGGACAGTCCCCTGTTTTCCTTGGATAATGTGATAGTTACGCCCCATTTAGGCGCTTCTACAGAAGAAGCCCAAGTTTATGTGGCGGTAGATGTGGCCGAAGACATCCTGCGGGCGTTGCGGGGCGAGATTGTCCTTAATGCTGTTAATATTCCTTCCATTAAGCCCGAGCTGAGACAGGTCCTGGAGCCCTTTCTGGGGTTGTGCGAAAAGTTAGGGAAGTTTGCCGGCCAGGTTGTCTCAGGACACATTCACCAGGTTGAAATCAAATACAATGGGGAACTGTCTCGCTATGACCTGACGTCCCTGACCAACACCTTGCTTAAAGGAATGCTGAAGCCTGCTCTCCAGGAAGCGGTAAATTATGTTAATGCGCCCCTGGTAGCAAAAAGCCGCGGCATCAGAGTGGTCGAAAGCAAATCTATGGAACTGGAGGATTATGCCAACCTAATCTCCATATCCGTGAAGACTGATAAGTGCGAAAAACACGTCTCCGGCACCCTGTTCCGCAACAACCAGCCTAGGATTGTCAGGTTTGATGGCTATACGGTTGATGCCGTGCCGGAAGGACATATTCTGGTGATCGGCCACATTGACCGCCCGCGGTTGATTGGCCCGGTGGGAACCCTGATTGGAGACCATCGGGTTAACATCGCGGGAATGCAAGTAGGGCGCCGGGAGCCTGGCGGAAAAGCGGTCATGTTTTTAACTGTTGACAATTCCATTTCCCTGGACCTCCTGGAGGAAATCAAAGGGATCGATGGAGTGCTGGATGTGAAATATGTGCAGCTGTAATTAATGAATTAAGCTTGTAATTTATTGGATATGCTTTATAATGAGTTAAGAAAATATTGCGGAATAATTCCAAAAAATGGCTGAAACGGGGTTGGTAGGATGCTGGACCTGAAATTTGTCCGGGCTAATCCGGAAATAGTGGCAGAAGGGCTTAAGAAAAGAGGGGCCCAAGTCAGCTTGGCTGAGTTCTTGGCCTTGGATGAAAAATGGCGGCGTCAGCTTGCCGAGGTAGAGCAACTTAAGAACCGGCGCAATACGGTTTCGGAAGAGATTGCCCTGATGAAAACTGCCGGTAAAGATGCCTCGGCACAGATTGCCGATATGCGGGAAGTGTCCCAGAAAATCAAGGAGATGGACGAAAGCCTGAAAGAGCTGGAGGCTGAGATAGAGCAGGCGCTCTTAACCTTGCCTAACCTGCCCCATGCTTCGGTACCTGTTGGTCAGGACAGTGTGGACAACCCCGTGATGCGGATTTGGAGGGAGCCACCCAAGTTCGGTTTTGACCCCAGGCCTCACTGGGAAGTGGCCGAGGCTTTGGATATCCTCGATTTTGAGAGGGGTTCCAAAGTAACCGGGGCCAGGTTCACCTTCTATAAGGGTTTAGGCGCCAGGCTGGAGCGCGCCCTAATCAACTTCATGCTGGACCTGCATACGGGCCAGCATGGGTATACGGAAATCATCCCGCCCTTTATGGTCAACCGGGAGAGCATGATCGGCACCGGTCAACTCCCCAAGTTTGAAGAAGACATGTTTAAGGTGGAGAAGACTGACTATTACTTAATACCCACAGCTGAGGTTCCGGTGACCAATATGTTCCGCCAGGAAGTATTGGAGGCAGAGACCCTACCCATCTATTTAACTGCGTACAGCGCTTGCTTCAGGGCTGAGGCTGGCGCGGCAGGCAGGGATACCAGGGGTTTAATCCGCCAGCACCAGTTTAACAAGGTGGAGCTGGTGAAATTTGCTACTCCTGAAACTTCCTATGACGAGTTGGAAAAACTTACGGCTGATGCAGAAAAGGTCTTACAGCTGTTGGAGCTGCCCTACCGGGTAGTGGTCCTTTGCACCGGGGATCTGGGCTTTTCTGCCGCCAAAACCTATGACCTGGAGGTGTGGCTGCCCAGCTTCAACGCCTATAAGGAAATCTCCTCCTGCAGCAACTTTGAGGACTTTCAGGCCAGGCGGGCGGGCATCCGCTACCGCCCGGCCCCCAAGGCCAAACCCCAGTATGTGCATACCCTAAACGGCTCGGGGGTGGCCATTGGGCGGACAGTCTCAGCTATTCTGGAGAACTTCCAGCAGGAAGACGGCTCCGTCCGCATCCCGGAAGTCCTGCGCTCATACATGGGCGGGGTGGAGTATATTCGGGCTTAATTTAGTAATGCTGATGCCGTACCTTTTTTGGTGATTTCACAGGAAGAGAAAGCGCTTGCCGGAGAGTAAAGTGAAGGGGTTCGGAACCTTTTACATGGCAGGCTGTCCCATCGCAGACCTTAATGATATACTTTCCTTTCGGAGCCAGGGAAAACTGGGTGTAAAAAGTAGCAACACCAAATACCGTGGCGGGGGAAAGCCTCATAGCCGTAGCGATATAGGTCAGTACCTCTTCGGGAAGAAAACGGTATTCTTCTTGGACTTCTTGGAGAATGGCAATTAGGTGGGATGTCTTACCTTCGAACTTGTCAAGAATTTTTTGCACTTTTTGCAGTTTTTCTTGTAGTATCCATAAATAAGCCTCCCTCCCAGTTAAATAAGTAGTGAAGCAGCTTGGCAGTTTTTCTTAACCATGGAGGACTTTTCTGTAAACCCTCTGCTTTGATATTGCACTATTTTTCACAATTTTTCAGTGCAAGAGGACCATGTAAGAATAGGAAAATAAGTGTGACATTTCACTAAGTGTGACATTTCACAAAGTTCAGGGAAGAATTTTTCCAATTTATTTCAGGTGTGGGTCAGCACTGGGTTCGCGGAATCCTTCGCGGGGGCCTTTCTCCTGTCCCCCGGAGGGGTAAGGAGGGTTTTTTATGAAATGTTCCGTTTTACCAAAAAGGTCGATCCTTACATGGTGATGCGCATGCAGCACGTATTCAGCGTAAGTTACTGAACAATCCTCTACGCGCTTTATAACTACAAAATAATTGACGGCCGGGCTTACGGAAACACATATCTTTGACAAGCAAAAAAGGAAGCATAGCCTTGCCATTACGGCAAGGTTATGCTTCCAGTCACAATAGCTATTGAACATCCTTATTTTATGGTGGCGGAGGGGGTGGGATTCGAACCCACGGTGCCCGTAAAGGCATCACTGGTTTTCAAGACCAGCTCCATAAACCACTCGGACACCCCTCCACCGATATTAACTTGCGGCAAAAAAGAGTATAGCACGCAGAATCTTTCCTGTCAATCTCCCGTGATCACTCCCGTGATCACTCACAGAGCGGACGCAGGAGTTTTATGATCCATATCCATAACTGGTAAGGCCCGGCCAGGGTAAGGCGAAAAACTTTTTCGCAAAGTCGTGCTGAACATGACAAAATGAAAATGAGATAATAGTGTGGGGTACTGTAGAGGGGGGACCACACTATGACACAATCTGCTAATCGTATAATATACTAAACGTCGTTCCTGCGCTGAAACCGGAAGAATGAGAGAGACTTGCTGGCTCCATTTACCAGGGCAACTTGAAAAATTTTAAATTGCGCTTAATGATAAAATAGGATATAATAATTAATGCGTCTGGCGAGAGGGTTAAGCCTTCAGCCAGAAAAAGAATGCGGAGAGATGGCCGAGAAGGTCGAAGGCGGTCGCCTGCTAAGCGATTATACGGGCCAAAACCCGTATCGCGGGTTCGAATCCCGCTCTCTCCGCCAGATTTATTTGCGCCCGTAGCTCAATCGGACAGAGTAACTGACTACGAATCAGGAGGTTGGGGGTTCGATTCCCTCCGGGCGCACCATTAATAATAAGGTTAATAGTTATCCCCCAAACGTGTGCCCGTAGCTCAGGTGGACAGAGCAGCGGTTTCCTAAACCGCGTGCCGGGGGTTCGAGTCCCTCCGGGCGCACCATTTTATTATTGCGCAGGATAAGGGACAACGGACCTGTAATCCACGAAACCCTTATTAAGGGAAGGTTCTATGGAACATCGTTTTTTTATGTCCGAAGCTTTAAGAGAAGCTGAAGAGGCTTTTGCCAGCGGTGAGATACCTATCGGGGCAGTGCTGGTCAAAGAAGGAAGGATAATCGCCAGGGGCCGCAATACAAAGGAAACTTTGCAGGATCCGACAGGCCATGCGGAGATTAATGTTATCCAGGCGGCAGCCAAAATTTTAAACAGTTGGCGCTTTGTTGCTACAACCTTGTACGTGACAGTGGAACCCTGTGCCATGTGTGCCGGGGCTATCGTCCAGGCCCGCATTCCGGTGTTGGTTTATGGGGCTACAGATCCCAAAGCCGGAGCGGTGGACTCAGTAATAAACCTTGTGCAACATCCCCGGTTTAACCACCAGGTCCATGTGGTGCCAGGCGTGATGGAAGATGAATGCCGGGAAATCATGCGGCGCTTTTTTGCTAAGTTAAGATAAAACACGGAGAGATGGCTGAGTTGGTCTAAGGCGCTCGACTCGAAATAATAATTTTGAGCCCGCGCCAGTCAAAATTTAACATGGAGAAGTAGCGAAGTGGTCGTAACGCGCCGCACTCGAAATGCGGTTGTCCGCAAGGGCACGTGGGTTCGAATCCCACCTTCTCCGCCATTCAGAACGCGGAAACCCGCATAAACACTAAGTTTGTGTGGGTTTTTTCATGTCCTTTTCATGGCGGAAAAAGAATTCCCTGCCCGAATTGTTATCAATGTTATCCGAATTGTTATCAAAATCTATCCTTTTTCTTCCATATGCAAAACAGCGATTTTCAAGGATTGTTGTAAAAATGTTATCAAACTGTGCGGACGGCTATAAAAGCCTATGGGAAAAAACAAGGAAAAACGTGTGATTGCAAAGGAGGCAAAGACCATGAACGAAAATAGCATCAACTATGACGCGCTCATAAACAAGGGCATCCTCAGTTCAAAAAATGAAATCAGCCAGGACAAAATCAACCTCATATCCGGGGCCATGACCGCCCCATTGCTTGAAACCATCTGGACCTTCTCCGGGTACAATAGCGAAGCCATAAACAGAATTTCAAGCATTTTTACCAAGCTATACAGTGAGAACCGGGGAAACGAAATGCTGGACATCTTGCGAATTCTATATGATGTCGTAGGCATGGAATTTCCGGAGGATGTGGATCTGCTGGCAACCCACCCGGGGGCCCGGCAATACTTCCTGTTCTCCTTCCTGCTGGACATGGACGATTGTATGCAGGATTTCATGGCTGAGACAGCCGGAGAATAACGATGCTCAATAATTCGGAGGAAATCCGCCCGTTTGCAGGTATGCAGCGGGCTCTTGTTTCCTCTCTAAAACCCCTCTCTTCCTGCCGATAAATGGATACTCACAAAAAAGATAGTCTGTAAAACTGCATAAGCGAAGGCACCAAATGGTAGACAATTCGAAATAGATTTTTTCGATCTTCCAAACCATGTGGAGTGCGTAATAGGAATGCAAAGGAAAGATACGTAGAAATCCTTAGTTTTCAGCACTTTGCGCGTTATACTACTTTCACAACAGATGGCAACGATTTTAGAAATAAGGTGTTGAGAGATAAAATTGACGTGTCCGGTTGTACTGGACATGGAGTGTGGGGACATGTTTAATGCGTGCGTAGATTAGAGTGTTCAGGCATGTCTATTTTACGCAGTGTGAAGTAAAATTAAGACTGGGCAATGATGAGAGAATGTCGGTTTTTTATCCGGTGTTCTCTTTTTTATATATAGAGTTGTGCACAAATTAATGTCAATAATCTGTGAAAATGTCACCTAAAAAGCCCCCAAAAAGCAGTTAATTATCTCGTGAAAATGTCACTTAGGGAATGGTTATTGGGGGCTTTGCCCCCAAGCCCCCATCCTCGCCGGAAGGCAGGAGGTCAGGTTTCCCTGACCTCCATCAAAAAGGATATAGTAATAGCCCTGTCAAGGCCTTTCGCGGCATAAACGGGTCCCTCCCGCAAGCGGGGCCCTCCCATTTATTCCACGGTGCCTTGACAGGG
>JBFLXH010000028.1:0-31927 GCA_040757295.1 Bacillota bacterium | reverse complement strand
GTCTTAAGGGAGATCAAGGAGAGGTCTTCAATGTCGGTTAGAGAATTGTCGCGGGTTCTTGGCATCAGTAAGGATATCATCTTCAGAGCCTAAAATGCGACAGATTGAGAACCGTCCCCTGTCGCACCCTGTTAATATTAAGGTCTTTTTCCTGATTCCCCCTCATATAAATTAAGCAGAAAATTTGCATCAAGAAAAGGGGGAATCCCTTGTGCAAGAATATATCCGCAAGCGGGTACTGGAAATTGGCCATTACATCCTGGAATCCTCTGCCACAGTGCGTAAGACAGCCCAGGTGTTCGGTGTGAGTAAAAGCACCGTTCATAAAGATATGACCGAGCGGCTGCCGGAAATCAACGAAGACCTGGCAGAAAACGTGCGGCAGGTCTTGGAAGTGAACAAGGCCGAGCGCCATATCCGGGGCGGGGAAGCTACCAGGAAAAAATACAAAGATAGCCAAGATTCTTTAAAGTAGGAAGGGTTTTTTCCCTCTCTTGCCGAATTTAACCGCCAGACTACATTATTCGCAGGCAAGAGGGAAGGAGAGCGGTTCATGTTCGGTTGGGGAACGGATATCGGAGTAGATTTGGGTACTGCCAGTGTGCTGGTCTTTGTCAAAGGTAAGGGCATCGTTTTAAACGAGCCTTCTGTTGTTGCCATTGATAAGGTTACCAATCAGATTATTGCTGTGGGCGCGGAAGCTCGGCGGATGTTGGGGCGTACCCCGGGAAATATTATCGCTATCCGTCCCTTGCGCGAAGGCGTTATTGCCGACTATGACACCACCGAAAAAATGCTCCGCTATTTTATCGAAAAAGCTTGCGGCCGGCGGTTTCTGTTCAAACCGAGGGTGATGGTCTGCATTCCAGCCGGGGTTACCAGTGTGGAAGAGCGGGCTGTGCGCCAGGCTACCATCCAGGCCGGGGCCAAGCAGGCCTACCTGATTGAAGAACCCCTGGCGGCTGCCCTGGGAGCCGGGCTGGACATTGCCGAACCCAGCGGCTCCATTGTGGTTGATGTCGGCGGCGGTACCGCAGATATTGCCGTCCTTTCCCTGGGCGGCATCGTCGTCTCCAAGTCCCTGCGGGTTGGCGGCGACAAGTTTGATGAAGCCATCGTCCGTTATATTCGCCGGGAATATAACTTGATGATCGGCGAGCGGAGCGCCGAAGAATTGAAAATCCATGTGGGGTCAGCCTATCCCAAAGCAAAAACGGAAAACCGGTCCATGGAAATTCGCGGCCGGGACCTGGTCACCGGCCTCCCCAAAACCATCTCCATCACCTGTGAGCAAACCTGGGATGCCCTGCAGGAACCGGTAGAAGCCATCATCAGCGGTGTCAAGGAGGTCCTGGAAAAAACTCCGCCGGAACTGGCTTCTGACATAATTAATAAGGGGGTCGTCCTTACCGGGGGCGGCGCCCTCTTGCATGGACTCGATACCCTCTTGGCAGAAGAAACCGGGCTGCCTGTCCACGTGGCCGAAAACGCCATCTCCTGTGTGGCCCTTGGCACCGGCAAGGCCCTGTCCATGCTGCATGTCCTGCAGGGGAACGGCATCATCAGCACCAAGCGGGTGGTTTAAGATCAAGTACTCAGGAGGCAGGAGCCAGGAGTCAGTAGTCAGGAGCCAGGAGCCAGGAGCCAGGGTGAGAGAACCGGCGGAAACATTTGAAGATTTGCCGGTAGGCAGAAGGCACACTTGTTCGTGCTTGCGGTTTATCTCTGAAACTTCTTTCGCATGAGGTTAGTAAACTGCTGGAGGCATATTCGCGGGGCACCCTGAATTCTGAATACCTGAACAGTAACATAATTTAATAGGATTGCTATGCCACCGTATAGGGTGGGTAGGAACAGGTAATAATGGTAAAGGGCTCGCAGCCCTTTATTTTCGTTTCCCGGGGTATTATCGTATTCGTGCCGAGGGTACCATCGCCGTCATTCCCTTTCGTGGAGCAAGCCGGCTTCATGTTTCATCCTTCGCCAGGCTCCGGACACATTCAAGGTCCTGCTCTCCTGTGCCCACTCGCGGCGTCCTGCCGCTTGGCCGGCTCTCCGGCCTCATATTCAGCTCGGCTTGCTGGTTCACTCGGCTCAAACAAACTCCTTGTGGTACGCCTCGGCAAGCCAACAATTGGTCTGGCTATCCTAAAGATTACGACGGAGGTCCTAAGTTTGAAGCGCATTTTCTTGTTATTGGTAATACTGTCTCTCTGCCAGTTTTTGCTCGTGGAACGGGAGCAAAGCCATGAGGAGCAAATACCCGGCGCCGTTTCTGAGGAAACGGCCAATCCCCTGGCAGATCAAGAACAACCCTTTGCTGGCGGCCAGCTCCATGACCTGATGGAACCGGAGCCCATTCCCTTAACGGGATTCAGGCCATCCCTTAATTCAGCGGGCCCTCCGGGGACTGCCCCAATCCCTGCCAAGGGGGAGAAAGGTCCGGTGAAAGAACCTGACGGAAACCTGGCAGAGGATGAGGTTTACCCTGACTACCCCCGGCTTAACCCCTTAACAAAAAACCTGAATGTATTGTTCATCGGGGCCAGCCAACAGGAACTCTTGATGGCCGCTGTTTACAGCATTAATTACCGGGACCGCTACCAGTCGGCCGCCGTATTTTTTCCAACCGACACCTTTTTCCCGCCTGAACGGCCAGTGCCCGGCAAGCCCCTCCGGCAGGCCCGCTCCCTGGAAACCATTTTTCAGGAGGAAGGGCCCCAAGGTCTGGTCAAGGCCGCAAACGAAGCCCTTTCAGTGGAACTGGACTATTATATCCGCATTGACCGGAGGGTCCTGCAGGAAGTGGAGAAGTTTATTAATCCCATTGTGGTCAACGATAAAAAGGTGGAGCTGGAAGACCTGTTTACCATGGAAGTCACCCCGGCCGACGAAAAAATTATGGGCGCCCTTTTGGCCGAACTGACCAGGCCCCAGGTCTACTTTTTCCACCTGCCCAAGCTTGTGCTGACTTTCTGGCGCTACCTGGAAACCGATTTCGCCATTAACCCTGAAAACCTCTGGCTCCACTACAAGATTGCCCGGGGGGTAGACACCAGGGCCATTCCCAAGATCCTGGCCCCCACAGTTCCGGCGCCCTGGCAGGGGAGGACTGCCCGGGTAGTGCCAGAGGAATGGCTGGGCAGTATCCTTTACCACCTGACCAATACAGGCAGCAAAATGGCGCAGGCTAATTAGCCCTGCGCCAGAATTAGGCAAAACAACTTTTAATTGATACTTCTAACCAGAGGCTTAGACGACTTTCTTGCGGGGTTTTTGCACCGGCATCTTCTTGTCAACATCCAGCTGGTCGTCAATATCCATCAGCCTGATCAGGATGCGGGCCTTTTCTGTCTCCCGGGCGTTGATCCACTGCTTTAACAGGTAATTACGCTCTCTTTGGAGTAAGGTGGTGGTGTCTCTCATCCTTTCCAACGCCTCCTTTCATAAACACTTTCCTGCCTAAGAATGTGAGTACAAGTACAAGCCGCGTAAAAAATAATACTGCTATTAAACTATGTATCAAGTGAAACAGCGCACAATCTTACCCGCCTGACTTTGTTTTGCTGGATTATATTCAACGCTCCTGCAAGAATTCCTGCAACCTTTAAAAAAAATTTTTAATTTCATCATAGGTAATAAGAATGGCCGAAAACTGGGACAAATGACAATTTCCGTCATGTGGTTTTGGCAAAATTACCTTTTATGCTTTTGCATCCGGCGAGGGGGATTTAATTCCAAAAATTTTGTACTATAATGAGCAAGGCCACTAATTATTCATTGATTTACCGTGGCCTCAAAGCGAATTTCATACTCGGCTTCATTATGATAATGCAATTTTATCCCCTTGCCGAGTATATTATTTCCTTGGGTTCCAGCAGATTTGCATTTTTAACGGACAGGAAAACCACCCTTGTTGTCGAAGATTATACCTGAAATACAACGAGGACAAAAACGAGGACAAAAAACCATCGCCCAGGCAAAACATAATTGACTTTTTTTGCTATACTGATAATAATTGCGGAGGACCAGATGCAGAAGCCCCTTTGGATAAAAAAACCTTTGGCACTTATTATGGCCATCTCCTTGGCCTATGCAGGGGGATTGGCCCTGGCCAACCAGCCCGAACCGGGCAGTAAGGAAGACCCCCTGGTCACCAGGGGTTATGTCCGGCTTTACTTGGCCCAGGAACTGGCAGGGGTCTCTACGGCCATTGAACAGCTTAGCGCCCAGGTGGCGGAACTGGAGAAAAGATTGGCCAAGGTCAAGGCCAGCCGGCCCCAGCCGGTATTCCTCACCATCGGCCAGCCCACCGCTTATGTCGGCCAGACGGCCTATACCCTGGATGTAGCTCCTTTCCTGACCCAGGGCCGCACCATGGTTCCCTTCCGTTTCCTGGGGGAAGCCCTGGGGGCCCAGGTAGGTTGGAACCAGGCCAGCCAAGAGGTCACCTACCGCCTGCGGGAGCGGGAGGTTGCCCTGGTTATCGGCCAGACCACGGCTAAACTTAGCGGGAATCCGGTTAAACTGGAGGTAGCGCCCCAGCTGGTCAACGGCCGCACCATGATCCCCCTGCGGGCTGTTGGGGAGCTGTTAGGGGCCAGGTTTGACTGGCAGCCGGCCACCCAGACGGTAATCGTCTATCCCTAACAGGAACAAATGACCGCGGTTAAACGTCTTTACTAACATGCGAAGATAAAAGGGGTTGTTAGCAGGTGCCCAAAGATAACGACGATTTTGATTATGAAGAGTTTTGGGGCCGCCCGCCCAGGCACAGGCAGAAAAAGAAAAGGAGCCTCTTTTTGCCGGTGGTTGCCGCCTGCCTTTTGGTATTTATGGCGGTAGCTTACGCTGCCTACCAGTATTCCGACGATGTTTTACGCCGGGCAGCCCAAAAAACAGCCAACAAGTCCGCGGGGCAGGATAAGGGGGCAAAAGATAACTGGGCTGCCATCCTGTTAATTGGCGCCGACCAGCGGGCAAAAGAACCCGCCCGGGCCGACACCATCATGGTGGCCTTCCTGGACCCCGCGAGCTCCAAGCTGCAGATCCTGTCCATTCCCCGGGACACCTATGTGCAGATTCCCGGCCGGGGGCATGAGAAGCTGAACCATGCCCACGCCTACGGCGGGGCAAAGCTCTTAACCGAAACTGTTTCCGCGCTTTTGGATGTCCCCATTAGCAAGTATGTGCAGGTTAACTTCGACGCCTTCCGGGCCGTCATCGACATCCTGGGGGGCGTGGAGTATGAAGTGGAAAAACGCATGTACTACGACCTGGAAGGGATCGACCTCTACCCGGGCAAGCAGATCCTGGACGGCGACAAGGCCCTCCAGTACGTGCGCTACCGGA
Organism: Bacillota bacterium; assembly: GCA_040757295.1. Taxonomy (GTDB): domain Bacteria; phylum Bacillota; class PH28-bin88; order PH28-bin88; family PH28-bin88; genus JAGXSE01. The sequence continues at coordinate 26,575 of JBFLXH010000028.1, read as the reverse complement.
CCGACGGGGATGACATTACCCGCATCCGCCGGCAGCAGAAGTTTTTAGGGGCATTGAGCGAACAGGCCTTTAAAGTGACTACGATCTTAAAACTGCCCCAGATGGCCAGGGAGGTATACAGCCATATAAAGACCAACCTGGGCCTGCAGGAAATGATCGGCCTCGCCAAAATCTTCCTGGAAGCCGGCTCGGCCAACCTGGAAACCGTAATGCTGCCGGGAGACCCCCGCTACATCAACGGCATCAGCTACTGGGTGCCTTCCGATGACCGCACCCGGCAGACTGTTGAGCAAATAACCAACAAACAGGCGGCCCTAAAAAATTAGCAGGTGAATATTAATGAAAAAAGTCTCCATCCTCGGCGTCCGGGTGGACGCCGTCACCATGCCGGAAACCCTTAATATCATAGAAGGATTTATTCAGGAAGGCAAACCCCGCCATGTGATCACCCTGAATGCCGAGATCATCCACCGGGCCTGGCAGGAGCCTTCTTTGAAAGAAATTATCGACCAGGCCCACCTGGTCACCCCGGACGGCTCCGGGGTGGTGTGGGCGGCCAAAAAACTGGGTACCCCTGTGCCGGAAAGGGTAACCGGCATCGACCTGGTGCAGGCCCTCCTGCCCCTGGCTGCCCAAAAAGGCTGGTCCCTCTACTTTTACGGCGGCAAGCCCGGCGTGGCCGAGGAAGCCGCCCGGCGGTTGAAGGAACAGCACCCCGGCTTAATCATTGCCGGTACCAGCCACGGGTACTTATCCGAACAGGATAAACACCACCTTCTGGTTGATATTAAAGCCAAAAAGCCCCACATCCTCCTGGTAGCCTTGGGGGCTCCCCGGCAGGAGCACTGGATCCGCCAGCACCTTGCCGGGCTTAATGTCCCTGTCTCCATCGGCGTAGGCGGCACCCTGGACGTATTGTCAGGCCGGGTCAAAAGAGCCCCCGCAGCCTTCCAGAAATTAAAGATGGAGTGGCTCTACAGGCTTTTAAAAGAACCCTGGCGGGCCCGCCGCATGCTGGCCCTGCCCAAATTCACCCTGGCCGTCTTAAAAGCCGCTTCCAAGTCAGTAGTCAGGAGTTAGAATGAGAGAACCGGCGAAAACCTTTGAAGACTTACTGGTATGGCAGAAGGCGCACCTGTTCGTTCTGGCGGTTTATAGTCTGTCCGGGGCGTTTCCGAAGCAAGAAATTTACTGAATACCTGCTACAAAAAATCTCAAAAAAAATTAAAAAAACCTGCAAGTTTTATTTTCCCCGGCGCGTATTTATGTATGTAAAAGCATCGAACATGCCTCCCATTTCAATCCGGTTATTGGCGCCGGCGGCCCAGACACCCTGGTAAAAGGCCCCCAAGCGCTGGTAATATATCCAAAGCCTTTTGGTTAATTGCATACATCATAAGGGAAAGGAGTGAGGGCCGCGTCCGGAATTATCTAAAGTAAACAAGGTGCCCGTAGTTTAGAAGTTTTGGAGAGACCGAGAAAAAAAGGGGGATTTAGAAAGAATGAAGAGACACAAAAAGCTAGTCTCACTATTAATCGCACTAGCATTCGTCTTCAGCCTGGTGCCCATGGCAGCAGCCAATGTTCCTGCTGATGCTGACGGAGCTGCTGCTAGGCTTAACGCTTTAGGTATCATTGAAGGCTATCCCGATGGTACCTTCGGCCTGAACAGGGACATCACCCGTGCCGAATTTGCCAAAATCGCAGTTATTGCCGGTGGCTACAAAGAAGGTGCTGAGATCTTAAAAGGCACCCCTTCCCGGTTCAGCGATGTTAAGACAGACGTTTGGTACACCGGTTGGATTAACATGGCTGCTGCTAAGGGCCTTGTGAAAGGCGATCCTGCTGGCACTTTCCGCCCCAATGACAGAATTACCAATGCTGAAGTAGTTACCGTTTTAATGCGTCTTTTAGGCTATGACGACAGGCTTCCTGGCGGCTGGCCCATCAACTACCTGGTAGAAGCTGCTACTCTAGAAGTTACTAAGGGCCTGTCAGTTGATGCTAAATCTCCTGCTCTGCGCGGAAACGTATTCGTAATGGCTAGCAGAGTGCTAGATGCTACAACTGTAACTTGGAACAAGGACAATGAGAAATTCGCAAAAGGCACCAAAACATTGGTAGCTGAGAATTTCGAATCTTCCATGGTTAAAGATGTAATCGTTACTTCTTGGCAATATAACAAGACCACGGAGCAATTCGAAATTAAGGTTGTAACCGTTAATGACGTGGCGCCGGCAGAAAGCGCTTGGATTCCGCTGAAAAAGGACGCTTCATTGGTTGGCGCAGCTGACGCCGCTGCACTTCGCCATACCGTAATTAACTACCTAACCAACAAAGACGGCGAAATCGTATGGGCCCAGGTACAGAATTATGGGCGTACGGTGACATCTACTAAAGGTGTTAAAATTGACAACGTTGACTACTTTGTGGATGTTGACTATGCTGCAAAGACAGTCAAGATTGCTGACAAGACCTATAAACTGAACACAAACGCTGTAAGAAGAGTGTCCGCTGCTAGTGGTTCCACCTGGGCAGTTTTTGAAAAGATTGCCGCTAACTATAGGCCTGTAGCTTCTATCCAGGAAGCTGGTGTTCTGTTAGATAAAGACGGCAAAGTGGTTTACCTGTGGATTGAAAACCCGGGTCTACCTGGTATTTTCAAGGAATACAATCCAGTTTCCAAGACAATGACCCTAAAGAACGCTGGGGATCAAACCATCCCGGACTTTACTGGTGACAACAAGATCTTCCGTGTTGTCCGTGACGGCAAGGTAGTATCCTTAACCGATCTCAAAGAAAACGACCAGATTTCCTTCACTACCGGTTCTGCTGCCGCTAACGGCTATGACGTGGTCGTTACTGCAAGAAGCGCCACCGCAACCGGCAAACTTACATCTGTTGCTTCCGACATGACCAAAATCACCGTAGGCGGCAAAGAGTATAATTTTGCTGGCAGAGGCGCCGCAAAGCCGACATTATCTACTGACAATGGCGAGAATTATATCCCTATGGCTTCGGTTACTGCCCTAGAGAACCTGTTTGACAAGGATGTCGTTGTCGGCCTGGATAGACTGGGTAAAGTAGTCTATGTAAGGGGCGTTGGCGTAACTACCGACCTGTATGCTGTAGTTAATAAAGTCTTCAAGCAAATTGTAGGTGCAACAGCGGAAGTGACCTCTGTTGAGCTTGTTCTCTCGAACGGCAGCAAAGTTGCATATGCTCCGAACAAAGCAAGTGAGTGGGCTGCCGTGGAAGCTGGTCAGTTTGTCAAGTACGGCCTGGAAGCTAATGGCAAGTTGTCCGCTCCAACCGTACTATCTACAGTCGAGACCCTGACCGCCTATGACAATGATTTGGCCCGGGCAACTGTTGGAGGCAGGAACCTGTTCATCACTGACGCTACAGTGGTCTGGGACCGCAGAGGCGGCAGCGACAACGATGAAATCACCATCGTAAAACCTGCCGACTTCAAAGAAGGCTTGAAAGGGTTTGCACCTGCGGACGCAGATGGCAAGAGAATATCCGTTATAATGGTTGCGAAGGCAGACGTTAACTACATCCAGTTTATCGTGGTTAACGGCCCAGCCCAAGACGTTGCCTTCGGTGCTAGCGGTGCCGATACCTACGGCGTAGTTACTGGCAAGTACTACAGCGGCAAGTACTACCTGTCAGTCAATGTCAAAGGTGTTGTAACAAACTATGAATACACCGCGGATGTTGATGCTGGAAGCGCTTACGCCAATGTGGCAACCGGTGACCTGGTTAAGTTTGACGTAACTGGTGGCAAGATCGGCACTAATGCTGTTATTGTAAGCACTAAGGCTGCTGCTGCTGCTGCCACAGTTGAAAGAGTTGACCTCGCCACCAAGTCCTTCCGCCTAACAACAGGTCAATGGATTGTTTGCAACGACGATACCGTTGTTTACAATGTAGCTGGAACTACTCCGGCATACGGTAAACTGGCAGATCTGACTGCTGGTACCAAGATTGACTATGCTGCAACAGCAAGCGGCGTTGCTACCTGGATTGTCGTTAAGTAAGGTTTCTGCGAAGGTAAAACAAAAAACCGCCCCTAGGGCGGTTTTTTGTTGAGGGAACATGGGGACGGGTCTGCGACAGGGGACGGTCCTCCTCTGTCGCATTTTTGTTTTTGGGAGCACAAGTGGGGACGGTTCTTGCTTGCTGGGACAATCCTGTTGATAGCAAGAAAAAAGGTCGATTCAACTGGGTCTAAGTTTCAGCGGGGGATTGCTACCTCCGCTGAAGCTTAGGCCCAGTTAATACGGGGGGCGTAGCCGCTCTTATCCCGCCGCTTTTAAGAAGCGGGGGGTATTAGAATTAGAACAGCCATCTGTGATAAAATCCAGCTTAAGCAAATACCTTGGCGGCAGTACATCAAAAGCAGCAATCCGCTGGCAGCCGCCCTGTTAAGCAAGCTAGACTACCCGACGTCAGAACGGGTGCAGGTAAAAATAGAGTTTTTGCGCATGTTAGCCCAGATGAAGATCGATCCGGTGCGGATGGAGCTGATCGCCGCCGTTTTTGACAGCTACCTGTTATAACCCCCCCCTATCCTAATTGGCCCGCGCGAATTTTCGCTTGACAGGCGTGCATAATAATCATATAATAAACGTACATGATTATGTACGTTTATATAAGGGGAGGGCGCTTATATGCCGATTGTAAATGCAACAACGGCAAGAAATAATTTCTTTAAACTTATTGAAGAAGTTATAACAACTCATGAACCTGTATATATTACAGGCAAAACTGGAAATGTGATCGTATTGTCTGAGGAAGATTACAGGTCAATTCAAGAAACATTATATTTGTGCTCCGTACCTACTATGCGGGAAAAGATTATACAAGGCTTAAACACGCCTCTTGAGGAGTGCGTGGAGGATACCGATGAGTAGTAAACTCTGGAAAATCGTCTACACGAAGCAAGGCCTTAAAGATAAACGTACTGCGTGTGAGGCTGGCTTTTCCGATAAAATTAAAAGTCTACTAGAAACGGTTCGGAACAATCCATATGAAGAATATCCACCCTTTGAAAAGCTTACGGGAGATTTAAGCGGTGCATACTCAAGAAGAATCAATCGGCAACATCGGTTTGTCTATCAGATTTATAAGGAAGAACACACTGTAAAAGTTATCAGCATGTGGACACATTATGATTGACCCATTTCGATCAGTTTGCGGATCGAAGGGTGCCGGGCACTCCTAAAATTCGACAAAATAAGACAGATTGGTGTAAGATGGGCGGAGTGGTGGGAGGGGAATCTGATTGCGTGGCGAAATATGGAAGGAGAAAGGAAAATGGAATAAAGGGGTGGCGTTAGTATAGCGGATAGTGCCTGGCACTCCTAAAATTCCGGCAGGGTGGCCATTCGTTAAAACGGAATGGGACAAGTATTTTTTGCTGCCTTACCCATTCATGCATGGTAAACAATGGTTAAACCGGTACGGAGGCGAGAGAAGCGATGCAAGAAGTGTTAACTCAGATCTTGGGGGAAATAAAGAACATTAACCTGAGGCTGGAACGGATAGAAAACGAACAACAAGAAATGAAGCAAGAGCTGCAGGGAATGAAGCAAGAACAGCAGGGAATGAAGCAAGAACAGCAGGGAATGAAACAAGAACAGCAGGGAATGAAACAAGAGCTGCAGGGAATGAAACAAGAACAGCAGGGAATGAAACAAGAGCTGCAGGGGCTGAAACAAGAGCAGCAGGCCATTAAAAAGGAACTAAGAGCCCTCAAAGAAGAACAACAAATTATGGCTTCCAGGCAGGATGAAATGTATCAAATATTGAAGGCTTGGGAAGAAGACAGGCCAATTGCCAAGAAGAAATTGTTTGGCTGAGGAACGGCTGCAACTTTTATAATGAGCGAGGCCACTAATTATTCATTGATTTACGGTGGCCTCAAAGCGAATTTCATACTCGGCTTCATTATGATAATGCAATTTTATCCCCTGCCGAGTATATAATGAGCGAGGCCACTAATTATTCATTGATTTACGGTGGCCTCAAAGCGAATTTCATACTCGGCTTCATTATGATAATGCAATTTTATCCCCTGCCGAGTATATAATCATGTAGAAAGGCTTAAATATGGGAAAGCATAAGGGACGCAAGAAGAAGAAAAAACTACCCAAACATAGAGTTCAGGGGATTAACACTTCTTCACTTGAAAACAAAGTAAGAGGTAGTGGCCTCTTTTCCGGTAAAGTAACTTTTGTCCATGGGATGAAAGAAAAAATGTCAGAAGTACTTTTAGATTTTGCGGCACCGTTTCTTGATGGTCTAGATGAACCAAAGGAAATGGAAAAGGTTATTTCCTTTGCGGCAGTCGTCTGGAATTTAAGTTTGCTACCTGAGGATCAACAAAAAAACGGAATGAAAGAAATTGCAGATATATTTGGTCAGGGAGGCCAGGAATACCGAAATGTTGGTATGTTTATGACAGAAGTGCTTTTAGAAAGAAAGAAGAAATTTTTCCCAAACAACAAAAGATTAATAATTAATTATGAGTTTGGTTTTAAAAATGGACTACCTTGGTTGAATGTAGCTTCTACCATTTAATAAATGTGTTTGTTTGCGGCTTTGCCTTATCTCATTGTTATTCTTTTTGGGGGTCAGGCTTGCTTTTTTGATTTAGCCAAAACCTGTTGATTTTTTCAGCAGGTTTTTCTGTTTGCCTAAAAAATGCAGGCGCAATTGCCAATAATTTTACTAATCACTAAAAAGGAGAAAAGGTCCTTGTGAAGAAAATATACAGGTGGTTTCTGAACTATGCAAACTAGTTGAAAGGTAGTGCCGACATGAAACGCTGGTTAACAGCCCTTGCTGGCATTATGGCCCTTATCCTGCTGGGCGGCGCTTTTTTAACACCGGGAAGCGCCTTGGCGTTTGGGGATGTTAAAGGCCACTGGGCCCAATTGGATATCGAACTGCTGGCCAGCCATGAGGTGATTGAAGGCTATCCCAGCGGCAGTTTTGCTCCGGAAAAACACATTACCCGGGCGGAGTTTGCCAAGGTATTGATAAAAGCCTTGGGATTGGAAGACGAGGTTTGGGCCCTGGAAACGGTACCGGCAGTTTTCCGGGATGTGGGCTCCCGCCACTGGGCCAGAGGCTATATCCAGCTTACTTACGAACTAGGCATTATTAAGGGTTATGATGACGGTAATTTCCGGCCGGAAGACCCCATCAAGCGGGCCGAGATTGCCGCCATGCTGGTGCGGGCGTTGCGCATGGAGGGAGAAAGGGCGATACTGCCGACCTATAAAGACGCGGACCAGGTTCCTGGCTGGGCTAGAAACGTAGTTGCTATTGCTTCAGACCGAAAGCTGGTGGGCGGCTACCCTGACCGGACTTTCCGTCCAGGCGGGCTGGCCACCCGGGCGGAAGCGGCTGCCATGGTTAATCGCCTACTGGATCAGTTGGGGTCGAAATATCATTTCTACGGCACTGTGGATCAGGTTAGTGCGGGTTCTGGGACCATCAGGTTATCGGTGGAAGGTTCTACGGTGGAAGTGAGGGTGACTTCCCAGACAAAGGTATACCTGGGCCAACAGTTGGGAAAGCTGGCAGACCTGGGCAGGGCCTTACCCTTGCCGGCTTATATCAACCTGGGCCCAGACGGGACAGCCAGCTTCATCCATGTATTGTTTGAACCGAAAAAGGAAAACGCTATTCGCCTGCAGTTTAACAGCACTTCAGGGCAGGATACACTTCGTGCAGGAGAATTATCCATAGATTTGCCCAACATGGAAGGAGCCTGGACGGCGTCTTCCTTCACTTCCGGTATAGGGCAGGGTAGAAGCCTCTCCCTTACCAAAAAAGAGACCGGGGCAACCGAATTGGCCGGCCGCACCGGGGCCGACGGGCGGGGAGTGGTTGTGGCCTTGATTGATACTGGGATAGACCCGGCTCACCCGGATCTCTTGGCTACATCAACCGGCCTGGCTAAAATTGCGGACTTCCGGGATGTCTCCGGCGAGGGCCGGGTCGCCACTCCCGGAGTCTTGCTTGCTGGGAAAGACAGCAATACTATCGGCGGCCAGCAGTATAATTTCAGAGGCATGTATTCCCAGAGCGGCCTCTTCCGCTATGGGTTCCTGGAAGAAGCAAGGGTAGGAATTGATTTTAACGGCAACGGGACCATGACAGACAGGTTTTTGGTTGTTGTGGCCGACCCGTGGAAGGCCGGGCAATACGACACGGTTTATATTGATACCAACAGCAACCGTTCTTTGGTTGATGAGGTGCCCTTAAGAGAGTTCCGGCAAACACAGGACTATGCCAGTTTTCCCGGCTCAGGATGGTCATCCGGCATTTCCTTTGTGGTATGCGAGATCCATCCCAAAGGTACCGAAGTGCTCCTCGGCTTTGATGCAAATGGTCATGGCACCCAGGTAGCCGGGGTTGTAGCTGCAAACGGTGCGATCCAGGGTGTAGCGCCCGGGGCGCAGTTGGTAGTTATAAAAGCTGTGGATAAAAACGGGCAGACCGATTGGGATAAGCTTTCAAATGCCATTCGTTTTGCAGCTGAGTCCGGGGCCCAGGTGATCAATCTTAGCCTGGCTCATTACCGGGATGTTACTTCCGGTTTTAATACCCTAACCCAACTTGTTGACCGGATGACGGAACAGTACGGTGTGGTTTTTACCATCGCAGCCGGCAACAAAGGGCCCGGCCTGGCTTCCCTGGCAACACCGGGAAATGCCCGGAGCGCTATCGGTGTCGGCGCCTACATTGCTCCCGCCATGTGGCTGGAGGACTATGGATACCAGGTACCCAGGGAGACCCTGTGGTACTTCAGCTCAGCCGGTCCCCGGCAGGACGGCATGATGGGGCCGGCGGTAATTGCCCCCGGCAGTGCAGTTTCCACTCACCCCACCTGGATGGGCAGCGGCTATGCCCTGGTGGAAGGCACCAGTATTGCTGCGGCCCATGCTGCCGGGGTTGTGGCCCTTTTGCTGGATAGCGCAGCCAGGCAAAAACTGGTTGTGTCGCCGGCATCGATAAAACAGGCCTTGATTGCCGGGGCACGTCCCATAGAGCATTTTAGCCCGGCAGAGGCTGGGGCCGGAGCCTTAAACGCGGCTACTGCCTGGTCCAGCCTGCGGCGTCTACCGCCCCATTCACCAGTGGTGGCCTATACCTATAACCGGTTCCTAGGGCTGGGGGAAGGCCTTTATGCCCGGGACTTTATTCCTGGCCAGCTTCCTTTTCGCATGGTAAACCAGGCCTCAGAACCCATCACGGTATTCTGGGAATCAACCACACCCTGGATGCACACCGTACCCCGCCAGACCTTGCTGCCCCCCGGGATTAACCGCAGGGTTAGTGTGGAATACCAGGTGCCGGAGGAGCCGGGGCTTTATACTGGTCTAATTAAAGGAATTGTTCCAACAAGCCCGGGGATGGATTTAAGGTTAATGGCCACAGTTGTCCGTCCTTATCCGCTGACCAAGGAGCATAGTTTCCGCCAGGAACTGAACGGCCAGTTGGACGCAGGGCAGCATTACCGCTACTTTTTTAATATTCCTGAAGGAGCAGGCCGTGCTAGCTTTAACCTGGAAGTACCCTTGGTTGACGGAAGATTCCAGGGCCGGGTGCGTTTCCACCTGGTCAGCCCCGATGGGCAGGAGACCTTTACCAGTGACTTTGCCGGGGTTGGCCATGAGGGAACAATTATGCATAAACAGGTCATCCAGACAATTGATAACCCTCTCCCGGGCAACTGGGAGGTTGTGGTCTATAGTTCTGCTGCTTTGAGCCTGTATGGCCGGCAGGAGTCCAGCTACACTCTTACCGTCCAGGCGCTTGAGGTAACCGAGACAAAACCCCTAGCTCCCCGCTGGCTAATTAGTGTTAATCCCCGGAACCTGGAACCAGGAAAACTAAATTATATTACCCTGCAGGTGCGGGACCCGGCGACTTTGCGCCCGGTGGATACCGAGCTGGAGGTGAACGGGCGGGTAATGGAAGTCCGCGGCGGCAGGCTGACCTTTTCCGTTATCCCAAAAACCAGGGACTATGTAATAAAAATCAAGTGATAAATGTCCTGCAAATTCAGGTAACCCATTTGGGTGGCCTGAATTTGTTTCATTATGGCAGGGGAGAGGGGAAAATTACTCTACTGGAGAGAGGACTTACCATAAAAAAATAGAAGATTAATTTAAAAAGATGTAGGAGTGATCTTCGAATGCGGACATCCGGGAAGGTTGTAGGGTTGTTGCTCTGCTTAATGTATCTTGTTATCTTTGTTTTTCCTGTTCATGCCAATCCAAGTGCAACCGTGGGAGTGGCCGCCGGAACCGTCTTCAGTGACGTGCCTGCCGGCCACTGGGCGGAAAAGGATATTGCCAAAATGAAGGCCAAAGGGATTGTCAGCGGTATCTCAGCGGACAGGTACGGCCCCAATGACCCTGTAACCCGGGAGCAGCTGGTGGTGATGCTCTTACGGGTAATGAACCTGGCCGGGCAGGCCTATGGCAAGACCCTGCCCTCCAGTATTAATAACCATGACAGGATCAGCGCCTGGGCCAGGAGTTTCGTCGCCTATGCCATTGAAAAGGGTATTATTGCCGGTGTTGACTTGCCCAATTTCCGCCCCACGGATGCGGCTAAGCGTTACGAAGTAGCGGTATTTATTGTCAGGGCTTTGGGGTTGGAGGCAGAGGCGTCCCGTTTGGCTGCCCAAAGCTCCCGCGTATTTACCGATGTCGCAGACATTCCGGCCTGGGCTTTAGGCCACGTGGCTTTGGTAAAAAATCTGGGGATCATGTCCGGTAATACTGACGGCAGTTTTAAGCCCCTCGACCCGGTCAGCCGGGCTCAGGTGGCTGCTGTGTTGTCCCGGGTTGATGCCCAGGCCAAAAAACTTAATGCCAGTGAGAAGCGGGGAGAAATTTTTTCCGTCAGCCCCACTGACCGTTCGGTGATTGTTACCATTTCAGGCGGCGCAACCATCACCGTGCCGGTTACTGCGGATGCCATGATTTTTAAGGGAGGCAAATCCGTGGCTCTGACTGCTTTGGCGCGGGGCGACAAGGTCCTCTTGATCACCAATGCTGCCGGCAGTGCTGCTTATATTGAAGTATTAAAGCCAGAGGACTTCCGCTTTGATCCGGTGACTGTACGGGGAACCGTTAAAACCGTGGTTACCCTGGGGGTACCCTCAATTACTGTTACCAGAGATTCCGGCGGAGACGCCACCTATTCCCTGGCCGGGGATACCCAGATCCTTTTTGGCACCCAACCCAGGACGGTTTCCGATTTGTCAGCGGGGCTCTCTGTCGAGGTTGTTGTGGAGGGGACCAAAGCGGTCCGGGTCAACATTCTTAGTATTGAACAACAAGTTAAAGGCAAACTGAAGGCAGTTACCGCCTCCGCCGGGGTTGCTTCCATTGTGGTGGAACGGGCTGGCGGGATAGAAGCAACCTACAGGGTTGCTGCAAATGCTGCCGTCTTGCTGGACTCCCGCACAGCAAAAGTGGAGGACCTCTACCCGGGCCAGGAACTGGAGGTCACCGTTAAAGACAACGCTGCCACTTTGATTATGGCGGCCAGCTTCGAATGGGATTTGGAAGGGACTCTGATAGCGGTAGCATTTGCCCCCAGAGAAGCCATTAAAATTGAAAAGAAAGACGGCACCGAAGTAACCATCCCGGTGGCTCCGGATGTGCGGGTGCGCCGTTCCAACGTTACTATTACTTTAAGAGACCTGCTGCCTGGGGATGAACTTGAATTAAACCTCAAAAACGGCACAGTACAGCGGATCTATGCCAGCCAAACAGAAAAGCGGTTAAGTGGCAGAGTTCAGGCAATTACCATTGCCGCTACGCCCAGAATAACCATTCTGGAAAGCGACGGGGCAGAACGCACCTATAACATCGCCACCAATGCCCGGATCACTAGGGGGACCAGCGTTATTTCCCTGGGTTCTGTCCAGGTGGGGTCCAACGCCACTCTTACCATATCAAGCGGGTTTGTCACCGAGATGAATGTGGAATTGCGCACCACCCAGGATTATGTTATCGGGGTCATCGAAAATATCAATACTACTGCCCGGGTACTGGTAGTTAAAGAGAAAGACACCAACCGCCTGCGGGAAGTCTATTTGCGCACCGGGGCTGATTTAATCCGTTTTGGCTCATACATCACCCTTTCAAGTGTAAAAATTGGGGATGAGGTTATCGCGGTAGGAAAGGTAGAGTCCGGGGTGTTTATGGGCTCGCTGGTGGTGATTGTGGGGACGGTCATTGACTAAAACCGGTTGTTAAGGCGGGGTGCGGAAAACCCCGCTTTTTTCTTTGGGGGTTCTCTTATTCTAAGTTAGAAAGGCAAAAAAATCGTTTGAGAAAGGGATACCGGGGCATGGTGTGGAATATAAAAATAGAAAAGACGGGCGGTGTGGTATTCGAGAAGAAGGATCACGGTCAAGCCGCTGGGATTCCTGCACTCAAAACGATCTGGGGTTTGTTCGACCTGTCCTTTTCTGTGCTGGCTCTTTAACAGTTCGGAAAAGTGCCATGTGTGGTGCATGAACTTCGTGTCCACCCTGGCTGTGTTAAAAGGGTTCCGGAAGATAATGGGTTTGTGCTTTTGCCGTAAAAAACTCCTTTGGAAACCTTGGAATAATTAAGCAAGTATGGTATTATTTCTTTGAATAGCTAATAGCTATACCATGGGAAGAAAGGAGGTGAAAAAATGAGGACAATACGCCGAAATAAGCAATGGGCAGGAAATATCTGCCTGGTTGTTTTTGCGGCCCTCCTTTTCTCCATGGTGTTTGCCAGCGTTGGAGCGGGAGCCGCCCAAGCCGCCGTTACCAGAGTAGAAGTCCACGGGAGCACAGGGGGACAGGTAACACTACCCCATAACGCCCAGGGGGTTGAGATCAAATTGCAGGCTGCCACACCAGCGGATTTCGCCCCGGTCTGGGCTGCAATTCAGGTCGGCAATCAAGTATACAAAGCGGTATATCTAAGCGATGCAGTAGATCGTGCAACTTATGTTGCCACAGCAGTTTACGAGCTTGTGTATAACGTTGTTTATAACACCCTGTTCCAGGCTCGCACCCCATTCCAATTGGCCATCTGGGACGGCAACAATCTTCTTCGGAGCGTCTCCCTAACCTTTGAGGGTCCACCGCCAGAAACCCAGCCAGGGCCGGGCGTTGGTGTGGCGCCTCCTCCGCCGGTTCTACCCGGCCAGCCCATCACAGCGACCCCGACCGTAGTCGGCGGCACCGCTACCGCTGTCGTGGATGCCACTGCTGTTAATCGTCAACTGCAGGCCGATCCCCAGGCCACTGCCGTGGGCATCCTGGTGCCTGTAACCGCCGGGGTGACGGAAGTCGCTGTCCAGTTGCCCGCCGCTGCTGTTAACGCTGTGGCAACCGCTAAAAGAGACCTGCACATCGACACCCAGTTTGCCGATTTCCTGCTCCCCAGCAGTCTCCTGGCTGCTCCGGAGATCGCCAACCAAATGGCCGCCGGAGCGCGGCTTGCGCTGAAAGTCCAGGCCGTCCCGCCGGCCCAGGCCAATGCCTTATTGGCCGCAAGGCCAGCCGGGGCCCTGCCTGCAGGCCAAGTGCTGGACATTGCCCTGGCAGTGGTGAATCCGGCAGGCGTGAGCACTGCCATCAGGACCTTTGCTCAGCGGGTTTGGATCACCCTGCCCTTTGAGGCTGGCCGGCTGGGAGTTGCCCCCGCCTGGAGCTTGGGGGTGTACCGGCTGGATGAGGCCGCCAATGCCTGGGAGTTCCGGGGCGGCAAGGTAGACCAGGCCGCCGGCACGGTAGCCGCTGGGTTGAGCGCTTTCAGCAAGTTCACAGTCATGGCCTACCACCGGACCTTTGCCGACATCAGGACCCACTGGGGCCAAAAGGATATTGAGGTGATGGCCTCCCGGCATGTCGCCAGAGGGGTAGACCAAAACCGGTTTGAACCGGACCGGAGCACCACCAGGGCCGAATTCGCGGCGCTTTTGCTGCGGTCCATGGGCGTCCAGGCAACCAGGCCGGCTCGGGCAACCTTTAACGACGTGGCCGCAGACAAGTGGTACTTTGCCGAGGTAGAGACCGCCCGCCGGGTTGGTTTGGTAATCGGTTACGAAGATAACACCTTCCGGCCGGAGCAAAGAATAACCCGCCAGGAGATAGCGGCAATGGTTAACCGGGCCATGGGCATTGCCGGCAAGCCCGTTACCTTGACCGATGCCGAAGTGAACACCCTGTTGGCACGGTTTGCCGATGCCGCAAACATTGCCCCCTGGGCCAGACATGCAGCTGCGGCAGCAGTAAAGGCCGGCATTGTTAAAGGCCGCACTGCCACCACCCTGGCGCCTGCAGCCAACGGCACCCGGGCGGAAGGCACAGTAATGCTGAAGCGAATGCTGGTTGAGCTAGGGGAAATATAACGAGGCGAAAAGATGTTCCCCGCTTCTGATGAAACGGTCGAGGTCCTATTATACAAGAAAAGCAGCAAGTTCTAATCCCCGCCTCGTTGCAGCGGTGTGTTGAAACTGCTCCACAGTTTCTGCCTGATGCTTAAAGGGATAGTTAGCGCTGTGCTCTTGGTTTGCGCCGTTGGTCGGGCCAATTTTGCCGACCAACGGCGCTTTTTGTCAGCCAATAGATGGGATTGGCAGCAGGAAACGACAAAAAACAGGGATAATTGCCAAGAAATTAAAAAAATTTTTTCAGCGGAAGGTAATTGCCCCAGCATAGGAGAAATAAAAGAAAAGGGAAGCGTAGGATCATCCAGCCCAGCACTCAATTGTGCAATCGAGCAATTACCCTTTTTGCATCGTGCTTTGACCGGCAAAAGCCTATCCGCTTACTGCTCGCGGTTGAGTGCTTCGCCAATAATTTTCGGCCTCGCTTATTACAAGAAAAACCGGGAGGGCCCCTATGCCAGGATTTGCTGCCAAAGCCGCGCCCAATCCGGGCCGCCGCCCCTTATTAAACCTAAACTTGCGTCCTCTGGTTTTGTTAGGACTGGCTGTGCTGCTTTTCTTTCCGCCCTTCCTGCGCGGCTTGTTCTTTGCGCCGGAGCTTTTGCTCACCCATCAGTTGGCCGCCGCCATCTTCCTGACCTTTATTTTGGACCGGGGGATTAAAAGAGAGCCGGCCACCTTCTCCCACCCGTTGGACTGGTTGCTCTTGGGCCTCTTTTTGGCTTACCTTGTTTCCATAAGCGTTGCGGTTAACCTGCGCGGAGCCGTAGGCGAAGCCCTAAAATACCTGAACTATTTCATGGTTTATTTAATGGTTTCACGGAGCGCCCTTAATGAGCGCACAATTAATTATCTCCTGCATATTATCTTTGCCGGGGCGGTCGGAGTGGCCGCGGTCGGCCTTTTGTCGGCAACCGGGCACCTTAATTACCCCGGGGCCTGGGCGGGTACCCATATCAACTCTACTTTACAGTACCGGAACGCCCTGGCCGGGTACCTGGTGGCGGCCCAGGTGGTTGGTTTCACCCTGTGGGTCCGGGCCACAAACCCCCTGCACCAAACCCTGCTGGCCTTAGGGAGCCTGCTTGTCCTCACCGTGCTGCTCCTTAGCCAGTCCAGGGGCGGGTGGATTGTTTACCCCCTGGCGGTGGCGGTTTGGCTGACTGGCCTGCGGGATCGGTTCTGGCGGGGTTGTTACCTGTTCTTTCTTAATTTAGGGCTGGCGATGCTGACAGCCCGCTTCTTCCTGCCCGAGGTCCTGGCAAAAGACGGTACTGGTGCCGTCAAGGTCCTGCTGGTTGCCTGCGGTGTCATGGTGGCGGCCCAATTGCTGGTTGCCCTGGGCGACAGCCTGCTGGCCAGGCGGGATCTGGAGCAGCCATACCGGGCGCTCCTCACCTATGGCGGCCTCCTGTACATTGCCGCGGTGGTCGGCGCCTATTTGTTCTATGCTGCCCGGGCCCTGCCCCGGGTGGGCACCCAGTTTCTGCCGGCGGCCCTCCTGGACAGGGCCGGCACCATCAGCCTGGAAGACCCCAGCGCAGTGGGCAGGTTTGTTTTTTTCCGCGATGCCTTAGAGGTCATTAAAAACCACCCCCTGTTAGGCGCCGGCGGAGGGGCCTGGAACGCCCTCTACCACCGTTATAAAGAAGGTATTTATTTTACCACCGAAGTCCACAGCGCGTTTTTACAAACATGGGTGGAAACCGGCACCATCGGTTTTTTGCTCTTTACAGGTTTCTGGCTCGTGCTGGCCTATGTCCTTTGGCGGTTAGCAGTTAGCCCTGCCGGTCCAAACCACCCCCTGGTCTGGGGGAGCGGGGTAGCCGCCCTGGCCTTGGTGGGCCACAGCGCCATCGATTTCAATTTATCCCTTCCGGCCCTGGCCATCTTGGTCTGGGCCCTGGCCGGGATCGCCCGCGGAGGCATCACCGGGACTGAACACCATGCCGATCAGTTATTGCCGGGGACTGGCAAGTCCTTTAGCCAACTGCCTGCAGGCCAAAAAAAACCGGCAAGCTCCATCAGGCCTTGGCTGCAGCTGGCCGTTGGCCTCCTGCTGGTCTTGGCCTTATGGCTGCCGGCCTGGCGGTTCTACCAGGCTGGCGTCCTGGGAGCCGAGGGAGCCAGGGCCATCAACGCCCAAAAGCTTACGGAAGCCAGGAGGCTGATGGAAAAGGCCCACCGGCTGGACCCTTTTACCGCCACTTACCTTGCCGACCTGGCCCAGGTGGAAGCCGCCCTGGGGCTGGCCAACAAAGACCCCGCCGCCCTGCAAAAGGCAAAGGAGCATGCCCAAAAAGCAGTCCGGCTGGAGCCCTTTAATCCCCGGGTCCGCGCCACAACCTCCTTGGCTTACCTGCTGATTGGGCATCCCGACCAGGCCGTGGCCGAGGCCCATGCCTTAATAACCATCAACCCCTCGGATGTGGGCGCTTACGAGTTTTACGGGCGCGCAGCCATGGCAGCTGCCAAGCACTACCTGGTCAGGCAGGAGTACCCCATGGCCAGGACCTACCTGGAGCGGGTAGCCCAATTGCCGGCCCGGGTGGAAGCCAAGGCGAGGGAAATTCCTGCCGCCCAACCCGGCCAAAGGCAGAGAAAAATGGCGGTGACCCCCCTCTTATCCTTAAGCGCAGGGCAGGCAGCCTGCCTGTTAGGGGATTATTCTGCGGCGGAAAAGCTGCTTAAAACCGCCGCAAAACAAAAAGAACTGGCCGCCGAAGCAGCCCTCTGGCTGGCGGTGACAGCGGCCCGCAGCAATAACCAGGCCCAGGCGGAAAAGTACCTGGCCCAGGCCAGGACCGAATACCAAGCGGCTGATGCGGTATTTAAAGAAATAATGCAAACACCGTCTTTTAGATAAAGCGACCGGCCGCAGAATCTCACGGGGGTGTAAATAGTTGAACGATGAAATTACCATCGACTTAAAAGACTACCTGCGTATTTTGGGCAAGTGGAAGTGGGTAATTATCCTGATCACCGCGGTTGCTGCAATTACCGCCGGAGTCTTAAGCTGGTTTGTCTTGCCGCCGGTTTACCAGGCCAAGGCCGTCATCCAGGTGATCCGCGGCGAGCAAAGGCCGGCAGCGGCAAGAGAAGCTCAAACCCTGGAAGAGGTGGTCGGCGCCCTTTCCCGTCTCCCCCAGATGACCATCAACACCTACGTCAGCCAGCTGAAAAACCAGGTGGTCTTCCAGCGGGTGATTAACCGCCTGCAGCTGGACAAGGACCTGTATACCCCCGCGGGAGTGGCGGGAATGGTCACTGCCCAAGCCGTCAGGGACACCAACCTGATTGAGGTCCAGGTCAACAACACCGACCCCCAATTGGCGGCCAGCCTGGCCAATACCATCAGCGAAGAGTTCATGGTGTTTATCAACGAGAATAACCAAGAACAACTGGGCAAGTCCATGGAGCTGTTAAAAAGCCAAATGGAAAGCACGGACCGGGAGCTGGCCGCCGCTGTGGAAAACCTGCGCAAGTTCGACGCCCAGCCCCGCAGCGTAGAATACCTGGCGGAACAAATGGCCAGCCGGCTGGCCGACTTAAGCAATTACCGCTCCCAGCTGATCTCAACGGAGGTCTCCCTGCAGCAAGAGCTGGCCGGCAAGAGCCGGCTGGCGGCGCGCCTGGCCGAAACCCCGCCAACACTGGTAACCAAAAAAGAACTGCCGCCCGATGGCAGCGGGTTAAATCCGGGCGCTTCTGCCGGGCAGGTGGTGACGGTGGAAGAGCCCAACCCGGCCTATGACCGGATCGCCCAGGAGTTAGCTGCAAGAGAGGTCAAAATTTCTGAATTGCAGGCGCGGAAGGCAGCCATGGAAACCACAGTTTCGGCGCTGGAGAAAGAGATTAAAGACTTGCAGGCGGAACTCGCCGGCAAGCGGGCGGAGCGGGATCGGCTGCAAGGGGACGTGGATCGGCTGAAGACCACCTACAGCGTCTTGGCGGATAATATCAACCGCACCCAGGTGATCAGGTCCATCAACATCGGGGACACCAGCTTAATGGTGGTAGCCCGGGCGGTGGTCCCGACCAATCCCATTAAGCCTAAAAAGACGTTGAACGTGGCCATAGCATTTGTGCTGGGCTTGATGGTATCCGTCTTCCTGGCCTTCTTGCTGGAGTTTTTGGACAACACCATTAAAACCCCGTCAGATGTAGAGCGGCACCTGGCAATTCCGGTGCTGGGGAGCATCCCCTTGTACGGGCCGCAGGCTAAGAGCGCCGGTGCCGGCGAGAAAGACCAGCAGTTCCAAAGAGACCAGCCTGTTCCCGGCGCCGTAGGCTACCCGGCGGTCGGGGCTGCTCGCGGAGAGACTTCCGCTGCCAAGGAATAGGAGGGACGGCCAGTGACGCGAAGTATTATTAAACCCATTGCCCTCAACGAGCCCAAATCCCCCGTAACCGAGGCCTACCGGACGTTAAGGACCAACATCCAGTACGCCGCTGTGGACCGTCCCGTCCAGAGCCTGCTGATCACCAGTGCGGGGCCGGGAGAGGGCAAATCCCTTACCGCGGCTAACCTGGCGGTAGTTATGGCCCAGGGCGGGAAAAAGACCCTCCTGGTGGACTGCGACCTCAGGAAGCCGATGCAGCACCGCCTGTTCGACCAGCGCAACGTAAGGGGGCTAACTTCCCTATTAGTCCATGGGGGAGACCCCGCTAGTGTTACAAACAAAACCATGGTCCCCCAGCTTGGCCTTATTACCAGCGGCCTGATCCCCCCTAACCCTGCCGAACTGCTTGGCTCCCAGGCCATGCGGCCGCTGTTGCAAGAGCTTAAGAGCAGGCATGAATCCGTTATTTTAGACGGCCCGCCCCTCATTGCCGTTACCGATGCCGCCCTCCTGGCCCCCTGGGTGGATGGGGTGCTGCTGGTCATCGAGGCCGGCAAGGCCCGCATCGACATGGTGCAGGAGGCCAAGTCCATCCTGCAAAACGCCGGGGCCCGGATCATTGGCTGCGTGTTAAACGGCGTGCGCCGCAAAGCCAAGGATTACCACTACTACTATTACTATGGGGAAAAGAGCGGCACCGATGATTGACCTCCACGCCCACATCCTGCCGGGGGTGGATGACGGCCCCGCCACCTGGGCAGAAGCTATCGAACTTTGCCGGCAACTGGCCAGCCAGGGAGTGACCGGGGTAGTTGCTGCCCCCCACTTCGTGCCCGGGCGGTACCCTGAGGCCGGCCGAGTCCTGGGACTGGTCCAAGAGCTTAACCAGAGGCTCCGCTCCATATCGTGTGCCTTAACCGTATACCCGGGGGCCGAGGCCTACCTGGTCCCGGAACTCCCCCGGTTAGTGGCCGCCAGGACTGTCCCCACCTTGAACAACGCCGGGCGCTATCTTTTGCTGGAGCTCCCCCTGGAGGGAGTCCCGTCCTGCGCTGAAAACGTCCTCTTTTCCCTTCTGCTGGATGGCGTTACCCCTGTGCTGGCCCACCCCGAGCGGAATGCCCAGCTGCGGGAAGACCCTTCCTTACTGGCCACCCTGGTGGAGCGCGGCGCCCTGGTCCAGGTCAACGCCGGCAGCCTGGCGGGGGAATTCGGTCCCAGGGTGCAAAAGCTGGCGGGAGACCTGGCCCGCCAGGGCCTGGTGCACTTGATGGGAAGCGATGCCCATTGCCCCCACAAACGCCCCCCTCTATGGCCTGTCGCCCTGCCGCGGCTGGAAAAGCTGGCCGGCCGGGAAGCCGCCCTTGCCATTACCCTAAAAAACCCAGCAGCCGTGCTGGCCGGAAACGAAGTTGTATTCCCTGGCCCCGGCCCCGTTTCCAGGCGGGGGAGCAATTTTTGGGGACGCGCCTTGGCCAAGCTCTTGAGCAGGTAATATCGAACATTGTCGAATTTAACAAGAAAAAAGGTATAGCAGCAGGCAGGATTAATCTGGATGGCCTAGAATATTAAGCCATAGTCTTATAACGGGAGGCAATGAACCCCGGGGTTTTAACGGGCGCCGTACACCCCGGTGGCGAGCCAGTGGCGCGACCGGCCCTGCCTCTTTGCCAGGAGGGAGCAAAATGGACCGGGATAAAATCGCCGCTGTCAGGGCCTTAAAGAAAACCCTCAAAGACTTGGGCTATTATCAATTCCAAGTTAACGACCTCATCGCCGACCTGGTGGGAACCGCGGACGTTTCCCGGTGTACCCCCGAACAGCTCGACGCAGTAATTGCCGCCCTGGAAGAACAGATCGCTTTTGCGCGCCGGTGCATAAAATCCTCCGGCACCTAGGCAAAACAACCCCTTCCCCTGCGGTCGGGGTTTTTTCGCTTCCAACAACCCGGGCGCAATGCCATCAGCGCCCGGGGAAGGATTGATTATCACCTGGGATTCGGAAGGTTACTATGGCATGGCCTTGCCTTGGACTGCCCCGTGGCAAGTATCCTGGCAAGACTGTAACCGTATTGGCCGTAGGCTAGGGGGTGGAAACGTGCCTGCTAACAACGCGGCATACCGTAACACCATAGCTAAAACAATCCTCTCCCCCCGCGAGATGGACGTGGCCATGCTGGCCCGCCTCAGCCTGGGGCGCAACGCCATCAGCCAAACCCTGGGTCTTTCCGCTAACAGCGTCAAAACCATCTTGAAAAGGATAGAAGCCAAGCTTGGGCCCCACTGGAAACAAAATTCCCGCATCCTGTGGCCGGAACCCGATGCCGTTACCGCCGGCGAAACAGCGGCGACTGAAGGTACAAACCATGAAGACGATTTCGAAAACGGCTACTACCACCGTCTGGAACGGGAGCTTCGCCGGCAGTGGGAGGGCCGCCGTCTATCCATGCGCCTCCTGCTCGCACGGAACCGCGCGGGGAGGGACGTCCTGCACGTCACCTCCTCCCAGCGCTTCTGGCTGCGCCCGGTGCTGGCGGAACTGGAAGACAGGAAATACCTCAAGCTCCTGGCGGTGGACTGGAACGAGACCTTCGCCCCCGCCTGGCTGCCGTTGGTCTACCGGGGACGGACCGAGGTGCGCGCCGCCGACTACGCCACCGACGACGCCCGGCATGTCACTTCCTGCATTAACAACTACCTGCAGCACCGGCTGCACGATTACATCCTGGGTCTTAACACCAAGTTGGAAGAGGTCCGCCGGGCCACCCGGCACAAGTATAAGTCAGCCGTACCAGAACTAACAGAGTTAACCGCCCTGGCCCTGGCCGACTTGCCTTCCCATATTTAACCAGCCTTGATATAATGAGCCAGGCCACAAATTATACATTAATTTAACGTGGCCTGAAAGCGAATTTCATGCTCGGCTTCATTATGATAATGCAATTTTATCCCTTGCCGAGTAATAATTATTCCGCCTCGAGAAAACCGGTTGGTTGTGCTGATGCCCCCATCTCCGCCGCCAGCCAGGTGACAAATATGGGATCGGCCCGGAATATTTTTCGTGATCCTGGGCGGGATTTCCTGCCGGTGTGGATTTTTGGATCACCTGGCAAGAATTGATTGGCCAGGAAGGCAGGAAAACCGGCTTGTGATATCGAAGCATACGGAAGAACCAGGAAAAACCGCATGTTGCGACTCCCCGGCAATGGTTAAAATATATATAGGAAAAACAGGGGTGACAAAAAACCAGCAATTACCTCTGGGCTGGGTAGTAACCAGCTGATTTTCCGGGACGGCGGTGGGCATTTGTTGCACGCGCCCTTGCCGCGGGAGGCTCAAATATATTGGAGATCAAGCTTTTTGGGTCTGCAGCCCGTGGAGAGTCCCATGAGGATTCAGACATAGACATTTTGGTATTGCTTAAGCATTATGATCTCAATCTAAGGAAAAGATTAATCAGCATTGCAACCGACCTTACCCTTGTTGCCGGCAGTCGGTTAAGGTGCTTGAATCTAAACAGTACCAGGAGTTTTTGTACCTTGCTGCACCTTCTCCTTTAGAGCTTTTTGCGCTGTAACCATTTTTTTCTCGACCTACAAAACTTAAAGCAAACAGCGCAAAAAGCTCATAACAAGAAAGGCTTGACTCCGGCAGTTGAATTCTTAGCGGAAATACAAGAAAATCCTGATTCTCCTAGCTAGGCCAATCCAACACAAAACACAGTGGTGTTCGAGCGGCGCTGCATCGAATGATAAGAAATGTCGAAAAACTACATGTAGCAGTTCTTGCGCTGCAGACCTGGCAGACAGGAGAGGAGTACCTGCCGTCCAGAGGCGTAGACGTGGTTAATATAATTAATAGTTTGTAGTCAATAAGGGAATAGAATAAATTAATAGGTACCCAGAATATCATAATTAGCATCAAGCAGACACATCCTCCGTATGGCCAACCGGCGCTAATTTTGCCAGCTTAAAAGATACTAACGAAATATTAGCCTGTTTGAGGAGGTATGCGAAAAAAATGTCTACTGTGGAAAGATTGAAGCGTTTAGAGGGACTGGTTCAGGCCTTCGGTAGCGATAGGTTGGTCGATGCAACCATTAATAAACTAGTGAAGATCAAGAAACAGGAGTTAATCAAAAGGCTAAGTAGTATCCAGTATGAACTAAAGAGATTAGAACAGGCTTACCATATAAATTCTGATGAATTTAAGGATAAATATAACGCAGGCCTTCTAGGTGATGATGTTGACTATATAAAATGGGCCAGTCTTATTGATATGGAGCAGCGTTTAAGAAAGCAAATGAGGTATCTTGACGGTGACGCCTGAACAGTATTTTTTGCAATTACGCTTAATAATAGTTACTCTGGATATTGTCCAGGAATTCGAGGTTCGTGATGAATTTATCAGTGAAGATGTTGGTTACATGCGTCTACGTCTTAATCTTGTAAATGGCGATATTGCTGAGATGTTTGAATATGTTGTCAGGGAGAATGGTCGACTGAAAACTATTAACTACAGCTTTCATTTACAAAATGCTAAAGGCGCTTTGCTAAAGCGATGGGATAATGCTCCACACCATCGTTCAGTTAGCAATTTTCCACACCACTGCCATGATGGCAGTTCAGGAAGGATTATTTCTTCCAGGGCAATGACAGGTAGAGCATTTTTAAAGGAACTTAAAAAGCTCTACCCAATGGAACGTTAGATATTAATAACAAGAAAGGCTTGACTCTGGCGGTTGAATTCTTAGCGGAAATAGAAGAAAATCCTAAACAAAAATTAACCTGTCTTTTGACACCAATATCAGCGTACTAGTAGTATGCCGGGAATCGTGGGAAAATGGATTGCATTCGATCCTGCCGATAAAAGAAGAGGTGAATCGGGACGGGGTGACCTTTTAGATGGACAACGAAAGGCAGAAACTAGCCATCTACTGGATGCAAAAAGCGCCCTTCCCCCTTAAAAGAGACCTTGGCAGGTTGTTACCTTCCGGGTAAGATGCAGTACGAAGATATTTCACAAGAAAATATGCTAAACTACTGCAGGTATAATAAGGATGGAGGTGATCATTATGCCTACTATCAAAGCAAGAATAGATGCAGAAGGCCGTATTTCCATAAAAAAAATATTGAAGAAGACCAAGATAAGACCAGGTGATTTGATTGAAATTGTTCCCGATACAAACAAGATTGTTTTAAAGATAGCAAATAAAGAAAAACCAAAAGGCGTATTTACACGAATGGCAGGAACTTGGGCAAACCGTCCGGATAGAGAAATAGAAGACATGCTGAACCGTACTGATCGAGAGGTGCCGGAGTTTGATCAAGTGCTTGATTGATACAAAAGTAGAAGCCGAACTTTTTTCTTTCCACGATTTGACAGAACAAGATGAGCAACAGTTTGAGGACGCTTTAAAGATTGGCGAAATAATCGATGTAAACTCTAAAATTGCCCGAAAAGCGGGAGAATTGAGAAAAATTAGTCGGAATATTTATAATAAGAAGTTGAAACTACCTGACGCTTTAGTTGCGGCTACGGCCATGGAACACTCGGCCACCTTAATAACCAGAAACGAAAATGATTTTAACCACCTCTTAAACCACGGATTAAGTCTGTATAATCCATTCAAATAGATCATTACTGGGGTATAAGCCTCTTTTGTTGATATCCCGCAAAACCACGACATTCCACTTGAAATAACCGGTGAGCTAATGCAGATTTCGCTCAATTTACTATTGACGAGGTGGAATCAATTCGTTCTGGAGTCAGAGCCCTAAAAGACGAAGTAGTAGTTATCTTAGGGAAAATGGAAGGTTAATAACAATTTTCCCTCATTAGTCTATTCAGGCCGAGATTTTGCGAAGGTTATTAGAAGGGTGTAGACCCCTTTTTTGCTTTTTATGAGAGGTCTTTGGGGAGGCGTGTATAATTGGCAGTTATGCAAGTAACGGGTGCCGATCACCTAACCGCAGTGGAATTGAAGAGGAAAATCCAAACCCACACAGCTAACGTGGCCGTGGTAGGCCTGGGTTACGTCGGCCTGCCGCTGGCGGTAGAGAAGGCCAAGGTGGGTTTTCATGTTTTAGGCATCGAGCAGAACCCCAAAAGAGCCTATAAGGTCAACAACGGCGAAAACTACATCCTGGACGTGAAAGACGAAGACCTAAAACAAGTCGTCCACGCAGGCAAACTAAAAGCATACACGGATTTTGCCTGCCTGCCCGAGGCCGACGTTATCGTCATCTGCGTCCCTACACCTCTCAACACCAACCGCGATCCCGATATTTCTTACATAGTAAACGTAACCAACGAAATTGCCAACCACCTCCGCCCCGGCCAACTGGTCACCTTGGAAAGCACCACCTACCCGGGTACTACCCAGGAAGTCATCCTGCCCAAACTGGAGGCCACCGGCCTGAAGACTGATCAGGATAGAGAATTCCAATTAAGGGGAGATGTAATACGTGACCGATTTAGGAGAGCTAAGATTGTCTCCCAAAGAAAAGCAAGCTCTATAGATGGGTTTTATGTTTATACTGGGTTTATATGTCAGCAAGCGGTTCGTTACTTTTGCGTTCAAAGGAAGTGATGGAATGGATAATTACGCAACTGAAACTGATCTCGAAAAAATAGTAAATAAGTATGTAGAACTTTTGCAAAATGATATACGAGTCGCCGAGGTAATTCTCTTTGGTTCATACGCAAAAGGACATGCAAATAAAGACAGTGATATAGACCTGGCGGTAATTTCACCAGACTTTGGTGAAAATGTTCTTCGAGATCTACAACTGCTTTCTCGCAAGAAAATTAAAGTAGATCCCAGAATTGAGGCAATTGCTTACCACTGATGAAGCATTGGCTAAGAAAATGGTTCAAGATATTATCCACGTCTATTTTCCAAAGTTAAAAGAGCTGTATCATAAGCTAGGCAAGGAGATATAGAAATGTATGGACTTTTGGAAAGAGATCTAGAATACATATTGAAAGCCCTTAAGCAGTACCCAGAAATTGAAGAAGCCATTATATTTGGCAGTAGAGCCATGGGCAATTATAAAAAGGGCTCAGATGTTGACTTAGCCATAGTAGGGGAAAACATCGATAGAAAAATTGTCAGAAAACTAAGTGATGACTTAAATGAAAATTATCCACTGCCATACTTTTTTGATGTCGTTTGTTATAAAGACATTTCAAATGAAGAACTGAAAAAGCACATTGACAGCGTAGGGAAGTCTATTTACAACTCCTAGCAACATAACAGTAGACAGTTGGACAGTTGGACAGTTGGACTGTTGGACTCTTTAGCCCCCTAATCGGATTGGACACATGAGCCTTACGTCTGGTATGGTAGAAACAGAAAAGACGGGAGGAAAAGTGTCCATGCTATAAATGAGACAGGAAGTTTGATTGGGAAAAACTCCCGCAGGAGATTCTAAGTAAGGAGATGTAATACGTGACCGACTTAGGAGAACTCAGACTGTCTCACAACGAAAAGCAAGCGCTATATGAAGCAAAAAAAGAGTTGCTAAAAAAATACCCCGTAGCCAAAACCCTAGTCTTCGGGTCGGTAGCTAGGTGTGAAGCTGACGAGGAGTTGGACCTCGATATATTGGTTTTGACGGAAAGGGTGTATTTGTCAATCGAAAAGTTTACCACAGTGATCACGAAAAAGTTGACCACCAAAGGAGAAAAAATTTGTCCGTCTGTCAAGGACATTTTAGTGCTGAATTATTATTGTTATTATCACTACCTGCG
>JBFLXH010000027.1:0-34897 GCA_040757295.1 Bacillota bacterium | reverse complement strand
TTTATCCCTTGCCGAGTATATAATGAGCGAGGCCACTAATTATTCATTGATTTAACGTGGCCTCAAAGCGAATTTCATACTCGGCTTCATTATGATAATGCAATTTTATCCCTTGCCGAGTATATAATGAGCGAGGCCACTAATTATTCATTGATTTAACGTGGCCTCAAAGCGAATTTCATACTCGGCTTCATTATGATAATGCAATTTTATCCCTTGCCGAGTATATTATTTGGTGTTGTTAATTTCCTGTCATTATTAGGTGCCAAAGGGAACATACTATCCAGAGACTGTTCAAACATGAAAGGATGTTTTTCCATGGCCATTTCTCAATGGGAACTATCCGGACAGGCTTTTGAGGAAGCATCAGACCTAACCGTTGGCATTGAAGAGGAGATCCAGCTCTTGGAGCCCCAGACTCTTAGCCTTACCAACCGCTACCAGGATTTAATATCCCTGGCGCCGGAAAACCTTAGGGAGCATTTAAAGGGTGAATTGATCGCTTCGGAAATCGAAATTGCCACCCGCAAATGCTATACCATGCAGGAAGCAGCCGAAGATTTGAAAGCCAGGCGGCAGCAGCTTACAGAATTAGCCCTGGGCCGGGGGATTTGGCTGGCAGCTACCGGCACCCATCCCTTCAGCCCCTGGTGGGAGCAGCAGGTTATCGATACGCCCCATTACCGCTTGGTGGAACAGGACTTAGGATATGCCGCCTGGCGCAATAATACCTTTAGCTTCCACCTGCATCTTGGGGTGAAAGGGAAAGACAGGGCGGTGAAACTGGCTGATGCGCTGCGGAGTTTCCTGCCTTCCTTTTTGGCATTAAGCGCCAGCTCACCCTTTGCGGAGGGGGTATTAACCAGGCTGCATTCGACCAGAACCCAGCTTTTCACCAAGAATTTCCCCCGCTGCGGCATCCCCGATGCCTACGGCAGCTGGGAGAGTTACCGCACATATTTGGAATTTCTGATTCAAAGCAACTCAATCCATGATACCTCCCAAATCTGGTGGAGCATTCGCCCCCATGTTAAGCTGGGGACCGTAGAGATCCGGATCTGTGACGCTCAACCTCGCCTGGAAGATACCATCGGAATTTCTTCCCTGATCCTGGCTGTCGCCGCAAAGACCTTGCAGCTTATTGACAGCGGGAAGGCATTAACCTCCCATCCCCACCGCCTATTGGAGGAAAACTGCTGGCGAGCCACCCGTTATGGGTTGGCAGGGAATCTGGTTGATCTGGAAAGCTGGCGGGAACAGCCGGCACCAGTGGTTATTGAAAAGCTGATGGATTGGTGTAATGGTATAGCTCAGGGTCTTGGGCTCGAGGGATATTTCCACGGGCTGTGGAATATGTTGCGCCACGGCAACAGCGCTATTCACCAGATTGGTCTGCATCAGCAAGGAATGCCTCTAAGGGAAATCCACCGGCGAAACGCATCGACCACCATGGGGCAGCCTCTGGAAATGGTACAAGAACCCCCTGTTCTCCAGCCACAGATGTGGCAGGTGCAGCCGTCCCCGCACCCTATAGAAAGTTGGGGGTTTGTCAATGACTGACAGCTACGATGCCATTGTGGTGGGGGCTGGGCCTGCAGGTTCCGCCGCTGCCTATGTAATGGCGCAAAACAAAATGTCTGTAGCCCTTTTGGAAAGGGGGCAGTACCCGGGAAGCAAAACCATGTTTGGCGGCACTATCTTCCGGGAACCCATGGAGCAATTGGTGCCGGCTTTCTGGCAGGAAGCTCCCCTTGAGCGGCCGGTAGTTACTGATATGTTGTGGTTTATGGATCATGACTCAGCGGTTAACGTCGGATTTACCGGTTTGCGCTATGCCAAAGAACCCTATAACAAGTTTACCTGCCAGAGGTCCCTTTTTGACCAATGGTTGGCCAATAAGGCTGTGCAGGCAGGAGCGGAACTGCGCACCAGCACTTTGGTTAAAGGCCTTTTATATGACCAGGGGGTTTTAGGCAGAAAGAATAAACGCAGAGTAACCGGGGTCGTTTTAGACAACGGGGAACAACTAGCCGCCGATGTGGTCATCCTGGCAGAGGGAGTAAATGCTTACCTGACCAAGGAGGCTGGCCTGCGCTCGAATATTCCTCCCCATGCCATGACCTTTTATGTAGAAGAGATATTTGCCATGGCACCGGAAAAAATCGAAGACAGGTTTCAGCTGGAACCTGGGGAAGGAGCTACTATTGGCATGGTGGGCTTTCCGACCGCCGGCGGGGTAGGCAAAGGCGGTCTCTTTACCTATAACGAACATGTGGCTTTAATAGTCGGAGGCTATGTCAATCACTTGGTTAACCAAGGCCACAGTCCCTATGAGCTTTTACAGCGGACTAAAGCCCACCCCCTGGTTAGGAGGATGCTCTCCGGAGCAAAAACCGTCCAGTATAAAGCCCAGATGATCCCTAAAGGGGGCTATACTTTCATTCCTAAACTGTATTTGGGCGGCCTCTTGGTGACGGGAGACGCGGCGGTAATGATCAGTGGCCGCCGCGGCACAGACCTGGCTGCCCTAACCGGACTGTACGCTGCTGAAACCGCCGTTTTGGCCAAGGCAAAGGGTGACTTTAGCGCCCGGACCATGGCCAACTACATGCGCAAGGTGAACAACAGCTTTTTTATGAAGGACATCAAAGGGGCTAAAAATAGTCTAACCTACTATAAGGAACATCCAGACAGCGACTTTCTGATTGCCGGCCTGTTTAACGATGTTGCCTACGAGTTTTTCAAGGTAGAAATGTCCACCGAAAAGGAAAAGAAAGATAAGATCATGCGGATTATTTCGGACAAACAGATGCCTTTAAAAACTGCCAGGGATCTTTATGAAGGTTACCAGCACTGGGGGGCATATTAATGGCTCAGTTTAACAGCGAAGAAGATCCCCTCCGGTTTTTGCAGATAAACCAGGATAACCGCAGCCATATCAGCATCAAAGATGAGCAAAAGTGCCGGGAAAAATGCGACAACAAGCCCTGCACCTTTATCTGCCCTTCGGAAGTATTCAACTGGGATTGGGAGGAAGAAGAGATCAGTTTTAAGTACCAGCGCTGCATTGAATGTGGAGTCTGTGCCATTGCCTGCCCCCAGGCCAATATTTTTCTGGAATATCCCCGGGGAGGCTACGGAGTTCAGTACAAATACTAGCCTAAGGTGGTTGGGCAACCTGGGAAAAAAACGACGGGCAAAGAAAGCCCATTAAGAACTGAACTGATTTAACCAAACCCATAACCCTCCAGAACAAAGTCTTCCTTGGGAAGAAATCTTCCTTCGGAAGACTTAATGCGGTTGACTTTGTTGAAACGCATAACGGAAATTATGATTTATCCACATTTTTTAAACGACCATAATTTCCTATGCGTTAGAACAAAGTCTTCCTTGGGAAGAAATCTTCCTTCGGAAGACTTAATGCGGTTGACTTTGTTGAAACGCATGACGGAAATTATGATTTATCCACATTTTTTAAACGACCATAATTTCCTATGCGTTATAAAGAAAACGACCAGGGTCGTCCCATTGGCCGTTTTTTAGCCTGCTTCTGTTCAACTGGGTCTTGGCTTCAGAGGGGGATTGCGACCCCCGCTCGTGCTTAGATTCGACCAGTTCTTGGCTCCGGTTTACCGGAGCTTAGAACTGGTTAATCCCATAGGGGGCCAGTTAATGCAATGGCGCAGCCGCTCTTTTAATGAGCCAGGCCACAAATTATACATTAATTTACCGTGGCCTGAAAGCGAATTTCATGCCCGGCTTCATTGATTTTAATATTTTTCCTTTGCCGAGCATTTCCCACCGCTTTAAAGAAGCGTAGGCTTTAGAGCGGGTAGCCATATGTGATAAAAACCATGAGGTTTTTGTTTTACTTAGAGCAGGTTGCCCTCCTTGTCGAACTCCATGGTATAAGGCTCACTAATAATCTCGATATCAGGCCTGCCCCGCAGTTCCTCCAACACAGGAAGGGAAACTTCAATCTCATTCAATTCTAAGGTGTTATTGATGCGGACAATTTTCACATCGGGCGGTTCAACTAAATTGCTGCACCTCACAGCCACAGCAATGGCTTCTTTATCGGTGTTTACAAAAACGGGTATCTTACCGCCTCCCAATTCAGTTGAAGTGATTACATTATTAAAAGTATAGGTAAAGTCAATACTGTTGACTACCTTTATAGTAGTGATATCTGCTGTTCCTATCCCGCAGGCATTACCGTGGGTCTCTTCTGTCAGGCCCAAAACAACGATTTTCTTTATGGGCGGGGCAAAAAAACCAGGCTCACCTGAAACATTTCTACCCGTGATGTTGGGGTCCATGCCATTCCCGGAGATGTTTTTCCCGATTTCATTCACAATTAACACATCTATTGAAGACATTAAGAGCTTAGGCATCATTGCTTTGGCTTCAGCCAACAATTGAATTTCTTCTTGGCAAATCTTTTCGGCTTCCACACTGACAATTTTGGCTGTCTCATCATAAGCGTTTTCCAGAATAGCCAGACCAAAAATGACCTTTGAATTATTGATGATTTCCTGTCCTAACGCCGGGATAAGCCGATTAAAACGGCTGAAGCCCTGAGTGTGGATCTTTGCGGCTCCCTTATGTTTCCCAAGGCCAATAGACAACATCTTTAGCAGGCCGCTTTCGTAATCACCTTTAAAGTCTGTATGGGGTTTTACCCGGTTAACAGGGATGATGGCGTCGCATTCACTCGCTATTTTGTCCAGATAAACAGGGTAGCCATTTTCCAATTTGGCTATTTCCACTACCTCCATACTGGACTCAATCGGAACGCCCATGGTTTCTTCGGTAATGTTGTAGGTAGCCAGCACTTCCCGCTGGCCTTCGGCAGTGGCCCCCCCGTGACTTCCCATCGCAGGGACAATAATCGGGTTAGCCCCCAGCTCTTTAAGATTATCCACCAGGGCCTTAGTGATCCGGCTTATATTGGCTATACCACGGCTGCCCACTGCAACAGCAATTCTGGCGCCTGGTTTTACTCGTTCCTTAATACTGTCTTTTTTAATCTGCTCTGCCACCGCAGCCTCTATATCCTCAATTACCGGTGCGTCAAAAATCTGCCGAATCTTGACCATGGGCGGGAGCGGGACATCGAATCCACCTTCAAGTGTGATGTTAACTTGATTGACCATTGAGCATCCCCCTTCGATTCTTTCTTTAGACTAATAATAACATAATCTTTCTTTGAAAGACTCTTTGCTATGGTTGATTTTGTTGAAACGCATCGCGGAAATTATGACTTATCTAAATTTTTATAAACGAGCATAATTTCCTATGCGTTATATACTCGGCAAGGGTAAAATTGCATTATCTAATGAAGCCGAGTTTGAAATTCGCTTTGAGGCCACGGTAAATCAATGAATAATTAGTGGCCTTGCTCATTATAGCAAAAATCTCTTCAGTTTCACCACTGGCTACAGTATTTTTATTTTTTCCTTTATTTCCTAACAGATAATGCTAACAGTTCCACAGTATGCAAGACCTTAATACCTATCCCGGTCCTTGCAGACCCATCGCTGATATGCATCATGCAGGCCGGGCAGCCGGTGACCACGGTATCTGCTCCGGTGTTAATCAAGGTTTCCATTTTTTCATCATTTAATTTAACCGCTAGGTCGTAGTGCCGCAGGCTGAAAGAGCCGCCGGAACCGCAGCACTTGCCGGCATCTGCAGCTTCGATGAAATTTATGCCGGGAATCAATTTGATCACCTGTCTTGGTTCTTTGCTGATCCCCTGACCCCTTAAGAGATGACAAGGATCGTGGTAGGTAGCCCGCAAGGGGACCTCATTGATAAGCTGCAAATGGCCTAAGTATTTTTGATAAAACTCGGTGATGTCATATACCCTTTTGCTTAATTCTTGGGCTTTGCCCACTAAATCGGGATAGTATTCGGCACAGAGCTCTATGTAATCGTTTTTCAGGGTACACCCGCAGGAGGCGCAAGCCACCACTACCCCATCCACTTCTGATTTAGCCAGTTCCAGGATGTTGTGGCGGGCCAGTTCTGCCGCAGAGGCGCGGTCACCGTTAGCGGCGATGGGAGTGCCGCAGCAGGCCTGCTCCCTGGGGACAATCGCTTCAACTCCGCCCGCCTGCAGCACCTCCAGCACCGCGGTTCCCACGCTATGATAGATGTGGTTAATCATGCAGCCGGCGAAAAAAGCCACTTTTATCCCACCGGCAGTTTTGTGAGGCTGCCGGTCAACAAAGGCCTTCCCAGCCAGGGGCGCCAAAAGCCTGCGGCGGGATATGCCCAGGGGCAGCCGGGGCATCATCCCCTGGCCATCAGGCTTTAATTTAAAGGCAGCTTTCTGCAGCTTTCCAGCCAGCCTTAAGCAGGCATTCATCAAAGAATGCCTCCGCACCAAACTGAAAACCAGGCGTTTACCCCAGGGCAAAGGCTTGGTTGCAAAGGCGGTGCGGGCCCTGGTAACCAGCTGGTCTATGGGAACGCCGCTGGGACAGTTGACAGTACAGGTTTTGCATACAAGGCACAGGCTCAGCACCTCTTGCAGCCTGGGTGAAAACTCTTGTTGTTGCTGTAATAAGGCCTCGATCAAAGTCATTTTGCCTCTGGCTACCAGGGTCTCATGATTAAGTTGGGCAAACACGGGGCAGACTGAGCGGCAGACACCGCATTTGGAACACTTGATGGCTTCCCGGTACCAAACTTCCGGGTTATGCGGTTTCATTGCTTCACACCCCGATCCTTGCTGAAGACTTTGCCGGGATTAAGGATGTTATTAGGATCGAGGGCAGCTTTAATCCTGGCCATGGCCTCAATCCCCTCATCTCCCGCCTCCCAGTGCAGAAACCTTTTCTTGCCGATGCCAATGCCGTGTTCGCCGGAAAGGGTGCCGCCCAATCCCAGGCCTTTGCGGAAAATCTCTTCGGTGGCCTTCTCCACCCTGTGTACAGTATCCGGGTCATCCCGGTCAAACACGATACAGGGGTGCAGGTTGCCGTCTCCCGCATGGCCCAGGGTTGCAATAATCAGGTTATTGCGTTTGGCCGTTTCTACCAGGAAACTGATCATCTCCGGCACCTTGCTTCTGGGAACGGTGGCATCTTCCACTAGGATGGTATTGTTAATCTTTGCCAAGGAACCGTAGGCATTGCGCCTGGCTGACCAGACCTGGGCCTTTTCCTCCGGGGTGTGGGCAATTTTAATTTCCTTTGCCTGGTACGCCCGGCAAATATCAATTACCTTTTTGAGGTCCTCTTCCACAACCTGCTCGGCGCCGTCCACTTCCACCAAGAGGATCGCTTCAGCATCAACCGGCAGGCCGATTTTGGCGGCTGCCTCTACGGCCCTGATGGTGGTATTATCCATCACCTCCAGAGTAGCCGGAATAATCTTGTTGCGAATAATGGCAGCAATAGTTTCACCGGCGTTGTTGAGGTTGTCGAAAATCGCCAGCATGCTGCGGGAAGCGGCAGGCAAGGGCAGGAGTTTGAAGATAATCTTGGTAATCACCCCTAAGGTGCCTTCGGAACCAACCATCAGCCGGGTAAGGTCGTAACCGGTAACATTCTTCACTGTCCGGCCGCCGGTGTTGACAATCCCGCCCCAGGGCATCACTACCTCCAACCCCAGCACATAATCCTTCACCACCCCGTATTTGAGACCCCGCAGTCCACCGGCACAGACGGCTACATTGCCGCCCAAGGTAGAAAAAGCCAGGCTGCCCGGGTCCGGGGGAAAGAACAGCCCCATTTGTTCCACAGTCTGGTGAAACTTGGCGGCAATCACCCCGGGCTCTACCACTGCCAGCAAGTTATCTGTGTCAATCTCTAAGATCCGGTTCATCCTGGTGGTTTCCAAGACGATCCCCCCCTGTACCGGCATGGCCCCGCCGCTTAAACTTGTTCCGGCGCCCCTGGGTACCACCGGTACCAGTTGCCGGTTGGCCAGGCGCAGGATGCGGGACACCTCCTCCGCGCTGGCTGGTTTAACTACAGCTGCAGGCAGAATTGCGGGGAAGCCAAAGGTGGCATCACCGGCATAGCAGAGCAAATCTTCCTTAGCCGAGTAGACATTTGCAGATCCGACAATTTCAATTAATTCCTGGATTACTTCCCGTTTAAGCATTAGCTCAATCCTCCTTCCAACCACTCCACAGCGCCCCGGGCAATTGCCTCATTTCCCATGAGCAAGACCTTTTCACCTGGCCTACCGGCCATACTGGTCATTCCATCAACTCCCTTTTGGATAGAAAAATTGATCGCCTGCCAGATGGATGCCCTTAATAACGTTTTGGGCTATAAAAGGAGGGTTAGCACAGGCAGGCTGATAGCAGCTAAAATGGTCGAAGCCAATACCCCGGCGGCGGCAAGTTCCTGGTCGCCGTTATATTTGCCTGCAAATACGGGAGCAAGGGCTGCTGAAGGGGTACCGACCATGATGACAGAAACGGCCATGACCAGTTCCGGGACATTAAAGGCCTTAAGGGCCAGCAGCACCAAAAGCGGAATTAGGAAAAGGCGCGTACCTGCCGCTCCCAGGAGGAGCTGCAGGTCTTTCACTTTCAAGGCAGCAATGTTCAGCATAATCCCTACCAGCAGCAGGGAAAGGGGAATAGTGGCCTTACCCACCATATTAAAAACATTAAACACCGGTTGGGGCAGTTTGATTTGCGCGAAGGCCAGGAAAACACCTATGAGCATAGCATATAGAAATGGCTCGCGGAAGAGTTCCCTTAGCAAGGTGCCAAGGTTACGGGGCTTAGATTCTGCATTGAAGAATACCCAAATCCCATATGTCCACATAAAGCCAATATGAACAAAATTATAAATAGCAGCTAAAAAAAGGCCTTCTTCCCCAAAAAGTATGTAGCACAGGGGAAAACCAATAAAAGTGGTATTGCCGTAAATAATAATAAACTTGATAACCGGCACTTGCTCAGGTTCAACTTTACCTAGTTTTACCAACACCCATGCCGCAAAAATGGCGAAGGAAAGGGTTGCGGCAGCGATGACTATGGCCATCAGGCTGTACCTGACCAGGTCCGGGTTCATTTTAAAAGTAAATGCGGTGAACATCAGCAAGGGCAGGGTAATATTCATCACCAACTGAGAGAGATAACGCCCAGCCCCCGTTTCCACCAGCCCGGTTTGCCTTGCCAGAACACCCAACATGGCAATAGCTACAACAGTAATTACATTTTCGATGACTATTCCTTGCACCGGCTTATTCTCCAAGCTTTTTGGCTGTGTCTGCACAAACAATTTGAAGCTCAGGGCCTTTTGCCCCGGTAAAATGTTTTTCTGGAAGGAGCCCAGACAAACTTATATGTTATTCGCCAATTACTTCCCAATCCCTGCCGGAAATAAATTGATCTGCCATGCAAAAAAGAACCCGCCATAGTTGGCGGGCAGGTCTGGAAAAAAGTATATTGCTTTAAAAAGGGTCAGTGAATTTCCTGCATCACCGTTTGTACACTGTCTTCCATGGACAGGGATTTATCCATCCGTTCATCGATGGTAATATTTGTTATTACCCTGGCGGCCCCGCGGCCAAAGGGTATCTGGTGCATTCTCTTTACGGCGTCAAGCACTTGATCCAGGTCTCCCTCAATGACGGTGGATGTGGGAGTTAGTTGGTGCTTAAGCCCTTTTTCCTTTTCCAGTTCTTTATAACAGGCGGCTACATAGCTGCTAAAACTGGCAGAATCAGTTCCAACGGGCACAATATTGATTTCAACTAAGGCCAATTGGTTTACCTCCTTTTGTTATCTAATCTGTTCTGCACCTGGTTCAGGATCTCGTCGGCAGTCATGCCGGAAGCGTCAATCACTACTGCATTAGTTTGGACATCCTGATGGCCGGCAAAATTACGATCCATACCAGTCAGCACAATGGCGTCACAGTTCCGGAGTTCTGCCTGGCTCCTGCTTAGGGGGTCCAGGTTTACTACTTCATAGCCATTGGCTTTCAGGATGTCCTTAACATCATTCAAGGCGCCCTCTACTGCAATCCGTTGCATAAAAAAATCACCTCCAGGAATTTCTGCGGATATTATGCCCAAAAAATAAACCCGTAACCAAAAGGTTACGGGAGATTGATAACGCCTTGGGGCGAAGAATATTTAAAGGAGTCCTTCTTCTGACCTATTTGCCGCCAGTTATGGCCGACGCCCGGCGTTCCACAGCCGATTGGCTGAAAACTACGATGGGGTAAAGCACCAGGGTAACAGCGGCATTAATCGCCACCGCCGGCAGCACAACTGTTGTATACAGAAGGGAAAAGGGAGCCGGTAAGCCGGTGATTAACAGGGCTGCGGTAAGGAAAACTGCTCCGCTAAAGGCCGTTCCGAGGGCTCCAGTAACCAGGCACAAGAGGCTCCGGTGGACCCGCACCAGCATTAAAAGCCGGACAATGCCCAAAACTACCATGCTGGTAAGGGTTTTATCAATTATGTTAGGAATCTGGCCCGCAGGAAAGCTGGTAGTCATCGCCGCCAGGATTCCCGCTACCACTCCGGCTAATAAAGCTGTCCGTAGCTGGGGCTTCATAATGATAATAATAAATAGCAGGGCTAAAGCAAAATCGGGTTTCATTCCAGCGCCGTAAGCCGGGATCATCATCCGCAAAACGGTACCTGCAGCTAACAACAGGGCAATTTGCACGGTTTCTCTTAAACTCATCTCTGCTCACCTCATAATTTTTTTGCTAGTGATGTACTTCTCAACTCGTCTCGGCTCTGCTCTGCTCTTTTTTTACACCGCGCACTCCCCCTTTCAAAAAACCAAAAAATAAAACTCGCACCTGCCTGAAAGGGCATAGTACGAGTTAAAAGGCTACATCGTAACTTCCCTCGGCTCAACTTACCTTTCTCTTCTCAATCTAAACTAAACTCTGCTTGAATGCATTATACTATGGCAGCCGCGCCAAGAGCAATACCCCCAGCAAAATAATTTTAGCATCAGGGGCTTTAAAGGCCTTCCCTCGGACGAAAGGCCCAGTATACCACCAGGGCTGAAAGGGTAATCAGGGCTGCCACCCTGTACATGTAAGCATACCCCATCCACTGGGACAAAAAGCCCAAGAAAATCGCCCCAAATCCAATACCCAAATCAAAGGACGAAAAGTAGGTCGCCGAAGCAGCTCCGCGCCTGGCCGGCGATACCCTGGCAATGGCCAGGGCAGATAAAGCCGGCATGCTCGCACCAAACCCGGCGCCGTAAATAGCGGCAGCCAACAAAAAACCAGGCATGCTCTCAGCCAAGGACAAAACATACCCGCCAAGGGCACAGAGAAGAATCCCGGGAATTACCATCACATGGGGTCCTTTGCGGTCATACATGAACCCGGATAAGGGTCTGCCTGCCATCAGGGTAAGGGCGTATGCGGTAAAGAAGGGCCCGATGTTCTCAATGCCATGCTCATGGGCAAATAGGGGGAGAAAAGAAACAACCCCCCCATAACCCATAGTCATGATCATGGATACCATAGAAGGATAGAAGGCGGATTTTTCGAATAAAGCCGGGCGCTGGCCGCCTTGCTCAAGCTGCAGCGGCTGGTAGGCAATACGGGACGCCAGGAAAAGGGCTGCCATACCTAATAAAAACGCGGCATAAAAAGCAGCGGGAAAACCCCTGGCCCCTAGCAAGAGAAGTCCCAATCCGGGGGCCAAAGCCATGGCCACATTGGTGGACATGCCGTAAAAACCCATGCCTTCTCCCCGGCGGCGAGACGGAATAATGTCAGCTGCCACTGTGGAGGCTGCCGTAGAAGAAAAACCCCAGCTAACCCCCTGCAAGAGGCGGATGGCTAAAACAAGCCAGATCAAGGAGGACCATCGGTAGGTCAGCACTGTCAAGCTGAAAAACAGGAGCCCGCCCAGCAAGAAGCTGCGCCTGCCATTTTTATCAAGGCCCCGGCCTACCCAAGGCCGCACCGACACAGCGGCGACAGTAAAAATACCGTTAATGAAACCGATAACGGCCTTCTCCGCCCCTAAATTCTGCAAATAAAGGGGGAGCACCGGCATTAAAAACTGGAAACTGGTAAAAAGCAGAAAATTAGTCAGGCAAATAAGGATAAAATCTCTGGTCCATAGGGGCTGGCGCAAGTCAGTCCCTGCCGCTCCCACCTGTGACAAAACAACTACCTTCTTTCATTTTTTTTAACTAATTCTTGCATCAGCCCAGCCATTCCTGCAATTAAAAACGAAAAACCACCCGCAGGTGGTTCTTGCAGAGGATATTTCCCAACATTCCTAACGGATTTCCGCTTCCTGAGCGCCGTTGATGCCGCGGACATATACCTTGCGAATTGACAATCCGGCCGGAAGGGTAAGGGTGACCAGTTTGACCCCTGTTATGCCAACAGGTTTATCCGGGGGCCCTTCCTTCCTCCTGGTACAGACCCGGACATAAGCAGTTTCTCCTTCGAGAAAATGTTCAGTAAAAGCCTCTGTATGATTCAAATCATGCAATTTCGTGCCAATGCTAATAAAAACGGCTCCGTCAGGCAGCTCCACAGCTTCAACCCCGGTCACAAAAGCCAGTTTGCACACATTTATCGCCTACCTATTTCAGAGTGAATAAGGACTGCTAAACGTCCCTTAACCAGCATATGCCGCAAGGCGACAAATGGTGCTCTCCCCTCTTCCCGATCGAAAGAAGTTGCCTGGTGGGTATAAAGTGAGGTGATTCCCTGGCGGGCTAAGGCCCGGGACAGCTCCGGATGCATTGGCAGAGCCGGTTCAGCATAGGCTGCCTCCCGGGGACTCAGTTCCTCAACATGGAC
Organism: Bacillota bacterium; assembly: GCA_040757295.1. Classification (GTDB taxonomy): domain Bacteria; phylum Bacillota; class PH28-bin88; order PH28-bin88; family PH28-bin88; genus JAGXSE01. The sequence continues at coordinate 22,118 of JBFLXH010000027.1, read as the reverse complement.
CATTTGGCCCTGATAATCCTGATGTTGACGAATGGATGTCAAAATGGCATCAATGTCCAAAACCAATTCCCTCCTGGGGGGCTAACAGAGAACTGCCCCCGGGCGGACAGTTACTTTAGTGACTTTGTTCGACGCCATCCTGAAAAGTTCCTGCCCAAAAGCCCCTAGAGCTCCCCTTTTGCAGTTCAAGGGGATAAAAAAATCACCCCCGTGGATTATCACGGAGGTCAGTCCTCAGGGAAACTTTATTGTTAATTGGCCGCAGGCTGTTCAGTTTCCTCGGTTTCTTCTTCCTCAAGAGCGGCCTCTTCGTCCTCTATTTCAATATCCCCTGTTTCGTCATCATACTTGACCTTTACCCCCAGGGCCTCACTGACAAACCTCAGGGGAACAAAGGTCCGGCTGTTGATAGACTGGGCAGGCACTTCCAGGGTAACAGTCTGGCCGTTGACTTCAACTGTCTTGCTGTCCAGATACAGGACAACAACTACCTCTCCCTTGGTTATCGTTACTTTTCTGTTCTCGGCATCCCACTGTACCTGAGCTCCCAACCCTTCGGAGATAGCCCTGACCGGGATCAGTGTACGGCCGTCCTTGATCACCGGCGGCACGTCAAATTTCATGTTCATCCCCCGGACCCAGATGCGGTCCTGCAGCGGCCTAGCCCTGAGGGCAGCCTTCTCCTCCTTGCGGAGCTGAACCCTTTCCTCCTTAGTAATCAGCTTCATGGCCTGCCCCGGCGCAGCTTTTTCTACGGCTTTAGCCTTCTCCGGAAGTGCCGGGGCTTTTTTCCCCGGAGCTGCCCAGGCCTGGGCTTGTCCAAACCAAACCGCTACCGCCAAAAAGATCATTACAACAAGTGTCCTTAATTTCATTCTTCCCCCCTGTCCCTTAAAGACAGGTTTCCCCCCTTTCAAGGATGCTTAAGTTTTTTGTGTACAGAAAAATCCTGCCAAGATCCTTCAAGTCATCCCTCCTCCTTCGGCAGCCCGGCTGCCTCGCCCCTTAGACCAGGCCCGTGGCTTTGCGCCCCCGCCTTGGCGTGCGGGTTTGCGTTTTCGGGAATTGAAAGTTTTTCTGCTATATAAATACGGGGATGGATGGCCTTTTTTGGGGGTATAATTAGGAAATTCGGTGATTATTTTTACCGCTTTCATTAATCTGTCGATAAAAATCAAAGGCAGAGATCAAAAAACGCCCAGCCGGTTTGCCCAGCGGAGCGCCTCGCTTTTGATTTAAGCTTATCGGCTATCGAACGAATTGTGGTACACCTCGGCAATTGCCCGGCTAATCGGGGTTTTTTCAACACCATAAAGTCCCCAATTATTGGGACGATGCCGCAAAAACGCAGCAGCCGATGGCCCCGTTCAGCTGGGGTTCGGGCGGTATAACCACTTCTGCCCCCAGCTCCTTTTCCAAGAGGCGCTGGATCCCCTGGTTATTAGCCACACCACCGCAGAAAACCAGGATGGTGCTTTGGAGGTTTTTCAACATGGGCTTAACCCTTTTGACCACCGAATAGTTCACGCCGGCTGCCAGTTGTTTCAGTGGATAGCCCTCAAGAACCTTACCGATAAGCTCTGATTCTCCAAAAATGGCACAGGTGGCATCCAGGTCTACCGGATCCTCAAAGTGGCTGCTCAGTTCAGTCAGGTCCATTCCCAGGACAGCCGCCATGTTTTCCAGATAGCGGCCGGAACTGGCCGCACAGCGGTCATTAGTGTAAAAATCGGCCATCCGCCCGCCGCGCACCAGGATTACCTTGCTGTCCTGGCCGCCCAGGTCCAGGAGGGTAAAATCAGCCAGGCCGGTTTGGAAAACCGCCCCCAGCAAGTGGGCCTGCAATTCGGGGATTACCCGGCCCCCCTCCACCGCTAGGGTGTTTCGCCCATAGCCGGTGGAAATAACCAAATCGATAGGGGGCAGCCCCAACTCACCAAAGGGGATCACCAGCTGCCCTTCGCGACAACGGCCTAGCCGCCGGTAAAACCCCATGGTATCGAAGCGCCGGGTTTCTACCACCTGCCGGTTCTCCATCAAGACCATTTTTACATCCCTGCTGCCTAGGTCAATGCCGCAAATCAAAGGACCACCGCCTTATTTCTTCAACATCTGAACAAAACTATCCACTCGCATCCTGCTCCTGGCATCCAGTTTACCTGGTTTGTCCCCTTCCAGGGTAAGAATTGGGAGTTTAATCCTTTCCCGGAGGATTAAATCCTGCATCTGCCTGAAACAAAAGGTCTGGGCATAGTGGATAATCCCGTCTAGCCGCCGCAACCGAGCCTGTTCTTGAATGTCTTTAATCCGGGCAAAAACGTCATAGGGGTAGGTATACTGCCGGTACTTTTCCACCAGATCACTGGTAGAAAAAGGCATGCTGAATTGCCGCTGCACCTCATTAAATACTACCCTGGCCCCGATGGTTTCCAGGTAATCGTAGAGGTCAGGACAGATGGGCGGCACCCCAATGTAGCCTAGGCGGAGGAAACCCGGCGCGGGCGCGGTTTTCTCTGCCGCCGCCATCACTTCTTCTACTTCCATGGCGAAAGCAGACGGATCACCGTTGAAATCGCTGCAGGATACCTGGTAAAGGTGGTTGATGAAGCCCCGCACCCGGTCGTGCCGCCAAGTTAATTCATCCAGATAGTGCACCCGCCGGCGCACAGCATCCAGTTTTTCTTTCCACCCATATATCTCCTCCCATCCTACCCCGAAAAAGTCCATCAACTTCTCAATCTGCAGTTTCAACAAATCGTAGTCCCGTCCATAGGGGTAGGCAAAGGGAATGGTTTTGATCCCCCGGCACTCAAAAATTTCCATCAAGGCATGGGTAAAACTGCAGTCCCCCTGGGTGACCGCTATAACATATTGGATATCCTTGGCTTCTATTACCGTTGAGTAGATCCCTTTGATCCAGCTGCAGACATTGCGGGGAAAACCGGCGAACTCAGCTTCCTCAACCAGTTCGCGGCAGCGGGGATGGGTGATAAAAATATTGTTGATGTCCACCGGTACTGCCCCCGCCGCAAAAATTACCTCTACCGGGATACTGGTTGTGAAGCCGACTTTTGCCCCTGACCAGTTTACCACTTAGCCACCCTCCCCGGCTGGCGCCGCTCCAAAGACCCGCCGGTAACCCGTTTCAGCCAACCTACCAGGAGGTAAACCAGAGGAGTATCAATTACGGCAATAACCACCTTGATGAGGTACTGTCCCAGAATGGCTGGCAGCAGCTGAGGCCAAATACCATAAAAGGCCAAAGTGATAAAAATTACCGTATCCAGCATTTGGGACACCATGGTAGAGAGGTTGTTCCGCAACCAAAGGTATTTACCGCCGGTGCGCTGCCGCCAAAAAGAAAACGCCCAGACGTCATGCAGCTGGCTGACCAAGTAAGCAGCCATGCTGGCTGCCACGATCCGCAGGTTGGCTCCCAGGATGGCCTGAAAAGCCTCCTGCATGGGCCAAAAAGGGGCCCAGGGCATTACCAAAGCCAGGCGAACCAAGGCCGCGGCTAATAGAGAAGCTACAAAGCCAGACCAGATCAGGGCATTGGCTCGTTCTCTGCCCCAGATTTCCGTCACCGCATCGGTAATGGGAAAGGTTAATGCATACGCTATTACCGCGGCTGGGACCACGATAGTACTGCCAATAGGGACGGGTTTCACTGCTAAGACATTGGCGATTACCAATAGACCTGCAAATAGGCAAGCCAGCAGTAAAAGGGCTTGATCGCCGGAATTCATAGGATATCCTTCAAATTCGTTTCCAGCTTTCTTCAAAGGGGCGAACCTCCTTGCCTTCAAGATATGCTTGTTAGGGGAATTATCATTGCATCCCTTGGGTTTGGGATCAATCTCTGTTAATTATACTATAATTATGGGGGAATCAAGAACGAAAAAAATTTATGGGCAGCGCTTTTGGCAACGGTAAAATCTGCTTGTTTCGAGAAAGAAGGAATCTGTCAGGGGGCTGCGAATAGTTTTTATATTTGTCACCAGCAGTTTTTTTAATGAGAGGAGATCAACCTTTGCCCACAGGCTTGCCTAAAAACTATGTGCGACAGTTATGGTCTGCCGTAATTGAGTTCGAATTATTGGCCCCAGGGGACCGGGTCCTGGTTGGATTTTCTGGCGGCAAGGACAGTTCCTTCTTGCTCTATTCCCTGGCTGTGCTTCGCCGCCACTTTCCCCTGCCTTTCGACCTGGGAGCAGTTCATATTGACATGGGGTTTGCAGGTGTCCCAGGAGATCTGACCCCGCTGAAGGAATTCTGCGACCGGCTGCAGGTGCCCCTTTATTTAGTAACAACCCAAATTGGGGAGATTGCCTTTCATCCCAGCAACCGTCAAAACCCCTGCCCCCTCTGTGCCCACCTGCGGCGAGGGGCTGTCAATGATCTGGCCGTAAAGGAAAAGTTTAATAAAGTAGCTCTTGCCCACCACCTTGATGACGCAGTGGAAACCTTTTTGATGGCGCAGCTGTACGCCGGCAAGCTGGAAACCCTCCCACCCAAGACCTTCCTGGACAGGTCCGGGCTGACGGTCATCCGCCCATTGATCACTTTCCGGGAAAAAGACATCAAGGCTGGTCATTCCATAACTGGTTTCACCCCGATACCCAGCCCTTGTCCTTTAGACGGGAGGACTAAACGGGAAACTATCAAACAGATCCTCCGTTCCCTGGCAAGGGAAATCCCCAATCTGTTCGATCACCTGACGGCCGCCATGCGGCAGGGACACCACGTCAGCCTGTGGCCCCCTAAAGAGTCCAGGCTGGAGAGAAAGAAGCGTTATAAAACACTGATGTCCCGGGATTAGATTAATTCTGCGGGCTGCTCGGCAAGCCTGTCAGGTTGTTGACAAAGCTGCTTGGCTGTCTTGGCAGAGCCTGGCCATAATGAAGGCCTGAACTCTCCCTGCCACCATGCAAAATCAATTTAACGTGAAAAATTTCTTTAATTACCATTGTCAGGGTTCAGACTTATTAGTATAATCAAATAAAGGCAGAGTAGGTGCCGTGCGTCAAGTGCTGCGGGATGGGAAGTTGCCCGCAGACGAAAGGCTAAAAAAGGCCTGCGGTACGGCATCGCGTCCGCTGTCACATTGAAGGATGCGAAGAGGCAACCTCTTTTCTCTTTGGTGTGGCGACCCTGCCTACCACCAAGGAGAAAGGAGGTGTTATTTTTATGAAGTTTTCTACCAAGAAGCTTGTCTATATGGCGGTTTTGGTAGCCATTAGCATCATTCTTACCAGGATGTTCGGCATGATGCTGCCTGTAGGCGGTGCCATGGTCATCCGGCTAAGCTTCGGAGAAATACCCATTATCATGGCTGGCCTGCTCTTAGGCCCCCTGGCCGGCGCCCTGACCGGTGTTGCCGCAGACCTCTTGGGCTTTATGATTAACTCCTTTGGCGGACCCTATTTCCCAGGGTTCACTCTGACAGCAGCCCTGACCGGCGCCCTGCCGGCCCTGATCCTGCGCCATGTGCGGGAAAAAGGTTTTTCCTGGAAGCAACTCTTGGTTGCCATCCTGATTACCGACATCATCACCTCGGTAATCATGAACACCATGTGGCTGCACATCATGTACAACAAAGCCCTTGCTGTGATTCTGCCACCGCGGATTATCGCCCGGGCTATGCTGATTCCAGTCTATACAATGATTATTTACACCATGACAAAGCATCCTGTCCTGGCGCCATGGAGCAGCAAACCCAGCACCCAGCGGGTCTCTTAGGCGTTACCACAGATAATTATTTAGAATACAACCTAGTACTTACCGTTCCAATTCGGGATGCGTGGCTAAGTACTATAAAAAAGCAAGTAAGTTTCGGCGTAAAAGCCCTTGACTTTGCATTAGGCAGGGTCAAGGGCTTTTTTTTGATGGAAGCATAAAAGACGTTCTCAGCTACTGGTTTTTAAGTCTAGTTCACTTTTTTTGGAGTCTTAAGAAGAACCTGGACATCTAGTATCTAGCTCGTTATAAAGCAAACCAGCCTTTCCAATGTCCTCCTTTTCAAACTCTTTGATAAAAATTGTGATTTTTTCTGCCTCAACTTCAATTGACTTCACAATAGCTTCGGTCACAGATTTAACCATAGCTTTTTTTTGTTCAGGGGTTTTCCCTGACAGCATATGGATATGTAACACCGGCATGGCTTCAGCCCCCTCATAAAAATACTGTTATACTTAAGCGCTATAATCCTCTGCGCGGACATATTTCTGCAATAGTTCTTCTGCCCGCTCAGTATTAAAGATGCCACATACACAGGGTTGAGCCATGATGGTAGCTGCCTGCTTAACTGTCTTCTTGCCCCGGCGCACATCTTCAATTAGTTTTACTACTAGATACTGGGAAATCATTCCATGGCCGCACATGGTAACAAACTCCAGGACTTCCTCTGCCGGTAAAAGGTCTGTCCTGCCGAAGATACCTAAAGAATAATTGATGGAATGAGGTTTTAAATTTAATTTATCTGCCATATCCAGCACTTCTTCAATCAGGCCGCTTACTGTAACAGAAAGACCAAAATCCTCCTCTTTAATTCGCCGAAGAACCTCTAATAATTTTTCTTTACTGGAAAAAGCACAGCGTACCCGGGGGGTTTCAGGCATACTAGCCTTGATCTCTTCTATGGTTACACCTGTGTAAATGGTACCCGTTTCATAGGAACCAATATTAATGGGACCGACTTCGGTAATAATATCCAGGATTTGCCGCAGCTTTGGGCCTGCGTCGCGGTGATTAATTCCAACCGCAGGCGTTACCAGCAAAACAAAATCATTTTTCAGAGATTCTACACAGCCACGACGATGCAGCGAGTGAGTCATATTTCTATTCCTCCTTGATAGGTCTTCCCATACCTAGATTGATTTTTGCGTTAGGTCGGGGCTGGATCCCGATTTGCCCCAATTGGGGGAAAGAAGGTATACTGCCATCCTCACGAAAACGGGCGATTAAGTCCAAGGAAAATACAGTGTCAATTTCTTTTGCTACTTGCATTAAGGTACTTAAGATTTCTTCCAGTTGGCTCTCGGGGATGACAAACTCGATGATGGCTGATACCACCCGGGCCTGTTTGGCTTCTTCGGTGAAAGTCCCCTGGGAGACGTCCTGCATCAGGTGGGAAAGGGGATTCTTTTCTTCATAACAAATCTGGTACCTGGAAAGAGCCATGGTGATTTTTTCCACATCTCTATAGCTGGCGGCAACGCTTGGACGGCCTACTTCAATTGCGATTCCAACCTGACCCCTTGTTACCCGGCCTGTGACATCATTGGTTTTAACCTCTTCCGTCCCCCGCCCCGGTACTTTTGTCTCTACATGGGTAGCCATTGGATCGCTAAAATACTTCCGGATTGACCTAGGTCGTTTAAAAACCGCGGGGTTTTCATATAGGGCTTGCTGCGGGCACTTCACTATCCTGAGTCGTCCACAGGTGCCGCACTCTAAACATTCTTCCTGATCTATATGGGCCTTACGATTTATTAATTTAATTGCCTGCGCTGGGCAGTAAGGAATACACAACCCACAGCCTGTACATTTTTCTTGATTAACTAGCATGGTTTCCCCCTCCTACGGTAGTTGCTATCTTAATGGGTAGATATCTTTAATTACTTGCTCTAAACCTAATCTTTTTAGAGTTTGGGCTGTTGGATATCCAGTGTTTTTATCCCAACCCCGTTCTTCGTAGTATTCATCCAAAAGCTTGTTCAGGATTTCAGGAGTGATTACCTTACCGGCAGAGGGACCACCGGGAATGGGTTCTTCCATGAACCGCGCAGGAAGCGTATCTGTTTTGCGTGACTCATCTCCTTCCCGGATATTAAAGACCCTTTCAAGAGTGTAAATGCGGTCAGCAATATCAACTAGCTCCTCCTTATTGAGATCCATGCCAGTGATTAAGCGCACCATCTGGACGTGGTCATCGGTAATTCCAATGAGGCCATAGATGTTCTCGGTCATGCGACAGGTAATGATAGAATCACAGAGGGCAGTCATCCGTTGAACGTTCGCAGCATAACGGCCTTTACCTTCAATCACGTCACGGTCTACCTGACCTGTCCTTTCTCCGGTGGCTCTCCCGTCCTGATGGGATCCCCCACGGTTTGAGGTAGCATAACCGATGGCCATTCCCGGCAACCCCCGGCTAGAATGAGCAGGTACTTCCAATCCCTTGACATGGATAGCGAATCTTTCAGCACCTCTGCCGAAATACTCTGCAGCACGTTTGGCTCCATGGCCCAGGATTTTTCCCATACCTTCTTGACAGGCGATTTTTTCTATTAGAGAGATTATTGCCTCATGATTACCGAAGTTGAGTTCTATCCCCCCGGTTTCTTCTTTACCGATAATACCATTTTCATAGCACTCCATGGCGAAAGCAATAACCGCTCCTACCGAAATGGTGTCCAGACCATACTCGTCACACATTTGGTCTCCCCGGACGATTGACTCCACATTGGCATTCCCACAGGTTGAACCCAAAGCAAACAATGTCTCATATTCTGGCCCAATGGTGAGGGCTCCCTTGTATATTCCTTGATTTACTAAAGTTAGTTGACTGCAGGCAATGGGGCAGGCTACACAGGTAATGCTTCCAATACCGTATCCTTTCTCCTTAATGGTTGTGCCGTTAATTGCAATAGCGCCTTCAAACTGCTCTTGTTGCCAGTTCCTGGTTCCCAGGATGCCTAAGTCATGATTGGTTTTTATGCTAGCAGTAGTTCCATAAGCCGGCAGGTTTTTACCAGTTCCAGGGTGGGCTTTAATCCGTTCTACTACGCTCTTGACATATTGCTTAAAGCCTTCGATATCAGCAACTGCAACATCTTGCGTACCTCTTGCGGCGATAGCCTTAAGGTTTTTGGAACCCATCACAGCCCCGGTCCCACCACGACCAGCGGCACTAACCCCAGAGATAATGCAGGCAAGAGGGACCATCCGTTCTCCCGCAGGGCCAATAGCAAGAGTTGAAATGTCTTCTCCGAGTTTTTCCCGCAGCTTAAACTGGGTCTGAAATGTATTTAATCCCCATAGATCCGAAGCGTCCTCAATAGTTACCTTATCATCATCTATTAACAAGTATACCGGCTTGTCGGCCTTCCCTTGAATAATAATGCCATCGTAACCGGCATATTTCAGTTCCGCACCAAAATGTCCTCCAAAATAAGAATCTATAAAGTGGTTTGTAAGCGGGGATTTGGTAATTACTACAGCTCTCCCTGCACCAGGAAGCATAGTCCCCTCACCGGGTCCGGACATAATAATTAACCTATTTGTTGGGTCCAAAGGGTTCAACCCCGCAGGAACTTCTTCGTAAAGGTATTTAATACCAAAACCGTTGCCTCCTAAGTACTGCCTGACCAAGGTTTCATCTACATTTTCCATAGTCACTTTATTATTACTAAGGTCTACTCGTAAAATTTTCCCGGCATAGCCTTGATACTTCATTATGGCATTACCCTCCCGCACAAAAAGTAATAAGAGATATTTCGTCACCATCTTGTATTTGTTTTTCAAGATTGGGAAGCAAGGGCATGGCCTTACCATTAAAAATGATGACTGAACTGGCAAACTCTCCAGTTTTAAGGTTTACTAGTTCTGCCCGCATTTCATCTCCATACTGTTGAATAAGCTGGCGCAATAAACCCTCAATTGTCATATTCGGCTTATGCTGGAGCAAAACACTGCTGCCTCCCGCGATCCGCTCCATTCCCGCGTATAAGTTAACTGTTATGGCCATTCCTACCCCCCCCTATCCTTCGTAATGAAGGACTCCCATGGGACAAGCGAGTACGCATTCGGGTTTTCCGGCGCAAAGATCGCATTTAATTGCCAATCCAGTATTGGGGTGCAAGGAAATTGAATTATACTGGCAGGCTTCTATACATAGACCACAGCCGGTACAATCCTCATTATTGACCACTACTACACCAGAGTTATCCAGATAAAGAGCCCCCATGGCACACACCTTAACGCATGCCGGCTCTTCACAATGCCGGCAGTAGATAAGAGAAGTGCGCTCCGGCAAGTCGTACCGCTTGGTTCTAATCCTGGCCTTCTTAGGGTTAAATACCTGTTCATGTTCCAGCGCGCAAGCCATCTCGCAGAAACGGCAACCCTTACATTTGTCCTCCATTACAACTAATTTGGGCATCAACTAGACCTCCTCATTTCTCTTATTTGCAAGCCGGTCTTAAGGGTTTTGTTCAGGCACCCTGACTTCTACTCCCGTCAGTTTTTCGTACATAGTGATGACTCCAGCGATATCCAGGCCCCCGCTCCCAAGAAGCTGAACTGTCCGGTAGACTTGTTCAGCCAATCCCCCCAGGGGCAGGATCATGTTGTTCTCTTTGGCCATGTTGGCCACCAGTCCCAGGTCTTTGGCGATGAGGTCGATGGCAAAACCCGGTTTGAAATTGCCTTTGGCGATAAAGTTGGGAAACCGGGTCTGCAGGGCGTAGCTGTTGCCGGCACTTTCGCTTAAGATCTCAAACATGGTCTGGGGCTTAATCCCGGCCTTGACGCCCAGTACCAGGGCCTCACCCAGGGCTGCGACGTTTATCCCAAACAATAGCTGGTTGATGAGTTTAACAGCCTGACCGGCACCCACGTCGCCTACGTGGTAGATTTTTTTCCCCAGGACCTCCAAAATGGGGCGGCATTTCTCGAAGGTTTCTTGTTCCCCGCCGACTATGATGGTTAAAGTGGCGGCCTTGGCCCCGGCCTCCCCACCGCTTACTGGAGCATCCAGCACTCTTACTTCTTTGGGTGTTGCCGCCAGCGCAATCTTGCGGATGGTCTCAGGGGTGACAGTACTCATATCGACTAGTACCGTACCCGCCTTTGCTCCTGCCAGTACACCATCATCCCCCATCACAACCTGTTCCACAATTTGAGGTGTTGGCAGGGAAGTAATAATAATCTCCGAGGCCGCCGCCACCTCTCGTGGGCTGGAGGCACTTTTTGCCCCAAAACTCTCCAATTCTGCTCTCACCTGCAAATTAATATCTGTAACAGTCACCCCATAGCCAGCCTTAAGCAGGTTCAGAACCATGGGCTTCCCCATTTTACCTAGGCCTATATAACCAATTCTCAATACTTATCCCTCCTTCAGGAAAACCTTCTAAAAAAATATCAGCTACCAGCGCTATATCCTAATTAAATATCAAGTAAAGCTAACTCTTTTAATTTTGAAGGCAATGGAATTCCAAATTCATCCCATCCACGGTGTCTGTAGTATTCGGCTAACATTTCTCCCAGGGGTGGCAAATTATCTGACGCACCCCCGCTACCCCTCTTTAATAATAGTAAACGTGCAGGTAGCGAATCGTCTTTTCTGCTTATGCCACACCGGATATTATACATTCGTTTTAAATTAAACAATCTTTCGCCAGTTTTGATGAAATCCTGGATATCCATATCCCATCCAGTAATATAATTAAGCCACTCCACCAAATGAGTTAAAGTGACCCCTCCAACTATGGCAAATTTACATAGTTTAAGAGAATCGCACATAGCCATAAAATTTTGTAGGTTTACAGTTAGTTCTCCTTTTCCATTAACGGCAAACCGATCTGCTGGTTTTGAGAGGCCAAGTTCCGGAAGAGTTGCAGCAATTTCATATGGATGGGTAAAACCTTGCAAGTGGCAAGCCCCGCGATTAGATGTAGCATAAGCTACCGCCAAGCTGTTAAATGCCCTTGGATCATGAGCAGGAGGTTCTAAACCTTTTACGTGCAGGGCAAATTCCGCCGCAATGCCACCTATTTCCTCAGCAGCCCGTTTAACACCGTCAGCAAGTATCTTTCCTAAGCCTTTTCTTTGCGCTATCTGATGTATTAATTCAATTACCGCCTCAGCATTACCCCATTTGAGGCTGATTCCATTTGCATCCTGTTCTGAAATCAATCCGTGTTCATAGCATTCCATCGCAAAACCTATTACAGCGCCGGTAGAAATGGTATCCATTCCATAACGGTTGCATAGTTCATTGGCCATTGCAATAGCTTCCAAATCGTCAACCAGACAAAGAGAGCCTAACATTGCTAAAGTCTCATACTCTGGTCCAGCACCGTTTACACCCGCGTAGGCCCCATTTGTCACTTTAACCACCCGTCCGCAACCGATCATGCAGGATGAGCAATAATACCGTCCGGTTAAAATGGTTTGAGCCATACGCTGCCCCGAAATCCGGTTGGCTCCCTCTTTCCAAGAACCTTCCCGCCAGTTTTTTATGGGTAAATCACCTACGGACTCTGAACTAATAACCGAACCTGCAGTACCAAATTCCTTTCTTGCCTTAGTGCTGGCAACTAATACTGGCAGGAAATCTTTTATTGAGCGAAAAAGCTCATCTGGCCTAGCCACCGCTGTTTGTTTTGAACCAGCCACGGCTATAGCTTTTAGACGCTTAGCCCCCATAACTGCCCCTACTCCAGCCCTGCCGGCAGCTCTCCCGTCTTTTCCATCGCTCATAATAGAAGCAAACCTGACCAGGTTTTCACCGGCAGGACCAACACATGTCACCTGTGCCTTGAAATCGGTTTCATTTTTTATTACTTCTTCTACCTCGTAGGTATCCTTTCCCCAAAGGTGTGCTGCATTTCTAATTTCCACACAGTCCTCGGTAACCCAAATATATACTGGTTCACATGAAGACCCACAAATAACTAATCCATCTATTCCTGTTCTTTTTAATTCCGTTCCCCATGTCCCGCCAATATCTGATTCAGCCCAAATACCAGTAAGAGGAGACTTTGTCACTACAGCATGCCTACCGGAAGTCGGAACTCTTGTCCCTGTAAATGGACCAGTCATAAAAATGAGGACATTTTCCGGACCCAGTGGATCTGTGTTTGGCCCAGTCTCATTATACAGAATCTTTGCCCCTAGTCCGCTCCCGCCTATGAACTTCCGAACTTCATCAGAGGCTACTCGCCGTTGAACAACGGACTTTTCTGTTAAATCAACCCAAACAATTTTCCCTTGATACCCAAACATTTATTTTCACCCCATTTCGATTCATCCACCTGTCAAAGGGGTAAGAGGGAATTATATCTTCATGATTTGATTAAATCACCTGCCTTCAGCAGGGTATGGATCGAACTATTAAAACTTTTTCCGGCAGATTAAGATGATAAGCCGCTCAGCTTGGAATTCCGGCTTTGATCATCCCCGATGGAAGCTATATTGGGCGAGAGGATGCCGGAATGCTCTTGAAGAAAAGAAAATAATTTATGATTCTACTGCAAAAAGCCTTTTTTAGATCACCTGCCATGATCGTAGTCCCCACTTTGGGCTATAAAAGGAGCACTTTTTACTGGCTTTTGCTTGATTTTTTGGCCCAGAGCAGAGGGTTTCCCCCACCAGAAGCTTTGCGAACAGGTTTCTGCAGTAGAAACATTTATAATTTAATGATAACTTCAGCCTGCCTGTTATTAAATTTGGGAGGGCAACACGCAGTTTTGGCTGCGTGTTGCCAGAGTCTAGTTTTAGTTATTTGGTATCCAATATTTTTTGAATCATATCAACAGCGTTCAACTTTTCCCCATATTCCTTATAAACAGGCTGGACAGCAGCTTTGAATGCCTCGCGGTCCGGATTCATCTCCACTTCCATTCCCAGGCCAGGCAGCTCTTTCAATGCTTTCGTCTCTAAATCTTTAATATAGTTTCTTTGATAGGTCGCTGCTTCCCGGGCAGTATCTTTCAAGATCTTTTGCAAATCGGCTGGAAGCTTATCGTAGGTTTTTTTGCTGATCATAATGACCGCCGGAGCATAAACATGACCCGTTAAGGAAATGAACTTTTGCACCTCATAAATTTTTTGGGTATAGATAGTCTGAACTGGGTTTTCTTGCCCGTCTACAGTTTTTTGGGCTAAAGCTGTATATACTTCCGTCCATGCCATAGGAGTTGGGTCAGCGCCTAAAAGCCGCCAGAAAGAGACATGCAGGGGAATTTCCTGTACCCGTATTTTCATCCCTGCCACATCAGATGGAGTCTTAATGGCTTTCTTAGAGTTGGTTACATGTCTAAATCCATTTTCCCAGAAAGCTAATCCCACAATTCCTTTTGCTTCGAAATCTTTCAACACTTCAGCGCCAATAGGACCATCCAATACTTTATAGGCATGTTCAGCGTTCCTGAATAAGAAGGGCAGATCAAAAATTTGTAACCTTGGCACAAAACCAGTAACTGTAGCTGTTCCACTAACCGACATATCTACAGTCCCAAGTTGCATAGCCTCAGCTAATGTCCGGTCATTTCCAAGCTGAGCACTTGGGAATATCTGTACCTTTAACCGGCCATTACTCTTTTCCTCTACTTTCCTAGCAAACTCTTCGGCCCCTTTGTGGAATGGGCTGGCTTCGTTCAGTACATGACCGAGTTTTAAGATGAATTGTTCTGGTTTTTGACTATCCTTCGCTTGTTCCGTTGGTTTAGTACCACAGCCAACAGTCAGAAAAGCAACAGTAACCAAAAGAATAATCGCAATTATTAACCCTCTTTTGATTTTCATTCCTCTGCACCTCCTAAATTAGTTTGTAGAAATTACCCTGATAAAGCCAAGTTTTTTTCTTAAGTCCTTTTCACCTCCTTTATAGAGATATGTTCCAGCTAAGGTTTGATAATTATCTTGATATGCGCCTCATTTCTTTGAGCTTCCTCAAAAGCTTCTTTAATATCTTCTAATTTGTACTCAGCGCTAATTAGAGGTTCAACCTCGATTAAATTTTGCTGAAACGGCCTTAAGGCTTTTTCAGCCCAAACTAGCCGCTCGTACTTGGTATGATGAACTAGGGTAGTAGTAATAATTTTAAAACTGTTTTGGTGCCAACGGTGCATATTTAATGTCACCGGCTGAGTAAGCCAGCTATAAAGAACTAAGTGCCCGTTATGTCTTAGGATAGAACTACAAATGTTAAGGCCTTCTTGGGCGCCAGCCGCTTCAAAAACTACATCTACCCCTATGCCTTCTGTTAGACCCATTATAGTTTGATAGACATCTTCTTTTTTAGCGTTAACTGCCACGTCCGCTCCCAATTTTTTTGCCAGTGCTAATTTGCTGTCCCAAATATCTATAGCAATGACCTTTGTAGCTCCTTTCTTGCGAGCACCTTGTAACATGACCTGGCCAGCAAATCCAACTCCTACCACTGCAACCGTATCGCCTAACTGAACCCCTGATTCCAGAACAGAATGCATAGCACAGGCTAAGGGTTCTCCCAATGAAGCGACTCTCATATCTAATCCTTCTGGTACAGGCTGCAGGTTGATCGGCTTTGTTTTAAAATAGTCAGCAAAGGTACAAGAGCGGCTAAAAGACATCACTAAGTCCCCTACTTGGTAATCCTGTACTTTTGAGCCTACGGCCTCAACCACCCCTCCTCCTTCGTGTCCGATAAATAGCGGATATCCCTCGCTAGGGGGCATTTCCCCTCGATAATACATCTTGTCTGTACCACAAATGGAAGATTGGAAGGTGCGTACCAGCACCTCATCATCATTTAAAATAAGGTTTTTTTCTACCAAAGAAAGTTTACCCGGCCCTTCCAACAGCGCCATTCTAGTCTTCATACCCTTGCCCTCCATATCGGCTTACTTTTTTATCCCCCTACCTGGATAATTAGGCCTCTGCCACTTAAAAAGCGGCGAATTTCTTCCATTCTTTCCGTCCCAGGCGGATTAATATCAAGTGCACATTCTCTTCCCAGCTGCAGGTATTTCTGTCTACCGAATTCATGATAAGGTAATAAGTGTACTTCACCGATGCCTATTTCTCTCGCAAACTCTACTGTTTGAATTAAGTTTGTTTCACTGTCATTTAAACCCGGCACTAGCGGTATCCTTATTACCAATTTAACCCCTTTCGCAGCTAGCTTACGTGCATTAGAAAGGATTAGGGCGTTTTCCACTCCAGTAAATTTTTGATGTAGATCAGGGTCTAAGTGTTTTATATCGTAGAGAATCAAATCCAGATAAGGTAAACATGGCTCAATTAGTTTAAAAGAAGCATGTCCACAAGTTTCAACTGCAGTATTTAGACCTTGTTTTTTAAAAGCTTTTAATAAAGAAAAGGTGAATTCCGGTTGATAAAATGGCTCGCCTCCTGAAAGGGTTACTCCGCCACCGGAGCAAGCATAAAAAATCCCGTCTCCTTCAATCTCCTTTACAACCTCATCTACGGTTAACCGTTGCCCCATCAACTGCAAGCCCTCTGCAGAACATTCCTCAACGCAAAACCCACAGGCTATGCACTTATTACGGTCTAATGTATTGCCCGCAGGCGTGCTAATGATAGCTTTTTCCGGACATCGAACAATGCACTTTCCGCACCCTATACATCTCTTGGGTGTAACGACAATTTCAGGACGCGCAAGCTGGGATTCTGGGTTAGCACACCATATACACTTCAAGGGACAACCTTTAAGAAAAACCAATGTACGGATACCTGGGCCATCGTGAATAGAATATCTTTGTATGTTGCATACAATCCCCGATGGAGTCATTAAATCCAGCTCTATGTCTTCCTCCCTCCCTACAACATGTGTTCTGTCCGGCCAATAATATCGTTTTGCAACTTGCTATCCAGATCAACAAACATAGCGCTGTAACCTGCAACCCTAATCATCAAATCTCTGTAGTTTTCTGGATCCTGTTGGGCCGCTCTTAGAATATCTGCAGAGATTACATTAAACTGGACATGCATTAATTTCAAAGAACAGAAGCCGCGAATAAAAGAGACCAGTTTTTTAAGGTCCTTTTCGTCCTTCAGTGCAGAGGGATGAAATTTCACATTCAAAAGAGTGCCGTTGGTAGCAGCAGCATGTTCCACTCGAGCAACCGAACGCAACACTGCAGTAGGCCCTTTCACGTCACAGCCATGGACGGGTGAAATCCCATCAGCTAATGGCAACCCCTTTTTCCTGCCATTAGGCAAAGCGCCAACCACACCACCAAGGGGTACGTTTGATGCCACAGGATAAAGTCCGGGACGGTAATGTCCACCACGAGGGTTTCTATATTGAGCCACTTCTTGGCAGTAGAAGAGACCTACTTCCCTAGCCATTAAATCTGGCAGCGGCTCGCCATTGCCGTATTTTGGGGCTTTGTTTCTTAGCATTAAACGAACCTCTTCAAGGCCCTCAAAATCTTGAGATAGGATATTAACTAACTCTTTCATGGATAATACTTTTTTCTCAAATACAAGTGTTTTAATAGCGCTTAGAGAATCCGCAACATCAGCCAACCCAACACCCTGGGGTCCCGTATAGTTAAATCTCGCTCCACCATCAACCAAATCCATTCCTTTAGCAATACAATCATCTGTAAACGAGGATATAAAAGGCGTAGGTAACAGCTGTTGATGGGCATGGTCCCAAGTATTCAACATGCTTACCATATGCTTGACAAAATAAGATACTTGTTTTTTCAATGCCTCCAGCACCTGGTCAAAGGTTAAAAAATTTTCCGGTTCTCCTGTGCTAGGTCCAATATGATTGCCACTTAGTTGGCATACTCCATTATTTAACGCGAGTTCAAGGCATTTGCCCAGATTAAACATGGCAGCGTTTGTCCAGCCATTGGCATTACCCGAAGAGATGGGCTCCACACATCCAACAATTGCATAGTTTCTAGCGTCAGGTAAAGGTACGCCATCGTTTAATAAAGCAGGAATAATAATTTCATCGTTGAAGATTGCTGGTTTGCCTCCGCCAGTTTTAATCAGTTCCGTTACCTTCATGAGGAATTTTTCAGGTGTGCCACTATGGATTCGGACAGAAAGGGCTGGTTGCGGCAATTGAATGTGGGCGTCTGCTTCAAGGCAAATGTATGAAAGCTCATTTGTTGCATCTTCACCTTCATGGTTGATCCCCCCCAAAATTAGATTCTCTGACATGGTTACTCCTCCGAAGTATTTGGAGGCAGGGGGAACATCACTTAGTTTTACCACCTCATTCATTTTGAGCCAGACACAATCAACCAGCTCTTGAGCCTCTTCAAGAGTTAGCCTGTTAGCATTCAGATCATTTGCTAAAAACGGATAAAGGTACTGATCAAAACGCCCAGGAGATTCCGCTAATCCATCTGTTTCGATATGGATTATTAATTGCATGAACCAAAATGATTGCAATGCTTCGTGAAAATTACGAGCCGGGTTTTCCGGGACCCACCTGGAAATCTCGGCTATTTTCCTTAGCTCGTTAATCCTGGTTGGGTTAGTTTCTTTTACCGCCAATTGCTCAGCTAAATCAGCATAACGGTGAGCAAAACCTGATACTGCATCACAGATAATGAGTACCGCCCGGTAAAACTGTAACTTGTTAATACTCTCAGGGTTAGTAGGGTCTAGAAGTCGCATTCTCTCAATTACTTCCTTCTTAACACCCGAAAAACCCTTGTTTATTATTTTCGCATAATCTGGAATTAAGTGACCGACACAATTTCTTAAGAATAGAGTAGGGGAAATAACAGGATAGGTCTGTTGAAAGACGGTTCTTGTTTCTTCAGAAAGATACAGTGGCGCTACCTCTAATATGGTCTTGCCTTTCCAATAATCCAGCACATTTCTAAGAATAGATTTTTCTTCTTCTGTTACCAAGAACTTATTTAAGGAACGCGTTGCAAAAAGGTCTAACTGTTCCTTAACCCATAATGCGCCGGTCTCCGGAAATACTGGAGCCTTATTTGGCATACTGGCCTGATTTCCTACAATTAGCTCTCCGTCAGCAATATAGATAGACATCCCGTGCAATATCTTTTGCAGTGCCTTGGCTCGACGAATTACCATAGGCTCTCCTTCAGTTTCCCGGTAACTCTCAGTAATTAATACAGCCCGCTCAACACAAATAGCCCGTGGGAATGATCGGAGTCTTTTCCGCAGGCTTTGTACTCGCAAAGTCTGCCCCATTTTATCCCCTCCTTAACTCAAATCCAGACCTAGTTGTTCCAATTCTTATAATTATGAATTCTCTTGGGTCATCTTCCAAGGACTTTGGGAAGATATAGGGATATGCTCGGTATGTAGGTAATAATTAATAAGACAACAATTGCCGCGCCAATAAAAGGAATTATTGCTTTTGACACATCTTCGAGCCGCAACTTTGAAATTCCGCTGGCAACATAGAGATTCACTCCTAAAGGCGGAGTAACTAAGCCCAAACAAAGGTTGGTAACCATAATGGTGCCAAAATGGATAGGATGGACACCCATCTTGATCATTACCGGCATTAATAATGGTGCAAGGATAACTATGGCAGCATTTAGCTCTATGAAACAGCCCACAAATAACAGGAAAATGTTTAGCAACAACAGTAGCAAAACCGGGCTTGGGGCAATACCAATCATAAAATTGGCGATTTGACTAGGTATCTGAGCAATAGACAGGATCCAACTAAATGCTGATGCTGTAGCAATTACATACATTACCATAGAAGAGGTTACTGCTGATTTTAAAAAGATTCCCGCTAAGTCCTGTAATTTTAACTCACGATAAATAAACATACCAACAATTAATCCATAAACTGCTGACACTACTGCTGCTTCAGTCGGAGTAAAAATACCCCCATAAATTCCACCCAGAATAATAATTGGCATTAGAAGGGCCCAGGAGGCATTTTTAACATTTATCCAGATGTCTTTTAAGCTAGATCGATGACCTGTACCTACATATCCATTTCTTTTGGCTATTATAAAAACAGTTACCATTAAAGATAATCCCACCAGAATACCTGGTATAGCCCCTGAAAGAAACAATGCTCCAACAGATTCACCTGTTGCTACACCAAATGTAATAAATAAAATACTTGGCGGAATTAGTGGTCCCAAGGCTCCCGCTGTAGCTTGAAGGGCTGTTGCAAAACTACGGCTATAATTATGTCGTTCCATAGCAGGGATCATGATACTGCCGATTGCTGCCGTAGTGGCCGGACCTGAACCTGAAATGGCTGCAAAAAACATACTTGTTAATACTGTAACTTGACCTAAACCACCGGGCAGAGAGCCTACCAAAGAGCTAGCCAGATTTATTAAACGCCTTGAAATCCCGCCGCGTTCCATTAAAGCTCCTGCAACAATAAAATAAGGAATTGCCATCATTGGGAAGGAATCCACAGCAGCATACATTCTTTGGGCTACCACCACCAGTGGGACATTTGTAGCGATAGCCAATGTTAACAACGCAGACAAGCCAATACAGACTGCAATCGGAATACCGGCTATTAAGAAAAGTATGAATAGAGAAAAAAGTATTATCCCCATTAAGCGATACCCCCACCACCTCTTAATTACCTTGCTCAGTCAATAAACTAATAAGGTTTTGTAAAAATCGAATGGCCATCATAAAGCTTCCAACAACTACTCCAAGGTAAGGAAGCCACATTGGAATTTCCATAGCAGTAGAAAGTTGATTTGTTAAAACCTGAACTGTGATTATTTGCATGCCATAATAAACAATGGCGCCGCAAAACCCTATACTAAATAACAGGCCAGCTACTATACCAGCTTTTTGGAAAGGTACTGGCAACTTATGCAATAAAACCGAAACACTTACATGTGCCTTCTCTCTTACTGCCACAGATGCACCAAGAAATGTAACCCAAATAAAAACAAAACGTAAAAGCTCTTCTGACCATGGCAACGAAGACTTGAAAATAAACCTTGATGTAACCTGCATAAATCCCACCACTATTGCAACTGTTATCAAGAAGGCAATGAATCTTTCTTCTAGCTTTTTTAAAGAAATTACGGAAATTACAATAAAACCCACAGAGATACCCCCTTTTTGTAAAAATTTATACCAACTAAAATTTCCGGGGTTCTCAAATAAAGAGTTTTTAAAAATTAAGGAAAAACAAATAAAATTAAACTATCCTTACGAGACGCCATTCGAAAAACAATTTTTTACTAATTATTTCTAGTTTTTGATCAATTCTGTCACCCCCTAAACTAAAAAAATAATCTAGCTAAATGTGGGCGGAGTAACAACCCAGACACAGATACACTTCTCTAAGCCAGGATTTTTATATAAATGGGGTTGACTAGCATCAAAGTAAACACTATCTCCTTCTTCCAAGACATAACTGTCATTACCAATCCATAGTTCCAATGTGCCCTGTAAAATAAATGCGAACTCTTCTCCCTCGTGGCCTTCCACTTCTCCTGATGAAGCTTTCGGTTCAACAACTTTCAATATAGGTTCCATTTTTCGGTCTATTGCAGGCGCCAGAATCTCATAGACGATCTTGCTTGAACCGCCTATAAGAAGCTTATTTCTTTCGTCTTTTCTGACAACAACTTTTTTTTCAGGTAATTTCTCAAAAAAGTCTTTTAGTTTAACCCCCAATGCTTCAGCGATTTTTTTTAAAGAAACTATAGAAGGATCAGTGATATTTCTTTCAACCTGGCTTAAAAAGCCTACCGAAAGATTAGAAGCATCCGCAACATTTTTTAATGTTAAACCTTGATCTTCCCGTAATTGCTTGATTCGTTTTCCGATATCCACCAAATATCCTCCTCTTTAGTACTTCTAAAATAGCATCTAAATTTTAAATGAAACTAAAATTTTTAGTAGGACATTTTAGTTTTTAGCTACAGTAAAATTTGTTCTACTTTAATCATTAAATTCCTCCTTAGTAAGGAATTTTTTTTTTTGATTTTTACCATTTACTTTAAGACCTATTAACAGCAAGCTAACCAATAAGTAATTTTTTATGAAAGGTTACTAATACGGTCGTGGGCTCCGGTAAAATCCCGATTATCATGGCCAGCAACTGCAGGGTCCCCTGGGCAAGAGACCTGCCGGCTACCCTGACCAGGCATCCCGTCCTGGCCCCCTGGAGCAAACCCAGCACCCAGCGGGTCTCTTAGGCGAAACAAGAAGCCTTCAGGCTATGCAAAAAAAAATTCGGGATAGGGGGCGGTCATTGACCGCCGACCTCCGGGTAGATGGGCCACCATTCGGTGGCCCAACCCCCACGGGTAGGGTCGAGGTCTGGCGCGGTACTGTGCAGCCCGTTTCCAGCCCCCGCCTCGTCAAACGCAGCATGCGGATTTCCCGCACTACGCTTTCCTGTTAACTTCTCATCAAAGGTTATGTGACCTATC
>JBFLXH010000026.1:0-38005 GCA_040757295.1 Bacillota bacterium | reverse complement strand
ATATACTCGGCAAGGGATAAAATTGCATTATCATAATGAAGCCGAGTATGAAATTCGCTTTGAGGCCACGTTAAATCAATGAATAATTAGTGGCCTCGCTCATTATATACTCGGCAAGGGATAAAATCGCGTTATCATAATGAAGCCGAGTATGAAATTCGCTTTGAGGCCACGTTAAATCAATGAATAATTAGTGGCCTCGCTCATTATAGCAATCTTCCCAGGACCGTGGAAGGTTTTTGGGCAAATATGTGGAATGAATAATAGGGGGCCAGGGTAAGTTATGGTTTTTGGGCCAAACTAACCTAAGCCAGATGATGTTATAGAATAGGAGTTGATTTTTATGCTGGAAAAGATGCAGGTTCTACAGAGAATTTCCCAATCGGGAATTGTGGCGGTGGTTCGGGCCGAAACTTCTCAAATGGCTTTGGATATAGCCGAAGCAGTCCGTCTAGGCGGAGTGGAAGCTATTGAGATCACCTTTACCGTGCCGGGAGCGGTGGAGGTCCTGAAAGACCTGGCTGCCAAATATAAAAAAGGGGAGATCCTGCTTGGTGCTGGAACCGTTATGGATGCGCCAACAGCCCGTCTGGCCCTGTTATCAGGGGCGCAATTTGTGGTCTGCCCTAACCTGGACCCGGAAGTTATCCGGCTTTGCAACAAGTACGGTAAAATGTGTGTGCCCGGCACCATGACTGTAAGCGAAATGGTTACTGCCATGGAACTGGGGGCAGATGTGGTGAAATTGTTCCCTGCTACCACTTTTGGACCTAAGTTTATCAAGGACGTGCGGGGACCCCTGCCCCATGTGGCCATCATGCCCACCGGCGGTATCAACCTGGATAATGCCGCTGAGTGGATTTCTGCCGGTGCAGTAGCCATTGGCGTGGGCGGAGAACTGACTGCCGGATCCAAGAAGGGTGACTATGCTCTGGTTACGGAAACAGCGAAGAAATTTGTCGCCAAGGTGCAAGAAGCCCGGCAGAAATAGCGTCCTTTCGTTCAGCACTGACGCATGACTTTTAAAACGCAGGCATATCAGGGCTTACAGGGGTTGGAACGAAATAACTTTTCGCGCTGTTTTCTTGTGAAGGTGTGAAAAAATAGCGGTCTGCGGGTATTTTTCATGCGTCAGCGCTGCCTTTCGTTAGGCCAGCTTGACTTCCTCATATTGGCAGGAGTATAATAAAACTAATACGGCCGGGCGTGTAGCTCAGGTGGGAGAGCGTCAGGTTCGCATTCTGAAGGCCACGGGTTCGAGTCCCGTCACGTCCACCAGAGCCACATTTCCAGGTTAATGCAAATATATAGCTAGGTATGGTCTGGGCGATTAGCTCAGGGGGAGAGCACTTGCTTCACACGCAAGGGGTCGTAGGTTCAAATCCTACATCGCCCACCAATTCCAAAACTACCTCCTTTCGGGGAGGTTATTTTTATGCCCAAATATCGTGATGGTGCGGAGGAAATCATACTTATCACCTCCATAAAAAAATCCTTGCTTTGGCTTTAGCCCGATATTTTTACTATAGTTATTGTTAAGGATTGAAGTCTGCTCTTTAGGTTTTTCCTTCGGGACTGTTTCAGCTTGTGGAGTTTTTCTAAAAGTATACTCGGCAAGGGATAAAATTGCATTATCATAATGAAGCCGAGTATGAAATTCGCTTTGAGGCCACGTTAAATCAATGAATAATTAGTGGCCGCGCTCATTATAAAACAAGAAATAATTTTTAATTGTTTAAGTAAAAAAATAATTTAGATAATTGATATTCTGTTGCCCATGTGTTATCATTTGTGACGATACATTTGCCGTAAATAGAGGTATGGTTATGTTGACAGAAAAAGAGCGCTTGGAGTTAGCAGTGCTTTCAATAATGGCGGGTGAACTAAAACCAATTGGATCTGGCGCGGTAAGTCAGACTCTGGTGGAAAAAGGCTATTCCTTTAGTGAATCAACTATTGGTCGGCTGTTCGCTGGCCTGGACCGTAACGGTTACACCCGGAGACAGGGTTTTCAGGGCAGGCTGATTACCGCGAAAGGGCAGCAGCGTTTAGCGTATCTGCAGTTTATGGAGGAGCGCTCCCGGTACGGCTTCCGTTTCCTGAACACTTTGGATTCTAAAGAGAAAAAAAATATGATTGAGATCCTGGTTGCCCGCAGGGCAGTGGAAAGGGAACTGGCCAGGCTTGCTGCCATGAATGCCACCAAAGCCCAGCTCCATCTGCTGAAAAGTATCTGCAATGAGCACCATAAATCCAGTGTTGGCAAAAAGGTTTCCGCCGAACAGGATATAAAATTTCACCGGTTGATTGCCCATTCTGCCGGAAACGCGGTTTTGGCTTCGGCCTTGGATCTGATCATGCAGAACAGCCAGTTATCACCAGTATTAGAGTATATCCGAACCCATGTTCACAGCAGTGTTGCGGATGAACACGCGAAAATTTTGCATGCAATTGCGGAGAACAATCCAGATGCGGCAGACCAGGCTATGGTCGAACATCTGGAAAGCTTGATTGCTAATGTAGAAAAATATTGGACCCGGGCTAAAGACCAAAACAAGCAGGCACACCCCCTTTTTACTGATTAAGGTGTGCCTGTTTTCTTTGTCTTTTTATCTTTTAATCTTATCGATCTTGGTGATTACTTGCTGGTTATGCTCATTTACCGTGTAAGTGAACAGTACCTCGTCACCGGTGTTCAGTTTATAGCTGTCGAATGTGCTTTTAACCTCTTCGCTTAGGCGGAAGGCCCTGTGAGCTTCTTTGGGGTCCTGGACACCGCTTACTTTTATTTCAATGGAATTATTATCAATCTGTCCAATATAGGTGCCGGAATCCTGCTTATCTTTAGCTGCTCCGGCCTTTATTGGATCATTTCCCTGAACACCGCCGAACCTTAACTGCCGCCCGTCTTCTTTAAGCTTAATCAGAACATGGGGGTAAGTAAGAGCCATAGTCACCATATCCCCGCTTTTCGGGGATCGCAGTTTAGCCTTGACCTCGATTTCTTTTTCTGTGCCGATCAGTGTTAAATCTCCAATGGCGTACCCCCCAGTAGGTTTTTCCCCAACGCTTAGGAGCAGGTACCTGTCTCCACCTACCGTGAAGGAATGCAGGCCGTCGACTCGGAAGTTGTCCTGGTACCAGTTAGCTGCTTCAGCGGGCAGCTTGTCGGATTGAATTACTTCGAAGCTGAGCTGGCCGGCCTGAGCAGTTTTTCCTTCAGTGTTAATTCCACAGCCTGTTAACATTAGGACTGCCATCAATACCAAGGATAATAAACCAATGATTTTTTTAGACATGTTTTATCCCTCCTTGGTTCGTTAGACGATGATCCTCCATTTTTGTTCCCTGTAAACTAGTTTGTGCCTCTGGAAAATCACTTTATGCCAGGGTTTAGCCAGGGTGACAAGGCCAGAAGGCTGTGGGTATTGTAATGAAAGAACTAAGTCCCATGGTTAAAGGCCGGGCTGACGGCAAGCGGGTAAACGAAATCGTCAGGGAGCTCCTGGGGTAGGGCGCAACTGAACAAAAACATATGGCATGGACCTTTGGGGCCTTAGTATCTTTCCTGCTCGTGGTGATACCAGCCTTTGCCGGTACCTGACGGAATTCTTTCCCCTGGTGTCCATCCATTCTGACTGTTTCCGCTTGATTCCTGCAGGACGGTTTTTGCTTGGTCGAAGGCGGATCCTTTTGTGGTATAATCAAATGTAATGGTTTTTTTATGCCAAAAGGATAATCTTTGGGGGATTTGGACTATAAAGCCATGGCAGTGGTTATTGGAATAGGGGAAGGGGGCGAAACACTTATTGACGACATATAACGAAGATGCTATTCAGGTCCTGGAAGGCCTTGAGGCCGTCAGGCGGCGGCCGGGAATGTACATCGGCAGCACAGGTTTGTCCGGCCTGCATCACCTGGTGTTTGAAATAGTGGACAATGCTGTGGACGAGGCCTTGGCCGGGTACTGTACCAAAATCGAGGTGAAAATCTACAAAGACGGCAGTGTGGAAGTGACCGATAATGGGCGGGGAATTCCTACAGGCCTGCACCCTAAAATGGGGATTTCTACGCCTGAGGTGGTGTTTACTGTTCTCCATGCCGGGGGCAAGTTTGGTGGCGGCGGCTACAAGGTTTCCGGCGGCTTACACGGTGTGGGGGCCTCGGTGGTCTGCGCCCTTTCCGAGTGGCTGGAGGTAGAGATATTCCGGGAGGGAAAAATCCATACTTTACGGTTTGAAGATGGCGGAAAGCCGGTGGGGAAGCTGGCTGTTACCGGGCCGACCCGTTTGTCAGGGACTCGGGTCAGGTTTAAGCCGGATAGAACCATTTTTCCCAGTACAGTGTTTGATTTCGACACCCTGGCTGAACGGATGCGGGAACTGGCCTTCCTGAATGCCGGGCTGACTATCACGGTAAGAGATGAACGCCAAGAGGAGCGGCGGGAGGAAGCCTATAAATATGAGGGCGGAGCAAGGGCCTTTGTCGAATACCTTGGGGAAGGGCAAAACTGCCTGCACCAGCCCATTCACTTTACTGGCGACAAAGACGGTTTCGATGTAGAGGTGGCTCTGCAGTATAATGACGGCTATTCCGAAACCCTGGTCAGTTACGTTAACTGCATTAACACCAGAGAGGGAGGCCACCATGAGGCAGGCTTCCGCTATGCCTTGACCCGGGTAATGAACGAGTATGCCCGGAAACAAGGGCTGATCAAAAAAGAGGCCAGCCTGTCGGGGGAAGACCTGCGGGAGGGCCTGATTGCCGTCCTTAACATCAGGATGAGCGAGACCCCCGAGTTTGAAGGCCAAACCAAAACCAAACTTGGCACTACCAAGGCCAGATCAGCGGTGGATGCAGTGGTAGCGGAAAAAATGGAAGTTTTTATGGAAGAAAACCCTGCCGTGGCCCAAATGCTGATCAAAAAAGCGATCAGGGCTTCCGAGGCCAGGGAGGCTGCCCGAAAAGCCCGGGAAGCTGCCAGGAGCGGCAAGGGAAAGAACGGCAAAGAAGGTCCGTCATTGAACGGGAAACTAACCCCGGCCCAAAGCCGCAACCCTGAACGCAATGAACTTTTTATCGTAGAAGGTGAATCCGCCGGCGGCAGCGCCAAACTGGGAAGGGACCGCCGCTTCCAGGCAATTCTCCCTTTAAAGGGTAAACCTTTAAACACTGAGGGTGAAAGGATGGAAACCCTCCTCCAGAACGAGGAGATAAAAACCTTGATTTCAGCCGTTGGCGGAGGCTTGGGTCCGGAGTTTGATCTGGAAGACTGCAACTATGCCAAGATTGTCCTTCTGACTGACGCTGACCAGGACGGCGCTCATATCCAGTGCCTTCTTTTGACCTTTTTCTATCGCTTCATGCGGCCTTTGATTCTTGCAGGCCGGGTATTTATCGCCCAACCCCCTTTGTACAAGGTGAGCAAGGGAAAAGGCCCCAAAGGGGAGGCCAGGTACGCCTGGGCTGATGACGAAAAGGACAAGCTTGTTAAACAGATGGGCAAAAACTGTTCGGTCCAGCGTTACAAGGGCTTGGGAGAGATGAACGCGGAACAGCTGTGGGAAACCACCATGAACCCGGAGACCAGGTCTCTTTTACGGGTAAATATTGAGGACGCAGCCAGGGCGGAACGCCGGGTAACGGTGCTGATGAACAAAAAGTCTGCCGAACAGCGGCGGAAGTGGTTGGAGCAGCACCTGCGGTTTAATATGGAAGAGAGTGGCTAGGAGGAGGCAGTAGATGAGCAGTTTAGCAGAAAGAATTGCGCCGGCCGCCCTGGAAGAACTTCTGGGGGAACGGTATCAAAGGTATGCGGGCTATATTATCCTGGACCGGGCCATTCCCGATGCCCGGGACGGCTTGAAACCGGTACAGCGCCGGGTCCTTTGGTCCATGTTCACCAACAAGGTGCTGCCTGACGGCGATTATGTAAAAAGCGCTGCAGTGGTAGGGGAAACCATGGGTAAATACCACCCCCATGGGGACGCTTCCATTTATGATGCCTTGGTCAGGATGGCCCAGGACTGGAAGCTGCGCTATCCTCTGGTGGACGGCCATGGGAACTTTGGTTCCATAGACGATGACCCGCCTGCCGCCATGCGGTATACGGAAGTAAAGATGACCCCGCTGGCCCTGGAACTGATGCGGGATATTGAAAAGGAAACAGTGGGTTTCCTGCCCAATTTTGACGACCGCCGAGAGGAGCCCACCGTCCTGCCTGCCGGCTTCCCCAACCTTTTGGTAAATGGGGCCAGTGGAGTGGCTGCCGGCTTTGCTACGGAAATCCCGCCTCACAACCTGGGAGAGGTCATTGACGCGGTCATCGCCCTAATCGATAAACCGGGGCTAAGTGTGCCGGAAATAATGAGCCACATTAAGGGCCCCGACTTTCCCACCGGCGGCATTATCATGGGCTTGCAAGGCATCAGGGAAGCTTATGAAACCGGCAAAGGGAAAATAGCCGTCCGGGCCAAGGCCCAAATCGAAAAAACCAAGGGCGGCAAAGAGCAGATCGTCGTTGATGAGATCCCCTACGGAGTGGTAAAGGCCAAGCTGGTGAAAGAAATTGACGACCTGAGGGTGGACAGGAAAATTGAAGGGATTGCCGAAGTGCGGGACGAAACAGACCGCACCGGCATGCGGATAATTGTTGAACTGAAAAAAGATGCTGACGCCCAGGGGGTCTTAAACTACCTGTTTAAAAAGACCTCCCTGCAGGTGAATTATCACTTTAATATGGTAGCTATCGCCAGCAGGGCCCCCAGGCAGATGGGGATCAAAGATCTCTTAGGAGCCTATATCAACCACCGCAGAGAAGTGGTGACTAGGAGGTCCCGGTTTGACCTGCTCAGGGCCCAGGACCGGGCCCATGTGGTGGAGGGATTAATCAGGGCTGTTTCCATTTTAGATGAGGTTATTGCCGTGATCCGGGCGAGCAAGAACCGGGCTGATGCCCTGGCCAACCTGGTCAACAAGCTTGGCTTTACGGAGCGGCAAGGAGACGCCATTTTGACCCTGCAGCTTTACCGGTTAACCAATTTGGAAATTACAGCCTTAGCCAAAGAACTTAGCGAGTTAAAGAAATCTATCGCCAGCCTGGAGGCTATTCTGGCCAGCGAAAAGAAACTGCTGGAAACCATCAAAAAGGAATTGGCAGCGATAAAAGAAAATTTCGCCGATCCCCGCAGGTCCCAAATCCGGGAGGAAGTGGAGGAGATTAAGGTTAATGTGGAGGTGATGGTCCCCTCGGAGGAAGTAGTGGTAACCCTGACCGACCAGGGTTATATCAAGCGCACCTCCATCAAGTCTTACCAGCGGTCCGGCGCTGACCTGGAAGGAGCAGGCACTAAGGAACGGGACTTTGTCCGTTTCCTGACCAATGCCAATACCACGGAAACCGTGCTGGTGGTCACCGCCGGGGGGACAGCCTACAGCCTGCCGGTGCACCAGCTGCCCGAAGCCAAGTGGAAGGAACGGGGTTCCGCACTGGTTAATGTGGTATCCCTGACCAAAGAGGATAAGGTCGTGGCACTGATCCCTGTCAAGGACTTTAATGCCCAACAGTACTTGACCTTTTTCACGGCCAAGGGGCAGGTAAAAAGAACTGCATTAGGGGAATATGCTACTCAGCGCATGAGCGGTATTTTAGCCATCCGGCTCACCGGGGATGACCGGGTGGTGGCAGTTGAGGCGACCGGCGGAGAAGCGGAAATACTTCAGGTAACTGTAAACGGCATGGCCATTCGTTACAAAGAAGAAGAGGTTTCGGTCATGGGGAGAA
This sequence comes from Bacillota bacterium, assembly GCA_040757295.1. Classification (GTDB taxonomy): domain Bacteria; phylum Bacillota; class PH28-bin88; order PH28-bin88; family PH28-bin88; genus JAGXSE01. The sequence continues at coordinate 30,222 of JBFLXH010000026.1, read as the reverse complement.
ACGCCGGGGGCGTCAGGGCCATGCGCTTGGATGACAAGGATAGGGTTTTGGCTGCCCAAGTGGTCAACCAAAACCAGGAGGCTGTCCTAATCACAGATTGGGGCAGGGCAAAGCGGATTTCTATCGAGGAGTTTCCGCTGCAGTCCCGGGGAGGAAAAGGAGTACTGGCCGGCCGGTTCTTAAAAAAGCAAAAAGAGGCTTTGGCTGCCATCCAGGTAATCGACAAGGAACAGGATGTGGAACTTTTGGCGGTGCAGCTGTCCGGCGCCATTACCCGCCTGAAGTCGGGGAATATTCCGGAGATGGACCGGGAAAAAGCCTTTACTCCAGGGGTCAATGTCATATTGGGGGATTATGTGGTCACTCTGGTGAGGAGTTACTAGCTGGAAAAAGCGAAGTAGGCCAGCCAATTTTCAGGCAAAAGTCGTTTTATGGTATTTTATGAGGTGAGAGGAAATGAAGAAGTTCCAGATACTTTTACTTACTTGTGTCTTGTTGGGCCTCTTTTTTCACTATACCGACAGCTATCTTAAATTTGAAACAAGGCTCTGGAAATTAAACTTTTCCTTTAAAATTGGGAATAACTTGGTGGTAGGGCAGGAGCAGAGGCCAGCTTAGAGCCAGAACTAATCACAAAAAAGCCCCTGCTTGGTAGGGGAAAGTATTATTAAAACCTCAAAGAAAATCAATTTTGGGGGGATGGTCTCTATGGGGACTCTGGAAGACCTTCTTTTATTCGCTATTCTAATCATTTCGGTGGGCATGGGTTTAATTGTCTTTTGGCTGATAAAAATAGAAAAGGCCATTCGTCAAAGCACCCACGCCTTCCAGAATTACCGCAGAAGACAGTCCTTGCTGCACCGGAGCAAGGAAAAGCAGGAGGAGTTCAAGGCTGTAAAAAACAAAAAAACTACCGGGGTTTAGCTGGTGCCGGTTTACCTCTTAATTGCCTTCAATTTGCTGCTTTGATATTAAGGCAGCTTATAATTTACCTATAATTTCAATGGAGATATTTTTCGTCCCTGACAATACCACTGCCCATGCCGTCATCCCTGGCGGTTCTTCCTGGCTTGGACAGGTATTCTACCAGAGCGATTAAAATCAGATCGCTTTCGCTAAGACCGGTCACAATGGACACAGCATGTAAAGCTTCTTTCAACTCCGCTGGCAGTTTTATTTTAAGGTCGACAAATTCATGGGACAAATTAAGCCCTCCTTTTTCAGGTAATATGCCCGAATAAGGCGGAAAAAATAATTCTTTCCGGCATGAAAGTTTAACGGGGTAGCCTTCCTATGGGTCAGCTACCCCTGCATAGTTAAGAAGAGCCTATAAGTTTATGGGGCTTGTTTGGCGGCAAATGTACATTCGTGGATGCACATTTCGAGGTGGTGGGCCGATTCATTTAAACTTGCCCTCATTTTTTGATCTGTTGCCTGATTGGCCATGGATTGCAGTTGACTGACAATCTGCTGGCAGTCTTTAATGCATTGCTGAATTTGTTGGCCTTGATTCAATTAGGTCACCTCCATTTCTTATTTAGACATTTCTTTGGCGTCCATGCAGCCATGAATACACAATTCAATGTGCCGGTCGGCTTCCGACAAAGCGTACCTGGCTCTGTGGTCCACCATTTGGTTGGCGATATTCCGGATCATTTGGGCAGTTTTTGTACAGGAGTCGATACAATTCTGAATATCCACCTTAGTCACCATCAATATCCCTCCTTTCTTTTGTTTCTGTCTTATTGTTGCTTATTGTTATACAGGCTATGTAAAGCATAAAAAAAAACAGCGGACGTGGCCGTCTGCCGCTTAAGAAAAGGAGGGAAAGAATTAACCTTGGATCAAGTAATATATACTCGGCAAGGGTAAAATTGCATTATCTAATGAAGCCGAGTATTATCAGTGAGTTTTCATACAGCCTGACGGGGTTATTGACACGCAAATCTGTCAATGGTAATATATAGCAAACTTGAGAGGGAGGGACCGTCATGCAATTGCTCACAACCCCCTATTCCTTGGGTGAAGTCCGGGTATCTAACCGGCTGGTGTTTCCACCAATTACCACCGGTTACGGAACCTCGGAGGGAAAAGTAACACCGGAACAAAAGGGGTACTATGCCCGCATCGCCCAGGGAGGCGTGGGGACTATTATCACAGAAGCTACGGTGGTCAGTCCCACCGGCAAGCTGCATCCCCGTTCTCTAGGGATCTGGGAAGACAGGTTTGTGGATGACCTGGCTCTACTGGCGGAGGCCATTAAGTCCCAGGGAGTAGCCGCCTTTATTCAAATAGTCCACGCCGGCCCGCGGGCAGGATCAAAGTTTAACGGCCAACAGCCCATCTCCGTGTCCGAGGTTCCCCTGAATAAGCAAGATCCTCCCCGAAAGATGACCCTAGGGGAAATCAACCAGGTCATTGATCAATTTGTGCAGGCAGCTAAACGGGCCTGGCGGGCCGAATTTGACGGTGTGGAATTGCATGGCGCCCATTTTTATCTATTGAGCAGTTTTCTATCACCCTTTACCAACAACCGGGATGATGACTACGGCGGTGACATCACCGGACGCACCAGGATCTTACGGGAGATCATCGGCGGTATCCGCCAGGAAATCGGGGAAGGTTTTCCGGTAATTTGCCGGATCAATGGGGAGGAAATGCCGGAAAACGGTATTCACCTGCCGGAGGCCAGGGAGATCGCCCGCCAGTTGGCGGGGGCGGGGGCTACCGCTGTGCACGTGTCATCCTACTATCTACCCATGCCGGGAGCGGAAAAATTGATGACAGTACCGGCTACCTCCATTCCGGGGGAGGAGGACCCGCCCGGGGCTTTTATATCCTTGGCCAAGGGTGTGAAGGAGGTAGCCAGCCTCCCGGTAATTGCTGTCGGCAAAATCACTGACGGTGAACTGGCGGAGCGGATCCTGGTGGAGGGTGTAGCGGATCTGGTAGCTATTGGCCGCCCTCTGGTGGTGGATCCCGACTTCCCCAGGAAAATCATGGGCGGGGAGACCCCGGCGGCCTGCCTGTACTGCCGGAATTGCATCAATTCCCTGGGGGCCGGCAAGCCGATGACCTGCCGGGTAAACAGGGACCTTCCTGGCCGATACTAAAGTGACAAGAGGTGCAAGAATGGAAACTATCAAAAGGGAATTTGAGAAAAGCCCGTACTGGCGTTTGCTGGGCTTGGAAATAGTGGAGATGGAGCCGGGTTTTGCTCGGATGGTGATGCCGGTAACCCCTAAGTTGCTGCAGCTTTACGGCCAGGTCCACGGGGGCGCTATTGCGTCCCTGGTTGATTCTGCTGTAGCTGCGGCCATGGGCTGCAGCATGTCCCCCGGGGAGAGGGCGACCACGGTGGAAATGAAGATTAATTACCTGGCTCCGGTAACGGAGGGGCAGGTCTATGCTGAAAGCAAGATCGTAAAGAAAGGCCGGACTTTGACAGTTGGTACTACCGAGGTCACCGACGGGAACGGCCGGTTGCTGGCTATCGCCACCGTGACCTATATGCTGCTCAAATAGTGTCAGGGGAGTGAAGAATGTCAAGGGGACGGGGTTGTTGACACAAGGCTAGGTGGCTGGGGGGTGTCAAGGGGACGGGGTTGTTGACACAAGGCTAGGTGGCTGGACCCTGTACACGCCTGGCAGGTATCGTTTATATAGTACCAGGTTCAGGTCACCCCACAACCGGCTGGAGGCGCGGAGGTCCCGCAGGGCTTCCAGGTCCATATCCGCCACCACAACCTCCTCCCGGTCATGGCTCTGTGCTTCCGCGAGCATTCCATCCCCCTGTGGCGTAAGTTCCATGGGGGCGCAGATGCAGGATTTGCCGGCCAGGTTCAGCCCGAAGAAATCACGGGCGATGAGGGCGCTTTTGATCCCGTAAACCAGGCTTTCCTGCACCCGCGGCCAGATGCCCCGTAGGGCCTTCCAGTGGGTGTACACCACATCGGCGGAGGGAATCATCACAATCTCCGCACCCATTAAAGACAACAGCCGGAATGTTTCAAAATAGGTGGCATCCATGCAGACCGGCATGGCCAGCTTGCCCAGGGGGGAGGGGATTACCCGCAACTCACTGCCCGGCACCAGGCCCCATTCCGCTTCCAGGGGCAAGAGGTGCAGCTTTTCCTGGGCGCCCACCAGTTGCCCGTCAGGGCCGAACAGGTAAGCGGTGTTGGTGACCCGGCCCTGATCGCTAGCTGCCACTATGCTGCCGGCCATGACAAAAAGTTCAAACCGCCTGGCCAGTTCTGCAAAGGTGGTGAAATACACCGAGCGGGACACCGGGGTAAGATAAGCGAAGATATCCGCCACTTTGACCTCCGGCCCAAGTTGATTGAGGGTACCGGTCAGGGTGGCGCCGGGTGGAAGATCCCCCAGCCCGGGTAAAAGGCCCAAAAGGTGGGTGGCGTTGTCCTCGGGGAAGGTCACCAGTTGGGCGCCTTGCTCCACTGCCGCCTGCACATGGTGACACATCTGCTCCACATAGGCCAGGGGGTCCTGTACCAGCCGCAGTTCCACCTGGGCCGCGGCCACCCGGACCCGCCGGGAATCAATGGTGCGAAGGGTTCCGGCCGGCTTAATCCCTTTCCTGTCCAGGTACCGGCGGATGAGGGCGGGCCGGGTTTTCCACTGCAGGTATTGCAGGAACGCCTTTTCCTTCAACCTGTTCCAGTAGCTCATCCCTGATCACCCGCCTGGTAAATATGGGGAAAGTGCCGCCGGTACAGCGGCCGGTTCAGGTGCTGGAAGATTGGGTAGCTGTCCACCACCTGGCGGTGTACGGTGAAGTCCAGTTCGGCTGCCAGGGGTTGGGGTGGGGGCTCACCCCATCGAAAGGGGGAGGCATCATTCCAATGCAGGGGCGGCCCGCCGTCCGCTTGAGGAATGGGATCCATAAAGCCCGTTTCGCCGGGTGTGGCTTCACAGGGTCCATAAATGGCGCTCCAGCCGCACCAATCCTCGCCCGCCATAGGCCCGCCGGGCCAGTTTTCCAGGGCGAACACCTGGTTTTGCTGCACCTCCTGCCACATGCCGGCCAGGGTCAGGTGGAAGCCGGCCGGCGCTGGGACCATGGCCGGTGCCAGCAGTATCATGGCTCCTTGCAGGGTGAGAATCCGGCTCACTTCCGGGTACCAGGCATCGGTTCCCACCACCAGCCCAATGGGCCCGACTTCTGTGGACCACACCGGCAGATCCAATCCTCGTGCCCATCCCCATTGCTGCTCCATCCGGGAGAGGTGGGTTTGGGCTTGCTCACCCAGCAGGGTGCCATCGGGCTGGTAGACAGGCGCGATGTGCAACAACCTGTCACCCTGCCTCACCCAGGTGGTGCCGGCGGCCAGAAACAATTTGAACCGTTTAGCCATCTGGCTGTGCAAGTCGTGGTACCGGTTTAACCCATCTGGGTTGTCCGATATTTCCCGCACCGCAGATGGAAAATCGGCAGTGCCGGCGGTGCCGTTCATGGCCAGTCCGGTACCGCCGGGCAGCAGGACCAGACGGGCCCCTCTCTCCGCCAGAACGGCCAGACCATTAGCAAGCCAATGGCGGTAATGGTCAGCTGTCTTGATGGTACTCAAATCCAACCCCAGACATCCCACCATTACCCGACCAGCAGTGCCCATTTACTTCACCTCCCCTTGCGGATCCGGTATACAACCATGGAGCCTAGGACAAAGTAAAGCACGGCGGTGGCGAACAGGATGGGATAACCCAACCCGTTGATCCTGTTCATGGTATAAAGCAGTTGCCCGCCAAGGAGGGGGGCGATCACCTGGGGCAGGGTGACGGAAATGCCCCAAATACCCATATCCTTAGCCCGGGATTCGGCGGAGGGCAGCACCTCCGTAGCCAGGGCCAGTTCCACACTGATGTATCCGCCGTAGCCCAAGCCGAAGATCAGGGCGAAGGCCAGTACTACCATGAAAGAAGGGCCGGTGATAAAGGCCAGGCAGGTGGCGGCCATCAACAGCCCGGTGAAGGCCACCAAGCCCTTGCGGCCGATGCGGTCGGACAGCCAGCCTGCGGCGAAGGAGGAAAGGGCGGCCCCCACCAGCACCACGGCGCTAACGGTGCCGGCATCCCTGGCGGGGTGGGCGGAGCCGGTGACATCCGCCAGGTAATACTGCAAGAAGTTTAGCAGAGTATAAAACCCGAGCATCACCAGGGCCCGGTTGGCCAGCAGCCAGGCAAAGTCGGGGTGCTCCCGCGGGCTAACCCAAAATGCCTTCAAAAACCTGCGCCAGTCCATGGGCGGGCGCTGCATCAGGGGTTCTTCCCTGATACTTGAGGCCGTAACGGCCAGGAGAGCGAGTAAAAGCAGGCTTATGATCCAGTAGACCGGGTAAAACATCCCCCTGTCCACCAGTGTACCGGCTGTTATTGCTGCTGTAATGGTTCCCAGCATGTTCATCACACCAACATATCCGGCCGCTGTTCCCCGCTGGCTCTCCGGCACCAGGTCCGGCAGCAGGCCCTGGTAACCGGAAGCACCGATATTACTTCCCAGTTGCACCAGCATGAAGGCGGCGGTGAAGGTGGCCAGGGTAGGGGCATAGGCCATGGCCATTAGGCCAGCTACATTGAGCAGGGTCCCCGCCGCCATAAAGGGACGGCGCCGCCCCCAGCGGGATGCGCAGCGGTCACTGAAGGAGCCTGTTACCGGCTGGGTCACCATGGCTACCAGTGCACCTACCGCAAATACCAGGCTCAGGTACTTGGCTTTGGCGGCGTCATCCACATAGGTGAGCACTTGGGCGGGGATCACCACCACCAGTAGGGCCCCCCAGTGGAAGTTTACCGCAAACCAGTAGGTGCTCAGAGTGAACAGGTTCTTACCGGAAAGGTGGCGCGTTTCCCCTGTCATAATTCCCCTCCTTTTGGTCATGTTCCGGGCTGGTACCTATTCTTGTGGCCGCCCAAACGGGTTTTTGCCAGCGCTTGTATAGTTGGCTACCGGTCCGGCAGTCCTTCACAGCTGTTGGTTGGGTTCTGCCGGCCGGCCCCACCGCCGGTAAATGGCGTAGGCCAGAAAACCAGCACAGGTGGCGAAGGCCAGTCCTGTTCGGGCGACCCCGGTGGCGGGATCCAGTGTTTCACAGGCCAAACCGCTATCCATGGGAGCCTTTTGAAAAATTTCCCGGGACGGTGCATCCATCCCGGCCAGCAGGGCGGCGGTGAGGCCCAGCACCCAGGGCCCCGGGGCATGGGTGCAACCCGGCCCGGCAAAGGGTGCTTGCGGACCGTGATAGGGGTTGGCTTCGGAATGAATCCAGCGCAGGGTGTTCTGAAATACCGGGTCGTCCGGCGGGCAAAGGCCATAATGGGCAAGGAGCATCAAACTGCCCGGCGGTGAGTCATATAGCTCATACCGTCCTTTGCCGTCAACGGCCCAGGCAAACATCCGCCCAAAGGGTCCCTCCACGATGCCGTGCAGGAGAATGGCCTCCTTAAGGGCTTGTGCCTCCATGGCCAGATTCCGTGCCGGCCAGAGGTTTTGGGCATGGTTCAGCCGGTGGAGGATGGTCAGTGCCCGCCAGGCCAGCACCTGGTCATAGATTAAAAAGGGATAGGTGACCGGGTCATCGGCGGGATCCAGGAAGGTATCGTACAGGCCGGTGGCCGGATGGCGGTGACGGTCCAGTTCCGCCAGGATCAGGCGAAGACCCTGGGGAATTTCCGGCTCCTCCAATACATCTGGGTTGCCCCCTGCCGCCAGGTAGCCGTCCAGGGCCAGCACGAAGGCCGCCAGCTGGTCCAGTTCAAAACCCGGGTACAACAGGCTGCCGTTAATATACTGGGCATGCTGGCCGGGGTTCTTCAGGTGCCGGCGGTAGCCTGCCAGCAGCACCTGCCGGGCCCGCTCACGGTCGGTTAAGAGCAGGGCGGGGAAGCTCCACAGGAAGGTGTCCCGCGGCCAGAAGGCGCCGCTGACGTAATACCTTGGGCTGCGGGAGGTGACAGGGGTGCACTCTTCCGTGTCGATGGTGTTGCCTGTGGCGAAGAAGTGGTTAAACAGGAGATTTTTATTCAGCAGCCTATCCAGGGCAGGGTCGCCGGTGGTTAGCTGCCGGACCGCCAGCCATTCCTCGGTGGATGACCTCAGGGAGCGCCAGCCTAGCCGGCGCAGGTGAACCAGGGTGGTGGCAGCCCCGTCCCCCTCGGCATTGGCTGCCGTGATTAAGGTTAGTTCTTTGGTATCACCGGGTGCAATGACACAATCCTGCCAGAAGGTGAACCGGATGGCCCCTTCGCCGGGTGTACCGGGCTGGTGGGAAATAGAAATATTGGGGTCTTCGGTGCCAAGGGCCAGGGCAGCTACGGCCAACCCCGGGCGGCATTCCAGCACCAGGCTTTTGGTCCAACTGCTGTAGTAAAGGGTGTTACCTGCTATTGGCCGGGACGTAAAGACGGTCTGGCGGGTTTCTGCCCACTCTCCCGCCCACCCCAGGCTAACCGTTAGGGCATGGGAGCTGGTGTTGGTTAGGACCAGGTGGTAGCAGAACCCCTTTAGGCCAGGAGGAGCCAAGATTTCGCCGGACAACCGGCACTGGGGATGCTGGACGGTGAAGGCGGGGATCCATTCACCCCGGCACTCCCACCCCAGGTTGCCATGCAGATCCACTGGGCTTTCATCAACCAAAAGAAAGGGCCGCAGCAAGGGTTGGTCTGCTGAGCCGTAAAACTCCAAGAGCCCAACGGCCTGCATGCTGAGGACATTGACACATTCCACAGCCCCTGTGGCGGGGTCAATGAGGGGCAGGCTGACATACTCGTTGCCCGTCAGGTGATAGGGGCGGTAGTTGTCCTCCGCAGCCGGTACCGTCAGGAATTTGTTCCCGTTCATACTTGAACCTCCTCGGCATCAGGCTTTAGCAGCCGGGCGGCGTTATCCCGGAAAATCAGCCGCCCATCTCCTTCCGGGATGCGCAGTTGGCAAGAGGTGCGCCGCTGGTTCCAGAAATACCGGGCTGCAAAACCCCTCGGAAACCAGGCGGAGTCACTGCCGAAAGCACTGTTTCCTTTCATAATCAATCAGTAAGCAATACTATATAAAATAGTATTCGCCCAGAATTTGGTTTTTCCTTTTCCGGAAAACCTTAGCCAGGTATTTAGTAAAAAAAACTGCCCTTCTATTGCAGCATGCCTTGCATAACAAAACAGCAGGATATAATCACAGCGAGTCGGACTGAAATCGCTTTTTGTTGGCAAAAAAAATTCAATTTTTATTCATAAATTATCAAAAGATTAAACAAATATTTACTTTAAAATGAGGGCAAGCAAAAAAGAGTTGAGAGAGGGTATATTGATGGAGAATACAAGACAAGGTTCTGCCCGCAGGCCCTGGCTTCTGTGGCTTTGCTGTTTGCTTCCGATAGGGATACTGTTATTTGTTGTAGTATCGCAAATTAGAGGGAACTATCCGGCTTTTAGCTGGGCCTGGCTGGTATTTCTAATCTGCCCCTTAATGCATCTTTGGATGTTTTCTGCCATGCGGGAAAAGGGTGGCAGCTGTCATGACACCCGAAAAGAGGTAGAAAGGACGGGATAATAATGATGGACTACGGCATGATGCATTCTGGGATGATGTTGTTTATGTTTTTATGGTGGGCCATATTGATCGCAGGTGTCGTTCTAGCCGGGTACGGTATAGCTCATTTAATTAAGAATAAAGATAACAAGAACGGATCCGCTGCACCGATAGAGCAGCTAAAACTCCGGTATGCTTCCGGTGAAATTTCTAAAGAAGAATATCAAGAGAAGAGACAGTTCCTTCAAAGCCAACCTTAACAGGAAAACCCTGCAGCATTACTACTGCAGGGCTAGTTTTTAGCTTATGGGTTTATACTTCCACCTTTTTAGCCTCAAGGCATTGGAAACCACCGATACGGAGCTTAAGGCCATGGCTGCCCCGGCAATTACGGGGTTTAAAAAGCCTAAGGCGGCGACGGGGATGCCTAAAGTGTTGTAAATGAACGCCCAGAAGAGGTTTTGTTTAATATTCCGCATGGTGGCCTTACTCAGTTTGATGCTGGCCGGGATACCCCTTAAGTCGCCGCGCATCAGGGTAATGTCCGCCGCCTCCATGGCCACATCTGTTCCGGTGCCGATAGCCATCCCCACATCAGCAGTGGCCAGGGCCGGAGCATCGTTAATCCCGTCTCCTACCATGCCGACCTTCTTGCCTTGGGCTTTCAGTTTTTGCACCTCGTTTGCTTTGTCCTCCGGCAGGACTTCGGCCAACACGTGGGTAATCCCTACCTGTTTGGCGATGGCCGTGGCCGTGCGTTTGTTGTCACCGGTAATCATAACTACGTCAATGCCCATTCTCTGCAGTTCCCTGATGGCCTCCAGGGAATTTTCTTTTACCGTATCTGCCACTGCGATAATTCCCGCTGCGGCGCCATCCACGGCTAGCAGCATGGCGGTTTTCCCCTGGGATTCCAGTTCAGCCATTGTTTCCTCGGCTTTTTCAATGGCCACGTTTCTTTCCCGCATCAGTTTCCTGGTTCCCAGAAGGATTGTTTTTCCTTGCACATTTGCTTTCACGCCGTGGCCCGGAATAGCGGAAAAGTTTTGCGGGTCAGGTAATTCTCCCAAGACTTCTTTGCCTCGTTTTACTATTGCTTCCCCCAGGGGGTGTTCGGAGCCCTTTTCCGTAATGGCAGCCAACCGGAGCACCTCATTTTCAGCATAGGCAGCAAGGCTGATCACATCAGTGACCTCGGGCTGCCCTTTGGTGATGGTGCCGGTTTTGTCCAGGACGATGGTATCCAGCTTGTGGGCGTTTTCCAGGTGCTCGCCGCCCTTAATCAGGATGCCGTGTTCGGCTCCTTTGCCTGTTCCCACCATGATGGAAGTGGGAGTGGCCAGGCCCAGGGCGCAGGGACAGGCAATCACCAAAACGGCCGTAAAGTTGATCAATGCTCTGGTGAAGTTGCCGGGATCGCCCAAGAGGTACCAGGAAGCAAGGGTAATGATGGCTATTACTATTACGGCAGGAACAAAATAAGCTGAGATCAGGTCGGCCATCCGTTGAATTGGGGCCTTGGAACCCTGAGCCTCCTCCACTACTTTAATTATCTGGGCCAGGGCCGTGTCTTTCCCCACCCTGGTGGCCTCAAATTTAAAATTGCCATGTTTGTTAATCGTAGCGCCAATGACTTGATCCCCGGCCTTTTTGTCTACCGGGATGCTTTCTCCGGTAAGCATGGATTCGTCTATGGCGGAAAACCCTTCTTTAATAACGCCGTCTACCGGGATTTTTTCCCCAGGACGGACAACAATCAAGTCTCCAACAACTACTTCCTGGATCGGCACGTCAAATTCCTTGCCTTCCCGGATCACCCGGGCTGTTTTGGCCTGCAGGCCCATTAGCTTCTTGATGGCTTCCGAGGTTTTGCCTTTAGCAATGGACTCCAGGAGCTTGCCCAGGATAATCAGGGTGATGATAATTGCTGATATTTCATAATACACGTGCATCTGCCCAATCTGGTGGCCCCAGAAGGTGACCACCAGGCTGAAGACGTAAGCAGCTGAGGTGCCCATGGCTACCAGCACCGACATATTGGCGCTGCGGTTCTTTAAGGCATAATAGGCCTCCTGGTAAAACTGGCCGCCGGCTACAAACTGGATGGGAGTCGCTAGGGCCAGCTGGAAATAGACGTTGAAGAAAAGGGCCGGAACCCAGGTCCAGTGGAGTAATTCGGCCAGCATGAACAGAATTAAAGGTAAAGAAAGGACGGCAGAAAAGAGGAAGTAGGTTTGTTGCCTTTTTATTTCCCTCTCCCTGGCTTCTCTCTCTTTGTCAACGTCCAAACTGTCATCAACGACCTGGGCCTGATAGCCCAGCCTTTCGATTGCTTCCTTCAAGTCCCGAACTTCAATTACCCCGGCAAAGTAGGAAATGGAGGCCTTTTCCGTGGCCAGGTTAACGCTGGCTTTAGTTACTCCGGGTATCTCGTTTAACTTCTTTTCTACCTTGACAGCGCAGGCGGCGCAGTTCATGCCGGAAATTTTCAAATCCACCTGCTGGGACACCAGCCGGTAGCCCAGGGTGGTTATTTTATTATTAAAATCATCAATGTTGACAGCTTCCGGATTGTATTCAACAGCAGCTTTTTCGGCCGCCAGGTTGACAGAAGCCTTGGCTACACCCTCCATTTTAGTTAGGGCATGTTCAACCTTTGCGGCACAAGCGGCGCAGCTCATGCCCTGAATTTTAAAACTTACCTTCTGCATTGCCATCCCCCTTTCCAAACCTTTCATGCATGTACCGGTAGGTACCTTTGATTGTAATCCTTATTATATCCTTAACTTTCCTCTTGTTCACCAGAGAATTAGAAGTTGCCCAAACTTTCACAAAAACTTCACAAATGCCACAAGGTTTGATCAAAAAATTGGATTACAATGAGCCCAACTAAGGAGGTGAACAAATTGTTCAAAAAATTAACAGTGACCACCATGATGGCAGTAACATTATTGGCCTTTGCCAGTCCAGCCTTTGCCGCTAACATGGTATCGGAAATGGCTACCAAGGACGGCAAATTGGTAGCTGCTTGCGCCAAAGCCATGGACAGAGGCGTCTCCGCCTGCGCAGCTCATGACGGCTGCAAGTAAACTGACCCTCTACTAAAAAAGAGGCTTATCCTTAACGCCCGGGGTAAAGGTGCTGGCCGGGGATAATCCCCGGCAGTCCGATCCCCGGGCATTTACATGTAACTCCATTATATAGGAACAATTATTATTTTGATAAGGAGGCAATCATATGCCGACCGGTAGGATTTATCAGGCGGCTGTTATTGCAGCGCTGGCATTATTCTTCTTTGCCAATTTGTCAATAAACACCTGGGCTTCTCCAGGAAAGAAGGGACATGAGGAACCCCAGGCCAAGCAGGACCTGGTCGCCCCACCTCCTCTCCAGGACTCCGCCAGGGAGACTGAGCCTCAAATAAAGCGGGAGTACAGGGTGCAGCTTGCCACAACCCCTAGCCCGCTGGTAAAAGGAAAAAACAAGGTCTCCCTCTATATTTCCACCCCCGAGGGACAGCCGGTGGAAAATGTCCTGGTAAAAGGCGTTCTTAGAATGGAACCGGAAATGAAGGGGCACGGCAAGATGCCTGCTATCCTGCTGGATTTGCCCTTTGCTGCCCAGGCTGAACCGGGTTGGTACGCATCCGGTGCCGTTTTAAAACATGACGGCAGCTGGAGTCTGGAACTGGCCTTAGTCTACCCTGACGGGCAGGAACAGTCCTTTGCCTCGGATCTGGCCGTGATTGACGAAGGGCCCAACAAGCTTGTCTTGGCGGCTTTCGGCAGTATTATCGCCGGCGCCATTCTGTTGGCTCAGGTTTTAAAAAGGACACTGAAAACAAGTGACGAGGAGGTGCCTGCCGGTGAGTAAGGTAAACTTAAACCCCAACCCGCTGAAGCAGGCCAAAACCGGTAGTGAGCCCCTAATTAAACGGATCCTGCGGAGCCCCTGGTATCCGGGAATTTTGCAGTGGCCCACCCTGCTGGTATTTAACCTGGTGATCTGGCAGCTATTATGGGGACCAAAGGATGCCCATGACAACTTCGGTACCGCTATGACCTGGGTCATCTGGTGGCCCGTCATTCCCATCTTTTTCATGCTCCTGGGCCGCTTCTGGTGCGCTGTATGTCCATTTGCCACCATCAGCGACCTCTTTCAGAAATGGTTCGGCACCAACCTGCCGGTGCCCAGATGGCTCAAAAAATATGGCATCTGGATTATTGACATTGCCTTTATTGTAATTACCTGGGCTGACCACGTTTACGGGATTGTGGAGTCTCCCCGGGGATCGGGATACTTGTTGCTGATTATCTTTACCGGGGTTGTAGTGGCAGGAGTACTGTTTTCCCGCCGGACCTGGTGCCGGTACCTCTGTTTCCTGGGGGGGCTGTCAGGCAACTACTCCCGGGCAGCTGTGGTGGAGCTTAGAGCTACCCCCGAGGTCTGCAAAAACTGCCGCGACTTGGCCTGTTACAAGGGTAACGAGAAGGCCCCGGGCTGCCCGATGTTTGAAGTTCCCAGGACCATGGACAGCAATGCCCTGTGTAATTTCTGCGGTTACTGCGTCAAGAGCTGTCCCAACGATTCCATTACAATTAAAACCCGGCCGGCAACCAAGGAATTATGGTTTATCCGCCGCCCCAAACTGGAGGAATCCTTCCTGGCCGTGGTGATCATGGGCATAGTGTTTGTCCAAAACATCACCATGCTGGACGTGTGGGATACCATTTTAAAGACCCTGGAAAAGCTAGCCGGTACTGACAGTTACTTTGTCACCTTTACTATTACCTTTATTCTGGCCATGAGCTTAACCGTGGCGGCCATGTGGTTCACCAGTTTCTTCTCTGCCAGGGGGACAGGTGAGAGGGCGTGGAGCAACTTTGCCAAATTCGGTTACGCCATTATCCCCCTTGACCTGGCCGGTCACGTGGCGCATAACCTTTTCCACCTCCTGTCGGAAGGCCTGGCAGTGGTATTTACCGGGATGGCCCTGCTGGGAATGGAAGTCCATGATATGTCTCCGGCCATTTTGGGGGATGAGGCAATTCAAATCCTGCAATATAGCCTGATTGTACTGGGTACGGTTGCCTCCCTCTATACGGCTAAAAGAATTGCTGTGAGCAATTACCAGGAAAAAGCGAAAGCAGGCAAGGCTTTCCTGCCTTACCTGGTGTTTATCCTGCTTTTGGGGGTAATTAACGCGGTATTGTTCTACCTGCCAATGGCCCACAGGATGTAAACCTTGCCAATTTTCCCCGGCTAATTGTTGTTAAAGCGGGATAGGGGATCATCTATTGATCCCCTTGTCCAATTTCAATAGCTATGTTATATTGCCCTGAAGGGCTGTTGGCTGCCTTGGTGCTTGCATCGGCCTTAGCAGTGGAGCTATGCTTGGTAGGGGAGGGCATGCCGGTGGGCTTGCAAAAGGTGTTTTTTGCTTTATCTATCCTGACCAGTGTGGGAGTGTTAATATCTACCTGGATTGGGGCCGGGATTGTCCCTTTCTTGATGTACGTAGCCGGCATCTTTATCAGTAACAGTTTAGGGGTAGCAACCAGTGCCTACCTGCCTTTTGCCGTCATGTGCTATACCAGTGTTTTTTTCAGCATTTTTTACGGAATTACCGGCATCGCCGTCAAAAAAACGGCGGTTATTTAACCTTTTCGGGTCAGCTTCACAATTTGTTCACAATTTCCTTGCAATTAGGGCAAAAATAATTGGTATATTCCTTATAAATACCTGGAGTTGATAACCTGGCAAGAGAGAGGGGAGGACAGCTGATGGTCACTAAAAGAAACATCCTGGTTGTGGATGATGAGCCCGGCTTTCGGGAACTGGTTTCCTTATACCTGGAAAAGGAGCAGTGCCGGGTGGTCACGGCGGCCAACGGTTTGGAGGCATTAAAAAGGATTGAAGCCGGGGAGGATTTCCACCTTTTTATTATTGATGTGATGATGCCCCAAATGGATGGCTTTGCCCTTTGCAAGGAAATCCGCCGCTTTTCTGATCGCCCTGTGATTTTCCTGACTGCCAGGGGAGAGGAATATGAACGCCTCCTTGGATTTGATTTGGGCGGGGACGACTATGTGGTCAAACCTTTCAGTCCCAGGGAGCTGGTGGCCAGAGTCAAAGCTTTATTGAAAAGAAGCAATAACCCTTTGGATGCCAAGGCCCTGCTCCAGTTTGGGGACATGACTATCGATATCCCCGGCCGGGAAGTGGCAGTGGCTGGCGAAAAGGTTGCTCTTACCCCTAAGGAATTCAGCCTTTTGGCGTACCTGGCGCAAAATAAAGGACGGGTGCTCACCCGGGAACAGATTATGGAGAGCGTCTGGGATTATGAGTATTTCGGAGATCAGCGTACTGTCGACACCCATATTAAAAAGCTGCGGGAAAAACTGGGTGAAAAAGGAGAGCAGTACATCAAGACAGTTTGGGGCGTGGGATACAAATTTGAGGTGAACTAGATGTTTAGAAGGAATATAGTCTTAAAGCTATGGCTGGCTGTTGTCATACTAATGGTTATTACCCTGGTGGTCTTGGGCCTGGGTTTATTTCAGCTGGTGGAAAACTTTTATTACAACCAGATTGCCAGGAACCTGATCCTACAAGGCCAGGAAATAGCGGAAATGTATAAAACACTCCCGGAAGCTGAGTTTAACCGGCAGTTGGACAATATTGCCCTGGTGGTCAATGCCCACATAGTCATTGTGGACAGGTCAGGCACAGTCCATGCCTGCAACAGCATGATGCATCTTGCCCCTGGCGAGGTTTTCCAGGACCAGGAAATAGCTAAGGTTTTTGATGGAGAAATATCCGTTAAGCGCAGGTACCATTTCCACTTTGAAAACCAGATGTTGTCGGCAGCCCTGCCAATCTGGCAGGATGGCAAAGTAAATAAAGCGCTCCTTTTGTTTACTCCCGTGGCGCCGATTACTGCCACCCTGCAGTCCCTGCAAAAGCTGATGTATTTTAGCCTTTTCAGTTCCATCGTACTGGCTTCTATCCTGGCTTTTTTCTTTTCCCGGAGCATTTCCAGGCCTTTAATCAAGATGAACCAGGCCGCGCTGGAAATGGCCAGGGGCAATTTTAATAACCGCATCCCCGTAAGCAGTGAAGACGAGCTTGGGGTATTAAGCGCCTCTTTCAATTTCCTGTCAGACCAATTAAGCCAGCATATTTCGGCCTTATCCCAGGAAAAGGAGAAGCTGGAAAAGGTTTTGGCCAAAGAGCGGAAACTGGAGGAGAGCAGAAGGGAGTTTGTGGCCAACGTTTCCCATGAACTCCGGACACCTATCGGCCTTGTTCAGGGCTATTCAGAAGCCCTCATGGACGGGTTTGCCGCTTCGCAGGAACAGCAGGCTGCTTTTATCAAGAATATCCATGAGGAGGCGAACAGGTTAAAAAGGCTGGTAGATGACTTGCTGGACCTTTCCCGGCTGCAAACAGGTTCAGTGGTCCTGGAAAAGGAATGGATTGATTTGGAGCAGGTTTGCCGCCAGCTTAAAGAAAAATACCACGGCAACCTGGAGCGGGCAGGGATGGATTTTCACTGGAGCATTGAGCCTGCGGCAGTGAGGGTTTGGGCAGACAGGTTTCGCCTGGAGCAGGTCTTGTTTAACCTGATGGATAACGCCATCCGGTATGCAAAAGAAGGAGATATTATGCTCGAGGCAGCCAGGAAGGAAAAGGGCACTGTCATTAAATTCAGCGATGCCGGGGAAGGTATTGCACCCCAGGATTTGCCGCATCTTTTTGACCGCTTTTACCGGGGTGACAAGTCCCGGAACAGGGTCAGCGGTGGCACCGGGCTTGGACTGTCTATTGTGAAGAATATCATAGAGGCTCATGGCGGAGAAATCAGCGTTGAAAGCCAAGAAGGGAAAGGCACAACTTTCATTATCATTTTGCCTTAGAGATGGGGTTATCCCGTCTCTTTTTTACCGGCAACTTTTTTCTGCTTTAAGGTATAGGGCAAAGTATAGGGCAAAGTACAGGACCAAAAGAGGAGGTCCATAGTACCTTATTCTGCCCGGGCATGCTGTTGAATAGCAATAGACCGTTGGAATAGTAACTTCCTGAACCAGGATATATAAGGCAACCCTGAGAACCCGGCTAAATCCCGGGTTCTTTTTCTTTTCGTCAAAAACCTTATCCGATGATTATTTTTCACCGGAAGGAAGACCTGGCCTGGCTGCTGCTCCGGATTTTTACATCCTGACCAATTACCCATACCCTTTTGACAGTTTCTTAATAAGTACCATATAAGCTGATAAAAGAGAAGGGCATGCTCTTTATGAAACTCTTAACCGGAAAGGAGAAAGAAAATGGTGCAAAGACGACATAAGGGTAACTGGTTTCGCCTTGCCATCCAGGTTTTTTTCTTTGCTTTAATTGCATTAATTGCTGTCAACCACGGTTTAGCAGAAAGCAGTGCCGCAATTCCCATTCTATCAACAGCTTCCCTGCACGCAGTGTGCCCCTTTGGTGGCGTTGTCAGTATCTACCAGTATTTGACTGTAGGGACTTATACCAAAAAAATTCATGAATCTTCCTTTATATTAATGTACATAGTTATGATCTTGACTATCGGTTTCGGGGCCGTTTTCTGCGGTTGGGTTTGCCCCTTCGGTTCTTTCCAGGAATGGCTGGGGAAACTGGGCCGGAAATTATTCCCAAAAAGCTACAACAATCTGGTTCCCCAAGGGCTGGATAAATTCTTGAGGGTGATGCCCTATGGCGTCCTGGCCTGGGTCTTATACATGACGGCAGTAACCGGTAAACTGTCTTTCCAGGGAGTTGATCCTTATTACGCCCTGTTCCAGTTCTGGACCGGGGAAGTAGCAACTGCTGCCTTTTTCATTCTCGGGATGACAATCCTTACTTCCCTGGTGGTGGAAAGAGCTTGGTGTAAATATGCCTGTCCCTACGGGGCGGTTCTTGGGCTGGTAAGCTATTTGAGGATCTTTAAGATTACCAGGAATGCCGGAACCTGTACCGGCTGTAAGGCCTGTGACAGGGTCTGCCCTGTAAACATTAAAGTCTCTGAAACCGGTGTGGTTCGCCACCACCAATGCAATTCCTGTTTGCAGTGCACCTCGGAAGGGGTCTGCCCTGTTCCTGCCACGGTGGAATTAGCCATGCCGGGTGGCAAGCCCCTGATTATGGGCTGGCCTGTAAAGGGAGGTAAATAACATGAAAATCAGCGCAAAAGCCCTGGCCATGACGGTCCTGCTCCTGTTTTTCGGAGGCATTGCTCTTACTTCAGCGTTTAACCTCTGGCGGACCGAATCCTTAAAGATACCGGCTAAATTCAAAGAAGGCCAGTTTATCGGCGAGTATAATCCCGCAGATATCAGGGGTTCCTACAGTTTTGGAGATGTGAGCAGGCATTTTCAGATTCCTCTGGGGGTGCTGGCTCAGGCCTTTGGGATAGAAGGGACTGAAGATGAATTAGCCAACTTTAAAAACAAAAACCTGGAAAGCCTCTACGGATATCTCAAAGATGAGGGTAAAGAGATCGGCAATGCTTCAGTCAAGCTTTTTGTCGCCCTGTATACCGGACTGCCATACCAGCTTGATGAGGAAACCTACTTGCCAGCCCCTGCTGTAGCTGTTTTGAAAGCCGCGGGCTATCTCAGCCCGGAGTGGGAGGTCTATTTCGAGAGCCATTCAGTTGATATTTCGGGCCGGGAAAAGGCTAATGAACCCAGCCTTACAGGCCAGCCAATTCAGAATAAAACCCTGGACAGCCCTCCTGTAATAGTAAATAAAGAGGTTACTCCAACCCAACCCCCGGTTGAGCGCGCTGAACCAGTAACAAGTCCTGGTACCCAGGCGGAGCGTCAACCTAAAGGCAGTGGGGCGGGGAATACGGACAGGGCTATAAAAGGAAATACTAATTTCCGGGAGGTGCTGGACTGGGGCCTCTCCAGGGAAGCAATTGAGGAGGTCTTGGGGCATAAAATGCCAAACCCCTTGACAAGTATCCGAGATTTTTGCATGCAAAATGGAATAGAATTCGGAACTGTGAAACAAAAACTGCAGGAGAAAATTGATTCTTTATAACCAGCATCCCCTGCTCCATTAAAAAAAGCCACAAAGAATAGCAAATTACCCAGGAAAAAACCATGCCCCGCCCTGCCTGGCGTGGGGGAAGGCTTCCGCCAAACAGTCTTTTGGTGGGGTGTCTCTTTGGTTATAATTGTTCCTTGACCGGACCGTTCACTTCATCGAATAATAGTCTATGTGCATCTCCCCGCTGATCGTTGGACCATCACCCTACAAAGCCCAATTTGGGTTGTATTAACCACGAAAAGGAGTGAACGGAACATGAAATTGCACGGAAACGGGGTTGTTGCCCAGTCTGGCGGACCTACTGCTGTAATTAACAACAGCGTTTACGGGGTTATCCGGGAATGGCAGAAAACCGATGGTTTAGGCACCCTTTACGGCGGCTTGCACGGTATTAAAGGTATCCTGCAGGAAGACTTTATTAATCTTTCCGCCCAACAGAGCTCTGTTATTGATGGGCTTAGATATACTCCTGGTGCGGCCCTGGGATCCTGCCGCCACAAGCTGAAAGAAGAGGAATTTCCCAAACTGCTCCAGATTTTCAAGAAGCGGAACATCAGGTTCTTTTTCTATGTAGGCGGCAACGATTCGATGGATACTGCTGATAAGGTGCACCGCCTGGCCATGAAGGAAAATTATGATTTGAAGGTAATCGGTGTTCCCAAAACCATTGACAATGATCTGCCCTTTACCGATCACTGCCCCGGATACGGCAGCGCTGCTAAATACGTAGCCACTACAGTGATGGAGACCGGCATCGACCTGAAAGACCTGTTGACCAGCAACAGGGTTACCATTTTGGAAGCCATGGGCCGCAATACCGGCTGGCTGGCAGCTGCAGCCGCCCTGGCCAAACGGGATGAAGATGATGTGCCTCACCTGATCTACCTGCCGGAAAAGCCCTTTATAAGGGACAGGTTCCTGGCTGATGTGGATCACTGCTACCGGAAACTTGGTCATGTTTATGTGGTTGTTTCTGAAGGGGTGATGGACGAAAAAGGCGGCTACCTGTTTGCCGAAAACACCAGGGATGCCTTTGGCCATGTCAGGCTGGGCGGCATCGCCGACTCCCTGAAGTCCCTGGTTGAGCAAGAGCTAAAATTAAAAGTTAGATGTAACGTCCTTGGCACTACTCAGAGGGCAGCCATGCATTACGCTTCCAGGACCGATGCTGATGAGGCATACATGGTTGGGCGAGAAGCAGTGAGACTGGCGGCTCAGGATATGTCCGGCATGATGGTTACCCTCGTCAGGGAGGACGCCAGGGAATATCTCTCAACTCCCGGCTGCGTCGAATTAAGAAGGGTGGCTAATGTGGAGAAAAAGGTCCCCCTGGATTGGATCACCGAATCCGGCAACTTCGTGACCAGCCAATTCCTCGACTACGCCCGGCCACTGATTGAAGGGGAAATCCATGTTCCCACCAAAAACGGCCTTCCGGACTATGTCCGTCTCCGCCTGGGCGAAGTCAAGGCCAAGGTTTCCTAGGCTACAAAGATAAAATCCAACAAAGGGTCCGCTTGCATTTCGCAGGTGGGCCTTTTTGGCTTCCTTATCGAATGGGAGTATGTTCTTTTCCCAGGCAAAAATTGCATGGGAAGAAAGGATTAACCGTCATCTGGGCGAATAACATAAATATAAAGAGCATTCTGCAAAAAGCAGGCGAGGAGTGTCGGCCATGAATAAAATAGTGGAAATAAACATCCCTTGCGGGGGTAAACAGGCTGCCGTGAGGGTGCCGGAAAAGAACCTCTTGGGGATGTTTTACCCCATCCGGCTGGAGCCCCTGCGGGACCCAGGGGCAGGTATTGAAGCAGAAATCGCTCGGGGATTCGAGACAACCGGCATTGAGAAGATGGCTTCTCCTGCCAGCAAAGTTGCAATTGCCGTCACCGACCGCACCCGGGTAACTCCCAACAAACTATTCCTGCCTGCCCTGCTAAACAAGTTAAATAACCTTGGTGTTCCCGACCAAAACATTACCATCCTGATTGGTACCGGCATGCATGCCCCGGACAGCGAAGAAGACATCAGACAGAACGTGGGGGAAGAGGCAGCCAGGCGGGTCAGGGTGATCAATAACACCCCCCTGGAGCAGAGTGTCTTTGTGGAATGCGGCCGGACCTCCTACGGCACACCGGTACAGGTCCACCGGGAATTCGCCGGGTCTGATATCCGGATTGTTACCGGCAACATTATTCCCTGCTTAATGGCCGGGTGGACCGGCGGGGGCAAGACCGTTTTGCCTGGGGTAGCCAGTAAGGAGACTATTTACTGTAACCACAAGCTGTTCCCGGATCAGTTGGAAAAAGCTAGTAGAGGGGCCATGCTGGGAGTTTTGCCTCCAGCCAATATTGTGCGGGATGACATCGAACAGGCAGCGGCAGTAGCCGGGCTGCACATGGCGGTCAATAGTGTTCTAAACTTTGACGAGAGCATTGTCAGGGTGTTGGCCGGACCCCATGTGGAAATCCATCGGGAGGGGGTTAATACCGCCCTTCAGGCCCTTGGCGCAGTCTTCCCAAGGAAAGCTGATATCATCATTGGCGGGGCCGATCCCTGGGGGGTCAGCCTGTACCAGGGAGGGAGCCGTTTCCTCCAGTCTCTGGACGGAGTAATCAATGAGGGAGGTTCCGTCATCTTTTCCTGCGAGTGCAAGGAAGGGCTTTACGAGGGTATATTAAAGGATGTCTATACCCGCTGGATGCAAGAGATGCCAACTCCGGAGGAAATCCGCGACCTGACCGTCAAAGACATCCTGCCCCCGGAGGAAGGGGTCGTCTTATATGTCTTTTCATGGATTATCCATAAACTAAAATGCAAGGTTGTGGTGGTTACCCAGGGTATGTCCGGTAATGAATTGGCTGAAGTTCACATGGGCCATGCCCTTTCCCTTCAGGATGCCCTGGATGCTGCCCTTCTTTACCACGGCCCTGATGCCGGGGTGGCGGTCTTGCCATACGGCACCATGATGCTGCCTTTACTGGAAACCCAGTAACCACTATTACATTATGTCAATAGAAAGGAGTTAGAAGATGTGGCACTTGTCCCTTTTTGAACCCTCGGAATTGATTCAGGTAGCGGTAGAGATCGAAAAAAGAGGGGCGGTTTTTTACCGCCAGCTGAAGGAAAAGGCAGTATCTGCCCAGGTTAAGGAACTGTTGGAGGTGTTGGCGGCTGAGGAGGAACAACACCAGGCAGATTTCCTGTCCTTGGGGCAGGATTTTTCTCCTGCAGAGCCGCCGGAGGCTTATCCGGGGGAATACCAGGACTATGTCCGGTCCCTGGTGGAAACCCACCTATTTAGCGATGCCGAGGCCCTGGAGAGAATGATGGAAGAAGTAAGTACAGAAAAAGAAATCCTTAAACTGGCCGCCAGGCTGGAAAAGGATACCATTTTGTTTTTTAACGGCATGCGCAGGGTAGTCAAGCCGGAAAAACACGAGGTGATTGAAGACCTGATTGCTCAGGAGGAGAGCCACCTGGCCAAACTGGGCATGCTGTTGAAGGAATGCAACAAGTAAGGAGATTTTTTGCGACCAAGGACCACGGTACAGGCTTGGGTTTGGCAGTTTGTTACAGTATTGCGGCCAGGCATAAAGCTGCTGTTAAGATAGATACTAGTCCTACGGGTACTACTGTTTTTGTCAGGTTCAAGCTGCAGGAATCCGCCCGCAAAAGAATCAGTTAAAAATGGTCAAGGCAGGTTCTTAGAAATGCTTTTTAAAGATCGCCGGGAGGCAGGAGAAAAACTGGCTGCTAGGTTAAAAGGGCTGGGAGACAAGGTGCTGGTGCTGGCTATCCCCCGGGGAGGGGTAGTGGTGGCAGCGCCGGTGGCCCGGGTATTAAATGCGCCCCTGGATGTAATCATCCCGCGGAAAGTGGGAGCGCCAATAAACCCCGAGGTAGCTATCGGGGCCGTGACCCAGGACGGCTATGTTTTGTGGAATGAGGAGCTAATGGGCCGTCTGGGGTTAAATGAAGCGGACATGCAGCCTGCTGTGGAGGAAACCTTGCAGGAAATAAAACGGCGGCTGTTATTCTACCGGGGAGACAGCCCACCGCCGGTCATTCAAGGTAAAACAGTGATCCTGGTGGACGATGGCATCGCCACCGGGTTCACGGTTAAAGCGGCCCTGCGCTCGATAGCCCGGCAGGAGCCGTCCTGGCTGATCCTGGCGGTGCCGGTGGCTCCCGCTGAGGTTATCCCGGAAATGGCGGCAGAGGTGGATGAGGTTGTCTGCCTAGCCAGCCCGGAACCTTTTTACGCCGTCGGCCAGTTCTACGAGGATTTTGACCAGACCACGGATAAAGAGGTCTGCTGGCTTTTACACGGGGAATGAATAACTAAGGTGCTGTTTCCAAATTTGGGCATCACGGAAAGTGCGGAGCTTGCGATGCAACGGGCCACTATACTGGTTAAAACCGGTATAGTGTTTTTATTTGCCGCGAGGCGAAAGGAGAACGGGGACATAATCAACCGGGGGTTAGCCTAGCTGGCGTTCTCAGGATGCAAACAGACCTCATTCGGGAAAAAGGCAGCAATGGATCGAGGAGCAGGCCATGAAGGCGCCGATAAAAACATTGTTTCCCCTGATTTTTTCATCTTCCCTTGCATATTTATTATATTATCCTGGGTCCGGCGGTATTGACCATGCTTAAGGTATTTGGCGGCAGGCAGTCAAGACGGGATAGGACCTGGGAAAATCCTGTGGGTGAGGGGAGGAAAAATGGTCAAGAAATACTGCCTTAAATGCGGGAATTACTCTTATTCTGCCATGACCCGGGGCAAATGGCTTTGCCCTACCTGTGGACAAGACTTGTCCAAGCGCCCTGCACGCCTGCTCAATCAATATGACCGGGAGGGGAGACCCAGCCCTTGGTTGTTAACAGTGATACAGGGGAAATCCTGATCAGGCATATGCGGCGGACTTTCCTGTAGAAGATGTACACGATACAAATTAACACGATAGAAACCCCGCCTTTTTGTTTGGAAAAAAGGGGAGCTTGAGGGGGAGAAAAACTTTTTAAAAGGTTTTCTCCCCCTCATTGCCAGCAGTCATTAAACAATCAATAATAAGTGTGAAAGGTGAGATCGAATTATGAAAAACTTAATTGCGAAGGCAAGAGAAAAGATGTTGAGGGCAGTAGTTCCCGGCGCAGGCATCTAAGTAATACTGATGCAGCGGCACTCTATGGAGTAAAAACACACTATGGAGTAAAAACCGCTTTTAAAGTGAACGTTAAAATGGTAGAATCATAGTGTAAATATTTAGAACATGCTGCATAAGAATTTAGATTTGGAGTGAAAGAATTATGGACTTAAAACACTTAAAGATCTTAGAGACTATAAAAGAGGGCATTTCCATAGAAGTGCTTAATGATTTGATTGGAAACAGGGAAAAGTACTCCGGGGAGTTGCTCGAAATACTGGATTATACGGTTAGCAATGCAGAGGAGCTATGCAAAGAAGGAAGTTTTGTTCTCCACATCCTGGCAATGTATACTCTGGCATATTTTAAGGAAAAGCGAGCTTATCCTGGTATAGTAGCTATTGCGAAACTGCCTCCGAGAATAATAAATCCTTTGTTGGAAGATACGATAACGGAAGGGCTTTCAAGCATTATCGCATCGGTTTATGATGGGAACCTGGAACCTATTAAGGAAATCATCGAAAGCAGGGAATGTGATGCATATGTTAGGCGGGCAGTACTTGGATCCCTTGTAGCCTTAGTGGCAAATGGAATAATAGATAGAGATGAAGTTGTCTGCTATTTCAAAGAGCTTTACAACCAAAAGCTTCACCTTTTAAGAGAAGACATTGTTAAGTGCTTGATTGATAAAAGCCTTGATCTTCATCCTCGGGGATTGGAAGAAGAAATTAATAAAGCTAATGATGGGGATGTTCTGGGCTTTTCTTCTCCTGATATTGATTACAGGCTTGAAAAACAAGGCTCAAAAAGCATTGAATGTGTTTTGGAAGAAGCTAAAATGTATCCGGAGCACAGCCTTGTTTCCAAGGAAGATGTTTTAAGCCTTTCGAAATGGCTGGGAAATACCAGCAAAATAGAAGATATGTACGATGACAAGGGTGATGAGGAATATAATCCATTTGTGCAAGGGTTTGACTATGATGAAAATGACTTGGCTGTTGAAAACACAACAACTGTTCGGAATATCGAAAAGATAGGCCGGAACCATCCTTGTCCTTGTGGAAGTGGGAAAAAGTATAAAAAGTGTTGTGGAAAATAAGAAGTTATAAATGAAAGGGAATACAGGATGTTTGAAGTCATAAAAAGTGAATACGGAAAAGAGCTTGGGGCCTTTGAATTTGATTATCTCGGAGAGCACCCGTCGCTGGATGTGGTACGGAAACGGTTGAGAAGGAAAGTAAAAATCATCACTTGGTGGAGGATTACAATTTTTGGTTTTGTAATCGATAAACTGTTTATCACATATGGCTACCCGCTCTAATACCCCCGCTTCTTTAAAGCGGCGGGATAAGAGCGGCTACGCCCCTGCATTAACTGGCCCCCTATGGGATTAACCAGTTCTAAGCTCCGGTAAACCGGAGCCAAGAACTGGTCGAATCTAAGCACGAGCGGGGGTCACAATCCCCCTCTGAAGCCAAGACCCAGTTGAATAGGCATAATGTTGTTAATAACATGGAGTGTGAAATTGATGAAAATTATTATTGTAGGCGTTTCCTGTGTTGGAAAATCTACTGTAGGTAAGATATTAGCGGACAAAGTGGGATATAAATTCTTTGATTTTGACTTTGAGGTTGAGAAGTATTTCAATAGCCACATAACCTTCTTGAAAAGAGAATATCCTTTTGAGCGTACCTTTAGAGAGAAGGCAAGTGTAGTTTTAAGCAAAATTCTCAAAGAAAATAATGATAATTTTATTCTTGCTATGACGCCAAGTGGGCTGATGGATAACTATTGGAAAATAATAAAAAAGGATGATAGTCTTATTACAATAGCATTAAAGGATAAGGCTAAAAATATTCTAAAAAGAATTACATTTTATGATGATTACTCAAAGCCAATGGAATCGCCAGTAACCAAAGAAAATGAAAAGCATTATTTAAAGGATATAAGTCTGGACATTGAATACTTTGGAAGAACATACAAAAAGGCAAAAATTCAAAAGAATATTGATGGTAAAAGTGCTTTGCAGGTGGCAGATGAATTAAAGGATTTACTTTTTGGAGTTGAATAGATTTGTCAATTTGCTATGGGGTTTTCCATTGATATTGATGAACATTGGCCGCACACTCGTGACTTTAGTCATGAGTTAGGCCAATTTTTTAACAACTAAATTTAGTTGTAAAAAAACCACCCCCATCTAACCTGTGAACGACGTATATCAACGTCTACGTCCTTAAAGCATGGTGAGCCTGGCGTCTCCGACGGGACGCGCGGGGCAAAACCTGGCGGAAGTTACCGGCATGGACGCAGGCACTGTCCACCGGCTGCTTAACTTCCGCCCGGGCAAGGGCCCTGAGCACGACGAGACAAACCCGTTGCCATGTGATTTGTTCGTGGTAGATGAAGTGTCTATGCTGGACATCACCCTGGCTGCTGAGCTTTTCCGGGCAATAGACACAAACCGTACCAGGGTGCTGCTGGTAGGCGATGCCGACCAGTTGCCGTCCGTGGGTCCAGGAAACGTACTGCACGACCTTCTGGCAGCCGGCGTCCCGTCTGTCCGGTTGACGCACATTTTCCGGCAGGCCGCCGAAAGCCAGATCGTCACCAACGCTCACCGGGTCAATGCTTGCCAGCATGTGATTATCGACCACAATAAAGGCGATTTTTATTTTATGCGCTATGAGGAACCGGGGGCCATCTCCGCGGCAATCGTAGCTAGCGCCAAGCGCATGGTCGAACGGTATTCGGTTGGAGAAGTGCAGGTATTGAGTCCCATGAAAAAAGGCGATATTGGCGCCCACGCGCATAAGGCACTGGCCATTGCGGTAAAGAATAATAAACAGGCGGAAAGAAAAACCAGCCTGAAGGAACGACTTATCGGGTTTTTTCAAGCCAGGCAAAGTGCTTAAAAACCGGCCTGGAAGCCGCGTAAATTGCCTTTCCCCTGCAAAGGGATACCTGCCGGTCCATTAGTTGGGCCGGCAGTCTTTTCTATCCCATCCGCCCAGAGGCCACCCGCCTCTACATGCGGGTGGCCTCTGGGCGAATTTTGTGATATAGTATTGTTAGCGTCCACCTGCAGACAAGGGGTCGGAACACCAACTAAGACCGGTAGCCCTGGGTTCCGTAAAGTCAAGTGGGAGCGCCGGGCAGACGCGGTACCGTGGGAACCACGAGAATTCAAGCCTGTTGAGACACCGCAGGTTGTCTGTGAAGCGGGAAGCTTCCGCCTCTGCAGGCGGGAGTAGTTCACCTTGCCGAAAAGTAACAGAAACCAGGATTGTGGAGAGGAGATTTGGATATTATGCGCCTTATCTTCCACGGAGCAGCCGGTACGGTAACTGGCGCTTGTTTTTTGCTGGAAACACAGGGTGGTAAGATTTTGGTTGATTGTGGCCTTTTTCAGGGCGATAAAGAGACCAAAGAACGAAACTATGGCCCCTTCCCCTTTGAGCCTGGGGAGATTAAGGCCCTCCTTTTGTCCCATGCCCACATCGATCATAGCGGGCTGATTCCGAAATTGATCAAACATGGGTTCCAGGGGCCCGTTTATACTACACCAGCCACTATGGAATTATGTGAAGTGATGTTGGCTGATAGTGGATATATCCAAGAGATGGAAGTTGAACGGAAAAACCGTAAACTCAGCAGGGCGGGAAAACCTCTATTGGAGCCCATCTATACTGCAGATGATGCCCGGGCAGGGATGCGGCAATTTAGAGCAGTTGATTATGATAGACTTTTTGAGGTTCTACCGGGAGTGGAAGCCAGGTTTACAGAAGCTGGACACATTCTGGGCTCCGCTGCCGTGGAGATTGCAGCTTCTGGTAAGGAAAAATTCCGTCTGGTTTTCTCCGGTGATTTGGGAGGATGGGATCGCCCAATTGTTAGGGATCCTCAAACACCGGAAGCTCCCGATTGGCTGATCTTGGAGTCCACCTATGGTAACCGGCTGAGGGAAAATGATGAAGGGCAGCTAGAAAGACTGGGCCAGGTGATTAATGATACATTTCGCCGGGGTGGCAATGTAATTATCCCTGCATTCGCTGTCGAACGGACTCAGTCTCTGTTATTCGGGTTACATCAGTTAGTTCAAAAAAAGGTCATAAATCCTGCCCGGATCTTTGTTGACAGCCCATTAGCCATTGCCGCCACTAAGATCTTTTGCCAACACCCAGGGATCTTTGATGAAAAGACTGCCCGGTTTACTGAGGAAACTGGTAATTGTCCTTTCTTTATCCCGGGGATGGTAATGACGCAAAAGGCAGAGGAGTCCATGGCTATCAACAAAGTACGGAGTGGTGCCATTATTATCTCTGCCAGTGGGATGTGTGAGGCTGGGAGGATCAAGCATCATCTTAAACATAACATATGGCGCCCAGAATGTAGCATTGTTTTTGTGGGTTATCAAGCCCGAGGTACCCTGGGCAGGCAGATCGTAGATGGAAATCCCATTGTCCGAATCCATGGTGAAGAAGTGAAAGTTAAGGCACAGATTCATTCCCTGGAGGGATTTTCTGCCCATGCCGATCAGCAAGATTTGGTCCGCTGGATCGACTCTTTCCCTAGAAAACCGAGTCGGGTCTTCCTAGTACATGGTGAAGAAGAGGCTCTGGATACGCTAAGTAATATAGTTCAAAATCGGTTTGGGATATCCGTAGAGATACCTGCTTTAAATTCCGCATATGAACTTGATGAAGAAACCCGCCTTGTAGCCAGCGGGGTCCGTTCCAGTGCGGAAGCTGTTTTATTGCGAGATAACCTATGGAAAGGATATAAGTCCTTGTTTGATCGCTTGGAGCTACTGCAACGGGCCGATGTTTCTGAAGAAGAGCTAAAAAAAGTGCTTAATCAATTGGAACAGTTGGAAAAGCAGGTTAGCAAGTTGATTAAAGCATCATAGGCGGCCAAAGACTAAAAGGAATTCGCTGTATGCCATTGTAAAGAAAATAAGTAACTGCTCAGCGGGGGTAAAGCCAACACCAAAAAGGGGTACACCGTGGGTGATGATGTGATCGGGATCATCGGTCATCTCCAGATGATGCCCTTTGTGGCCGGGTTGCCCTCCGCTGGGCTTGCCGCTTTTAGTGCGCAGGCTCTTTGGTGCCGGTTTTTTGTATCCGTCGCTCGAAGGAGGTTTGCTGCTGTTGCGGCTGTTTTGGTTCAGACGATCTTCCAGCTCTTTCGCGTTGCTTAAGTTTTTGGTTCTCATCGATGAGATACAGAATGAGGGCAACAATCGAATCCGGGTTGTTCTTCATCTGCTCCCGTATCCGTTCCGGGGTGATGTTTTTATAATGAGCGAGGCCACTAATTATTCATTGATTTACCGTGGCCTCAAAGCGAATTTCATACTCGGCTTCATTATGATAATGCAATTTTATCCCTTGCCGAGTATACTTTATGTGACTTTGCTATTCTTGCTCCAGCTAAAAGCAAATTCCTATCCTT
>JBFLXH010000025.1:0-38773 GCA_040757295.1 Bacillota bacterium | reverse complement strand
GCAGGTAGTGATAATAACAATAATAATTCAGCACTAAAATGTCCTTGACAGACGGACAAATTTTTTCTCCTTTGGTGGTCAACTTTTTCGTGATCACTGTGGTAAACTTTTCGATTGACAAATACAATAGACGGTATAAAATGCGGAAATAAGGGTCCTTCTTTTACCGATAGGCCTGCAAAGAAGGCCCCTCCCCCTACTCGGTCAACCCCTTGAATACCGCATCGGTTGGGTCGCTGTAAAACTCGATGTTGATCTTAGTCCATAATTCATCGGGCAGGTCATTGAGGGCTCGGCGGGCGGAAATCGGCATCAGCAATGTCGTCGCCTGTTTGTCCACGGCGAGTTCTGCCATCGCAACAGGGTTGGGCAGCATCTCGATCGAACCGCCAAGATTGAGAGGCCCAACGATTATGGTTCCTCCACGGGTGTTTCGCTGGAGCAATGACCCGACCAAGGCAACGAGGGCCGGCAAGCCCAGACCTGCCCCGCTCCTGTCCGGGTCGATTGAGCGCAATTGGACCGAGAACTCGTGGCTGCGGGGGTCTCGGTCTCCGACAAGATTCTTCGCCCGCACATAGAGGTTTTGCTCAGCAACCCTGACGCTTTCACGGAAGGCGGGTGGCTGTGGATGGTTCAGAATACGAACACCGCTTCCAGGCCCCACTGTCACTTCAATACGGTACAGGCCAGGGCCAGAATCATTGCCTCCAGGCCCCACCGCCCATACCTGGCCGGGGGGTAAGGGGTCGCTTTCAATCGCCTCGTCACTGTGCAACTCGGGCGTGGCCACAAACTTTTCGATCCCGTCAACACCCAGGGTGTAGCTGAAGTGGGTGTTGCGAAACTCGCTCTTGAGACATCGCTTCTGTTGCTCCTTGACACGCCGGCGGGATTCCAGCGCCAGGCGCACGATCCATTCCAACTCATCATCTGGGATAGGCATCTCCGGGTCAGGGAAAAGCAGCTTCACCAACCCGCTAACGGTTTTGTGAACGGCTTCTATATCGCGGCCGCTGAGCGCACCGCCCCAAAAGACGCGGTTCTGCAGGACTGGAATGCGGCTTGTTTCCCGGATACGGTGCCAACACTCGCTCAAAAAGTCGCTTACAAGCCCGAAGTGGTTGGTTAAATGCTCGTTTGGATTCAGCTTGGGAAAATCCCATCCTGCCGCGAAGGCATGGATGCGGTCATGAAACGCTGTATCGTCCCGCATCTCGTTCGGCAACGGGCTCAGCAAATGGCCAATGCGTTGTTGCTGCTCAACATCCACATCATAGTTCCCAACCATCACTATCCCGCCCTCAGCCCGGATGCTGTCCTTCCCACGGCTGAACTCGCCGGAGGCCATGTACCCTTTCATTATGTTAACGCCGTCCTTCTGGTCGAATGAGATACCGGATATCTCGTCGAAACAAACGACATCGTACTGGCAGACTAACCCTCGTTGACCATTGGCATTGTTCACAAACATCTTCGCCACTGTGGCCTTTCCACCAGAAATGAGATGCGAGTAGGGTGATATCTGCTGAAACAAGTGACTCTTGCCAGTGCCTCGCGGTCCCAGTTCAACGAAGTTGTAGTTGCGCTCGACGAACGGCACCATCCGGAGTAGAGCAACCATCCCGGCGCGTTCACTCATGACTGCCGGTTCCAACCCGATCGATCGAATAAGAAAGTCGCGCCACTCGTCAGTTGTAAACCTCGTTCGTCCCTTCGCCAATACGTCCAAAACGTTGGGACTGGACATCTGGATCGGCCGCAATGCCGCAATCCGGAACGGGCGGCCATTTTTCTCTTGTGCAACGAGCGGGTCGTACTCCAGCGTGACCTCGGCGTAGAACCCGTCCGTCAGCATTCTCTCATTCTCCTTCACGAGCGAGTCGTTGATCTGAACGTCACGCAGGATCAGGCTCGGCAACTCAGCCAGATAACAGTCGTTTTTCGCGTCAAGCTTAGCCTTCACGATGTCGATCAGCTTAACTGAACCTTGCTCCCGTGCCCTGGCCTTAAATAGTTCTTCTTCGCCAGTCCTGACTGTACGGCCTTTGAGCTGCTTTTCGACAACCTCAAGTCCCTCTTGGATCTCCTCGTCATTCGTGCTCGCGCAGTACCGACCCAAGAGGAACTCGACCACGTAGGTCGGAACCGGGTATTGCCGGGCGTACTTTCGCACCAAGTCCTTACGGACTAGGTACCCTTCGAAAACCGACGCCGCAACCTTATCGAGCTGGTCCAACTGTACATTAGTAATCATGATGAGACTCCCACCTTAGTCTTTCGCTGAGTGAGGACGTTGCCGTCCTGATCCAAGAGGACCAGGACCAGATTTCTTTCTTCGTAATCATCTTCAACAACCAGGCTGGTCGTGCCGTCGTGATCAAGAGGTTTGGCGGAAGCAACCACGGATTTCCCGTTAGGTTGCTCAAGCCGGAGATCGGCGGTCACCGTACCCCCTGTGCTGTCCGCCTCAACGAAGCAGCGCATCCGGCGCCAAGTCACTGAACGGATTGCTGCTCGGGGCGTGTGTCCGCCCTCCTGCTCGACCAGCAGATCAGGGATGAGACATTCCTGGACGCTAAGCCCACCATGCGCATAGCTTGGCGAGGCGTTAAAGCAGGCAATTCCGGGTGCGGTTGCGAAACGCCGGGCTTTGTTCCAGTACCAGGGCACACTCAACGCCTCGACCTGTGACTCACCTGCAACGACGGCACACCGTTTCCAACGGGTGATGGTCAAGTGCTTGGGCAGGTCTACTTTCGGCATCCCCCCCGGCACCAAGAGCCAGCCGTGATCGGTTACCACGCGCACCGATGTCCAACCGGCATCGAAAAGCTGCATGATTCGTTCGGCCAGACGCTCAATCTCCGGCACGATATGCCGGGCGAGCTCCTCACCGAGGTCATGCCCACGTTGGTCGAGCGCACCCGCCTCGCTCCAACCTACTGCTTCTTCTCTGCACTCCCATTCATCGAGCTCACTTCCCTGGATTTGATAGCCACCTTCCTCAATAGCGGACCGAAGCGTTGCTGTTTCTGCCGGCTTACCATTTTGATTAAAAACCGGTGTAAAGTCCTCAGGAAGTCGATCTCCTATAAGATTATTGGCGGCGGGTGTAACAGAGGGTTTCGCTGTAGCTGTTACCGTTGGCAAGGCTGCCCAACGCTGCCCGACACGGACATTGCATCCACGTTCCTCCAGCCGCTCGGCAAGTCTTCGCCCAACGTCATAACGCAAGCCATCAGCGAATAGGAGGCACATCCCCGGCTTCGCTACAACGACTTCCTGCTCACCCTTGCCAGGAAGCGGATGCGACTCGACCGCTCGCTGGAAGACACGGGCTGACTCATCCAGCCACTGTTCGAGCAGTATCCGTACAGTGTTTTTGATGAGGGCCTCATCGGCTGTTGGAGCAAGGGCAATCGCTTCCCAGGTTGCCGCGTCCGCCTCCCAGGGACCTTCCATGTAAAATTTAGCGATCTCATGCGGCGTACTCCCCCCAAGAGCCGACTGAGCCGCTCCGGCGAGCCGCGCCAGGGGTTCGAGTACCGCCGCCATCGGCGAAAGGCCCAGCCGTGACCAGACCCACCCCCGGCGTTTAGCATGCTGCTCCTCCAGTTCGAGTACTTTCCGGCATGATTCAGGATGCGAAAGTGCCTGTAGTGCTGCCAACGCTCTGCGTACCGTATTTTCATCCTCTTCATTATAGTCTGGCCAACGTGACCGGTCGATAAATAACTCATGAGGTTTCGACCGGCGCAGCAGATCGGGAATGCCAGGGTACGCGCGGGGAGCCTCCTCGAACCGCTCCCATACATCCGCCCATGGCCCTTCGCCCCGGCCCAGCCGCTCACCGGCGATGAGCTCGCTGTCTTTCCCGGGATCCAAACCGAATTGCGCCCGACACTGGTTGCAGAATGCTGCCCAGCGCTGGGGGCCCATCTGCTCCTTTACTTTTGCCGGCTCGCTCATCCACCGTAATAAATCGCGCACCACATCGCTGGACAGCAGCCGGTCGAAGTCCTCGGCTTCGAGCCGCCGGCCGCGGAGTCGCGCTACAGGCGTCTCAGCGACTTCGCGCAGGGCCCGCGCAAGCGCCTCAAGGGTCTCCTGGTCCCTGGCCAGATCGAGTTCGAGCCCCTGCGGCGAGGTCAGGAATGCGGTCACCGTCCAGTCGTGGCCGCTGCGCTGCAGCCACAACGTTCCCCGGTGCATCAGCTCGACCAGGGGTGTCAGTGCCGCCGGGCAGTCCTCGCCTGCCCGCAAGTCCTGTCTGGCCACCCCCGGCAGGTAAACAACCGGAACCCGGTCCTCAGGGATCTCCGGATTCTCCAGGGTGCGTTCAACCACACAGCGGATCCAGATGGCCGGCCCGGTGCGGGAGGCCGGGTCATAGTCTCCCAAAACGATCAACTCCGGCAACCGCTGCAGCAGTATGGACTTCAACGGCAGCCACTGTCGCTTGGGGTCCGTCCAGAGGATCGCTGCAGGGCGCACCATGCCGTCGGGGGCTGTGTCACAGGCACGCAGTGCGGAAACAAGCGCCTCCAAAAGCGTCTCCGGTGTCTCTCTGCGCGTTCTCACAACTTCCCCTCCTTTGCCGCACGCTCTCGCGCCGCCTGTTTCACCGCGTTGCTGTAGTGCAGGTCGTTCCAGCGGTTACCGTCGAACTTCTGCCCGCCTAGAAAGTTGGTACGATGTTCGACGCGTCTCTCCGGGTCGCAGCTCCAGAACCAGGGGTAGTCGGCCTGGGGCCGGAGGCTCTGCGGCTCCTTGCCACGGTCCTTCTTCCAATTGATGTTCGGCTTCCATCGCAACACGCCGGCGCCGGCCCGACCGCCCTTGCGAAGTGTCACTGACATGAACGGCCTAATGTTCAGCCGCACGCCGTCGTTGATGTCCGGCTCCCAGCCGATCGGCTGCCTATATAGCGGTTTCCAACGGACAAAGATGTCATATGGCGGTTCGCCCTCAAGGATCTTCTGAAGCTGCTCATGCAGGTCGAGCGCCGCGGCCAGCCGGGCGTCGGCCCCCTCCTTACCCTCGCGCTGTTCAGCTTTCTGCCGTTCTATCCAGTCGCCCAGGTACGTATAGGTCAGAGCTTCCAGCGTGCGCCGGCCTTCGCCCTCAGGGCCTGCCAGACGGTGGTAGTTGACCAGAGCGTTGAAGCCGTCTCTGCGGCCGTCCCAGATGTGCCAGACGAACGGGCGGTGGTGGAACAGCCTGCAGTGCTCTTCGAAAAACTTGTCTTGCAGCCATTCTTCCAAAGTAGCAGCGGGCAGGTCAGCGCCAGACGCGGCCTGGAGAAGTTGCCGTTCCTGCGCCAGTGACCACTCGCTGCCAAAGGCGGCGGCGAGCAACCGGCGCAGCCTATCTGCCCCCGGCTCCTCTCCCCGCAGGGGTGAGAGGCATACGATGCCGTCCTGGTCGGCGTAGGGGAGCAGGTCATTACACTTTTTAACCCATTCCCGCGCCTCGTCGGAGAGTTCCATCTCCGCATCCAGCTCGGCAGGCCAGCGGTAGCCGAGCAGCCGCCCCACCGCTACCTGGAGTGGATGTTCGCTCTTCGCCGGATGGCCGTGGAAGATCCACTGGGTAGGATCATCTGAATAAGGCTTAGGCAGACCGTTGGGGTATTTCTCGGCAGCAACTTCTTGCCAGTATTCTAGGTCAAACGGGACTTTAACCAGAGTAGCATTTGTCACATTTAGCTTCTGGTCGATCCTCCGTACCGCTTCGTGGTATTCCGGTGAAGAGCAAAAACACCAGATGGCAAGGAGGTGGGCAGGATTCTTAGGTATAATTGGCGCACTATTTGTGTCCCAGCATTCTCCAGTATACAGGGTCACCGGAAGTTCTCTCATCTGAGATACGTGAACACCCTTTAAACCCCAGATCTGGGTCCCCCTGATAAATGCGCCTGGGTTATTGACTAAATCGCCTTTTCCTTCTTGCCAATAAAGTATGTGTTCTCTGGCCCCGTAAGCTATTGTATTTAGTACCGTACTTAATTGGAAAATCCAGTCCCTGTGTGGTAAGGTCCTCTCCCAGAAACAACGACCAAATCTGGGGTAATCCCCACTTCCAAGTCCCCAATAACTGTCGGCATAATGTTCTAGTAGTTTTGCATTAGTCCTATCTTCCAACACCACCCTAACATCCGGATTTTTAAGCTGCTTGGCCTGCTCCACCTGCCTGATTTCGCCGTTGCGTAGCAGTTCGGCCTTTTCGGCGGGCTGACGGGGCTCGGAGGCATCGATGCCCGAGATCAGCTTCTCTGACAGACCGGTACTCTTTCCCTTCTGTCCCCGGCTGATGCTGAGAAGGATAGCTTTGACCACCTCACCAGTGACGGTCTCAAAGGCCCCCGGTCCCAACCGCGCAACCAGATGCCAGGTATCGCTCTTCAGTAATTTTTCGCGGAACTTTTTGTAGCTGGTCAGGAAAAGCCAGTTCTGGGGCAGCACGATGGAGGCGGTTCCGCCCTCATAGCAATATCCCAGGCAACGGTCAAGAAAGACCGTCGCCAGGTCATGCTTGGCCTCGGAGTAGTGCGTTTCACAGAATTCTTTCAGTTTTTCACTCTGCTTCCCCCGCGCGAGATAGGGAACATTGGTGATGACCCAATGGTACCTGCCGGTCAGGAGTGCGGCGGCCCTGGCGATGCCCTGAGCCGCAACACCGATTTCTCGTTGCTCGTCGCTCTTTGCCACATCCTCGCGTTTTAGCGCCTGCTCTAGCAGCGGCTGGAGCTCGTGGAACTCCGCTGAGAACAAGTCGCCACCGCCGAGAACCCGGCGCGGGTCAATGAGCGATCCCAGTTCCGGGGCCTGCTCAAACAAGTCATACAGCCGATCCATGCCATTCCGCAGGCGTATATCGTCGCCAGCGAGCTTTAGCCACTCGCTCTTGGGTACGCCTACGGACAGGCCCGAGCAGGCGATGTTCAGGGCGGGCAGGTCAATGACGCGGCCCACCATCTTCCATGCAGCCAGGGCCAGGTTGAACGCCGCGATCTGCGTACAGCGGGCGTCCAGCTCCAGCCCGAAGAGGTTTTCCGCTAGCACCGCCCGGACCGCTTCCTCGAGTGATAGGCCCTCCTCGACCATCCGCAAGCGTACGAGTAGATCGAACGCGGCCACCAGGAAGTGCCCGCTGCCGCAGCATGGGTCGAGTACCTTCAGGTCCTTCGCCTGGCGCGGCCAGGCGTCAAACGTTCCCGCGGCAGGCCGCCAGGGGCCTGTCGCCTCGCTGTCATCGTCACCGACCGGTTCTCGGACAAAGCGAAGATGGTTAAAGCTATAGCCATCCAGCGCCACGGCTTCGCGGAGTTCCTGCTCGCTGGTCGCGGTATCCGCGAGTCCCGGCCGGTCAGCGAGAACTTTGCCGGCGTGCCAGGCGCCGATGGTATTATGCAGGAGGAAAAGCACCATGTAGTGCTCGGTAAACAACTGGGTGACAGCCGGGATTGTCCGGCCGGTAATCTTCTCCCCGCTCTTGACGCGGTTATTGACGCGTTCCTTCTCGGCCGACTGCCAGAACTGGTAAGTCCAGCCCAGGGAGTCGTCGGCCGTGAACACTACGGATGGGAGTTCCGCCAGCAACCGCTCCAGCGTCTGCCGGGTCTCTGGCGGTAATGTGACTTCCAGAACGGGTTCGTCAACCCGGAAGATCTGCGGCAGCATCCGTTGGGCAAAGCGGCTGGCCATTGCCCACGGGTCCTCGCCCTGCTCGCGGGCCAGTCCTTCGCACTCGGTCATGGTGATAGCCACGTCGGAGTCTGGCTCGACGAGCAGGTTGTTCTCGGCGAGAAACCGGGCGAAGAGCATGCGGTGCCAGTGCTGATAGGCGCACTCGTGGGTAATGCGGTCGATGTCCTGGGTACCACGCCTTGGATCGCGCTGGTCGCCAAGCTGGCGGCCGTGGGCGCGGAGGCGGTTGCGCAGGACGCGCTGCTCAGGCGTCATGGAACAATATGGCTCGTGGTGATGGACAGCAAGGGCCTGGAGGGCGGAGCGAGCGCCAGCCTCCGCCGCTTCGCGCGCGGCAACCATCACCCGGGCGAGATGGTTACGAAGTTCAGTCGATAGTACTGGCATCGGTTTCCCCCCTTTAACCAATGACCACCGGGCCGTGCCTGACGGCGTCAAGCAGCTTCCGCTCGTGTTCCACCAGCCAGGCCTTCACTTCATCTTCCGTTTCTAACGTGGCCGGCCGCAGTGAGATGCGCTGAGCCAGCGGCTTCAGCTTGCGGGCGCCTTCCGCGAGAGCCCGGGCAGCCCGCTCCGGCACTGCGGCCACGGCATCAGCACGGGAGACCAGCGACTGGCGGTCAAGTTCACGCAACAGGTCGTCATCGTTTTTGATCGACGGCTCGACCGGCGCACGCAGCCCAACCTGGTCAAGGATCTGGTTGCGGGCAGCATCATCGAGAGCTGCCCACGACGCATCGGCCTGGAGGGTCTGCATGCCTTCATCCCAGGCCTTGCGCATGGCATTGGTATGGTTGGTCACCGCGATACGGAGGGCGGCAGCGACCTTGGCCCGAATGGGCGCGACATGGTCCGTATCCTCAAGCAGGGAGCGACCGGCGCGGATGGCCTCCACTTCTGTCTTGACCTCTACAGCAACCGGTAGTGTTTCGGCGTGGGCAAGCAGACGTTCCAGCACCTTCCAGCCGGGTAACCGCTTTTCCGCCCGCTGCTTCAAGGAAGTCCATTCGTCAATCCACTTCTCCATCTCGGTCTTGACCTGGAGGATCGCTCCGAGTTGCTCAGTCCCGGTGAGACGTTTCAGGTCACCGACCTTCGCAGTATCCGGTCGAGCCGGCAGAGGCGGGTCACCCCCGGCGGCTTGGGCGAGTTCCAGGAGCGTGTCCAGGAACTGGTTGGCTTTGAGTTCTTCTTCGCCCGGTTTGACTTGTACGCCGGCCTTTTGGTAGAGACCACGCATTGCGATCTTGTCCGCGGTCCCGAGGCGGACCCTCTCCGGACGGAACTCGGCGCTCTGGATGCGGTTCTGGTCCAGTTGACCAGGTGGCACCGGTTGGCCGTTCAGCGTAGCGCGCAGCGAAC
Source organism: Bacillota bacterium (assembly GCA_040757295.1). Lineage (GTDB taxonomy): Bacteria > Bacillota > PH28-bin88 > PH28-bin88 > PH28-bin88 > JAGXSE01. Next base: position 29,699 of record JBFLXH010000025.1, on the reverse strand, counting down.
CCGCGCGGTGCAACGCCACTAAAGCGGCATCGATGGCGTCCTGTGGCCAGCCATAGGGCGCTGCTTTCAGGGTTTTGCGCACATCGCCGCCCTTGGCGCCATTGCCGACAGTAGCCATAACTTCTCGCGCCACCGGGTGGTCTTCCGTGGACTTATCCCAGTCCACCGCAGCGAAGGGCTGGTCGGAGCCCTCGCGTGCCCGCCGCAGTGCCACCTCCCAGGCCCGGTGGTCGCCCTCGGCAAAACGCGGAAAGAGGCGCGCCAGGGAAGCTTGCGCAGCCGTTTCGATCTTGGACTTGAGCGAGTCACCAAAGACCTCGTTGCCACCACCCTGGAACACCTTGGCAGAGGTAATCACCTCGCGGATCAGCTCGTCACGGGCCAATTCAGCGGTCCGCAGCCTACTGTTCATGCTTTCGCGGGCATCCTGGCCCTCCCGCGTACTGGGAACCCCCTTGGAGTCGAGCACCTGTCGCGCCGCCTCCACTTCAATAATGCGCGCCCGGAGGTCGTCGGCAGCCGCCCGGGGCACGAAGACGTGGATGGCGGGATCGTCCTGTCCACGGCGACGCGCCTCGTTCTCTACGTCTTTTTGGCTTGTGGACCAACCATCACGCATCCAGACAACAATGTGATCGTCGGTAACAAAGGGCTCATCTAAACGGGAGTGTAACATCAGGGTTCGCCGAAGCTTTGATTCGCCATGAATAAGGCGAATCTCGCTCACGACCTTCTGCACGGCGCCCGCCAGAAGCTGATCACGCTTGGAGGCAATCTCGGCTTCCTTCTGCCGCAACGCCGCAACCTTCTCCCGGAAAGCTCGGTCCCACTCCGCACCCTCTGTAGTCTGCAGCCGGTACTCGTCACCAACTTTCATCAGCGTACCGTCGTTGGCCAGGGATTCCAGGATCGTCTCAACTGTCTTGCGGAACGGGCCGGAATCAGTATCCAGGTCTTCGACCAGCAGATCGGCGAGCATCTTTGATGTCGCCCGCAGGCCGACATCGACACCCGCTTCGCGCGGCAACTTGTTGATGAGGAAAACGAGTCCACAAAGGCGCTTCTTCAGTCTACCCTCTGGGCTGCCATCATCAAGCGCCCGGATTCTAAAGTCAATCTCGTTGAGCAGAACTCCCGTGTTAACAAGATCGGGGGCGATGGCCTCAAACATCGAGTCCGCAGGAATAACCGCGCCAAGATCGCGCGGGGCAATGTCCTTCAACGCGTCGTCAAGAATACGCAGTTGTGACCGCAACTGGCTGTGGGCGCCGGCGGCGTCGACCGCCCGAAAGCACTCCTCCCAGAACCGGCGCCGTGTCGGCAACAGAGGATAGTCCTCGACAACGATCTTCTGATCCTCCGGCCTTTCCGCCAGGCGGCTCCCCTGGAGGTGCTTGGAGATTTCGCCAGCGTTTCGGTCGAGGGCATGGCGAACATTTTCGACCGCGCTGGGCTTTTTACGGAGCAGGACCTGGCGGGTCACAGCTTCGACGTCTGTATCTGATAGTTGGACATTGATCCGGAAACGATCACGGAGTTTCTGCAGCAAAGGTGTTCCCGAGAGTGCTGACTGCCCCGACGCGACAAGCATGACGCGGCTATCCATTTGCGTCTGGATGGCCTCGGCAATCTCGGTAAACATCACCGCACGATCCGTGGAGTCGCCGATATACTGCTGGGCCTCATCTAGAATGAGAACGGTCAGCGGGAGTTCCCCGTCAACCGCAAGCGCCTTGCGTGCTGCTTCGATGAATTCGGTCGTAGAGATGTCAGTTGTGCGGCCAGGGAACTGCGCACGGAGGACTTGACGCGCTTGAAGCTCATCGGTAGCGAAGTTGGGATCGCAAGCCAAAACAGCCTGTGCAATCAGCCTGCTGGCATACATATTGTTGAGTTCGCGCAGCCAGTTCTTGCCGGCTGCTTCAACGGCAGTGCGCACCTGGTCAAAATAACCCTGGTCCCGCAGCCAAAAACAGAACTGGGCCTGAGGATAATGCTCGGGTAGTCCACATGCACGAAGAATGATCGAGAGGATCGTGAGCCGAACGTGGTCTCCACTCCCGGATGGTAGCGTCCCAGCTACGGCGACGGCCGGCTTGCCACTTCTAGCGACTCGAGTATCCAGCTCGCGGAGCAAAGCCACGATTTCATCGGGAAGCTGAGGAACAAGAGAACGTGCCGTTGCGCCATCAGCAAAAGCTGTATCGACCCACAGGTGACCCAGCATTTTCAGCAGGTGGGATTTGCCGCTGCCGAAGAACCCACTCACCCAGGCCGCAAGCTGCCGGGGCCGGTCAAGTTGGGTCAGGTAGCTTCGGAGGATGCGTTCGATGGCGTCACCGTACTGGCCGTCGCACACGAACGTCTCTAGCTCGGCACGAAGCTCGCGGATCGCGCGGTCATCTTGCGCCTCTCTAATGCGTGCTTGGCCCTCATTCACCAGCAAACTTGACCGTGGGTCGCGGTCCAACACCTCAAAAATCTTCATGAAGCACCTCCAGGACCATTTAACGTGATGCTATAAGCAAGGTAGTTCCAACCGTCGCGGGCATCAAGGAGCCGGTAGTTGTTGCCATCCTTCGTTCCGGGAAAGAAGACGACAAGTCTACCCTTGATGTCCGGTTCTACTGCACGGACAAGATCAGACACCCGCATAAAACCATAGAGACTGGCCACCCCCGTCACGGCCACAACCGTATTGTCATCGCTGGCCTGAATTAGATCGCGAAGAGAACCGGCGACGTACTCGGTGAACTCGCTGGCCAGTTTCATTGCCAGGTCCCCAGGATACTCAAAATACGCTTCCCGGTATTCGTCTGTAGCCATCCACTCCGCGAAGCGCCGCGTGCAGTCATACTCCGCCCATCCATGCCCGGTTGCGCGCGTTCGCTGCTCAAACTCGCCTTTTCGGGCTCGGAAGGCTCTCTCGAGTTCCTTATCGTAAACTACTATCACCACCCGCTGGGCGCCCGCAACGGTGCGTTGCCAAGGTAAACCGATATGCCGCTCGTATAGTGACGCTAGTTCTTCGATTTTGCTCATTGTCAGCGCACCTCCGCCGCCGGATCCACAGTGGTCGGATTAATCTCAATAACTCCGCCTCCAATTCGGGCGTGAAGAAGCCGCAATTGCTTGGCCCGAAGTACCAGGTCGAGCAACTCTTGTGGTGTGCGATCAAGCACGCTCGTCCAAGGCGTTGCCAGTAGCTCTTCACCGGAAAGTGAATAAAGTGATCCGAGCCACAGCGCGAACGCCACTGCACCCGGTGTTGGTTCTACGCGCTTCCTGATCTTTCTTACGCGTCCCTCGAGGTGGTCGGACTGGGTCCAGGAACTTCCGGCATTGCGGGCGACTTTATCTAGAATTGACTCATTGAGTCGATCCCCGGTAGACTGCTTGATTGCTTCCACGAAGGTCGACCGCACAAGCTCCTCTCCCGCCTCGAGCGAGAGAACGGTCGGCGCAGTCGCTCGCAGTAATGGATCGCGCCCCAAGGCGCAAAGGAGAGCCAGAAGCGGCCGCCCAGGGGCATCAATTTCCCAAAGGCGACGAAGTACACGAAAGATGGAAATCTGAGGGTCGAGACCGTAGAGTTCGCCCAGACGTTGATTGGTAAGCCGCCGAGTCGATGCCGTCTGCTTGCCGAGTACGTTGTCGCTGATGATGGCAGATGCATAGTCCTCGCGAGTAGCAGACTCCGGTAGGGTAGCCAGCAGGTCGCTGAGTTCACTGAGCATAATAGTGCGGCTCGTGTGGGTCCCTTTGTCACCAAATCGCAGCCCGGCCCGGAGGGCTGTTTCACATGGCCTGATCTGGGTCCAGAGGGCGGGAGTCGTAGATGTCATTCTGAACAATACATCCTTTCGCCGGCAAAGTTGCCGGCATGTTTATAGTTAATATAATACCATATTATACCATATAACACAATGCGATTATAAAAAATTTCTTAGAATTATCTTAATAAAACGGGAAACTAAGCATGTTTCTTTAATTTTTCCACGTCAAAGGAATAAGTGGTTTGCTTTTTGAAAACGGCCAGGCGGAGGTAGTGATTGACACTCGAAGAATTATTTTAGCTTTATTCGAAATAAAAAACCCTACACTAGCATCAGTGAAGGGTTATGGTTCGGACCGCTCAAATGGATCCCAAAGACGCAGGCCGTAATCCCGAAGATGATTGAAATCATCAACATTCCGTGTAACCAAAGCGGCAGAGTACAAAAAAGCCGTGGCAGCAACAATTGCGTCTGGAAGTTTCAGCTTACGCTGATAATTTTTCTTGCTCAAGGCACGCAATTCAGCAGCTTTTAAGGCCAGTTCAGAGTCAACGTCCACTATTTCTCCCAAGTCTAAAATGCCTCTAATCCTTACTTTTTGCTCCGTAGTCAATTCGTGAAAGGAAAATAGCTCCGCCTCAACTATAGTCGAATAGTAGACTCCTAAATTATCATCCTCTAATCGTTCCAGAGCCTGGACTGCTTCTTGCACACCCAGCAGAGTGTAGATAACGATGTTAGTATCGACCACATACCTAGTCGAGAGTCGTACCGGGTCGTTCATCTTCTTCCTCCCTGATCCGCAACATCTCCTCTACCAACTCTGGACGGTCCTTCAAGATGCCCGCAGCAGCCCTGACCACCCCTTTGGGTTTAATCTTCTTGGTGACCTTAATGGTTATTTTATTGGTGCTCGTAGTGATTTCTACCCAATCGCCAGGTTGGATCTTGCTCATCTTCAATACTTCTCCTATGGCGATTCTGCCGTGTTGATCAACTCTTTTTTTTACCGGTAACAAATTTGACCACCTCGACTACCAGTACTTTTCTTGCTTTATAAGATTTAGAACCTAAGCATCAGCCGCCACCCCAAAGGATTCCTCGATTTCGGTAGTCTGACATACCCTGGCCGCGTACTGAATGCAGGACTTGATGTCTTCATGGGTGAGATGCGGATATATGGCTAGGATGTCATCAAATGACTGGCCTTCTGAAAGCAGATCTAGAATTAGGTAAACAGCTATCCTAGTACCTTTGATCACCGGTTTCCCTCCCAAGATAGCCGGGTCAGAAAGGATAATTACCTCCCATTATCAACACCTCCTTAATCCTCATTCTGTTCTTATTAGCTTCGAGATAACGCGGTAACCCCTTGTAAGATTATACCATAAGAAGTCCTCGACCTCAACCGCTACCCTTTTAATCACTTGGGAAACCCGCCTAAAATTAGGATCGCCATTCGTTTGTTCTTCCAGAGCAAATTCAACTGAGTCTTGGCTTCAGTGGGGGATTATTTCCCCCGCTGAAGCTTAGATTCGACCAGTTCTTGGCTCCGGTTTACTGGAGCTTAGAACTGGTTAATCCCATAGGGGGCCAGTTAATACAGTGGCGTAGCCGCTCTTAAAATGAGCAAGGCCACAAATTATACATTAATTTACCGTGGCCTGAAAGCGAATTTCATGCTCGGCTTCATTGACTGTAATCAACTTTTATTCCTTGCCGAGCATATCCCGCCGTTTGGAGAAGCGGGGGTATTAGAGCGGGTAGCCATCTGTGATAAAGCAATACCTATTTACAAGGCTATATTTTGGTGCAAATCTAGTGCAAATAATACTGGATTGCGGGTTGATTCTCCCCCCTGCAAATCGATCCTGCAGCAGAACTATTTCTTTTTCGTGCGCAGTCTCCACTCTTCAACCAACCGTTTTTCCCTTCCCTGGGGGGCCGGGCGGTAAAAATCTTCTGAAACCAAGCCTTCGGGCAGGTATTTTTGTTGTACCCAGTGATCCGGATAATCGTGGGGGTATTTGTAGCCCCGCCCATAACCCAGCCTGGCGCCGGAGCCTCCCCCGGCATCCCGCAGGTGAGTTGGCACTTTGGCGGCCTGGCTTTGGGCAACCTGGTCCATGGCCCGGTGGATGGCCAGGTAAGTGGAGTTGCTCTTAGGGGCCAAAGCCAGGTACACGGCTGCCTCAGCCAGCACAATCCTGGCCTCGGGCATCCCAATCCGCTCGGCTGCCTGGGCGGCAGAGGTTGCCAGGACAAGGGCAAAGGGGTCCGCCAGGGAAATGTCCTCGGCTGCCAGGATAATCATCCGGCGGGAAATAAAGTTGATGTCTTCCCCGGCGTAAAGCATGCGAGCCAGCCAGTAAACCGCTGCCTGGGGATCTGAACCCCTGATGGATTTGATGAAAGCAGAAATGACGTCGTAGTGTTCATCACCGTTTTTGGTATAATGCAAAACCCGGCGCTGCACCGCATCCTCGGCTGCTGCCAGATCCACCGGCCTAACCCCGTCCTCGCCGGGCACAACCGAGAGGACCGCAATTTCCAGGGCATTCAAGGCCTGGCGCACGTCCCCGTTGGCTGTCCTGACGATATGCTCCAGGGCCTGAGGAGCCACCTGGGGGTTTAGTCCCCCCAGCCCCCGCTCCCTGTCAGCCAAAGCCCGCTGGCATAACAGGGTCACTTCTGCCAAAGACAGGTAATCCAACTCAAACAAGAGGCTCCGGGACAGCAGAGCCTTGTTCACCGCAAACATGGGGTTTTCCGTGGTAGCCCCTACCAGTTTGATCAGCCCGCTTTCCACGAAGGGCAGGAGGGCATCCTGCTGGGCAGTATTGAAGCGGTGGATCTCATCAATGAACACCAGCATATTGCGGTTATAGTAAGACTTCTGTTCCTTGGCCTCCTGGACAAGTTCCTTGATGTCCTTGACCCCGGCGGTGACAGCATTTAAACGGCGAAATAGGGCATTGGAATGATGGGCAATAATCAGAGCCAGTGTGGTCTTTCCCGTACCGGGGGGGCCGAACAAAATAACTGACTGGATGAGGTCATTCTCGATAGCCCGGCGGAGAAGAGTGCCTTGCCCCACAATTTTTTGCTGGCCCACAAATTCAGCCAGATTCCGGGGCCGCATCCGGTCAGCCAGGGGAGCCGATTTGCTCCAGTCCACCGATTGGCTGAATAAATCCACCCACAGCACCCCCTTAACCCAATACCCATGATGACTTCTACCGGCAATTATCTGCAAAAACTACTAAGGATGTCAAGGTGATTACCGGAAGTTTTTCATTAAGGCCTTAATGCAGGTAAATTATAGCATGGCCAAGGCCCTTGGCTCAACTCCGCTATTCTTTTTGACCGAGGCCAAGGCTCCGTCCAGATCCCTGATAATGTCGGCAGCGTCTTCCAACCCCACCGACAATCGAATCAAACCATCGCTGATGCCTGCCTTCAGCCGGTCCTCCTTGGGGACTACGGCATGAGTCATGGAAGTCGGATGCTGGATCAGGGTATCCACATCCCCTAGGCTGACCGCCAGGCGGCACAAATTGATCAGGATAGAGCCCGTGCTTGCGCATTTTTTTCAAAACAGCAGTATGTCAGTTGAAAGCGGCAGATAACCTGGAGCACATCCAGGGTCATCCCCACCCGGTCTTCTGCCTGAATGGCAATCCGCAAGAGGTCTCTCGCCACAAATACCCCTCCTTATCCCGGCAGACCGTTCATTTTTGTCCCTGCAGAAAATCGTACAAGACCTTGGCCGTCTTTTTATCCATTCCTTCCACCTCCGCCAGGTCTGCCAAAGAGGCTTCCCGCATCAGGTTTACCGAGCCAAACTGCCGGAGCAAGGCCCGCTTCCGTTTAGGACCGATGCCAGGCACCTCGTCCAAGAGGGAACGCTGCTGGCGCAGGTCCCGCAGCTGCCGGTGATAGGTGACCGCAAACCGGTGGGCCTCATCCCGCAATCGCCGCAAAAGCATGAGCCCCTCGGATTCCCTAGACAAAACTAGCGGATCCGGGTCTCCCTCCCGGAAAAGCAGTTCTTCCTCTTTGGCCAAGCCAAAGGTGGGGATGTGGCCGGCCCCACACCGGTGCATTACCGCCCGGGCGGCGTTGAGCTGTCCCTTGCCACCGTCAATAATCACCAGGTCCGGCAGAGGGAAACCTTTTTGACCATCCTCTGCCGGATTGTCCGCTTCCTGCGAGCGGCTGAAACGGCGCAGCAAGACCTCTTTTATGGCTGAGTAATCATCCGGCCCGCTGACTGTCCTGATCTTAAAGCGGCGGTAATCCGAGGGCTTTGGCCGGCCTCCTTCAAAAACCACCAGAGAGCCGACCGTGTCCGTCCCCTGGATGTTGGAAATATCATAGGCCTCAATCCTTTGCGGCAGAACGGCCAATCCCAGAGCCCTTTGCAGTTCTCCTAAAGCGCCGGTAGTCATGGCTTCCTCCTTGCGCCGGCTCAACTGGTAATGCTGCAGTTCGGCCAGGGCGTTCTGGTGGACCATTTCCACCAGTTTTTGCTTGTCTCCCCGGCGAGGCACCCTGATGTAAACCCGGCCTCCCCGCTTGGCGCCAAGCCACTGTTCCAATACCTCCTGGTCTTCGACCCCTGTATCCAGGATGATCTCCCTGGGTACCAGGTCCACCCGGGCATAATACTGCTGGACAAAGGCTGTCATCACCTGTTCCCGGCTTAAGCCCTCGGTGCCGGTTAAGAAATAATGCTCCCGGCCAACTACTTTGCCGCCGCGGACGAAAAACACCTGGCCGCAGGCCAGGCTGCCTTCCCGGGCCACTGCGGCCACATCCTGGTCTTCCAATCCGGTGGAAACCATCTTTTGGCTGGCCTGCACATCCTCCACCGCCCTGATTTGGTCCCGCAGGCGGGCGGCCTCTTCAAACTCCAGCTTTTCGGCAGCCTCCTCCATCCGTTGGCGCAGCCGGGCTAACAGGTCCTCCCCCTTTCCTTCCAGAAAAAGCAGGACTTCCCTGACCACACCGGCATATACCGCCCGGTCCATCCGGCCCCCACAGGGCGCGGGACAGCGGCTGATGTGGGCGTTCAAGCAAGGCTTTCCCTGCTCCAGAACGTGGTCAGTGCAGGTCCTTAAGGGAAAGAGGCGGCGCAGAAGTTTCAAGGTTTCATTAACGGCCCCGGCCCTGGTATAAGGGCCAAAATACCTGGCGCCATCTTTGGCGGCAGAACGGGTAACCACAATGCGGGGAAAGGGGTGTTGAATATTTATTTTCAGATAGGGATAGGTTTTATCGTCTTTTAGGTTCACGTTATACTTGGGCCGGTGCTCCTTGATCAGATTATTTTCCAGGATTAAGGCTTCTACAGGGGAGTCCGTTACGATAAACTCCAGGTCAGCCACGTGCTGCACCAGGGCCTGCACCTTAGGAGCCTGGCGGTGGACAGAGCGGAAGTAGGACCGCACCCGGTTCCTTAATGAGGCGGCCTTTCCTACATAAAGCACCCGGCCCCGGCTGTCCCGCATCAGGTAAACACCCGGCTTGTCAGGGAGCATGACCAGTTTTTCTTCAATCAGTTGACCGTGTTCTGCCATTTTTTTCACCCATTTTATACTCGGCAAGGGATAAAATTGCATTATCATAATGAAGCCGAGTATGAAATTCGCTTTGAGGCCACAGTAAATCAATGAATAATTAGTGGCCTCGCTCATTATAAGCCCACTTCTAAAATATTCCATATTGAAGGGCAACCTCAATTAACGGAGGTAACACCAAGGCACCTACGGGAGGAGCTTCCTAACCGGGCCGAGGCGTGCCATAAGGAGCATAATATTGCCCTACGCCATGGCATCAAGGATGCCCTTTTGGCTCTTGGCCAGCACCGGCCGTAAAAACCTGCCTGTATGGGAGGCCTCTGCAAGGGCCACCTCCTCGGGAGTACCGGCCGCAATCACCATGCCACCCCGGTATCCCCCTTCAGGTCCCAAATCAATCAGGTAGTCGGCTGACTTAATCACATCCATGTTGTGCTCAATAACCAGCACCGTGTCACCGTTATCCACCAGCCGCTGCAGGATGCGTAAAAGCCGGTGGATATCAGCCATGTGCAGGCCGGTAGTCGGTTCGTCCAAGATGTATAAGGTTTTCCCATTGGTGCGGCGGGAAAGTTCGGTAGCCAATTTCACCCGCTGGGCCTCCCCACCCGACAGGGTTGTGGCAGGCTGACCCAGCCGCATATAGCCCAAGCCCACATCCCGCAGGGTTTGGAGGCGGCGGAAAATCCTGGGGATGGGCTGGAAAAACTCAGCCGCTTCGTCAATGGTCATCTCCAATACCTGGGAAATGTTTTTACCCTTGTATTTAACCTCCAAGGTTTCCCGGTTGTAGCGCTGCCCTTTGCAGACTTCGCAAGGCACATAGACATCAGGCAGGAAGTGCATTTCTATTTTGATGATTCCGTCTCCCCGGCAGGCTTCACAGCGGCCTCCCTTAACATTGAAGCTGAACCGCCCGGGCCGGTAACCCCGGGCTTTGGCCTCGGGCACCTGGGCGAAAACAGACCGGATGTCATCGAAGACCCCGGTGTAGGTAGCAGGGTTGGACCTGGGGGTCCTGCCGATGGGGGACTGGTCCACCTCAATCACCTTGTCTAGATACTCTATCCCAATAATACCTTCATGGTCGCCAGGCTTAGCTTTGGCCCCGTGCAGTTCATTGGCTAAACGCTTATATAAAATCTCATTGACCAGGGTGCTCTTGCCGGAACCCGAAACCCCGGTAACCGCCACAAACAGGCCCAGGGGAATCCTGACAGTCAGATCTTTCAGATTGTGTTCCCTGGCGCCCTGCACCTCCAGCCATTTGCCGTTGCCGGGCCGACGGGAAGCCGGTACCTTGATCTGCCTGAGGCCTTTTAGGTACTGCCCGGTCAGAGAATCAGGGCAGGCCATGATATCCTCCAGCCGGCCGCAAGCCACCACCTGGCCACCCTGGGCGCCGGCCCCCGGGCCGATATCAATGATATGGTCAGCTGCCAGAATGGTTTCCTCGTCGTGTTCGACCACCAACACCGTATTCCCCAAATCCCGCAGGCTTTTTAAAGTGGCGATCAGGCGGGCGTTGTCCCGCTGGTGCAGTCCGATACTTGGTTCATCCAGGATATATAAGACCCCTACCAGGCTGGAGCCAATCTGGGTAGCCAGGCGGATCCGCTGGGCTTCACCGCCAGACAGGGTGCCGGCTGAACGGCTGAGAGTCAGGTAATCCAGTCCCACATCCACCAGGAAACCCAGGCGGGCCTCTACTTCTTTCAGGATCTGGCGGGCGATTAGCATCTCTCGGGGAGTCAATTCAAGGGAGGCAAAAAACTGCTTGGCTTCCCCTACGGACAGGTTGGTCACCTGGTGAATGTTTTGGCCCCCTACCAGCACCGCCAGGCTCTCTGGCTTCAACCTGGCCCCATTACACTGGGGACAGGAGCGGGCGCTCATGTACTCTTGAATCTCCTCCCGGGCCGCATCCGATTGGGACTCCCGGTAACGGCGGGCCAAATAAGGGATGACCCCCTCAAACACCGCCTGGTACGTATGGGGATGCCCTGTTGCCGTGACGTGTCGGATGGTGATCTTTTCCCGTCCGGTGCCATACAGGAGAGTTTGCAGGTGCTCCGGCCGCAGCTGGCTCACTGGGGTATCCAGGTCGAAGCCCAAGTGCTCGCTTAGTGCCCGCAGCAGGAGACCGTAGTACATGCCGGTGCTCCCGGACCAGGGGGCAATAGCTCCCTGGTTCAAAGACAACCGCCGGTCCGGGATTACCAGCTCCGGGTCAACCTCCAGTTTAAACCCCAGTCCGGTACACTCAGGACAAGCGCCATATGGGCTATTGAAGGAAAACATCCGGGGGGCGATTTCCGGCAGGCTGATGCCACAATCAGCGCAGGCAAAGTTCTGGCTGAAGACCAGTTCCTGCTGGTCCACCACATCGATGACCACCAGCCCCCCGCCCAAGCCTAGGGCGGCTTCCAAAGAGTCCGCCAACCTTTTTTCAATTCCTTCCCGGACCACAATCCGGTCTACCACTACCTCGATGGTATGTTTCTTGTTTTTATCCAGGTTGATTTCCTCTGCCAGCTCCATCACCTGGTTGTTCACCCGCACCCGGGCATAACCCTGCTGGCGGACTTCAGCCAAGAGCTTTTGGTGTTCACCCTTCCTGCCCCGGACCAAGGGGGCCAGCACCTGCAGGCGAGTCTTTTCCGGTAAGGCTAGCAAATGATCTACCATCTGGGATACGGTCTGCTGGGTAATGGGCAAACCGCAGTTGGGGCAGTGGGCCCGCCCAACCCTAGCAAATAACAGGCGCAGGTAGTCATATATTTCTGTTACCGTTCCGACGGTGGAACGGGGATTGCGGCTGGTCGTCTTTTGGTCAATGGAAATAGCCGGGCTCAAGCCTTCAATATAGTCTACATCGGGCTTGTCCATTTGGCCCAAAAACTGCCGGGCATAGGCAGACAGGGATTCCACATAGCGGCGCTGCCCCTCGGCGTAAATTGTGTCAAAAGCCAGGGAAGACTTGCCGGAACCGGACAGCCCCGTTAAAATAACCAGCTGATCCCTGGGGATTTCCACATCAATATTTTTCAGGTTGTGCATCCGAGCCCCTTTAACGATGATCTTATCTTTAGCCATGCGTATTCCTCCGAGTTGCTCTCGAACCCGGCTCCCAACGAAGCTGCCGGGTTTTTGTTCCTTTATTGCTTCCGCTCTATTATAACACATATAACACAAAAAACAGCCGGGATAGACACCGGCTGTCTTAAAGGATATTTGCCGCAAGCCAGCGACCGAGGATACCACCGTCGTCATTCGCCTTCGTGGAGCAAAACGGGTTCATATTTCGTCCTCCAGCAGGCTCTGGGCACATTCAGGCGTCCTACCTTCAGGCGCCCACTCGCGGCGTCCTGCCGCTTTTGCCTGCTCTCCGACCTCATATTCACCTCGTTCTGCTAGCCACTCGGCTCAAACTAACTCCTTGTGGTAGCCCTCAGTCGCTGGATCCGGGCTATGCAAGTTGAAAGGAAAAGGGTGTTTCGGAAGACCTTTTTTAATCGATCTTGGCCGGGCGTTTGTCGATCACGGCCACCAAGAGGAAGGTCGCCAGGCAGATAGGCCAAGCCAGGTAAATCGGATGGGGCACGATACGGATAGCCGGCACAAACTGCCACAGGGCCAAATAAAGGGTCCCTACCAGGATGGTCCAGAAGGCCGCCCCCCGCTTGCAGAGTTTGGGTGCAAACAGGGTAAACAGGATAATCACCGTATAAGCCGTGGTCAAGGTCAGCCCGATGAGGAGGGTCCTCAGGATGCCTACAACGGTGGTGGCCAGGATATAGGTAAAGACGCTTAAAACCAGAACAGTTAACCTGGAAACCAGTACTTCCTGTTTTTCCGTCATTTCCGGCTGAATAAAGCGCTTCCAGATATCGCCGACCACCAGGGTGGAACTGCCCAATAAGAGGCCTGAGGCTGTAGACACATCGGCTGCCCAGAGCCCCGCCAGCACCAGGCCAGCCACATAAGGGTTCAGCTCCAGGATCGCCTTGGGCAGAGCCATGGTGGGAACAATTCCCGGGTGCTGGGCCGCCGCAACGACCCCCAAGAGGGCGCAGACAAAACCAACGGGGAAAATGATCAAACCGCCCAGGATAAAGCCATTACGGGCATGGGCAGGGTTTTTGGCCGCAAAGGAAATCTGGATGACCGCCTGGGTAGAATGGGCCTGGGTGATCATCACCACGAACCAGGCCACCACCATGGCCATCCCTACTCCGGCCACGGGGTCAAACCAGGGCCCGCCAGCCGGCAATGAAGCCTTCAGCTGGCCCATGCCACCTACCTGGGAAATAGCCATAATGGCTCCCACCACTACCCCTACATAAATAATGAGTACGTTAATAATGTTGGTCAGACCGGCTGCCCAGTAGCCCCCAATCAGGGCAATGCCAACAAACACTATAGCGGTAGCCAGCATCCCGGACTGAAAGGTAAATATTTCCGGCAGCATGGAAGCCAGGATGGCTCCCCCAGCCACATACTGCAGAGAGGTGATAACAATCTGCACAATGAGCTGGCCAATTACCCCGATCACCCGACCCTCGACACTGTAAAACCGCTCCAGCATTTCCGGCACGGTGGTAATGGTTAATTCTCGCATCCTGCCGGCAATTAAAAATCCCACAATGACTGCTCCGGCCGCCCAGGCCGCATTATGGAGTCAGGAGTCAGAATGAGAGCACCGGCGAAAATATACTCGGCAAGGGGTAAAATTGCATTATCATAATGAAGCCGAGTATGAAATTCGCTTTGAGGCCACGGCAAATCAATGAATAATTAGTGGCCTTGCTCATTATAACAGGAGTCAGAAGTCAGAAGTCAGAAGACAGAACGAAAGAACGGTTTATCACAGATGGCTACCCGCTCTAATACCCCCGCTTCACCCTTGAGCATGGGGAAGGTCAGCATTGCATGAGGCATCACTGTTACGGATTGATACTTGCCGAGCCAGTCTTTAGCCATGGCCATGGCCTCCTCCAGGGTTGCAGCCGGCTCAAACATGCACTGGCGCACCTGTTCCGGCGGCAGCGTGCTGACCAGGATGGCTTTGGAGCGCTGGATAATCCCGGCAGTACATAAGGCGATAAAGCCCGGTATGGTAAAGGCCTTGCCCAGAGCGGTACGCATAATTTCAATGTCGGAATACTTAAACCACTGGCTGAATTCGGGGGAGCCGATGCCGTCGGAGCACTCGCTGACCAGGATAATCACCCCGCCAGGGCGGACGGCATACATGGCATTAAAAAGCCCTTTAACCGATTGGTAAAGCTGAATGTCCTTAGGGTAGCCGCCGCAGCCGGCCACAACCAGGTCTGTTTGACCCTGTACCGGGATGCCGTAAGCCTGATCCACCACCCGGCAGCCTGCCGCAAAAGCCTCTTCCAAATCTCCGGCCACTATGCTGATGAACTGGCCGTGGCCGTCCATCACCCCGTTAATCAAGAAATCGCATCCGATAATCTGGGCAATCTCCATCATATCCTCAGCCACTGGATTGCCGGCCAGAATCCCCGTATCCACCGCGGGATTCACCCCGGAGGCATCGATATCAATTAAAGCCAGCCCGTGGTTCTGCTGGATAGTGGCATAACTGCAAACTCCCGGAGCCAGGCTTTTGCGACCCCCGCCGTACCCGGCCAACCGGTGGAAAGTAATGCCGCCGGTAATGATGACCCGGTCTGCCTCGGCCACATGGCGGTTAACCACCACTTCCGTTCCCCTGGTTGTACGGCCTAAGCTGACCTGATCCTCAGCAAGGCAGTCATGGTCGATAATTTCCACCCGGCCATACACCCGGTCACCCACCAAGAGGCGGTGTTCTGCGGGGGTCTGGGCCCGGTGGGTACCGGTAGCCATCACAATTTTTATGTCGGCATCGGGAATCCCGGCTTGGTTTAATACTTCCAAGACCAGGTGCAAATAGGCATCGGTCCGGTAAGATAAGCGGGTGATATCACTCATGACGATAACAACCTTTTCCCCGGGTTTGATAATTTCCCGCAGGGGAGGTTCGCCAATCGGCCCTTCCAGGGCGGCCATGACCGCAGCCTCCAGGTCCTTGATAGGCTCCATTTCCCTGATTTCAATTTCCCGCACCTGGCAATCTTCGGGAAAGGAAACCGCCAGTTTTTCTTTTCCCCAATCCAGTTGATAGGTTCTGCTCATCCCGCCTCAGTTCCTTTCTTCTCTCTTAATCCAGCCCGGTAAGCCTCTGCAAGCAACTCCGCCGGGTGCCGCACCTGGGCAGGCACACCGGATTGATACAGGGCATCATTTATGTGCATCATACAGCCGGGACACCCGGCGGCAACTACCGCCGCTCCTGTTTGGCGGATATCCAGAGCCTTTTCCCGGCCAATGTCCAGGGAAAGGGAATAATGAATGAGGCTGAAAGAGCCTGCGCCGCCGCAGCAGCGGTCCGGTTTGGCCATTTCTACCAGGCTCATCCCGGGGATTCCTTGCAGGATTTCCCTGGGCGGGCGGCTGATCCCCATTCCCCGGGCCAAGTGACAGGGGTCATGATAGGTAACCCTAGATGGCAGATGGCCCATCCCCTCTTGCCAACCCGGCAGACCGGCAATGAATTCGCTGATATCCTTAACCATTCCGCCCAGCCTGAGAGCCTTTTTTTGGTACAGGGGCAATTCTGCCGCCAGGTCTTGATAAGTATTCTTTAGGGCCAGCCCGCAGGAAGCACAGGCAGTAATAACGGCTTCTACCTGCAAGTCGGCCAGGGCATCCAGGTTGAATTTAGCGATTTCCACCGCTGTTTCCCGGTCCCCGCCGACCCGCACCGGCGTCCCGCAGCAGTGCTGGGGGGGGAGGACTACCTGGTAGCCGTTTTTAGCCAAGACCTCAACAACTGCTTGCCCAACCTGAGGATAACCATAGTTGATCAAGCACCCGGTGAAAAAAGCCACTTTTCCTTTTGTTTTGGCAGGGGCCATTTTAACCGGGCGGGACCTGAAAGATGTTCTGGCCAAAGGCTGCACCAGCCGCCGGCTGTCCAGACCAACAGGCAGTTTGGGCAGGACTCCGTTTCCTCCGGGTCCGGGCCGGAAAAACAATCCCTGGATACCGGACGCCGCCCGGAGAACCAGGTGCAAGAGGCGGCTGTTTTTTAATAAGCCCCGGAAGGCAGCCTTCTCCACCGGCGTCAATCCCCGCCGCCGGGCCAGTTCTGTCCTGGCCGCCTCCACCAACCGGTCGGTTTTTACTCCGCTGGGACAGGCATTAATACAGGCCTTGCAGTTCAGGCACCAAGACATCCGCTGGGCAAACCCTTCCGTCAAAGGGATCTGATCTTTAATAGCTGCCCTGATCAGGCGGACTTTTCCTCTGGCAACGGTGGATTCAGCCTTTAAATGCTGGTATACAGGGCAGACCGTCTGGCAAGCGCCGCAGCGGATGCACTTGACAGCTTCTTTTTCCCAATCCTTAAAATCAAAACCCTGCATCCGTTTCACTCCTTAAACATGACGCCAGGGTTTAGGATGCCTGCCGGATCCAGCGCCTGTTTGATACTCTTCATTACCTGGTAGCTGACATTCCCAAGCTGATCTGGTAAAAACTTGGCCTTCATCCGGCCAATGCCGTGCTCTCCCGTCAGGGTTCCCCCGAGCCTGAGCGCCGCGGCCAACACCTCTTTTACCGCCTGTTCCACCCGGTTCATCTCTTCTTCGTTACGCTCATCGCAGAGGAAGGTGGCATGCAGGTTGCCATCCCCGGCATGTCCCACAACCGCGATTATCACGGAATACTTTCTGGCAATGGCCTGGATCTCTTTGACCATGGCCGGAATATTTGTTCTGGGAACCGTAACATCCTCCCCGATGATAGTGGGGTTAATCCGGGCTACCGCGGCAAAGGCTGACCGCCGGGCCCGCCAAAGTTCTTCTGCTTCCTCTTTGGTATTGGCCACCCGGACCTGCACTGCCCCCAGTTCCTCACAGATGGTTTTGATCTTGCGGGCCTCTTTGTCAATTACCTCGCTGTCGCCATCCACCTCAATCAATAGGACGGCCTCTGCCTCTACCGGAAAACCTACCTTGGCATATTCCTCGATGTTGCGGATATATACATTGTCCAAGAGTTCAAGGGTAGTGGGGATAATCCCCCCAGCGATGATGCCGGAGACGGCTTCAGCCGCCTGTTCAATTTGGTCAAAAACCACCAAGAGGGTTTTTTTCGCCTCTGGCAGGGGTAACAGCTTTAAGGTGATTCTGGTAATAACACCCAGGGTTCCTTCCGAGCCGGTAAACAATTTGGTCAGATCATATCCGGCTACGTTTTTTACTGTGCGCCCGCCGGTTTCCATTATTTCTCCGGTTGGCAGGACCACTTCCAACCCCAGGACATAGTCCTTGGTAACACCATATTTTACCCCGCGCGGCCCCCCTGCGCACTCGGCCACATTGCCGCCCAGCGTGGAATAAGCCTGGCTGGCGGGATCGGGCGGGTAAAAAAGCCCCAGTTTTTCCACTTCCCGCTGCAGGTGGGCGGTAACCACGCCCGGCTCAACCACTGCAATTAGGTTGGCTTGATCGATCTCCAGGATGCGGTTCATCCGGGTCAGGACCATTACGATACAGTCCCTGGCCGGCAGGGTGCCTCCGCTGACATTTGTTCCCGCCCCCCTGGGGATCACGGGGATTTTTTCCCTGTATGCAAGTTTAAGGACCTCTGCCACTTCACCCGCGCTTCCCGGATATACAGCCGCTCCGGGCACATTCTCGGCGCTTACCGGAACGAAAGAAGCGTCATAGGTGTAGCAAAAAAGGTCCTCAAAACTGGTATAAACGTTTTCTTTTCCCACAATGGTAATTAACTCGGAAATAATTGCCGGCTGCAAACTAAACCCTCCCACTGTCCTGCAAATGGCACTGATTTTGCATATATTCGCCGCAAGGTAAAAAATTCCTCCCGGCAGGTTGGTGTTTTTTACTGGCAATGGCTCTTGGCGGATGATCCCCTCGGGGCTAATCAAAAACTTTGGGGCCCGGCACGAATGGCCAGGCCCCATGCAGACCAAGGGTTCTTTAGCTGTATCCCAGGCTGGTTAAGAATTTTTACCTGGCCTGGCCTTTTTCTTCGATTACAACAGTGACATACCTGGTTGAATTTTCGCGATGCACCAAGAGGACAACCTTTCCGCCGATTGGTGTGCTCTGGATGGCCTTGATGAGCTGGTCCGTATCTTTCAGTTTCTTGCCCCCAATCTCCAGGACCACATCACCCCGGCGAAGCCCGGCCTTGTGGGCGGGACCTCCTTGCACCACATCCGCAATCAGGACGCCCTCTGGTGTCTTTAGGCCAAAATATTCCGCCAGTTGCGGGGTAATCTCCTGCAGGTAGACACCCATCCAGGGACGGACAACCTTGCCCTTTTCAATCAGGTCTTTCAGCACATTTTGCACTGTGCTGGCAGGGATGGCGAACCCAATCCCCTGAGCCTGGGCATTCATGGCATTGTTGATCCCGATAACCTCCCCCTTCAGGTTCAGGAGAGGGCCGCCGCTGTTGCCCGGGTTGATGGAGGCATCGGTCTGCAGCAGGTCTTCAAACCTGCGGTCTTCCACAGTAACCTTCCGCCCCTTGTAACTGACTACTCCAACCGTTACCGTATGGTCCATTCCATAGGGATTGCCGATGGCCACAACCCAGTCTCCCACCCGCACTTCGTCAACATCTCCCAAAACCAGGGTCGGAAGACCTTTTGCGTTAATCTTTAACACAGCCAGGTCCAGATCGTAATCTGATCCCACCAGCTCCGCCACATAGACATCGTCCCGACCAACCACCTTGACTTCAATCTTACTGGCTCCTTGTACCACATGCTGGTTGGTCAGGATATAGCCGTCAGAGGAAATGATAAAACCCGATCCCATCCCCCGCTGCACCTGGGGTTCGGGGGAGAAGGGAGATTCCCCGAAAAACTGCCTGAAGAAGGGGTCGTTGAAGAAAAAGTCCTGCTGCCTGCTGCGCCTGGTTTCCGTGTAGGTATCTATCTTGACCACCGCCTGGCCGGCCTTTTCCACCAGTTCAGCAATGGTGTTAGGCCCTAAACCTGGCCGCTGCAAGTTGTTCGGCTGCTCAAAAAAGGCCGGAGCCCCTGGAATGATGTCCTGCTTGTCCAGAGGGGCGGCAGCGGGAAGACCGCTAAAATACAGTGCCCAGCCCGAGGCTGCCAGGCCAAGAGTAAAGGCAACTACTACAGCAAGAACCAAATACATTTTGAACCGATTATCCACTTCTGCTACCTCCCTTAACAAGAAAATCTCTTTTTTAGAATTATAACCTTAATTTTATATTCGTAACAAGTCAAATTTTTTGGTATGGACAGGCTAAATGTATACAAAAAACAATAAAAAACATCTTGCAAAAGCTGTTTTATCGTATACAATGATACCTAAATACGTTTTAGGGGTGAGGACGATGGCCGCAGCTGGATTTGCAAACGGTCAGAAGGTTTATCTGGTTGATACCACATTGCGGGACGGCGAACAGACCGCCGGAGTTGTTTTTGCCAACAGAGAAAAGGTGACCATTGCCAAAATGCTCTCGGACCTTGGTGTTGATCAGATTGAAGCAGGCATTCCCGTCATGGGGGGCGATGAAAAGGAAGCACTGAAAGCCATTGTTAAGGCCAACTTAAAGCCCAGCATCATGGCCTGGAACCGGGCGGTCATTTCCGATTTGGAGGCATCCCTGGACTGTGGGGTTGATGCCGTGGCCATCTCTATTTCAACCTCTGACATCCATATCAAATACAAGCTCCAATCCAGCCGCGAGCGGGTTTTGGAACAGATGGTCAAAGCCGTTGAATTTGCCAAAAAACATGGTGTTTATATATCGGTTAACGCGGAGGATGCTTCCAGATCCGATGCAGAATTTCTGGTCCTTTTTGCCCGAACCGCCAAACAGGCTGGCGCTGACCGCCTGCGTTACTGTGATACTGTAGGTATCCTGGACCCTTTTTCGACCTATGAGAAAGTCAAGAGCCTTCTAGAACAGGTAGCCATTGATGTGGAAATGCACACCCACAACGACTTTGGCATGGCCACAGCCAATACTCTGGCCGGGATCAAGGCCGGAGCCAGGTTTGCCGGTGTTACTGTCAACGGGTTAGGGGAGCGGGCAGGCAACGCTGCTCTGGAGGAAGTAGCTATGGCCCTGAAGCATGTCTTGGGTTACCCTTTGAACCTGAATACCAAAGGGTTTCTGGAATTATCCGAATATGTGGCAAAGGCCTCGGACCGCCAGCTGCCTGTCAGCAAGCCGATAGTGGGTAAGAACATGTTTGCCCACGAATCCGGCATTCACGCCGATGGCACATACAAAAACCCCCGGACATATGAGGCATTTGAGCCCGAGGAGGTCGGTCTGGTGCGGCAGATAATTATCGGCAAACACTCCGGTACCGCCTCCATTATCAAGAAATTCCAGGAGTTTGGCATCCCGGTCAGCCAAGAAGAGGCCGCTATGCTCCTGGAAAAGGTCCGCAGATTAGCTGTTGAACTTAAACGCCCCCTGTTTGATAAGGAACTGGTCCAACTTTTCCATGAATAGGGAGGAAAAAACAATGGGCAAAAATCTTTTTTTAAAAATAATTCAGGACCATTTAATCTCCGGCGACCCCTCCCCCGGGGAAGAGATCGGCATCAGGATTGACCAGACTCTGACCCAGGACTCCACTGGGACCATGGCTTACCTGCAGTTTGAGGCCTTGGGTTTTCCACAGGTCAGGACCAAAAGGTCTGTAGCCTATGTTGACCACAACACCCTGCAGGTCGGCTGCGAAAATGCTGATGATCACCGGTACATAGAAACGGCTGCAGCCAAATACGGCATTATTTTCTCTAAACCTGGCAATGGCATCTGTCATCAGGTTCACCTGGAGCGTTTCGGGATCCCGGGACAAACCCTCCTGGGATCAGACAGTCACACCCCTACCTGCGGCGGCCTGGGCATGCTGGCGATAGGGGCCGGGGGACTAGATGCAGCAGTGGCCATGGGCGGAGGACCCTATTTCCTCCAGATGCCGCAAATAGTCAACATCCAGTTAAAAGGCAGATTAAAACCCTGGGTTTCAGCCAAAGACATCATCCTGGAACTCCTAAGGAGGCTGTCGGTTAAGGGAGGGGTCGGCAGGGTCTTCGAATATTCGGGGGAGGGGGTCCTTCACCTGTCTGTCCCCGAACGGGCCACCATAGCCAACATGGGAGCCGAGCTTGGGCTCACTTCTTCTATTTTTCCCAGCGACCAGGTCACCAGGCGTTTTTTGGCAGCCCAGGGCCGGGAACAGGACTGGCAGGAACTATCTCCTGATGTTGATGCCAAGTACGACGGGCTGATTGAGATGGATCTGTCCGGGCTCGAACCCTTGGTGGCCTGCCCTCCTAGTCCGGACAACGTGGTTCCGATTAAAGAGCTAGCAGGGATGAAAATAGACCAGGTGTGTATTGGCAGCTGCACCAACTCTTCTTACACGGACTTGATGCAGGCCGTAGCCGTCTTAAAGGGGAAAAAGGTTCATCCTGGGGTTAGCCTGGCGATTGCCCCCGGCTCGAAGCAGGTATTGACAATGCTGGCAGAAAACGGCGCTCTGGGAGATTTGATCAAAGCAGGGGCCAGAATTCTTGAATGCGCCTGCGGCCCCTGCATCGGGATGGGCCAGGCCCCTCCCACAGCGGGGGTATCCCTGCGGACCTTCAACCGCAACTACCCGGGAAGAAGCGGGACTGCCAGCGCCCAGGTTTATCTTTGCAGCCCTGCCGTAGCAGCCCTTTCGGCTGTGACAGGTTATCTTGCCGATCCCAGATGCCTAGACCCCGTGGAAATAAAAGCCCCTGAGAAATACCCCGTCTGTGACAACCTGATTATCACCCCGGAGAAATCCGGCGGGGAAAAAGAAGTAATCCGCGGTCCCAATATCAAGCCTTTTCCCCGCAACAGCAAACTGCCGGAAACTATCAGCGGGCAGGTCCTGCTGAAAATGGAGGATAACATCACCACGGACCATATCATGCCTTCCCCGGCCTGGCTGTTGCCGCTTCGTTCCAACATTCCCGCCCTGGCGGATCATTGCCTCACCCCGGTTGACAAGGACTTCCCCAGGCTGGCGAAAGACCGCGGGGGCGGCTTCCTGGTAGGCGGGGAAAACTACGGCCAGGGTTCCAGCAGGGAGCATGCCGCACTGGCCCCCCTGTACCTTGGCATCAAAGGTGTGTTTGCTATATCTTTTGCCAGGATTCACATGGCAAACCTGATCAATTCCGGCATCCTGCCGTTAACCTTTTACGATAGAAGGGATTATGACCGGCTTAAATGCGATGACAAGCTGGTCATTACGAACCTGCCGGAAAAGGTGTTAGGCGGGGAGGCTCTGGAAGTGCGCAATATCACAGGGGATTATTCCTTTAGGGTTATCCTTTCCCTGTCTCCACGGCAGAGGAAAATCCTCCTGGCAGGGGGGTTACTGGCTTATACAAAAGAAACCTGCGCAGAACACGGCTCATGGCCTGAAGGAAGTCCGGACAGGCAGAGACGGGATTAAAGCCTTGAAAGGAGAGAGATAAATGCATACCCTTACCCTGATCCCGGGAGACGGTATCGGACCGGAAGTTACTGCTGCGGCCAAGGAAGTGATAGCTGCAGCCGGCGTCCCAATCAAGTGGGAGACCGTGAATATTGGCGAAAAAGCTGTAAAGGATTATGGCGCCCCCTTGCCTGAAGAGGCCCTGGTATCTGTCAAGAAAAACAAATTCGCTCTGAAGGGGCCAGTAACTACTCCTATTGGCAGCGGCTTTCGCAGTGTTAATGTGGCCTTGCGCCAGGCCCTGGGTTTATTCGCAAGCTTGCGGCCCGTTAAAAGCATCCCTGGGATGCCGTCTTTATTTAAAGATGTTGACCTGGTGGTGGTAAGAGAAAATACCGAGGACCTGTACGCGGGGATTGAACATGCTATCGGCAGCTATGCAGCAGAAAGCATTAAACTGATTACCAGGGATGCAACCCTGCGCATTGCTCAATTTGCTTTTAGCTATGCTAAGGAATACGGCCGGAAACAGGTTACGGTTGTCCATAAGGCAAATATCCTCAAACTGAGTGACGGGCTTTTCCTGCATACCTGCCGGGAGGCAGCAGCCCAATTCCCTCAGATAACCTGCAACGACGCTATTATCGATGCCCTTTGCATGAACCTGGTAATCTGCCCACAGAAATATGACGTGCTATTGCTGCCTAACCTCTACGGCGACATTGTTTCCGACCTGTGTGCCGGGCTGGTGGGAGGTTTGGGCCTGGTGCCCAGCGCCAATATCGGTACAGAGGGGGCAGTTTTCGAGGCAGTTCACGGCAGCGCCCCGGACATTGCCGGAAAAGGATTGGCCAACCCGACTGCCCTGATCCTTTCAGGCGCCATGCTGTTGGACTTCCTGGGGGAAGAAAAAGCAGCCGCCAGAATCCGCCAGGCTGTACATTATATGATTGAAAAAAAGGTTGCCCTGACCCGGGACATGGGGGGAGAAACGGGGACCAGAGAGTACACTGAAAATCTTTGCAGCATCCTTTCCGGGCAGAACCATCTCCATCCGGCAGAGCTTGTTTTTGGCCCCGGAATGTAATACAATATGCCTGCTTGAAGTTCTCCCTGGGAGGAATTAGCAGGATGACCAAGGATTTCGAATTGTCTTCCCATGAGGTCTCTCTCCGCGCCAGAGTATTTAAATACATCAAAGCGCAGATAATCAACGGGGTTTACCAGCCGGGCGAAAGTTTGGTGGAAGCTAAACTGGCAGATGAGCTAAAGGTTAGCCGCACCCCTATTCGGGAGGCTATCCGGCTGCTGGAACTGGAGGGCCTGGTAGAAACCACCCACCACAAAGGGGCTGTTGTTTTGGGGATTTCCTCTAAAGACGTGGAAGACATCTTCGCCATCCGCTCCATGGTGGAAGGACTGGCTGCCCGCTGGGCAGTGCAAAACATTAAAGATGAGCAGATTAAGGAACTGGAAAAGCTGGTTGACCTGATGGAGTTTTATTCCCAAAAAAAAGACATGGATGAGCTGGCTGAACTGGACCATAAGTTTCACGAAATAATTTTCGAGGCCTCCGGCAGTAAAATTCTGAACCTCACTCTCAGCAACTTGCACCAGTATGTCCAGTTGGCCCGCCTGGAATCTCTGAAGGCACCCAGGCGGCTTCCCCAAACCCTGGAGGAACACCGGGCTGTATTACAGGCTTTCAAGGAGAGAAAGCCAGACGCCGCAGAGGCCTTGTTGACCCAACATGTCCGAAACGCTTACCTGAACCTCAAACAGTTTCGTTCTGAAGCAAACCGGGCGGATGGGGGACGGTTCTCAACCTGTCGCATTTCCGGTCCTTAATCTAATATTCTTACTGATGCCAAGAACCCGCGATAATTCTCTGACCGTCATTGAAGACTTCTCCTTAATCTCCCTCAAAACTTCGTCCCTTCTTCGTCCTATCTTTAAAATTTCTTATCTCATCCAAACTGTATCCACAGCTTTATGTAATCGTTATCAAAGAAAAACGCCGTCCGATCTATTCCTCGTAAAATTGCATGATAAACTTTGCTGCTGCTTATCTTTCTTCCATATCTGGCCATGATGATGACCACCTTTCAATAGCCAAATAATACATAAAAATGAAAATGCGACAAGAGCAGAACCGTCCCTTGTCGCAACTTGTCGCAAACCAGGCCTGAAATAAAAAATTATTATTCCGCCTTCCAGGGCTATAACCATCACCCATTTCACCCGTTTTTCGTAGGATGTTTAAGAAATCCTTTTAAGGAGTTGATTAAACGTGAGCGAAGACTTAACCAGTCAAAAAGCATGTCCGGGGGGCACCCTCTACACCGTTCAACCCGGGGATACATTCTTCTCTCTAGCCAGGAGGTTTGGCACAACAGTAGAAGCAATCCGGATGGCAAACCCAGGGGTCGATCCTGACCGCCTGATGGTCGGCATGACCCTCTGCATCCCCGTTATGCCGCCTGTAACCTGCCCGCCAGGAACCTTTGCTTATACTATTCAGGCTGGCGACACCTTCTTCAGGCTTGCCCAACGTTTCAACACTACCGTAGCGGCCATTCAGGCAGCCAACCCGGGCGTTGACCCCAACCGCCTGCAAATCGGCCAGGTCATCTGTATTCCCAGGGCAATGCCAGGAGTGTGCCCAGTCGGAACCTTTAGCTACACAATTCAGGCTGGGGACACCTTCTGGAATCTAGCTCAGCGATTCGGTACCACAGTTGCAGCTATCCAGGCCGCCAACCCGGGCGTTGACCCCAACAACCTGCAAATCGGCCAGGTCATCTGCATCCCCCGTACAGTAACCCCGCCGCCTGGTCCGTGTCCGGCAGGTACTTTTGCCTATACCATTCAAGCTGGGGACACCTTCTGGCGGTTAGCCCAACGATACGGCACCACTGCAGCAGCCATCCAGGCCGCCAACCCGGGTGTTAACCCCAACAACCTGCAAATCGGCCAGGTCATCTGCATCCCGCGCGCTTAATCACCAAAGCCCCGGTCCCGCAAAGACCGGGGCTAATAAATGCCTATTTTTTCTTTCCGGTTTCTTCCCCGGCTTTTAGTTCCAGGATCAGGTCCCGCAAAACAGCTGCCCGCTCAAATTCAAGCAGTTTGGCAGCTTCCCGCATCTCCTTTTCTAGGTCGGCAATAAAGCGCTGCCGCTCATTTTTGGTCATCTGGCCAAAACTCTGCTTAGTTTGGTACGGCAGTTTCTCTTCTGCCACCCGGGTTGCTTCGAGGATATCCCGGACTGCTTTGCGCACAGTCTCCGGGGTAATCCCATGCTGCCGGTTATAGGCAAGCTGCAACTCCCGCCGGCGGTTGGTCTCATCTATCGCTCTCCTCATGGAGTCAGTCACCCGATCTGCATACATGATGACCCTACCCTCAACATTGCGGGCTGCCCGGCCCATGGTTTGAATAAGGGAGCGGTCAGAGCGCAAAAAACCTTCCTTATCGGCATCCAAGATGGCCACCAGAGACACCTCCGGCAGGTCTAGACCCTCTCTTAAAAGGTTGATGCCTACCAGCACATCAAATTCCCCCAGGCGCAGACCCCGGATAATTTCCATCCGCTCAATGGTATTGATATCCGAATGCATGTATTTAACCCTGACGCCCATCTCCCGCAGGTAATCGGTTAGATCCTCAGCCATGCGTTTCGTCAGGGTAGTCACCAAGACCCGCTGGTTCTTTTTCTCCCTTAAGCGGATTTCATGTAAGAGGTCATCGATTTGTCCTTTTACAGGCCGTACTTCTACCAGAGGATCAACCAGCCCGGTGGGCCGGATGATTTGTTCTACCACCTGCTGGCTTCGTTCCAGCTCATACGGACCAGGGGTAGCGGAGACATAGACAACCTGGTTCACCTTTGCGGCAAACTCCTGGAAAGTTAGCGGGCGGTTATCCAGTGCTGAAGGCAATCGGAAACCATGCTCTACCAGACTAGTTTTGCGGGAGCGGTCCCCCTCGTACATCCCCCCAATCTGGGGAACTGTCACATGGGATTCGTCGATTATGACCAGAAAATCCTGGGGAAAAAAATCCAAGAGGGTGTAGGGAGGTTCGCCGGGCTGCCTCCCCGTAAGGTGGCGGGAGTAGTTTTCAATGCCAGTACAAAAACCGACCTCCCGCATCATTTCCAAGTCATATTTGGTGCGCTGTTCCAGCCGCTGGGCCTCTAGGAGCTTGTCCCGGCTGCGCAGCTCCCGGAGCCTCTCCTCCAACTCCTGTTCTATGGAAACCAGAGCTCGGCGCATTTTCTCCTGTTCGGTGACATAGTGACTGGCAGGGAAAACAGATACATGCCACCGGCGGCCCAGAACCTCTCCGGTCATGGTATCAACTTCCAGAATCCGTTCAATTTCATCGCCAAAAAGCTCTACCCTGATAGCTTTCTCAGAAAAAGAGGCCGGAAAAATTTCGATTACATCCCCCCGCACCCGGAAGGTTCCCCGGTGGAAATCATAATCATTCCTGGAATACTGGATGTCCACCAGCTTGCGCAGGATCCATTCCCGGTCGTATTCCTGGCCCTCCCGCAAGGAAAGCACCAACTCCCGGTAGTCTTCCGGCGAACCCAAGCCGTAAATACAGGAAACACTGGCCACAATGATAACGTCCCGCCGCTCGAACAGGGCTGACGTAGCCGAGTGACGCAGTTTATCTATTTCATCATTAATGGAACTGTCCTTTTCGATATAAGTATCCGTATGGGGAATATAGGCCTCCGGTTGGTAATAGTCATAGTAACTGACAAAGTATTCGACAGCGTTGTTCGGAAAGAATTCTTTAAACTCACTGCATAGCTGGGCAGCCAGGGTTTTGTTATGGGCAATTACCAGGGTAGGCCTTTGTACTTCCTGAATGACACAGGCCATGGAAAAAGTCTTCCCGCTGCCGGTAACCCCCAGAAGGGTCTGATGCGGGTACCCTAGGTTCAAACCCTCAACTAGGCGGCGGATCGCCCCGGGCTGATCGCCCTTGGGCTGAAACTCCGATTTCAGTTTAAAGCCAGCCATGGAAGCAACCCCTTTCTCCCTGCATCTAAATCACAATTTTATAACTAAACCCCGAAGCCCAGAGGTCAAATAATTGAAGTAAACCCGACAGGAAGCGGATGCCTTGGTAATTGCTGTTCCTCAATCGGCCAGAAAGGGCTCCACATGGACCGTGGTCAGTGCGCCGCATCTATCCAGGATGCAATACTTGACCTCAGCGGCGATTTGGTGGGAATCCAACACGGCAATGGTTGCATCCACCTGAATATGCAAGGAAACCAGCAGGTTTTCCGGTCCGTAGTCATGCACTTCCACCTTATGAACTCCCTTTACCCCGTTCACCGACCCAGCCGTCGCGGTAATCTTTTCTACCAACTCCTCATCCGGCTTTTCTCCAATTAAAGCGCTGACTGTATTGCGAGCCAAGTCCCATCCCGTGTAAATGATCAGGGCAGAGACCACCAGCCCAATCACAGCATCAGCGCGGTAATAGCCAAACATAGCTGCTACCATTGCTACAGCAACCAAGATACTGGCAACCGCATCACTACGATGATGCCAAGCATCGGCCACCAGGGTTGAGGAGTTTATCCGCTCCCCCATGGATACGGCAAAGCGGGCCATCCATTCTTTGAACAACCCTCCAAAAACCAGTAAGACTGCCACCAGGAGGCTTCCTTCTACTACCTCATTGGATAAAAAGCGCTGGGCCGAGGCCTTCCCAAATTCAATCCCCACGCCGATTAGCAACAGTGCAATAATGAGGGTGGCCACATTCTCAATCCGCCCATGTCCGTAGGGGTGCTTTTCATCGGGGGGAGCAGCTGCCAGCCTAAATCCCCACAACACTACAAAGGACGTTACTACATCCGATAAGGTGTGGACAGCATCAGCCAGAAGAGAAATACTGTTCAGCATGATACCGAAAAAAACCTTGGTCAGAGCCAGTAAAAGATTGCCAACAATACTCACCCAGGCTACCAGGTAACCGTATTTAGCCCGGATACCGACATCCATAACCTGTTCGGCTTGAGGAATAAATTTCTGGACCAGCCAATTAGTAAAACCCATCACCCAACCCCCTAAAAACTTAACAGAAAAAAACCTGTGGAAACCGTTCAGGTCCCACAGGTTTTCCCCTGCTGCATTAGCCCGGCTCCATTGACTGCATCCCAGTCAATTGCCTGTTCCTTAAATACATTATACACTTCACTTCAGGCTTTTGTCTAAAAAAAAATTTGTTACTATTCAGGCATTCAGAATTCAGACCCCCACGCCGCTTATCGCGGCACCATCAGAGGGATGAAAAATATGACAAGCTATTTTCAGGGCAGTAGTCAGAATGCTTCGAGACGTTCAACTGGGCCTTGGCTTTTCGCGGGGGATTGTTTCCCCCGCTCGTGCTTAGATTCGACCAGTTCTTGGCTCCGGTTTACCGGAGCTTAGAACTGGTTAATCCCATAGGGGGCCGGTTAATACAGAGGCGTAGCCGCTCTTAAAATGAGCCAGGCCACAAATTATATAATGAGCAAGGCCACTAATTATTCATTGATTTACCGTGGCCTCAAAGCGAATTTCATACTCGGCTTCATTATGATAATGCAATTTTATCCCTTGCCGAGTATACATTAATTTAACGTGGCCTGAAAGCGAATTTCATGCCCGGCTTCATTGGCTGTAATCAAATTTTATTCCTTGCCGGGCATTTAATGAGCGAGGCCGCTAATTAAAATGTGGCCTGAAAGCGAATTTCATGCCCGGCTTC
>JBFLXH010000024.1:0-39671 GCA_040757295.1 Bacillota bacterium | reverse complement strand
TCAAATTTTATTCCTTGCCGGGCATTTAATGAGCCAGGCCACAAATTATACATTAATTTAACGTGGCCTGAAAGCGAATTTCATGCTCGGCTTCATTGATTTTAATATTTTTCCTTTGCCGAGCATTCCCGCCGCTTTAAGAAGCGAAGGGTTAGAGCGGGTAGCTATCTATGACAAAAGGCTAATCTGCCGCGGCACTGTGCAAGCCAGATCATAGTAGCCGTACAGCTCTAACATGTTTTGCTTCAGCATTTGCTTCGCAGGGCCATGAAACATAATCCGCCTGTTTAACCATGCAATATTACTGGCATGGGCCACTACCGCCCCAATGTCGTGAGACACCAGGATCAGGGTCAGTCCCAGCTCTTTGTTCAAATCAGCCAGGAGATGATAAAACCTTTCTCTGGCTACAGGGTCAACCCCCACCGCCGGCTCATCTAAAATAAGCAATTCCGGCTGGCCGGCCAGAGCCCGCCCAATGGCTACCCGTTGTTTTTGACCGCCGGATAAGTGGCTGACTGGCCGCTGGCGGTAATCCTGCAGTCCTACCATTTCCAAAGCCCAGTTGACTGCCTCCCGGTCAGCCGGGGAAAATTTCCGGCCCAGCCCAACCCTGGCGAAGCGGCCGGCAGCCACAACCTCTGCCACCGTAGCCGGGAAACCGGTTTCCAGCTGGGCAGCCCGCTGAGATACATAACCCACCTTTACCCAGTCCTTAAACTCTGCTAAAGGTTGGCCAAAAAGTTCAACCTGGCCACTTTTGGGAGCCAGGAGTCCGACCATGATCTGCAAAAGGGTAGTCTTGCCGGCGCCGTTGGGGCCGATCAGCCCGAAAAATTCACCACGGTTTACCTCCAGGCTAACCCCTGCCAGCACAGGGTCCCGCTGGTAGCTAAAATGGACCTGTAATAAAGAAACCACCCGGGTATTCACTCCTGCACCCCCAAGCCCAGCTTTAAATTAACCAGGTTTTGCTCCATGATGGAAAAATAGTCCTCCTTGGCAAGAGCCTGTTCTTTCGTTAATCCTTCTATCGGATTCAGAATAAGCACCTCTGCCCCGACTTCCTTCGCCAGGGTTTCCGCTATTCTGGGATTGGCCAAGGTCTCGGAAAAAATGTACTTGACCCCTGTTCCTCGTACCAGCCGCACCAGCTTGGCCATCTGGGCAGGGCTGGGCTCGGCTTCCGGTGACAACCCCATAATCGGGACCTGCACCAAGCCATACCGGTTCGCCAGGTAACCAAAAGCAGCATGGGAAGTTACAATTGGCTGGCCTGCCTTGCCTTTCAATGCCTCCTGGAAACGGGAATGCAGATCGGCCAGCCGCTCCTGCAGTATTGCCAAGTTCTTTTGATAAGTAGCGGCGCCATCCGGGTCAGCCTGCATAAGGCCGGCAGCAATGTTGGCTGCCATTTGCTTGGCCAATAAGGGATCCAGCCAGACATGGGGGTCAAACTCGCCATCGTGGTAGTGTTCTTCTGCCTGTTCCCGGGTCGCCTGCTCCTTGTGGTCATGCTGATGGTTTTTGGTATGGTTGAGGTTTTTTTCCTGTTCAGCCGGCCAATCTTTTTGTTCCTGTTTTAAAAGCTTCAACCCGGCGCTTGCTTCAACTACTATTAATCGGGGGTTTTCCGGGCTATGCACAAGACGCTCAGCCCAAGGCTCCAGTCCCGCACCGTTATAGACAAACAAATTGGCCTCTTGCAGCAATACCATCTGGCGAGCCGTCGGTTCCCAGTGGTGGGGCTCAGTACCCGGCGGCACCAGAGAAACCACCTCGACCCGCTCCCCTCCTACCTGTTCCGTCAGGAAAGCCACCGGGTAAAAGGTGGCCACTACCCTAAGGGGTGAGAAAGCCGGTTCTGGTCGTTGGGGAATTGAAACCGGCTGGCCCCCGCAGCCCGACAACAAGAGAACAGTACAGAATAATAGAACCGAACCGAAAATTTTACCCTTCATTTAGAAACCCCCATTCCGTGAACTTGGCAGCTAGAGCAATAGCCGTACAACTCAAAGGCATGGCCAACCAGTTGATAACCCTGGGCCTCTGCCCGGGACATAAAAGAGGCGTCAACCAGGCAGCAGTCTAGGCACACTGCCTGACCGCAGCCGATGCAAACCAAATGGTGGTGATGAACACCCCCAATCTCGAATTTGGAGGATTCACAGGACCGCAGATCTATCTGGTGGGCAATCCCCATCTGGGCCAGCAAGTGCAGATTGCGGTAAACAGTATCCAAGCTAACCCCGGGAAACTCCTGCTGCACTTCGGCCAGGATGTCCCGCGCACTGGCAGGGCCTTTAGCCATTAATAGGGCATTAATAATTGCTCTGCGCTGGGGAGTTGCTTTATAACCCTTTAGCTTCAGCTTTTCTATATATTTTTCCAGCGGCATTTTAAATCCCACCTTCAACTGGGTCTTAGGTCTTAGCTGCAGTCGAAGACTGAAGCTTAGAGCCAGTTAATGCAGGGGCGTAGCCGCTCTTGGGCCGTCGCTTCGAAGAAGCGGGGGCATTAGAGCGGGTAGCCATCTGCGATAAATAAGAATATTCCTATTTATGATAATTATACCACTTACAGAGGAAAAAATTAACGGCCTTTTTACTGCGGTCTCAATGACTTCCACCGCATAGGCCAATACCCTTGGGCAACTCTATAGTTAATGAGAATAACCGTCAGGAGGTAACTAATGCAGGTACTTGCCGCCGTTTCCCGCAACGGGATTGTTGAAAGCAGCCATCTTGGCTACATATGCGTAGCAAATGCCCAAGGGGAGGTCATCTACAGCATTGGTGACCCTGCCACATTAATATACTTTCGTTCTTCGGCCAAGCCCATCCAATGCATCCCCCTGGTTGCCTCGGGAGCTGCTGAACACTATGGTTTTAGCCCCCAAGAAATTGCCCTGGCCTGTGCTTCTCACAGCGGCCAGCTGAGGCACCAGGAACTTGTCCAAGAGATGCTGAAAAAAATTGGTCTTTCCCTGGATTACCTTCGCTGTGGGGCAAAACAACCTTATAACCAAGGAGAAGCTCAGAAACTGGCGGCCAGGGGAGCCCAGCCCTCGCCACTGCACTGCAGCTGTTCCGGAAAACATGCCGCCATGTTGGCCTTAGCCCTTTACCTTGGGCTAGACCCTGATGGCTATGAAAAGGATGAACACCCGCTCCAGCAGGTAATAATCCAGGTGGTTTCTCAGTTTACCGGCATACCTAAAGAAAGGATTTTCCGGGGCATTGACGGCTGCGGAGCCCCTATCTACCTCGTCCCGGTACAGGCCGCAGCGGTAGCCTACGCCAGGCTGGTGGATCCAGAAGTCCTGCAAGACCCCAATCTAGTTAATGCCGCCCATTCCGTAACATCGGCCATGGCCCATTTCCCTGAATATGTGGCTGGAGACGGCGAGTTTTGCACTGAACTGATGCAGGCCACAGGAGGAGCTGTAATCGCCAAAATTGGCGCAGAGGGGGTCTATGGCATCGGCTTGCCTAAAATGGGATTAGGGGTAGCTGTCAAGATCCTGGATGGGCGGGAGCGGGCGGTATACCCAGTGGTGGTGGAACTTCTGCGGCAGCTAGGTGCCGTGGGAAAAAAGGAGGTTGAAGTTTTAAAAAAGTGGCATCGCTACCCGGTAAAAAACAACCTTGGCCACCAGGTGGGTATCGTCAAAGGGGTTTTTGACCTAGCCAACCCTGCAAACACCGCTGGCTGGCCGGGAACCCCTCTTCCCGATTCAACTGGGTCTCACACCCTATATTCGGGCATGAAAAAAAGCACCTGCAGAGACAGATGCCTGACATAGGATTCAGCTATTACAGATAATCAAAGTAGATCCTGATATTTTTGAGCGCCATAGAGAATCCGCATAATAACCACCTGCTTTTCCGGTTCATTGACTAAATAAAAAGCAAGGTAATTATCAACTATCAGCTTACGATATCCTCTGCTTTTTAAAGGCTCATCTAAAACAAAACCGCAAGAATAGGGATAATACTTTAACCGCATTATGCTGCTTTCTATTTTTTCGAGCAGATTATCTGCAGCAATTTCAGCACAAAGTTTTCCTGAAATATAGCTGTAAATCTGTTCTAAATCCTCAATTGCTTTTGAAGTAAACTTCAAACTATAACTATTTTCCGACATATTTGTTCCTCAGCTTTTTAAAAACTTCTTCTCCCTCCAACAAAGGACCCCCCTGTACAATCTCTTTCTCGGCCTCAGCAAGCTTTTTATAAACCTCAACAAGGGAAAGCTGACGCTCATATGTTTCTATACTCATTACAACCAAATCGCCATATCCGTTTTTGGTAATAAAAACTGGCTCTTTCAGTTTATGGCATATTTCTGAAATCTCATTTGTATTTCTCAAATCGGTTATTGGTCTAATATGTGGCATAATATCATCACCTCGCAAATTATTATGTTGTTATTATAGCATAATTATGTGCAAATAACAAGATTAAAACCAAATCGGCTAACGCCTGAAGTCCACCGGGCAGCCTCTAATTAACCTTCCCGGCTGGCTCAGTCTTTGAGTTGAAACCGGCAGGGTTGGCCGGACAGGCAGAAACATGTCCTGCTGCTGCCGCTCTTGTTTTTTCACACTGCACCAGCTGCCCGGCAGCACCTGTTCCAGGTTGCCGGCAATCTGGGCAGCCACCCTGTCCATGGAAACAGACCGCAGCATGTCACGGGATATCTCCATCCCAGCTGCTCTGGATTTTTCCCATAAAAGATAGCGGTTAACCGGCAGACCGGCAGCCAGCGCCTGATCCAATTCTCCACGGGCAACCTGATTGACAACTATATAACCCTGAATACTGCGCCAGGCCATTTGGTCATGCATTATCCGCATCAGTTCCGCCTGATCCAAACCTATTTTTTCTTCTTTTTGCTTTGCCACAACAGCCGCAAAGACAATGTTTTTGTTTTCCCGGCACAGGTAATTGAGGGATATAGCCTTTTGCGTAATCAACCCAACCGCTTGGTAAACATGGAGGCCCTTAACTTGGACCTGCTGCAAAATAATTTCCCCTTCCGGATTTGCGGCCTTGGCCTTTAACACTTTACCCTCCTTGCTTACCGCTAACTCCACCCGGGGAGTCATGTCCAGAGATACTGAAGCCACTGCAGCAGGCATGGCAAAGGGTTTGATAATCCCTGCAGCCAAAATCACCAGCAATAGACCGGCAATTAAGGGCCGGACCCAATTCCGGCTGGAAGGCAGATCAGCCATGCTAATTGTCTGCCCCATGCGGACTGGAATGGCAGGCTTGACCAGGCGCCGGTACTCCCCGTCTCCTGTAATCACTACCAGGGTCTTTTTTTCAACCTTAATTACCATGGCCTGGGTTTTCCTGTCCACCTTCTCCACTCCTTTCGTCCCAAGGAAAATTGATTAACTGCTTAATCGGCCGGAATTCTTCTTCCGATAACACCAGGGTTAGGGCGATAATATAGCGGCGGCCGGTTTCGATCACCTTGCGGCTGAAACCGGTCAAAAGCATCAGTTCCTTAACCGGCAGATGTTTCTGTTGCCGCAGTTTATTTAAGAGCTGAGGTTCCTCCGCCAGGGCCTTGGCGGCCTGCATCAGGTTTTGGCGGGTATCCCGGTGTTTGGGAGATGATCCTATTAAATCGTCGATAGTAATCCCAAACTCATTCAACCTGTCTTGATAAAGGGTCATCATTTCCTCTTTTTCCCTGGCTTCCTCTTCTTCCCTGTATTGGGCCCAGGCCTGTTCGCTTTCCAAGCGGCCCCAACCGCTCTCCTCCAGCTCCACATCCAGGGAGATATGCCGGTTCTTGGCCTCCCGCCGGAAATAATCTACCAGGCGGCGGTGAATCACCATCCGGACATAGTTAAGAAAGCTCATGCCCTTTTGGGCATCAAAGCTGTCAATCGCTTCATTCAGGGCAATTAGGCTTATGCTAGCCTCGTCCTGATGCCAGTCTAAAGGGCGGCCGCAAATAGCTGCTGCCATTCCCCGCACCTGGGGGGCCAGTTGGCTGATCAGCTGCTCCCGGGCCGCTGGATCCGCCTGTCGGGCTTTTAATACCAGTTCCGCGATTGCTTGTTCGCCCATGGCCATTACCTGACATCACTCCAATGGATTGTTCGCAGGACAACGTGAATTTAGGTAGGTATAGTTTAAATAATATTTTTTTTGCCTCTTTTCGTCAACTACCCCCCAAAAGAGGAGCAATGCATCGCATTACTAATCAGGCACAACCCAAAATGAAGCAAAAGGAGGTGGAAAGATGAAAAAGCTCATTTTGCTGGTCTTAGCCATTGTCTTGTTGGCAGCTGCAATTCCCGCTGCCTACGCAACCATAACTGACCAGAAACAGCAGGAAATCGACCAGCTGCACCGGCAAATGGCAGAACTGAAAAAGCAGTTGGTGGAAAAATACGTTGAGGCCGGGCTGATCAGTCCCGAACAAGGGATTTTGATGCAGGAGAGGATTGAGCAAATGCTGCAGAACCGCCAAGGACCTGGCATGATGCTGGGTCCGGGAGGCTGCTTCCTTCAGGGTAACGGCGGCTGCCCCAGGCAGGGCGGCAGGTTTAACGGCGACAATACCCGCGGCATGATGCAGGGACCATGGTTTAAGGGCGGATCCGCTAACCAGGGCGCATCGACCTAATATAGCCACAAAATGGCCTGGCCCCTTTTTCGGGGTCAGGCCATATACTATTTCTACCTAATCGCCTGTATGAAGGTCTGGTACTCTTTAATGGCATCCGCCTGAGCAGCCATTCTGATAGAGCTTATGATCTCAAAGTTATCCTGCAGGGTTGCTACCACCTCTTTATCGAGGGCTGAGTCTTGAGCCATCCGGCAAAGCACTTTAAAAGCTTCCTGCCTAGACATTCCCTTGCGGTAAGGCCGGTCCTCAGTGATCGCCGTAAACACGTCCGCAACAGCCATAATGCGGGAACCCATAGATAAATTCTCTGCCCGATGATGAAAGGGATACCCTTTGCCGTCCAGGCGCTCATGGTGGTAAGAAGCCCAGGTGTTGATTACTTCTAGCTCACTGATAGTCTCGAGGATGCGAAAGGTGTGGAAAGTATGAGCTTTGATTATGTAATACTCTTCCGAACTGAGTTTGCCAGGTTTTTCCAGAATAGCATCCGGAATGGCTAGCTTCCCTAAATCATGAAGATACCCGGCAATCCGCATCATCTGGCATTCATTTTCCGAAAAGCCGAAAAACCCGGCCAGTGCTTCGGCAGCAGCTGCCACACCGCTGGAGTGAACGGCTGTAAAGCGGCTTCTAAAGTCAATAATCCGGCCAAACAGCTCGGCCAGTTGAAAGAGCCCCTTACTATGCAATTCTGTTTTCACTATACTCGCCCTGCGAGATAAGAGGGACCAAAGAGAGGGAGATACGGTATCCAGCCAAAAATACTCCTTTTTAGCCAGGCTCTTAAAAGCATTCACCAATTCAGGTACAAACATTGTTCCCTTATTGCTATTAATGCGTTCAACAATCCCTGTAGCCTGACTCAGAATACCGATCCTGTTATCAATTAACACCGCAACCCGGTCAGCCAGGTGCAGGACATGGCTGCCCAAGGGCACCACCGAATCAGGCATTTCCTGCCCTTCTTCCCAGGGAAGATGGTGGTACCGGATTAGGTGGGCAGCCCTGGCTAAAGGCTCAAAGTCTCGAAAAAGAATAAACCCTAGTTCAGCATGCTTGCTGGGTCCTTCCAGGTCAAACTGGACAGCGTTAAGCCTTTCCTGAAGGGACAAGGCACCGCTGTCGTGCAATAGCCCGGCAAAGATCAACTGGCTCTGCTCCTCCACAGGCAATTCCAGTTCTGCTGCTAACTCTTGTGCTATGTAAGCCACCTGGATATGGTGGTTAGTCAATACCGGGCTGACCAAATCCATGGCATCCGAAAGACACTTGGTCATAGCAAGCAAAGGTACTGACACTTCCTTAATCATCAAGACCACCGCCATATAGATTCATAGTTCTAACAGCATTTTCCCATCTCAAGTCAAGGATTGGGCCCTGCCTTGGAAAAAAAGAATAGCCAAAAAGCTCCCCCGAAAGTCTTTTTAAGAACCTATTTATCACAGAGGCTACCTGCTCTAACCCTTTGCTTCTTAAAGCGGCGGGAAATGCTCGGCAGCGGAGGAAACAATCCCCCGCAAAAAGCCAAGACCCAGTTGAACATACTGTTGCCGAATAAGGTATTCCAAATTTTTTGAAGAATACCTTCCGGACAGGGTAACAAAAATGTGTAAAACAGCATAAGTTTGACTAGAAAACCCTCGCTGCAGGGTTAGAATTTTAACTCAGTTTAATAATATTTGGATTTGTTTTATTATTCTTATTGCCTACTCTTAACCTGATGTGTTAAACTAAGGATGAAAATTCCATATTGCTGGATGATCCCGGTGGAAGAGTCCTCCCTTTGGAGGCGCCGAAGGAGTAACCGTCAGGTTTGGTGGACCTGCGGGAAACTCTCAGGTACAAGAACCGCCGGAGGACAGACCTCTGGAGAGTTCCTTCAAAAAAG
This sequence comes from Bacillota bacterium, assembly GCA_040757295.1. Taxonomy (GTDB): domain Bacteria; phylum Bacillota; class PH28-bin88; order PH28-bin88; family PH28-bin88; genus JAGXSE01. Next base: position 31,129 of record JBFLXH010000024.1, on the reverse strand, counting down.
GACACCAAAGGGGACCCGGCTTCAAGACCGGACAAATCTCTCAGGTTTCAGGACAGAGGAAAGGCACCAGGCCTTTCCTCTGTCTTTATTTTTGTCAACAATTATTTGCTTTGCAGGAGGTGAAAAAGATGGAAGAACACCAGGGATTAAAGAAGACCCCGCTTTATCACGTACATATAGCAACAGGAGCCAAAATAGTGGAATTTGGCGGATGGGCCATGCCGGTGCAGTACAGCGGAATTATCGACGAGCATAAAGCGGTGAGGTCAAAAGCCGGATTGTTCGATGTGTCCCACATGGGAGAGCTCAGGCTGCAAGGTCCTGAGGCATTGAAAGCGGTACAGCTGCTGATTACCAATGACGCCTCCCGGATGCAAACCGGCCAAATTATTTACAGCCCCATGTGTCTTGATTCCGGTGGAGTGGTCGATGACCTCCTGGTATACCGCCTGGGTTCAGAGGATTTTCTGCTGGTTGTTAACGCTTCCAACACGGAAAAGGATTTGGAGTGGATCAGGCAGCACTGCCCCGAGGATGTAACAATCACCGACCAATCTTCGTCAACAGCCCAGCTGGCTATTCAGGGTCCCCTGGCTGGAGAAATTCTCCAAAGATTAACGGGAGTCGATTTGGCATCCATTAAATACTACCGGTTTGCCTTTGGCCAGGTTTCGGGTGTTGAATGCCTGATCTCCCGCACCGGTTATACCGGTGAAGATGGTTTCGAATTGTATTTCGATGCTAAATACGCAGCAGACTTATGGCACAAGATCATGGCTGCCGGCTTGCCCGTGGGCTTGGTCCCCATTGGGCTGGGAGCAAGAGATACCTTACGGTTTGAAGCGGGTTTGCCGTTATATGGCCAGGAACTTTCGGAGAAAATAACCCCTTTGGAAGCAGGCCTGGGCCGCTTTGTTAAACTGCCAAAAGAGGATTTCATCGGCCGGCAAGCCTTGCTGGCGCAAGAGGCCCATGGGATTCCCCGCAAACTGGTTGGACTGGAAATGATAGACCGAGGTATTCCCAGAGGAGGGTACCCGGTAATTGCTCAGGGACAGGAAATTGGCGTCGTAACCTCCGGCACTTTTGCTCCCTGGGTTGGGAAAAACCTGGCTATGGCCTTAATCAGGTATGGGGCAGAGGGAGACTTGGAGGTGTCGATCCGCGGCAGAGGTTACCGCTGTCAGATTATCCCCCTACCTTTTTACAAAAGATAAGCCGGAAAAATTTTTATTATAACGGGCAAGGCTATCTTGACCCCAAAGGAGGTTTTATCATGATCACACCTCAGGAGCTATTGTACAGCAAGGAGCACGAATGGGTAAAGGTTGTGGGCAGCAAAGCTGTAATTGGAATTACCGATTACGCTCAAAACTCATTGGGTGATCTGGTGTTCGTTGAGCTTCCCCAGGTTGGCAGCCAAGTGACAGCAGGAAGTTTTTTTGGTGTAGTAGAATCGGTTAAGGCAGCTTCCGATTGCTATTCTCCCGTCACCGGAACAGTGGTGGCCGTAAATGAAGCACTGATGGAGTCCCCTGAATTGATCAACCAGGACCCTTACGGCAAGGGTTGGATCATGGAGGTAGAACTTGAAAACGGCAGTCTGCCGGCAGACTTGATGACAGCCGAACAATATGCAAACATGATTAAAGAGGGGGGCCAATAAGTGGTTTACATCCCTCACACGGAACAGGACCGGCAGCAAATGCTGCAGGCTATCGGGGTAAAGGATATCGAGGAACTGCTGACAGATATCCCTGCTGCTGTCAGACTGCACCGGCCCCTTGACCTTCCCTCCCCCTTGGCTGAAATGGACTTGTCCGCTCACATCCGCAGTTTGGCCGGCAAAAACTCTAACCTTGATGAATACGCCTGCTTCCTGGGCGCTGGTGCCTACGACCATTATGTGCCTAAAGTGGTTGACCAGCTTTTACTTAGATCCGAATTCTATACAGCTTATACTCCTTACCAACCGGAAATCAGCCAAGGCACCCTCCAGGCTATCTTCCAATATCAGAGCATGATCTGCGCCCTGACAGGGATGGAGGTATCCAACGCCTCCATGTATGACGGGGCCAGCGCCATGGCTGAAGCAGCCCTAATGGCCTGCGATCTGGCTAAACGGGATAAAATTGTGATCTCGCGCTCTGTCCACCCGGAATACCGGGAAACAGTCTTAACCTATGCCCACGGCAAAGGGCTAACTGTGGAGGAAATACCCCTGGAGGACGGGGTTACCTCTCTTGCCCACCTGGAAAAGGCCCTGGATAACCAGGCCGGCGTAGTTCTGGTTCAGCATCCAAACTTTTTCGGCTGCTTGGAACCGGTAGAAGAAATCGGTGAACTGGCCAGGAAAAACCAATCTCTTTATGCTGCATGTACAGACCCTATTTCACTTGGCCTGTTGGCACCGCCGGGAGATTACGGAGCAGATATTGTGATCGGCGAGGGCCAAGGCTTGGGCAACCATATCAGCTTCGGCGGGCCTTTTCTGGGGTTCTTGGCCTGCCGGGAAAAGATTGTCCGCCGCCTTCCTGGCCGCATTGTCGGGCAGACTGTTGACAGCAATGACCGCCGGGGGTTCGTGCTCACCCTGCAGGCCAGAGAACAGCATATCCGGCGGGAAAAAGCCACATCAAATATATGTTCAAACCAGGCATTAATGGCTTTATCCGCTACTATCTACCTGTCGCTGGTTGGCCCTAATGGTTTGCGCCAGGTAGCTGAACTGTGCCTGCAAAAAGCCCACTACCTTTATGCGCAAATGACCAAGGTTCCTGGGGTTAGGCCAGCCTTTAACCAGCCCTTTTTCAAGGAATTTACCGTGAGAGTAAGTACACCGCCGGATCAAATTAACCATTCCCTGCTGAACCGGCGAATTATCGGCGGCCTGGATCTTGGCCGATTCTACCCAGAGTTGTCCGGGCATATGTCTTTCTGCTGCACCGAAAAACGCACTAAGTCGGAAATTGACCAGTTGGTGGCAGGAATGGGGGGGGGATCCCAGTGATAGAACCATTGATCTTTGAATTAAGCTCTCCGGGGCGGCAAGGATTAACCTGGCCGCAACCAGACGTACCAGCTGAGGAAATCACCAAACTAATCCCGGCCAAAATGCTGCGCAAAACTGCCCCTGAGCTGCCGGAAGCCAGCGAACAGGATGTGGTGCGCCACTTTACCCGGCTTTCTTCCTTAAATCATGGGGTAGACACAGGGTTCTATCCTTTGGGCTCCTGTACTATGAAGTACAACCCCAAAATCAATGAAGACGCGGCAAGGCAGCCGGGATTTGCCCGCCTGCATCCCTACCAGGACCTAGCGACCTGTCAAGGAGCGCTGGAATTGATGTATAACCTTGATCAGTACTTGTGCGAAATAACCGGCATGCACAAGTTTTCCCTTCAGCCGGCGGCCGGCGCCCATGGCGAATTATTAGGCCTACTGGTTATCCAGGCTTATCACCGCCATCGCCAGGATTTCAAGCGTACCAAGGTGATTATCCCCGATGCAGCCCATGGCACTAACCCGGCTACTGCCGGTTTAGTTGGGATGGAAGTCATTCAGATCCCTTCCGATCCCAGGGGTGGGGTAGACATGGCCAACCTGCAGGCTGTCCTGGGTGAAGAAACGGCGGCTCTAATGCTGACAAACCCGAATACCTTGGGATTGTTTGATGAAAACATTCAGGCCATCGCCGAAATGGTCCACCGGGCAGGCGGATTGGTTTACTACGACGGGGCCAACATGAATGCCATCATGGGCCTGACCCGCCCTGGCGACATGGGGTTCGATGTAATCCATCTTAACCTGCATAAGACCTTCGCAGCCCCCCACGGTGGAGGAGGACCAGGATCGGGTCCCGTAGGTGTCAAGGATTTCCTGGCTCCCTTCTTGCCAAAGCCCCTGGTGATCAAGGACAGCCAAACCGGCCGATACCGCTTTGATGAGGAACGCCCTCAATCCATAGGCCGGCTAAAGGCCTTTTACGGCAATTTTGGCGTACTGGTAAAGGCCTATACTTACATCCGGGCCATGGGAGCAAACGGTTTAAGACAGGTGAGCGAACATGCTGTGCTTAACGCCAATTATCTTTTGCATTTGTTGAAAGATCACTATCACCTGCCTTACCAACGCCACTGCAAGCACGAGTTTGTTATCACTCCTTCCTCTCAGGTAAGGAAGCAGGGAATTCGCACCCTGGACATTGCTAAGCGGTTGCTGGACTTCGGCTATCACCCACCCACTGTTTACTTCCCCCTGATTGTGGAAGAAGCCCTGATGGTGGAGCCTACAGAAACAGAAAGCAAAGAAACCCTGGACCAATTCGCCCGGGCGATGATCGCCATTGCAGAAGAGGCCCTCTCCAATCCGGCCAAAGTGAAAGAGGCGCCCTATACCACGCCTGTCAGCCGCCTGGATGAGGTGACTGCAGCCCGCAAGCCTGTCCTGCGCTGGAAGAAGGAGAATTTGGCATGATTAATGGCTGGCGGCTCTTGGATACGGGCATCTCCGACGGTTTTACCAATATGGCCATGGATGAGGCTATTCTGATTGCCGTCAGCCGCGGCCTGGTCCCGCCTACTTTGCGCTTTTACAGGTGGGACCCGCCGACTATCACTTTGGGTTACTTTCAAGATGCTGCCCAGGAAATAGACCTTTGTGCCGCCCAGCGGCTTGGGGTTCAAGTGGTGCGCCGCCTGACCGGCGGACGGGCTGTACTGCATAACCAGGAATTGACTTACAGCATCACCGCCCCTGCAGATCACCCGGACGTGCGGGGGACTGTGCTGGAATCCTACCTGCGGTTAAGCCAGGGGCTTTTATCAGGCTACCGTGCCCTTGGAGCAGAAGCGGAATTGGCTAAGGGTCGTCCTGGCAAAACCGGCAGCGCCGCCTGTTTTGACGCCCCCTCTTGGTATGAATTAACGGTCCAGGGCAAAAAGATTGCCGGCAACGCTCAGACCCGTAAACTTGGCTGTGTCCTGCAGCACGGTTCCCTGCCCTTTTATCTGGATATAGAATTGCTCTTATCTTGCCTTAAACTAAAGGACGAGGCAAAAAAGGACCGGCTGGGGAAAGCTCTATCCAGGCAGGCTGCCGGGATCAATGAAATCCTGGATCGCCCTGTCAGTTATCCAGAACTGGTTCAGGCCCTGGCTAAAGGCTGGAGCGAAACCCTGGGCTGGCAGCAATACCCAGGATCCTTGACCACTGTAGAGCTTTCTTGGACTCACTCCCTGGCAGAAAGTAAATATAAGACAGCCGAATGGAACTTAGAACGAAAAACCCCCTACACCTGCCAATAACCGAGCTGAGGCCTTGTCAAGGGGACGGGGTTCTTGACACCTGGGGTTGTCAAGGGGACGGGGTTCTTGACACTCTGCACTTTTGTCAAGGGGACGGGGTTCTTGACACTCTGCACTTTTAAATCTGTTTTGAAATAAGTTAAGTTACCTATTCTATTATATTTTTGGCTATAGCAATAAATATAGCTGCCGCATATTCGGCGAATCACTTGTTCTATTGGTTCTTTCCCCTTTTTATAAAGATGCACATGATTTTCTTCCCAATCAAACAGTATGTATACACTTCATATCCGCTTTTCTCTTTTTGCTATATTGTTTGAGTAAATTTTACACAATCTTCTTCCTCTTCAATAATGCTACCGGTTTATTCCTCTCATCATTCTATGGTATATTCCGCTTTCACTTTTCTTCCATGCTTTTCTTGGCAAAAAATACACCCCTAACTAAAGTAACCTTAGATTAGGAGGTGTTGTCAACAACCCCGTCCCCTTGACATCCCCCCCTTGACATCCCCCGGAGGTGTTGTCAACAACCCCGTCCCCTTGACATCCCCTAATTTTTTTTGTATAGGTCAGGAGCCGGCAGCTTAAACTATGCCAAGACCAATTGATAGGAGGACACCCGATGAAGGCTTGGCAAGGCTTTAAACCCGGTTACTGGCAGGTTACCATTGATGTGCGGGATTTTATTCAAAATAACTATACACCCTACCATGGGGACGGTTCTTTTCTGGCCGCTGCTACCGATGCCACCAGCCGGCTGTGGCAAAAGGTCCTGGAATTAATGGCTGAAGAACGAAAAAAAGGTGGGACCCTGGACGCTGAAACTCAAATTGTTTCCGGCATCACCGCCTACCCGCCGGCTTACCTTGACCGGGAACTGGAAAAGGTAGTAGGGCTGCAGACAGACCGGCCCCTAAAAAGGGCCTTAATGCCCTTTGGCGGAATTCGCATGGCCAAGGAAGCCCTGGCTTCCTACGGCTATACCATCAGCCCGGAAATCGAAAAGGTTTTTAAGGTTTACCGGAAAACCCACAACCAGGCCGTTTTTGACTGCTATACCCCGGAAATGCGGCGAGCCCGGAAGGCGGGCATCATTACCGGGCTGCCCGACGCTTACGGCAGAGGACGAATTATCGGCGACTACCGCAGGGTAGCTCTTTACGGTGTCGACAGGCTTCGGGCCGCTAAAGAGGACGATCTGGCCCAGCTAGACCGGAGAGTAATGGATGAAGATACTATCCGAAAGCGGGAAGAAATCGCTGAACAGGTCAAAGCCCTGGCGGAACTGAAAGAAATGGCTGCAGGCTACGGTTACGACATCTCCCGTCCGGCAAGGAATGCTGCCGAGGCTGTCCAATGGTTATATTTTGCCTACCTGGCGGCAATTAAACAGCAAAACGGCGCCGCCATGAGCCTTGGCCGGGTTTCCACCTTTTTGGACGTTTACCTGGAGAGAGACCTGCAGCAGGGCATCCTGTCGGAAGCAGAAGCCCAGGAATTGATTGACCATTTGGTGATTAAGCTGCGCATGGTCCGTTTCCTGCGGACCCCGGAATACAACCAGTTGTTCAGCGGCGACCCTGTTTGGGTTACTGAGTCTATCGGGGGAATGGGCATCGATGGCCGCACCCTGGTCACCAGGACTTCTTTTCGCTGGCTGCACACCTTAACCAACCTTGGCCCGGCCCCCGAACCCAACATGACCGTCCTTTGGTCTAAGCAATTGCCGGAAACTTTTAAGCTGTACTGCAGCCAACTGTCCATTGACACCAGTTCCATCCAGTATGAGAATGATGATCTGATGCGCCCCAGGTATGGAGACGATTACGGCATCGCCTGCTGCGTATCGGCTATGCGCATCGGGAAAGAAATGCAGTTTTTTGGCGCCCGGGCCAATCTGGCCAAAGCCCTGCTTTACGCAATCAACGGGGGGCAGGATGAAGTCTTAGGGATCCAGGTAGGTCCCCGGTTTGCCCCAATTACCTCGGACTACTTGGACTATAAAGAGGTAATGGAGCGGTTCGATACCGTGATAGAATGGCTGGCAGCCCTCTATATAAACACCTTAAACATCATCCATTCCATCCATGACAAGTATTACTATGAAAGCCTGGAAATGGCCCTTCATGACCTGGACATCCACCGGACCATGGCCTGCGGCGTCGCCGGCTTGTCTGTTGTAGCTGATTCCCTAAGCGCCATCAGGTACGGAAAGGTAAAAACCATCAGAAATGAACATGGCTTGGTTGTAGATTACCAGGTGGAGCAAGACTTTCCCACCATGGGCAATAACGACCCCCTGGTAGATGACATGGCGGTTGAGATTGTCATGCGCTTTATGAATAAGTTGAAAAAACAGGTTACCTACCGCCAGGCTGAGCCCACCTTATCCATTTTAACTATCACCTCTAACGTAGTGTACGGCCAAAAAACAGGCAACACCCCCGATGGCCGCCGGGCCGGCGAACCCTTTGCCCCCGGAGCCAATCCCATGCACGGGCGGGAGAAAAAAGGAGCTATTGCCGCCATGACCTCGGTGGCCCGGCTGCCCTATGACTACTCCCGGGACGGCATTTCCTACACCTTTTCCATTGTGCCCCGTTCTCTGGGCAAAGACCCGGCAGAACGTGCCAGCTACCTGGTAGCCCTGCTGGACGGCTATTTTGGCAAGGGCGGTCACCATATCAATGCCAATGTCTATGACAAGGAAACTCTCCTGGATGCGATGGAGAATCCCGAAAAATACCCCCAACTGACCATCAGGGTTTCCGGTTACGCGGTCAATTTCATCAAACTGACCAGAGAGCAGCAGATGGACGTAATTCACCGCACTATTCACGGGATTTAAGCCATGAAGGAGAAAACGGCCAGGATCCACTCTGTCGAAACCTTCGGCACCCACGATGGCCCCGGCATCCGCTATGTGATTTTTTTTCAAGGCTGTCCCTTGCGCTGCCTGTACTGCCATAACAGGGACACCTGGGACCCCCGGGGAGGCCGGGACAAAACCCTGCAGGAATTAATTGATGACATAGCTGAGTACAAGGATTTTTACCTGGCCTCCGGCGGAGGTGTTACAGCATCGGGAGGAGAACCGGTCCTGCAAGCCGGCTTTCTGCTGGACCTCTTCTCTGCCTGCAGGGGCATGGGATTAAATACGGCCATAGACACCTCAGGCTGCACGGGGCCGAAACCCCTCGCGTCCCTCTTGCCGGTAACCGACTTGGTACTTCTGGACATCAAACATATTAACCCGAATAAACACACAGAGTTAACCGGGGTCAGCAACAAGCGCACCCTCGAGCTGGCCCGCTTCCTGTCTCAACACAAAGTCCCAATCTGGGTTAGATTTGTCCTTATTCCCGGGTATACTGACGACTTTGAAGACATCCGCCAGCTGGCCAAATTTTTAAAAGAGCTGGCCAGCTTGGAAAAGGTTGAGGTTTTGCCTTATCACACCCTTGGCGCCTACAAATGGGAAGAGCTAGGGATAAAAAACCCCCTGCAAGGGGTTGAACCGCCAGACCCCGCAAAAGTGGCGGAAACCAAGGCCCTCCTCAGTGCCCATGGACTGCCCGTGAAGTAGCAAAAAAGCCAGAGGGATTGCTCCTTCTGGCTTTAAGTATTGCTTCGGGTTAACCTGCCAGCACCTGTTCCAATGGTGTATAGGGCAGGTCGAGAGAGGCAGCTACAGCCTCGTAGGTCAGGTACCCATAGAGGGTGTTGACCCCCTTGGCCAGAGCAGGGTTTTCTTCTATGGCCCGGCGCCAGCCCTTGTTAGCCAGCTGCATGGCGTAAGGCAGGGTGGCATTGGTTAAGGCCATTGTAGAGGTGCGGGGTACCGCCCCTGGCATATTAGCCACAGCATAATGGACTACGCCATGTTTAAAGTAAATAGGCTCGGCGTGAGTAGTCACCCTGTCTATGGTTTCCACGCAACCGCCCTGGTCAATAGCTACATCCACAATCACCGATCCCGGCTGCATTCTCCGGACCATGTCTTCGGTTACAAGCCGCGGAGCCTTGGCCCCGGCTACCAGAACCGCACCCACCAAGAGGTCAGCCTGTTCAACCGATTGTTGAATATTATAGCTATTGGAAGCCAAGGTATGAACCCGACCGCCAAAGATATCATCCAGGTAGCGCAGCCGCGGCAGGCTCTTGTCAATTATCGTCACAATCGCTCCCATGCCCAGGGCCATTTTGGCCGCATTGGTTCCGACAATGCCCCCGCCGATAATGGTAACTCTTCCCGGTGGAACCCCGGGTACCCCGCCCAGCAGTACACCCTTGCCTCCTTTTGGCTTTTCCAGGAATTGAGCCCCAATTTGGACAGACATCCGCCCGGCAATTTCACTCATCGGGGTCAAAAGGGGCAAAGAGCCATCGGAAAGTTCAATGGTTTCATAGGCTATCCCTACAACTTTTCGCTCCATCAGGACTCTGGTTAACTCCGGCTCAGGAGCTAAATGCAAATACGTAAAGAGGATTTGCCCCTCCCGGAAAAGGTTGTATTCCGGCGGCAACGGCTCCTTCACCTTAACGATCATATCAGCCCTGGCAAATACCTCTTCCGGGCCCGCCACGATCTCTGCCCCTGCTGCCACATAGGCATCATCACTGAACCCGCTGCCATTTCCTGCACCGGCTTGCACGATGACCTTGTGTCCGGCTTGACGCAGGACCTCAGCTCCTCCAGGCACCAGGGCTACCCTGTTTTCCTGGCTCTTAATCTCCTTGGGTACTCCGATGAGCATTTCTTTTCATCCCCTTTTTCGTATTATTCAAGATTAGGCAGAAACGACTGCTTTTTGTTTTAGTTCTTTTGATCTCACGTTATCAATAAAGTCCTTTGTTTCGGCAACAATTACACCGCTTAATGCCAAAAGACCAATCAAGTTGGGAACTGCCATCAATCCATTGAGCACGTCAGCCAGGTTCCAAACAAAGGGCAGTTCAGCTACGGCGCCAAAAAATACCGCAATCACCCAGAGCCACCGGTACGGCATCAAAACCTTGGTACCTGCTAGGTAGGTGGCGCATTTTTCGCCATAATAGGCCCATCCCAAAATGGTCGAATAGGCAAACAGGATGATCCCCACGGCTACAATGTAGCCGCCAAATCCCGGCAGCCCTATTTCAAAGGCCTTGGTGGTGAGAGGGGCGCCCTTGATGCCGGTTTCCCACACGCCGGTTAGAGCTAGTACCAAACCAGTGACAGAACAGACAATAATGGTGTCGAGAAAGGTCCCGGTCATGGAAACCAGGGCCTGGCGGCCTGGATGGTCTGTCTTGGCAGCAGCAGCCGCAATGGGAGCGCTACCAAGGCCGGCCTCATTGGAGAAGACCCCCCGGGCAACCCCATAGCGCATAGCCATCATCACAGAAGCGCCGGCAAAACCGCCAGCAGCAGCATGGCCGCTAAAGGCAGCCTTAATAATCAGGGCAATGGCCGCCGGCAGATCGGGCAACCGCATTAAAATAATAATCAATCCGCCGATAATATAAAACACGGCCATGATCGGCACAAGCAACCCTGTCACCCGTCCAATGGACTTAATTCCACCCAGGATAACCATGGCAGTAAATACGGCCAAAACTACCCCGCTGAGCCAGGTAGGCACCCCAAAAGTGGAGTTGATGGCATCAGCAACAGAGTTTGATTGAACCATGTTGCCAATACCGAAACCGGCTAAGGCGCCAAAAAGGGCAAACAATACCCCCAGCCACTTCCAACCTAAACCCTTTTCCAGAAAATACATCGGGCCGCCGGCCATCTCGCCCCGGTCGTCAACGACCCGGTACTTAACGGCTAAAATCGCTTCCGAATATTTTGTCGCCATCCCAACCAAGGCCGTAATCCACATCCAAAAAACTGCTCCCGGACCGCCCAGGGCCACAGCTGTGGCCACACCGGCAATATTACCTGTACCGATAGTTGCCGCCAGGGCTGTCATCAAGGACTGGAAATGGCTTACATCTCCTTTAGATTTTTGGTCTTGGTTCTTTGAAAAGGCCAGGGAAAGTGCATAAGGCAGAGCGGAAAAAGAATAAAATCCTAATCTGATTGTTAGGAATAGTCCGGTTCCAACGAGCAATATCAACATCGGCGGGCCCCACACTATGCTTCCGGCCTTATCCAGGAAGTTCATGATTGCTTCCATGGTACTTTCCCTCCTCGGTAATTGTTTTTTGATCCCTTACCCCTGTTTTTATCCCTTCCTTTCTAGGCCGATAGGCCACCAGGCCTTAAAGTATTCAAGAAATCAGGATAACTATCCTTTGAAATATTTTGTTCTTTTTCAATATAACAAGACAACATTTTTCAGTAAATTATAAAATTTTGTCATCGGCAAATCGGTAAAAGAAGGACAAAGGTTTCGGCTAGCGAATTATTGTCTTTAAATAACCCCTTAGGGGAGAACCAACCAATGATCTCACAAGACCTGTTAAAATTTATTGACAAGGACACCCTGGATCGCTTCATCCACAGCTTTGCCCTGGCCACTGGCATTGCGGTGGATATTAACGACAGCCAGGGCTACCCGATCGCTGCCTACCGGGACTATTACGGGTTCTGCCGGCTGATCCGTTCTACCCCCCAAGGGGTCCAAAGGTGCTTGGAATCAAACGCCAAAGTGGGTTATCTGGCTGCGGCCACCATGGGACCTGTAATGGAATCATGTCATGGGGGCCTAACCCTCTTAGGAGCGCCTATTTTCATTGATCAGGCCTATATCGGCTCTATCGTATGCGGCCAGTTTCACGCCAGGCAACCTAGCCCCTCAGACATATCCGCCATGCTGCAAAAAACCGCTGATCTTGGCCTCCACCGGCAGGAACTGGTCGAAAACTTTATGTTGATGGAGGTTATCTCACCGGAAAAATCCCAGGCCGCCTGCGACATCATCCAACTGGTGGCAGGTTATATCGCCGAGTTGGTTTATAAATCAAACATGCAGCAGGAACTGGCCAAACAGAAGCTAAAAGCAGTGGAAGAAGCTAAAGCCAGAGTTGAGCTGGAAAACGCCCTCCGGACGGCCGAGCTGCGGGGTCTGCAGGCTCAAATCAGGCCTCATTTTCTGTTCAATACCTTTAATACCATTACCAGGCTGATTACTTTGGGGGATACCGCCCGGGCCCTTGACATCACCTATGCCCTGTCCGGTCTCCTGAGGTTCAACCTGGAGCAGCAGGAAGAAGTAATTCCCCTGAAAAAAGAAATGGTGCATGTCAATAACTATCTATTAATTCAGCAAACCCGCCTGGGTAAAAGGCTATCCGTTAATATTAACCTCAGCGACCGGTTATTGGACGTCCTCCTTCCTCCTTTAACCATTCAACCCTTGGTCGAAAATGCCTGTATCCATGGGATTGAACCTAAAGAGGGGCTAAGCACTTTAACAATTATAGGCCGCCAGACCCAAAAAAAAGCCGTTATCGATATTATTGACAACGGTATTGGTATATCAGAAAAAGCATTATCAGAGTTTGCTGCCTTTAGGGAGTCCTGCCTTTCCTCCTTGCGCCTGCACCTTCCCGGCCGGATCGGTCTACGAAATGTCCACCGCCGCCTGCAACTTACTTTTGGTCAAGGCTACGGACTCGAACTTCATCGCCTGGCCAAAGGTACCCGGGTGAGGGTTACCCTGCCCGTACAGCCCAAATCTGACTTAAAGGAAAATTAATATGTACAGCTTGATTATTGCAGAAGACGAGGAACTGGAATTACAGGTCTTAACAAGATTCGTCCAGAACAACCCAGATTTTTGCTTGGCGGGTACGGCTTCCTCAGGGAAAGAAGCTCTCGCCCTTGGTCTTAGGCTCTGCCCTGATCTGGCTATCATGGATATCAAGATGCCAGGCCTTTCTGGGATAGAAGCGGCAGGGTTACTGCGCCGGTCCCTGCCCGACTTGGAAATCATTTTTATTTCGGCCTACGGGGACAAGGAATTCCTGGATCAAGCCAAGGGCCTTGGAGAAGTACAATACCTGTTTAAACCAACCCGACAGGAAGAGCTGCTCGCGGCTATGGCTAAAGCAAAAAAAGCTTTAACCTCCAGGTCAACCAGGAGTGAAGTCCCGGCAACTCAGCCCCACCGAATAATCCAGCAAGTGAAATCCTTTCTGGCTCTTAATTACCACCGGGAGGTTATGCTTGCCGAAGTTGCCCAGGAGGTTTTCCTAAGCCCGTCCTACCTGAGCCGCCTGTTCAAGAAAACTACTGGCGAGAGCCTAACCGGTTATTTAACAGGTGTACGGCTGAACAAGGCTGTTCGGCTCTTAACGGAAACCGATAAGCCAGTGGAGGAAATTGCCAAGCAGACCGGTTTCGCCACCCCCAACTACTTCTGTGCTGTTTTTAAAGCCCGCTATCACCTTACTCCTCTGGCCTACCGGAACCTGCATAAAACCGGCAGCCTGAGAAATCGCCTTATTCCTCTCCCTAATTCGGAGGATTAGAAGATGATAAACCTAAAGGATGGTTTATACCCTGCCCCCATTCCTGGGGATTTTCTTTTTTTATAACACATATATAACACATAGGAAATTATGCTCGTTAAAAAAATGGATAAGTCATAATTTCCGTAATGTGTTTCAACAAAATTAACCACAGTCTTCCAAAGGGAAGATTTTGTTCATGACATGAATTGTTGTTCTGGGGGAAAACTACCTTCGAGGTGTAAACAATGTTCATTCCCAAACGAGTCTATTTTGAGCCCGAGGCCCTTGACTACCCTTTAGGCCAAGAGTTAAAACAACGTTTTTCGGGCATGGGCATCCCCATCCGGTTGACCGGCTCCCATAACCGGGTCACTGGGATTCCCGGGAAAACAGTGGCAGAAGGTTACCGGGAAGCGAAATCTACCCTGGTTGTAGGAGTGAGGCGAGGAAAAGATTTTCAGTCCTGCAAGCCCTCGGCCCACTTTCAATTACCTCTCGCCACCAGCTGCCCTGGCATGTGTGAATACTGTTACCTGGCAACTACCCTAGGCAAAAAACCCTACCTGCGGATTTACGTCAATATAGACGAGATCCTGGCCAGGGCCGCAGAGTACATCAGCCAACACATGCCTGACATTACGGTTTTCGAGGGTGGGGCAACATCGGACCCTGTACCGGTAGAGCCCCTGACAGGGTCCCTGCGGAAAGCAGTTGAGTTTTTCTCCAGCCAGCCCAATGGCAGATTTCGTTTTGCAACAAAATTCACCGACATTGGAGGGCTGTGCAAAGCGGAACACAATAACCACACCCGGGTTAGGTTCAGCATTAATACCGAAGAGATAATCCGGCGATACGAGCACCGCACCCCTTCCCTTAAGGAAAGGATTAAGGCTGCGCAAAAACTTTGGGAATGCGGCTACCCTATTGGCTTTCTGGTTGCCCCAATTTTTCTGGAAGGTGAATGGCGCCAAGAATACGGCCAATTGTTTGCGCAACTGCGGCAGGAATTCAGTCAGCTCCCAAAGGATTTGACCTTCGAATTAATTACCCACCGTTTTACAGCCAGGGCCAAGAACAACCTCCTGGCCCTTTTTCCCAACACAAGCCTGCCGCTCAATGAAAAAGAAAGGCAGTTTAAGTTTGGCCAATTTGGTTACGGTAAATATGTTTATGAGAAGAATGCCATGGATGAACTCCGCAGGGACATGACAGGCCTGGTGCATCAATATTTCCCGGAAGGGAAAATCGACTACCTTGTTTAGGCTTACAGTTCCAAACTCCAAGGCAGAAAGGAGGTAAAAGCATGGCAATCCGCCGCACCTCTCAGCTCTGGCGCAAAACGCCCCATAAGTTTATTTCACACTCGCGAGCTGGCAGCCACCTTGGATTGCACCTGGGATACGGTTTTCAGATCAATATTACCCATGGGACAAGCCTCGGCGCACTGCATACAGCGGATACACCTGGTCTGCATGATAGCCGGCTCCTTTGTCTCACGGGTATGGGCCACTGCCGGCTCCAAGATACCGGTAACCGGACAGGCTTTGGCACAGCTCATGCACCCTTTGCAGCCTCCTCCAATCACCATCTGGTAGGGGGCCATCCTGCCGATCAGACTGGCTAATACCCCCCATGGACACACATAGGCACACCAGCCCTTTGGATAAAATAGCATCCCTATGATAGTCGCCAGAACGAACATGGTACCCATCAGAATAAAAGGTTTTACAATTGCCGCCAAGGGTGACACCCAAAGCAGAATAAATCCAGCCAAAAAGAGGCCGGTAAAACCGTAGCGGAACCACCCGCTGGTCATAAATGCAGGGACTTTCTTTTCCCGGCTGAAGAATTTTAAGACCCGTTCAGTAAAAAGTCCCAGGGGGCAGAGCCAGCCGCAAAAAAAACGCCCGGCAAAAAAGGCCAAACCAAGAGCGCTTGCCACATAAAGAAGGTTAAAACTGTATACCCCCACCCCTAATAAAAGAAGAGCCAGCACAGCTGCAAACAGCTGTATTCCCAATCTAATTTTTTGATACATTAATCCCTATCCCCCTATAAATAAAAATACCTTCAGGGGTATATTTTAGCCCAGGCAATTTATTTTTTCAATAGGGTTTGGCGAAAGAAATTAATGCCAGTTACTCTTGTTGCTTATATTGCAGCCATCCTGTAAAATAGAAATACAGTACCGGGTATTTTGCTTAGGAGGGCTGGCCCCATGAAAATGGATTTGGGCAAAGAAGAAAAAAACAAAATCATGAACAGGCTGAAACGCATCGAAGGACAAGCCAGGGGAATTCAACGAATGCTGGAAGAAGGGCAGGACTGCCAGCAGGTGATTATCCAGCTAAAAGCCCTTAGATCAGCGGTGCAGAATGCCAGTAAAGCCTTAATGGCCTCTTATCTGGAATGCTATCTTGACGAGCAGGTAAAAAAAGGCATGCCGGCAAAAAAAGCCCTTGAAAAGGCTATGGAAATGCTGGCAAATCAGGCGTTGTAAGCTTTATAACAGCAATCACAGCCGGGGGGCAGGGGACAGCCGGAAAACAGGCCCTCCCAGGAACGTTCAAGCTGCCGCAGATCCCTCCTGGCAACTGCCTCTCCCATCATCTGGCTATAGAGGGCCAGGCGCTGCTTAAATATCCCGCGAAAATTCAAGTAACTCTCCGTCTCCCAGATTGCCTTCAATCTGTCTTGATTTACATTGCCAAAAACCGTTCTAGCTACCAGGCGCTCTTGGCCTCTGAAAAACCGGAGCACCTCCTGCCGCCCGGCAATACTTGCGTAAACACAGGGAGCAATATCCCCGTCAACGCTGACAAACAACTGCCTTACCGGGTCCAGCTCGCAAACCAGCACCTCTTCCTCTAACTCCAAGGGATATACCCGCAAGTTTAAACCAAGGGCCTTGGCTCTTGCTACAGCCGATTTAACTTCCGCCAACCTGTCCGGAGGGGCAGGGCCCCAGTCAAATATCCGGTTTTTTTCCTGGGCGGCGTTAGCAGGAAAATCCAAATTGGTGGCAACCATCTCATCACACCCCAGGCGGTGAGCCAATTCCACCGCTTGGCTTAATTCCGGCAAATTGGCCTCCATCATCAAGTAAGAAAAAGTTATCTTTGGTCGGTTCAAGCCAGCCAGCTGTCGTAATTCCACCAACCGGTTGACGTTAGCCACCAATCCATCATATTTGGAACCCTTGCGGATACCCTCGTGGGTAGCTGCGGTGGCCCCGGCAAAGGAAACAGTAACAAAGTCAATACCCTTTTCCACCAGGCGGGAGATTAATTCCCTGTGCAAGAAGGAGCCGTTAGTAGTAAAGCCCACCTGGCATCCCTTGCTTTTTGCCAAGCCCACCATATCGAGGATTTTCGGATGCAGTAAAGGCTCGCCCCAACCCTGCAGGTAAACAAGTTCAGCCATGGCAAAGTCTTCGGCCAGATTAAGATAGGTAGACCATTCCATATCCCGCTGCACCGCTTCCCCAGAGCACCCAGGGCACATTTTACAGCTGAAATTACAGCGGGTCGTTACTTCCACCTGAACAGCCTTAAGCGGCCGCCGGGGCATTGCCCCGGGGCCGCGAAGCTCTCGCCACTGGCGGAAAAGGCTTTTTAAACCGAACACAAAACCACCGCCTTAAATCCCGCATTATTTCATCAAGACCTGCGGCAGCCATAGGGATAGTTTGGGGAAGTTGCTGATCAGCAAAATGGTAATTATTTCTATGATTAAGAAGGGAACAATTCTGCGGCTGATTTGCTCAATCCGCAGGTTGGATATGCCGCAGGCGACAAACAGGTTAACTGCCATTGGAGGAGTAATCATCCCCACTGAAGTATTCACAACCATGATGATCCCTAAGAGGATGGGGTCAATGCCGATCTGCACCGCCAGGGGCAAGAGGATGGGGGCAATCAACAGGATAATGGCCTGGGTCTCCAGAAAAGTGCCCAGGATCAGCAAGAGAACATTGATCAAGAGGGTAAGCACAAAAATATTATTGGAGATGCTCAACATGGCCTGTGTTACCGCTGCCGGGATCTGGGCGCTGGTAATCAGCCATGAGAAGGAAGCCGAAGTGGCAACAACCAGTAAAACCACAGAGGTGCTCAGCCCGGCCTTCACAAAGATGCCGCCCATATCCTTCAACTTGATTTCCCGGTAGACAAAAGCGCTGATCAGGAACGCATAGACCACCGCTACCGAAGCCGCCTCGGTTGGGGTAAAGACGCCGCCATAAATCCCCCCGAGAATAATCAGGGGCATAATCAGGGCCAAAATGGCATCTTTGGAGGCAGCCAGGAATTCTTTGAAAGTGGCCCGCTTTTCGCCCTTTAAGCCAAGCTTTCTGGCATAGAAAACCACTACCAGGGTTAAACCAAGGGCAATCATTATTCCGGGAATAAAGCCGGCCATAAACAAGGTGCCGATAGATACGCTGGCTACTACCCCGTAGGTTACCATGGGGATACTGGGGGGAATAATAACGCCCAGGGTACCGCCGGCCGCAGCAATGGCTGAGGCAAAATCCTTGGGATAGCCTGCCTTAATCATGGAAGGGATCATAATACCACCGATGGCGGCCACCGTTGCCGGGTTGGAGCCTGAGATGGCGCCGAAAAAGGCCGAGGCCACAATGGTAATTACCCCTAAACCGCCGGGCACCCCACCAACCAGGGTCTTGGTAAAATTGATTAACCGGCGGGAAATGCCGCCGAATTCCATAATGCTACCAGCCAGCATAAAGAAAGGGATGGCCATAAAAGGAAAGGAATCAATGGCTGTAAACATCCGCTGGGCCACTACCAGCGGCGGAGTAGGCATGGTGCCCAGGTTTAATGTTACTATGGAAGCCATGCCCAGAGAGATGGCAATGGGCACATTTAAGAGCAGCAAAAGAAACATGGTGCCGAATAACAATCCTGCCATTTATTCAGCTCCCCCCTTTCTGGCGAAACTGTTTCTGAAGTCACCGGCAAAAACCTGGATAGACCGGATGCCCATCATTAAAGACCCCACCGGTACAGCCAGGTAGGCCCACCAGATAGGAATAAACAGGGCAGGGGAGGTCTGCCCGATGCGCTGCTGGTGCGAAATAATCTGGTATGAATAAAAGACTACCAGGCCAGTAAACAACAGAATAATTCCCGTCCTAACAAAAATCAGCGCCACTCGCAGTTTGGGCGGCAGCGCGTTTACCAGGGCATCAATGCCCAAGTGGGCGCCTCTTTTAATGCCAAGGCTTGCCCCGATGTAGGCCAACCAAACCATGATATAGCGAGCCAGTTCTTCTGACCAGGGGAGGGAAAACAGCTGCAGATACCTGGCCATGGTGGCCACGAACACTACAACAACCATAACCGGCAATAAAACCATAATAATGTACTCTTCAATATTATCGAAAAATTTTTTTAGATTAGTCATGGCCTCACCCCTTTAAACCTTCCTCCTGGGATATACGAACGGGCCCGCTACCAGTGAACGGGCCCGTTACCAGTAATTATTTCTGCCGCAAAAGGCTACTTCAGCAAAGCCTCAATAATGTCTTTACCGATTTCAGCTTCAAACTGCTGGTAGATGGGCTTGGTGGCTTCCTGCCAGACCTTCTTGTCCGGGCGGGTTACCTGCATGCCGGCTGCTTCCAGCTTGGAAACAAAGCTGTTTTCCATTTCGATGCAGTAATTGCGCTCCCAGGCCCTGGCTTCTTTTTCGGCTTCTAAAATAATCTGTTGAATGTCCTTGGGCAGGCCTTCAAAGTACTTCTTGTTGATCAAGAGGGCCGCCGGGGCATAGAAGTGACCGGTCAGGGCCAGGTGCTTCTGCACTTCATAAAACTTGCTGGTATCGATAATGATCAGGGGATTTTCCTGTCCGTCAACTGTTTTCTGCTGCAGAGCAGTGAACAGTTCGCCAAAAGGCATGGGAACAGGCTGGGCCCCTAGGTGCTTGAAGGTAGCTACGTGGACCGGGTTTTCCATCAAACGGATTTTCAGGCCTTTTACGTCTTCCGGATTAACTACCGGCTGCTTGCTGTTGGTCAACATGCGGAAACCGTTTTCCCAGAAGCCTAAGCCGATAATCCCTTTAGGTTCCAGGGAGGACATAATGTCTTTACCCATAGGGCCGTCAAACACCGCGAAAGCCTTTTGCCTGTCCTGGATAATGAAGGGCAGGTCAAACACCATGAATTTCTTGGAGAAGTTAGCCAAAGGAGCGGTGGATACCAGGGTCATTTCAACGGTTCCCAGAGAAACGCCTTCAATTACGTCCCGCTCGCTGCCCAGCTGAGCGCTGTGGAAGATCTGCAGCTCAACACGGCCGTTGGACTTAGCCTTGAGCAATTCGTCCATTTTAAGTAAGCCTTTGTGATAGTGAGATTCGGGAGTAATGGAGTGAGCCACGCGAATGGTATACTTTTGGGGAGCCGGAGCCTGATCAGGAGCTTTTTGATCAGCTTGCTTCCCGCCGCCGCACCCGGCAACAGCAAAGACCAGGGACAACACCACTAACATCATGACGACCTTCTTGAACAATTCTTATTCCCTCCTGTTTTGTCTTTTGAAGCCTATGATTAATTCGGCACCATAAAAAGAATTCCTTGTCCATCCCTCCAATCTAGTCGGTAAATTTTTTGGATTTTTAAGCAATATTCTAATTTAAATGGAATGTCTTGGTAATTATTCCACTGCTACAACTGCCGGTGTCTTGATTAACGGCAGCATATCCGGGGCATGGGTGAGCACGGCAACTTGAGCCCCAGGTCCCTCCCGCCTGAGAGCCTCGGCAAGAGCTGCTTCCACGCTGGAAAAAGGTTCAAATCCCAGTTTCCGGGCTTCCATTTCAGAAATGCCGTCAGATACAATAAAAACCCGGGCCCTTTCCTTCACCTGGCCCCAAGCAACCGCCAGAGCAGCAGCCACCGGGTCTGCAATAACTCCTTCTTCCAGCATTGCCCTTACCTCCCATGGGGACAAACCGGTGTATTCAATCATTTCCCCATGGGTTTTGGCTACCCCTTCCGGACAAGGGGTAACCACAATAATAATTCCCCCTTCCTTGACCGCCAGATCAGAAGGATACAGGGTCTTGTGGGCCTGCCAGAATTCCAGGTTGCAGGGGTGGGAACTGGATAAAACTATGTCGGCTTCCCTGGGCAGTTCCACGGCGTAAACCCCTTTAGATACCTGCACACCTTCCACAAAGGCTTCCTCCACATCACCGAAAAAGGCTTTAACCACTTTACCGTAACGATCCAAAACTGTATTCAGGATATAGTTTACTCCTACCAACCTGGCGATATGGTTCAGCTCTTTCCGCACAGGATTATCTTCCACTCCCAGGTAGGAACGGGGAGCCTTAACGCTCAAAAGATGAGTGGCCCCGGTAGTGATCTCGCCGGAGACCCCCGGCTGCACAATTTTGGCCCCGCCGGCAAAACCAGGGATGTGATGGGGAACTATACTCCCAATTCCAATAGCCAGATCGGCCTCATAAACCCGTTTATTGATCTGGATGGGGGTGCCGTTCTCCGTCTTCCCCAAATCTACCAGGTGCCGGGGGTCTTTGTAGTTGTGGTTGTAGACGGCCACCCGGTTGACCACTTCCTGTCCAAACTTGACCAGGATCTCTTCTTCTGTCATATCCCGGTGGGTCCCCAAGGCAATTACTACGGAAATATCTCTGTCAGCCACCCCTCCGGCATTCAGTTCGTCCAGCATCACCGGGATGATTTCATGGGTCGGAGTTAAGCGGGTGTTGTCATCAGCTATTAATACTACTTTAGTCTTGCCATGGGCTAGCTCCCTTAGGGAAGGGCAGCCTATGGGATTGGACAGGGCCCGGGCGATTTCGGCTTTAATACATTCCACCGTTTCTACTTCCCGCGGCGAATAGATTCCCATCACATTAGCATCAGGGATCTCCATAGTAATTTCCCGTTCCCCGTAAGGCAACGCAACTTTTACCAAAGAATTTTTCCTCCTTTCTTAAATGCAGTATATTTTACAGCCCAAACTTGGCTTTAGCCATTTTAGCACCGATTTTGATGGCTGCCAGCATACTGCGGGCATCAGCAGTCCCCTTGCCAGCCTTGCCGAAAGCCGTTCCATGGTCCACAGAAGTCCGGATAATAGGGAGGCCGACGGTAATGTTAACTCCCTCTTCAAAGTTCAGGACTTTTACCGGGATATGGCCCTGATCGTGGTACATCACCACAACAACACTGAACTGCCCTTTTGCCGCCCTGACAAAAACCGTATCCGGGGGCAAGGGACCCATGATTTCCATACCCTGACTGCGGGCTTCCTCAATCGCCGGGATAATCTCTTCAATCTCCTCCCGGCCAAACATCCCGCCCTCACCGGCATGGGGATTTAAACCTGATACTCCAATAACCCGGTTAGGCAGCTTAAGGGTATCCGCCACTTCCTGCGCCAAACGCAAAACAGTGCCCACCCGTCTTTTGGTTGCCCGGTCACAGGCCTCCCGCAAGGAGCAATGGGTGCTGACATGGAGGACATACAGGTCATCCGTTGCCAACATCATAGAATAATCCTTGGTGCCTGTTTTTTCGGCAAAAATCTCAGTATGCCCGGGGTAATGATAACCGCCGGCGTTAATAGCTTCCTTGTTGATGGGGCCTGTTACCACTCCGTGCACCTGGTTTGCCATAGCCAAATCAATGGCATTAAAAATATAGCTTACGGCCGCCTTCCCGGCAACCGCGCTTACCTTACCGTATTCCGCCTGAGCAGCCCCCGGGTTCTCGACCGGGAGAACGTCCACTGTGCCATAAGCATAAATACCCTCGACGGCAGAAGCTATCTCATTTATCTTCAGGGGCTTTGATATAAACGCCAGGCTCTGCTGCAAACGTTCCAGATCACCTACTACCAAAGGACGGCATAAGCGGTAGATTTCCTCTTCTGCCAGGGCTTTGATGGTTATTTCGGGGCCGATCCCGGCAGGGTCTCCCATAGTAATGGCCAATAACGGACGGGAATCTCGCAACAATTACACCTCCAATTTATACTCGGCAAGGGATAAAATTGCATTATCATAATGAAGCCGAGTATGAAATTCGCTTTGAGGCCACGGTAAATCAATGAATAATTAGTGGCCTCGCTCATTATAAACCTTAGACAAGTTAATTTTTGCTGCACTTTTAATATGCCTCACAGCTACGGAAATAGCCGCCGCTTCCCCGAATCCGCCGGCTTTTGTTACCACTGGCAGCCCGGCCCACACTCCTCCCAGGATTTTTCCGGCGGGAATTCCAGGCAATACCTCCGACTGCACCTCCACACCATGTGCGCCTAAAGACTGCAAAACTGCAACGGCGGTATCACCGCCGGTCAAGACCATCCCTGCTACCTTGGTGCGGCTAACTATGCCCTTCACGGTTTTACCCAATCTGAGGCCAATTTCTCTAGCTGCCTCGGGATCCCTGATCACGTCCGCACTTGACCGGCTGGTACGCAAGACACAATCCCGGCGGGCTTGCAAACAGGCTACCACCTTATCGGCGATTTCCCCGGCCTCCTTCTGCCAGAAAGGATCCGGGGCCAGGAGCCGGGAAGGCTCCATCCATACTACCTCTGCCCCGGCGCTTTCCGCCAAGCACTCCACCTGCCGCCCATTGGCGGGATTGGTACTGCCAATGACCACCAAGGCCGGGGACACACCAAGGGGTTTGGCAATTTCCTGATTTTTTAGCCATGGACCCGCAAGACCCGCGGAACCGCAGAACAGGATGCGGCCGGGAAACTTTAACTCCAGGCTGGCAACCTGAGCCAAGTCTTGTTCCGATACTCCGTCTGCAACTGCAATGGTCTTTTCCCCGGCCAAATAGCCCCGTATTTCTTCTTCCAGCCTTTTCCCATCGGCAAGGGTGGTAAGGGGGAGTGAAACAACCCGGAAGCGGGTTTGGGCAGCCAGGTACCCGGGCAAATAAGACTCTGTCACCGGAAAAGCAGGATCCTTCGCCAAGGCTGTCCGGGCTACCGGCTGGCCGTCCACCAGCAGGTACCCCCCTACTATTGTCCGCTTATTGATTGGAAAGGACGAACAGATGACAGCCAAATCAAATCCCAGTTCTTCCATGATGGTTTCTACCTCCGGCCCAATCCAGCCGCGCCAAGTAGAATCAATTTTTTTATAAATCCTGGAGATGCCTGCCTCCTGGAAAAAACGGCAGGCTTGCCGCACCCGGTTAACTCCTTCCTTTTGCCCCAGGTTTCGGCTGTCAGTTGATACGGCTATTGCCTGAAAGGCATCAATCTTAGTGCAGTTTAGCCCTGCCGGATGCAACAAAACAACGCTAGCTAACCCCTGTTCAGCGCAGACTGCGATGGTGTCATTGGCTCCGGTCAGATCATCGGCAATTATTCCTAAATAGGGCATGATGCTACCACCTCTGAAAAAACGGACAATTGCAAATTTCGTGCCATAGGGAAATTCTCGGCCAGGTCCGGCTGTAACAAGGTTTGGCCAGGCCGGGTCCCTGGGCAAAGCTGTTTTGCAACATCATTGAAACATTGCGAAACAAATATGCTGGTTTATCCTAACGCTTGCGCAGGCGGCGCCACAAGGTAGTGCGGCTGATGCCCAGCTTCTCGGCAGCTTTGGACAGGTGGCCGCCGCTGTCAATAATTGCCTGCACCAATAAATCATCTTCCAGGTCAGGGGCCACCCCGCCGGAAGCTTTGCGGACCTGCTTTTGGACCATAATCTGCTGCAGAGTATCGGCAACCAGTTTTTCAGTGATCAGTTCCCCTTCCGCTAATACCACCAGTTGCTCCAGAAAATTGCCCAGCTCCCTGATGTTCCCGGGCCAGTGGTAGCTGGCCAGCCTGACAAAGGCCTTTTCATGGACCCTGACAGACGGTTTAATGGAATTTAGCAAGTGTTCCGCCAGCAGGGGAAGGTCCTCCTTTCGCTCACGCAGCGGAGGGATATAAAGAGGCAGGACATTGACCCGGTAATAGAGGTCCTCCCTAAACCGTTGTTCCTGTACCTCCCGCCATAAATCCTTGTTGGTTGCGGCAATAATCCGGATATCAACCGGAATTACCTTATCATCCCCAATCCGGACAACTTGCTTTTCCTGCAAGACCCGCAAGAGCTTAGCCTGGACGGTTAAACTCATCTCAGCAATTTCGTCCAAAAAAACCGTGCCTCCGTGGGAAAGCTCAAACAACCCGGGTTTCCCACCCTTTCTGGCATCGGTAAAACTACCTTCCACATAGCCAAAAAGCTCGCTTTCCAGCAGGGTTTCGGGCAGGGCCGCACAGTTAACCGCAACAAAGGGGCCGTCTCGCCGGGGACTTGCATTATGAATACCCTGAGCAAACATTTCCTTGCCTACGCCTGTTTCACCGTAAATCAATACTGTGCTGTTGGATCGGCTGTATTTTCTTGCCTTAGAGATAGCTTCCCGCAGAATCTGGCTTTTGCCAACTATGTCCTCCAAGGCGGTCTTGGCCACATGGCCTTTAAGAAACATCTTCTGCCGGACTTTGGACTCAGTCTCTTGGATGTCGGAAATCTGCCGGAAAGTAGCCACCACTCCTGCCGAAGATTGGTTAAGACCCACTGTGCGGTTTTTGACAAATACCTGAACCCCAGCTAGGTCCACCAGCCGTTCTGACCCCTGACTACGGCCTGATTTTAAGTCTATTAGGCCAGGCAAAACTTCCTGCGCACGCCTCCCGGCCATCTCCCGGGCCAGCATGCCGGTAATTCGTTCAGCCGCAGGGCTGAAATGACGGATACAACCCTCCTCGTCCATTACCACAACTCCTTCAGAGACCAGGTCCAAAGTGGTCAAGAGGCGGTTGTTTTCTTCCTGGGCCTTGTGGCGAAACCTGGCTAGCCTCTCTGCCTCCTCCAAGGCTTCAAAAATTGCTCGTTTGCCGGATCTGATTAAGATACCCTGGATGCCGAGAGAGCGGGCTATTGCCACTGAAATCGTATCTCCGACAATCACCTTTATGCCGCCATCAATGGCTTTTTTTATTTGAGAAAGGGCTAAAAGCTGATTTTCCACCGGGATCTCAACCAGCTCTATTCCCAACAAGCGGCTGATGGAAGCAACATCATAAATTACATTGGGGAAGCCGGCAATTCCCACCGCCTGAGCATGGCTTACGGCCTGTTCCAGGGACTGCAGCACATCAAAAGCCGATACGTTAATTTCCACCACAGGCAGGCTGCTGGCCTCTTTAATCAAGAGATAGGTTCCTCCGCGGCTGATAACGGCCTCAAACCCCTGCCCCTCAGCAGCCAAAGCTAATTTTACTCCCTCTTCCAGGTCACCAACCACTACCTGGCAATTTTTTCTCGCCTCCATTGCGACCTGTTCGGCCTGGGCAGCCAGTTCCTGGTTTGGCGCAACCATAAGTAAAGGATATTCCATGCCTACTCCCCCAAGAAACTTGATGTGAAATCTATTCTATTAAAAGCCGCAGTTCCCTGTCTAAACCTTTTTTTTAAAAATGTTAAAGCCCCGGCTATGACCGGGGCCAAAAAGGACTTACTATTATTTAGACGCTTGTTAAAGCATAAATTACACCGGCAACACCCATCAGGCCAAGAATGTAAACAACCTTGGCGGGCATTACCCCGTCCTTCTCCATGGCCTTGCCGAAGATGCCGAAAACCAGAGGATGAACCAGGAAAGGCATGGCAAAAATAAAAGGAATCAGGTCCGCGGCCTGGGCGCCGAACATGCCGCCCTGCAGAGCCGCAAAGAGCCCGAAGTGGGAAATGGCGGAAGAGTTAGCCATCGCCGCATGGGATAAAGGCATGCCGCCAAGGTGCAAGAGCAACAAGCCGCCGAAAACTGCCGTTAACTGCCAGCCAAAAGAGAACTGCATTAATCCTTTTACTTCGATGGCTTCTCTTCCCATAGCTCCCCTTAAAGTGCGCAGGGACAAAACTGTCAGGCCAAGGCCAAAAGCTACAATAAGGAAGGCCCAATTGGCCATTAAGGCGTCCCGCTGGGCGCTGATGGCCAGGATAGTGAAGACAAAAATATGGCCGAAAAAGGGAATGTTGATCATAATCGGCGCCCTTGCTGCCGCTTCTTGTCCCAGGTCTCCGGCTGTACAGGCCCCTGTCAAGCCAGCATGGGAAAGGGACCCCGCCATGCCCGGCGCCAAATTGCGCACATGGTTGGCCAGGCCAAACAGAATCAACAGGGTTAGGCCGCCAAACATCCAAAATACTTGGCCAAAAAAGCCATATGCCATCACTGACGTCATGCCGGTCAGTTTAAAGGCTTCCCCTATCCTAGAACCCCCAATCATAAAATTGGCCGCCAGCACCACCGGAATACCAGCAAACAGGAGCGCCCTGAGGGTAGGGCCAAACTGCCACCTTGACAAAATCGTTCCCAAAGAAGCAGCAAGGATCATGGCGAAGAAAATCTGGGGCAGGGCAATAACCGGCTTTACTGCCTGGGCAATATAATGGGAGCCAAGTAAAACCCCTAAAATAGCGACTATCTCCGCCAGCCCCTTGCGGATATATAAGGGTTTGTTCTTAACGGTAGCCTTATAGTCAATCAAGATAATAGAACCTACCAGACCGATATAGGCGATCAGGGGGTAGTATTTTCCCAGAGGATCCCCTGCCCCGGCGCCAATAATAAGCCGCTTAGCCCCTTCAATACCTAAGAGGATAAAAAAGGCCCGGATCAGGAAGACTAATTGCGTCCGTTTGGTACCCAGGATTACTTCTTCTTGGGACGGAATCACCATATCCTCGATTTCCAGCTTTTCACCCGAAAGAATCTTCTTTAATTCCTGACCCCCGACAAAAAATGAGGCGATGAGGGCAATTATCGTCACCTTACTGATCAAGTCCACCAGCGGGAATTCCGCCAGACCAGGAGTTGCCACGCCGCTCTGCACCAACAGAAGCCCCATGGTAAGACCGAAAATGACAATAATCAGGATTGGAGAGTACCGGGTCCCGGCTACCACG
Organism: Bacillota bacterium; assembly: GCA_040757295.1. GTDB lineage: Bacteria > Bacillota > PH28-bin88 > PH28-bin88 > PH28-bin88 > JAGXSE01. Next base: position 3,387 of record JBFLXH010000024.1, on the reverse strand, counting down.
GTGCGGGAAATCAAAACCATGGGGATCAGCAAAAACAGGGTCAGCCAGAATTGGTTTAAGATTTGCAGTTTTGCAATTTGGTCAATTAAATGCTGCTCCATTGCCTGCCTCCTTCTCTACCAAATTGTGCTTGAAAAATTGCACCCATATTCACAATCCCTAACCTGACCAGTTCTGCTCATAGCTGGAAAAAGTCATAAAAAAACAAAATAGCTTGAAAGAGCCAAGCTATAAAACAGCGCCAGCAGGGTTAGAAAACCAGGATACAAAGGCCCAAGCGCACGCATGCACGCATTAAATTTTAACATAAGCATTTCTTTATGTCACGATATTTTTTGCTGATGGATTATTCCTCTTCATCAATGAACCTAGTTTTTTGTTTTGCCTAGCAATTTGCAGCATTTGCTCCTTTTTATTAAATGGAGGCACATGGCGGGTTTCCCGCCGCACAAAGCTTAAGGCTTCCCGGGGGCAAGCCCGGATACAGGCGCCGCATCCCAGGCAAAGATCAGGGGCGATCTCTGCTTTCCAGCTGTTCTCTCCCAGCTCGGCTACCCTGATCCCTTTGACATGACACCGGTTAACACAGGCGCCGCAACCAATACATTTTGCTTCAATGACTACGGCCATAAAGTTGCTGGGATGGGCCCCCTTGATACCATGCTGGTTTGTGGCCCGAAGGACACCGCAGCAGCACCCGCAGCAGTGGCAAAGATAGGCGGGGTTATTTTGCACATTATCCGCTAAGTGGATCAAGCCTAATTCTTCCGTCTGGTCCAACACCCGGAGCAGTTCGTCAACAGAAGCGGGCCTGGCAAAATTCCGCCGGATGAGCCATTCCGCCGCCCGCCCTAAGGACATGCACACATCCTCAATAGGTGCCGAACAGTTTTTCCTCAGGTGCTGGGCTTGGTGACGGCAGTAACACATGGTTAAGCTACCGGCTCCGGCATCACGGATCATGGCGGCAGCCTTCTCATAATTAAGAACCTCAGTTTCCACCTCCGCCGGAATCAGGCTCTCGTAAGGCCATGCATGAAATAATTTTGTCTCTGCGCCAAAAAAAGTCTCAACAACCCCAGGGGCTTGGTGGTATTTCTCAAACAGCTCAGCCAGTTCCTGCAGCGGGACTTTATCTGTCACCCGCATGAAGGTATACTCCATAAACCCGATGGCCATGGGCGAAAGGAAGTAATAATGGACACCGTCTCTTAAAACGTCAATGACCAGGCCCTTGTTGGCCATATCCTCCAGGTGTTTTGCCAGGATATGCTCATCCAGTCCGGTAATGACGGCTATTTTTTGCAGAGGGGTAAAGGACATGGGAAACTTGCTCCCGATTTCGGCTTCCGTTGCCGTGTACAGCCGGTATAAGATCTCCATGAGAGTTTCATTTATTTTGACTCCCACAGGATTTTTTTCCAGCCTTTCAGCCAGGGCCCTGTATACCTGGCTTTTGGCGATTGTGAGATGCCCCATAGCCCTCCCCCCTTCCCTATCCCAACTGGGACCTTTATTTTTGAAAAGGATTACCTGCCAGGCCTGGCCCGGTTAGCCCGGTAATAACCGTAAGTCAAAGGCGGATCTTCCCCGAATATATTTCCATCAATGACATCGGCTATAAACAGGGTATGGGTTCCCATATTAACCGAGAGTTCCGGTATTACACGGCAGTCCAGATAGGCAATGCCCTGAGCCAAAATAGGGCAGCCAGTTGCCGGCGAAAGGGAGTATTCCATGCCGGCAAACTTATCCACCGATCTGCCGGTCTGGAAACCAAAGTGCTTGACCAGTTCCATATTGGCCGTACCCAATACTGTTACCGCCAGGGCTTGGCTTTGAACGATGTAGTCGTGGGTAAGGTTGTTGCGGTTAATGCCAAGGGCAACCCTGGGCGGCTCGCTGGTAATCTGGAAAACCGTATTGCAGATTTGGGCATTGATTTTGTTTTCCCTGTCCTTGGAACTGACAACGTAGAGCCCGTAGGAGATTTTAAACAAGGATTCTTTGATTTTACCGCCTGCCTGGGTCAAGGGCACAACAGGCGGTGAAGCAGCTCCCCCGGCAGGAGTCGCTTCTTCCTGGACTTCCTCAAAGAATTCACTGGACACCCCGCAAACCGGACAGGTTTCCGGGGGCCGGGGACCTGTGTGAATATAGCTGCATACGGTGCAGCGCCATTTTTTCATGTTATTACCCCCCTGCATTTTTTTGCGACAGGGAGAGAACCGTCCCTCTTTGCTTCCTCTTTGCTTCTTTAGTAGTTTTCACAGAGGATTTGATAGTAAGCTTGGGGATGGGCACAGGCAGGACACACTTCAGGCGCTGCCAGCCCTTTGTGCACATAGCCGCAGTTGCGGCAATGCCAGTTGACAGGCTGGTCTTTGGTAAACACCTTTCCTGACTGCAGGTTCTTTAAGAGGGCAGCAAATCTTTTTTCGTGCTCTTCTTCCACTTCCCCCACTTCCCGAAAGAAGTCAGCCAATTCGTCAAACCCTTCTTCTCTGGCTACCGCTTCGAATTCCTTGTACATGGAAGTCCACTCAAAGTTTTCTCCATCAATGGCAGCCTGCAGGTTTTGTTCGGTATTTCCCAGCCCTTGCAGGAATTTAAAGGCCCGTTTGGCATGTTCCTTTTCATGGTCTGCAGTTTCCAGGAAAATGCCGGCAATCTGCTCAAACCCCTCACTCTTGGCAACGGAAGCAAAATAGGTGTATTTATTCCTGGCCTGGGATTCACCGGCAAAGGCCTTCCAGAGGTTAGCTTCGGTTTTCGAGCCTTTCAATTCTGGCATGGAATTCCTCTCCTTTTTGTCACCAAACGGTGTTTTGTTAATAGTATTCCACACCCAACATTTTTTTCCTGCTAAGCCATTAATTAAAGGATGCAACGAAATGATTTAAGCAATTTATGCCAGGCTCTTGTGCAGAAGCCAAATCTAACAAACAGCCTTGACAGGCCTGCCAGTAAGGTGTATGCTGAAGTTGTCCAAAGGGGAGTAGCTCCTGCCACAGGCAGGGTATGGTCGACAATCTCGGCAAATTGCCCGGCCATACATAGAACGCTGCAGGATTACACATGCTGAAGAGCGAGACCTTTGACTGGGAAATCTCTCAGTTAAAGCTCGCTTTTTTTATTAAATTTATATACTCGGCAAGGGATAAAATTGCATTATCATAATGAAGCCGAGTATGAAATTCGCTTTGAGGCCACGGTAAATCAATGAATAATTAGTGGCCTCGCTCATTATAGTAAAAGCTGAGAGCAGCGGTATTATGTCAAGACCCTAAGTTAACATAATATTTTCGTTACGCTGCTATCTGAGGGGGTGCACCGGAAAAAGGCAATAAGAAACTAACCCCTTCACTGGCAAGAAGAAAAATATGT